>NZ_BOLN01000024.1 GCF_016861655.1 Levilactobacillus lanxiensis | reverse complement strand
GCTTTGGGCCTTTTTTTATTTTTGTTCGGATTAATTATAGAATTTGCCCTTTAGATAGGTTTTATTTATCAATGAGAATTACCTTTCTTAATTCGATATACAAGGATCCAGAAAGGTAATGCAATTAGAACAGTGCCAATTAACGGAATAAATGAATATAAAACAGCTGCGCATGTATAGTTATTTTGATAAATAACAAAATATAATAGAGCACCTGCAGAAACAATTATTCCCGAAATGGGTAAACTTTTAGTCGTGTAAAAGAGTAAATTTTTCTCATATTTTTTCATAAAAATTGCCTCTTATTAATGATTCATTGCACATGCACCTTCTGATGCAGCGCCACACACGACAGCGCAAGCTAAACCTGCGATGCCATTTACGGCAGCCCAAACTGCACAATAGGAACCACAAGCTAACACACCAGCCATACCGCATGAAAATTCTTTGCCATGAAATTTAAAATGCTTTGTCTTTTTTTTCGCCAGAATATTAATTTGATTCAGTTCATTGTTTGAGGCGGAAAATTCGGTTTTTGGTGATGTGCTCTTAGTAGTACCTTGCTCAGCAGAGAAGCTTACAACCTTATTATTGCTCTTATCAACAACCGTTTGAGTTAATATTGTAGTATTTTTGTCATTATTTTTGTAAACATTATAAACAACATCCGTTGATATAGAAGGATCTACTGAGGATGTTGCACGATAATTATATGGTGTGACTGCGTCTTGGTCATTGGTATAACCACGTTTTTTTATATTATTTAAATAGTTATTTATTTTCTCACTTTTATTTAAATTAGAAACATCTTGCTGTGCATTGCTTGAGCTCAAAGACGAAACCTTTGCACTCAAGTTTGAATATTTAAGCTCTGTATTTAAATTATGGTAATAAGATCCAACTCTAGTTTTAGCCGAACCATTAATTGGGAATAAGAACGAGCCAAGTAATACAGTAACTGAGCACATTAGTAGTCCGATAAATATTTTTTTAAAATGTTTTGCCTTACTCATAATCAACAACTCCTCTAATTTTTAAGGAACCCTTATTGTAAGAACTTGTCTACTACTGAAATTTTGGATTCTCCAACTAAACGTGTAACCTCATGGGTGCCATTGTATTTTATTAAAGTTGGTATAGCATTTACATGCAGTCCCTTTAATTTTTTATAGCTAGAATTAGGTTCGTTAGCTAAATCGACTTTAAAGATTTCCTTGTTAGGATGCTTAGCAATAGCTTGTCGGTAAATCTTTTTCATTTTTTGACAATGAATGCAGTATCTAGAAGCATAGAGGACATACGTTATCTTTCTTTTCTTTTGTTTGAGCAATTTTAATGCGGTGGTTAATTTTACATTCACCACTTTTCCTTCTGACTTTGCGAGCACTGTACTTGGAAGTAAAAACATGAGGCTGATTCCTATTACGAACAAGCAAAAACTGCTTAAAACTGTTATTTTTCGTTTTTTCATAAAAAGCCTCCTCAACACATAAAATCGATGTTAAAACAATCAATATATGCTACATGCTCATAATATCACAATTAATTTTGTTTGTGGCAAATTCTATAATTAATTCGAACGAAAGTAAAAACGCCCAGAGT
>NZ_BOLN01000023.1 GCF_016861655.1 Levilactobacillus lanxiensis | reverse complement strand
AGCACGCCGATAGTAGTTGGGGGATCGCCCCCTGCGAGGATAGGACGTTGCCACGCAAACGTAAGGAACCCAGTGATGGGTTCCTTTTTTTGTGCAGAAATTTAAAAGAGGACTGGCGCATGACCGCAGCGGAAGCAAGACGGGCAACACCGTCGCGTCAGAAATAAAATGAATGTATAGATTCGGAGGATTTCCTGAAGCTACTGGTCACGACTTCTATCTAGGACTAGGGAACACGTACAAACGAGTCAAAAACGCAGTAAGTCATGGCCGGAATCTTGAGTTGACGGGACGTTTTCAGATTTTATAACAATTAGATTGTGGACGTTCCAGTTCTGATAGTGATGTGCAGCTAAATTGACGATGGCTGATAATGATTGAACACATTACTGTCAAAAGTCCGTACTGGCCCACTAAACAAGATTAGAAGAATAGTCAATTTAAAAAGGTAACGGCACTTCCATGCAGGAAGGTCGTTACCTTTTTGTGAGCAGTTACAGTAGTCCTTATAGATAACGATCACTCTAGCGTTGTGTAACCTTAGTTGATCGCGATTGCCAGCACTTTCTGACCAATGCAATGATAACGACCAGGCCACTGAATTGGCAGGTCGTCATTAGGCCAAAGCCCATGTTAAAGGCGTTGATACTCCCACTACCGAGACTGAGTGCGGCAAATACCGTTAAGCCAATCCAATGTATCCGCTTCGTCCAAGTGTTCGGGTAGTGCCGGGCAATGCCCAAGTTGAGCATAAGACCAATCAGCAAGAGGATGAGAAAGTCCATCCAGTAAAGAGCAGGGAACGTTGAAAATTGGGTGACACGTTCCACCAGGAGAACGCCAAAGAGAACGACTAATAGGCTGGCGTTTGGGTGGACAACTGGTTTCGTTACGGATGCGGTTGCTGTGTCCTGTAAGAGGTTATCTACTGGGACGGCATATAGAGTAGCTAATTGGGTAATGGTGGCGATGTCCGGTTGGTTCCGGCCAGTCTCCCAACTGGAAACGGTCTGCCGTGAGACGTGTAGTTGGTCTGCCAGTGCCGTTTGGGTCAGCTGTTGCGTTTGTCGGAATTTTTTCAAACGCGCGCCTAGTTCTGTCGATGCCATGGGGGCACCTCACTTCCTTGATAATTGCTATTGACTCTATCATAGAGAATCGTCTGGAAATAGCAAGCTATTCTCGCTAGCATCCGTATCATTCGGGGATTTGAACGGGTACGCTGAAAGGGAGTAGAGGAGATGATGTCCAGTGCAAAATGGACAAGTGAAAATGATTCAGGTAACCGGGCTGCGGAAAAAGTTCGGTCGCCATGTGGTCTTACGTGATGTGAATTTTGCATTTTCAACTGGTGAAGTTGTCGGCTTAGTCGGGCCCAATGGTGCGGGCAAGACGACCATTATGAAAGCCTTATTGGGACTACTAGCTACGGATGCTGGCAACGTTCGGATTTTGGGACAACCCGTTTCAGTCAATACCCATACTGTTGTGACCCAACAGGTAGGCGCGCTCATTGAACACCCAGCAATTTATCCATTTCTGACTGGCTGGCAACATTTGCAACTGATGACGACTTCCGTGGAACAAATGAAGTGGGTGGTGCAGGCCCTCCAAATGGAAACCTATATTCACCGGCCAGCCAAGCGGTATTCACTCGGCATGAAACAAAAGCTGGGAATTGCCATGGCGCTGGTGAATCGCCCACGGTTAGTCATATTGGACGAACCGATGAATGGATTAGACCCCCAGTCGGTTAAGCGACTGCGCCATTTGATTGGTCAGTTGGCAGGGGAAGGGACCACATTTTTAATTTCCAGCCATATTTTGAGTGAGCTGGAAAAGATCATTGATACGGTGATTTTAATTGATCAGGGAGAAGTGTTGTTGCAACGGACGATGGTACAACTTCATGAATCGGCGCGGCAAGCATTAGTGGTGCGGACGACGGAAAATGCCCGAGGGTTGCAGGTACTTTTACAGGCAGACTATCCGGTGACACAGCGGGGCAGCAACCTAATCGTGGCGAATCCGGTTGCGTTGACGCCCTTGCTGCGGACCCTTCTCGACGCGCATCTTCAAATTTTAAAGATAAACCAGCACCGGGAAGATTTAGAGACAGTTTTGTTGCGCTTATTGGCAGAGAGGAAGGCATAGACCATGGGACAATTAATTCAGCAGGAGATTTTTAAATTCAGACATCAACGTATGGCGTGGCTGGCCCCCGTCATCTTAGTGTTTTTAATGGGCGTATTGGCCATGACGGCCCACGGCGCATCAGTCAGTGATCAGAAATTTTATATTTCATCGGCGTATGGCGGGTTTCAATGGCTGACGATGCTCATCATTGTGATTGGCGCTAGCTGTGTGACCATGGAATTCGAGTATGGGACGATCAAACAGTTGGCAACGCAGGTGAATCATCGCTGGACAATCTTTGTGGGGAAGTATGTCCTAGTTCTCGGGTATAGCGTGTTAGGTCATGGGCTGGCCATCCTCATGACACTATTGCTCAAGACTAGTGCTGGTCGGGGCCTACACTGGCAGACCATGTATCTCTATCACCAATCGCTATTAGCTAATCTAGTGACTAATGCGGGGCTGGATATGTATGGTGGCATGATGATTATTGGACTGGTCTTCTTGCTGGCAAGCTGTAGCCATAACAATGCGGCGGCCATCGCTATTGGTATGGGTGTCTGTTTCACGGGGGAAGGGGTATCCAGTTTGTTATTGCAGTCGTTTAAGTCGTTATTGCCTGTGATGAAATGGAATCCGTTTAACATGTTATTCTTACAGGAGGAGTATGCCAATCCCAGTTATCAGCAGAACGTGACCCATTTGACGATTCAGCAGTTGAGTGTCGGCAGTCTTGTGTGGGCGTTATTCTTTGTAACGGTCGGTGCGGTGATCTTTTCGAGACGGCGGATTTAGGCTTGGCCGGAAATATGAGTTGCAAATTAGACAGGGTGGCAAGCGTCACGGCGACATCCACCCAAAAGAGACTTCTGGCCAGTGATGTGGGGAGAGCAAGGGACGGTCCTGGAGCCGCCACAAACGAATAGTGAGGTTATCGATATTAATTTGGGATTTTTGTTGACAGTGAGATGATGCGCATGGTATATTATCTAAGTTGTCTTTTACGACAGCGACTCATTAATTTAAAAAGTTAAATTGCTTGTTGACAAGTAGTCTAACAAAATGGTATATTGATTGAGCTGCTTCGTTAGGAAGCACATTTAACAAGTTGTTGATTAAATAAAACTTCTTGTTGACATCAAATCAGTTAAATGATATGATAATTAAGTTGTCTGCGAGAGCAGATGACTGGTAGACCTTTGAAAACTGAACATTGTTTCGACAAACCAAATATGTGTAGGGCGGTTTGATACTTGGTATCAAACC
>NZ_BOLN01000022.1 GCF_016861655.1 Levilactobacillus lanxiensis | reverse complement strand
TGGTAGACCTTTGAAAACTGAACATTGTTTCGACAAACCAAATATGTGTAGGGCGGTTTGATACTTGGTATCAAACCCAAACAATATTTGCGAAGTCAATTCGCTTTTATAACAAAAAGTAACAACAATCGATGAGCTATTCAAGCATCATCTTTAAGATGAGAGTTTGATCCTGGCTCAGGACGAACGCTGGCGGCATGCCTAATACATGCAAGTCGAACGAGCTTCCGTTGAATGACGTGCTTGCACTGATTTTAACATTGAAGCGAGTGGCGAACTGGTGAGTAACACGTGGGAAATCTGCCCAGAAGCAGGGGATAACACTTGGAAACAGGTGCTAATACCGTATAACAACAAGAACCGCATGGTTCTTGTTTGAAAGGTGGCTTCGGCTATCACTTCTGGATGATCCCGCGGCGTATTAGTTAGTTGGTGAGGTAAAGGCCCACCAAGACAATGATACGTAGCCGACCTGAGAGGGTAATCGGCCACATTGGGACTGAGACACGGCCCAAACTCCTACGGGAGGCAGCAGTAGGGAATCTTCCACAATGGACGAAAGTCTGATGGAGCAATGCCGCGTGAGTGAAGAAGGGTTTCGGCTCGTAAAACTCTGTTGTTAAAGAAGAACACTTCTGAGAGTAACTGTTCAGAAGTTGACGGTATTTAACCAGAAAGCCACGGCTAACTACGTGCCAGCAGCCGCGGTAATACGTAGGTGGCAAGCGTTGTCCGGATTTATTGGGCGTAAAGCGAGCGCAGGCGGTTTCTTAAGTCTGATGTGAAAGCCTTCGGCTTAACCGGAGAAGTGCATCGGAAACTGGGTAACTTGAGTGCAGAAGAGGACAGTGGAACTCCATGTGTAGCGGTGGAATGCGTAGATATATGGAAGAACACCAGTGGCGAAGGCGGCTGTCTAGTCTGTAACTGACGCTGAGGCTCGAAAGCATGGGTAGCGAACAGGATTAGATACCCTGGTAGTCCATGCCGTAAACGATGAGTGCTAGGTGTTGGAGGGTTTCCGCCCTTCAGTGCCGCAGCTAACGCATTAAGCACTCCGCCTGGGGAGTACGACCGCAAGGTTGAAACTCAAAGGAATTGACGGGGGCCCGCACAAGCGGTGGAGCATGTGGTTTAATTCGAAGCTACGCGAAGAACCTTACCAGGTCTTGACATACTATGCAAATCCTAGAGATAGGACGTTCCCTTCGGGGACATGGATACAGGTGGTGCATGGTTGTCGTCAGCTCGTGTCGTGAGATGTTGGGTTAAGTCCCGCAACGAGCGCAACCCTTATTATCAGTTGCCAGCATTAAGTTGGGCACTCTGGTGAGACTGCCGGTGACAAACCGGAGGAAGGTGGGGATGACGTCAAATCATCATGCCCCTTATGACCTGGGCTACACACGTGCTACAATGGACGGTACAACGAGTTGCGAAGTCGTGAGGCTAAGCTAATCTCTTAAAGCCGTTCTCAGTTCGGATTGTAGGCTGCAACTCGCCTACATGAAGTTGGAATCGCTAGTAATCGCGGATCAGCATGCCGCGGTGAATACGTTCCCGGGCCTTGTACACACCGCCCGTCACACCATGAGAGTTTGTAACACCCAAAGCCGGTGAGATAACCTTCGGGAGTCAGCCGTCTAAGGTGGGACAGATGATTAGGGTGAAGTCGTAACAAGGTAGCCGTAGGAGAACCTGCGGCTGGATCACCTCCTTTCTAAGGAATATACGGAGGCTACACATACTTTGTCGAAACAATGGTCAGTTTTGAGGGGCTTACCTCTCTAACTTGTTCTTTGAAAACTAGATATTATCAAATATTTTCTAATAATTATTTTTATTAATAATTAAACCGAGAACACTGCGAATTTTTTTGAGTTTTTAATTAGTTTTTATCGCTAATACTCAATTAATCAACGATTACGAAGTAATCGTTAGGTTAAGTTATGAAGGGCGCATGGTGGATGCCTTGGTACTAGGAGCCGATGAAGGACGGGACTAACACCGATATGCTTCGGGGAGCTGTACGTAAGCTTTGATCCGGAGATTTCCGAATGGGGAAACCCAGTAGTTTTAACCGACTATTACAATTCAGGGAATACATACTTGAATTGAGGCAGACGTGGGGAACTGAAACATCTAAGTACCCACAGGAATAGAAAGAAAAATCGATTCCCTAAGTAGCGGCGAGCGAACGGGGAATAGCCCAAACCAACAAGCTTGCTTGTTGGGGTTGTAGGACTGAACATTTGAGTTACCAAAGTCAATGATAATCGAAACGTCTGGGAAGGCGTGGCATAGCGGGTGATACCCCCGTAGATGAAATCGTTGACCCTCAGTTCAGGATCCTGAGTACGGCCACACACGTGAAACGTGGTCGGAAACCGGGAGGACCATCTCCCAAGGCTAAATACTCCCTAGTGACCGATAGTGAACCAGTACCGTGAGGGAAAGGTGAAAAGCACCGCGGAAGCGGAGTGAAATAGTTCCTGAAACCATGTGCCTACAATTAGTTAGAGCCCGTTAATGGGTGATAGCGTGCCTTTTGTAGAATGAACCGGCGAGTTACGTTAATTTGCAAGGTTAAGGTGTAAAGACCGGAGCCGTAGCGAAAGCGAGTCTGAAACGGGCGTTTCAGTAAATTGATGTAGACCCGAAACCAGGTGACCTATCCATGTCCAGGTTGAAGGTGCGGTAAAGCGCACTGGAGGACCGAACCCGTGTATGTTGAAAAATGCTGGGATGAGGTGTGGATAGCGGTGAAATTCCAAACGAACTTGGAGATAGCTGGTTCTCTCCGAAATAGCTTTAGGGTTAGCCTCGGAATTAAGAATCGTGGAGGTAGAGCCACTGTTTGGACTAGGGGCCCGTCATGGGTTACTGAATTCAGATAAACTCCGAATGCCACTGATTTATATCCGGGAGTCAGACGATGAGTGATAAGATCCACCGTCGAAAGGGGAACAGCCCAGACCATCAATTAAGGTCCCTAAATACATGCTGAGTGGAAAAGGATGTGGAGTTGCATAGACAGCTAGGATGTTGGCTCAGAAGCAGCCACCATTTAAAGAGTGCGTAATAGCTCACTAGCCGAGTGATCCTGCGCCGAAAATTTACCGGGGCTAAGCATGTTACCGAAATTATGGATGTGACCATTAGGTCACGTGATAGGAGAGCGTTCTAAGGGCAATGAAGCTAGATCGTAAGGACTAGTGGAGCGCTTAGAAGTGAGAATGCCGGTATGAGTAGCGAAAGATCAGTGAGAATCTGATCCACCGAATGACTAAGGTTTCCTGGGGAAGGCTCGTCCTCCCAGGGTTAGTCGGGACCTAAGCCGAGGCTGAGAAGCGTAGGCGATGGATAACAGGTTGATATTCCTGTACTAGTTAATTATGTTTGAACGATGGAGGGACGCAGCAGGCTATGGTATGCGCACGATTGGAAATGTGCGTTCAAGCGTCAAGTCTGGTGATGAGTTAAATGCTTATTGCTAAGGACAAGGCGTTACGAGGACCGAATTTTAGTAGGGAAGTGCCAGATGTCACACTGCCGAGAAAAGCTTCTAGTTAGTAATTAATTACCCGTACCGCAAACCGACACAGGTAGTCGAGGAGAGTATCCTAAGGTGAGCGAGTGAACTCTTGTTAAGGAACTCGGCAAAATGACCCCGTAACTTCGGGAGAAGGGGTGCTACACGCAAGTGTAGCCGCAGTGAAAAGGCCCAGGCGACTGTTTATCAAAAACACAGGTTTCTGCAAAATCGTAAGATGACGTATAGGGGCTGACGCCTGCCCGGTGCTGGAAGGTTAAGTGGATGAGTTAGCTTCGGCGAAGCCCAGAAATGAAGCCCCAGTAAACGGCGGCCGTAACTATAACGGTCCTAAGGTAGCGAAATTCCTTGTCGGGTAAGTTCCGACCCGCACGAAAGGCGTAACGATCTGGGCACTGTCTCAACAAGAGACTCGGTGAAATTATATTACCTGTGAAGATGCAGGTTACCCGCGACAGGACGGAAAGACCCCATGGAGCTTTACTGTAGCTTGATATTGGGTGTTGACACAGCTTGTACAGGATAGGTCGGAGCCGTAGAACTCGGAACGCTAGTTTCGAGTGAGGCGCTGGTGGGATACGACCCTCGCTGTGTGAACACTCTAACCCGCACCACTTATCGTGGTGGGAGACAGTGTCAGGTAGGCAGTTTGACTGGGGCGGTCGCCTCCTAAAAAGTAACGGAGGCGCCCAAAGGTTCTCTCAGAATGGTTGGAAATCATTCATTGAGTGTAAAGGCAGAAGAGAGCTTGACTGCGAGACAGACAGGTCGAGCAGGGACGAAAGTCGGGCTTAGTGATCCGGTGGTACCGTATGGAAGGGCCATCGCTCAACGGATAAAAGCTACCCTGGGGATAACAGGCTTATCTCCCCCAAGAGTCCACATCGACGGGGAGGTTTGGCACCTCGATGTCGGCTCATCGCATCCTGGGGCTGTAGTCGGTCCCAAGGGTTGGGCTGTTCGCCCATTAAAGCGGTACGCGAGCTGGGTTCAGAACGTCGTGAGACAGTTCGGTCCCTATCCGTCGCGGGCGTAGGAAATTTGAGAGGAGCTGTCCTTAGTACGAGAGGACCGGGATGGACATACCTCTGGTGTACCAGTTGTGCCGCCAGGCGCATCGCTGGGTAGCTATGTATGGATGAGATAAACGCTGAAAGCATCTAAGTGTGAAACTCGCCTCAAGATGAGATTTCCCATTCCTATATGGAAGTAAGACCCCTGAGAGATGATCAGGTAGATAGGCTGGAAGTGGCAGCGTTGTGAGACGTGAAGCGGACCAGTACTAATCGGTCGAGGACTTAACCAAGTTGAAAAACGTGGTGTTCTCA
>NZ_BOLN01000021.1 GCF_016861655.1 Levilactobacillus lanxiensis | reverse complement strand
AAACTGGAATCCTCGTTCTAGCATTGAATATCCTCAAGTTAGTCTCCACCAGGAGAAGACGGCTTGAGAATCAAGAGCATGGAAATAAGGCACGAAACCAAAGTTCGGTTTCGTGCCTTATTTTTGTTCTACAGAGGCTAGTTATGTCACAGCCTCTTCTCGCAGGGGGGGACTTGGTGTAAGTGAAATTTGATGGGTGGTGAGTGATGTGTGACGGGGAAGGTGGTGCCAGCAGGGGTGGTCGTCCTGAGTGATATTGGCTTGGGGCGGTTTAGTTTTGGAGACAGTCTACTTGCCATTGTTCGGTTCGTGGACTAGTTTTTCGCGGAACTATCCCGGTGCTGGTGGCTTCCGAAACGTGCTACGCGGGGCAGGTCCCTGCGCTTACGGCAGTTCAAACTGTCTCAGTTCGTTGCTCTGGTTCTTCGCGGAACTATCCTGGTGCTGGCGGCCTCTGAAACGTGCTACGCGAGCCAGACTCCTGCGCTTAACCCGGCAAAGAAAATATCCCAAATTCGGGGATATTCCCTTTGCCACGTTAATGCTCAGAGTCTAAGTGGCTCGCTCCGCACTCTAATCTTCGTCATCCTCATCGTCTTCTTCGTCCAATCCATCCCGAGCGTCATTGCCCAGAACGGCTTGGAGTTCACGAATGATGTGGTTGTTGGTGCCGCGCAGGTCTGTTAAGAAGCTGGCCAGGGCTGGGCGTTCTTCCTTTTCGGCGAGCTTAATGGCGCGGTCGATGAAGAGATTGTGGGTATCGGCGTCGTGGACCAGCTCACTGACTTGGTCTTCGGCGTTGAGGTACTTCTTGTCGCCGCCTTCTTGCAGCATGTTGTAATCGTGATATTCCTTGGTCGTGGTCGAAACGATTTCGCCCTCATCCAAGAGCAGTTCACCTAAGGCGTCAAACTGCTTGCGGTAAGTATCGATGTAGCCGGTTAACAACTGGCGAACGCTTAAGGCCAACGGACCCTTGACGGACCACCGAACTTGGTGGAACTTAACGATAGAGATGTGCAGGTTGGATAAAATGTGGTTGGTCATGGCGCCGGCCGTTGGGACGTGGTGGTCGTGGTCGGTTTGGGCTTGTTCGGCAGCGTAACGGTCTTCGATACTCATAGTTGTAGTGGTCATTAGATGAACTTCCTTTCGAATTTAGGGGTCAGGGATTAAAGGGCTTTGACTTTTGAACTCTTCACGACGTAGCCGAGGTCGGTGACGGTGTCCGCCAGGCTTTCAGCGGTAACGGCACTGTCGTCGAATTCGGCTTTGATCTTGCTGGCGTTGAAGAGGACCTTGACGTTTTCCACGCCGTCCTTCTTACTCAGCGCGCCTTCAATCTTGGTCATGCAAGAGGGGCAGGTCAATGCGTCTAACTTCATGGTAACTTTACTCATAATTGAAAACCTCCTATTGGGTTAAAGAGCTTTAACTTTACTGCTTTGAACGGCGTAGCCTAAGTCGGTCACGGTGTTCGCTAAATCTTCGGCGGAAACGGTGGCGTCGTCGAATTCGGCTTTGACCTTGCTGGCATTGAACAGGACTTTGACGTTCTTCACGCCGTCTTTCTTGCTCAACGCGCCTTCGATCTTGGTCATGCAAGAGGGGCAGGTCAGGTCGTCTAACTTCATGGTTACTTTACTCATAATGAAAACCTCCTTCGGCTTTTCGTTTGCCTTGATTACATGACTTAGTATACGGGCGGCCGGGGGAAAAGAACTTGACTCAAATCAAGTTGGCCGAAAAGATAAAAAAATTTTTACGAAAAATGAGCAACTTGCTCATAAAACAGCGGTTTAATCCCATTTTGAACGGGTAAGAGTTTCGGAAATTTTTTATCTGTGCGACAATGAAGACAGATTGAAAATAAGTGAGGGACGCTAAATGTGGAAAACCAAACGAGAAGTGAGTATGCCTGGTATTGTAGCGGCAACGCTACTCCTTAACGCCGCGGCCGCGTGTATGTGGCCGTTGACCACGGTCTACATGCACGATCAGTTACACCAAACACTGACGCTGGCAGGGATTGCCTTGCTGGGGATGTCACTCTGTATGATTTTAGGAAATTGGCTGGGCGGCTGGCTCTTTGACAATTGGTCGCCGTTTTTATCGGGAATCGTGGGCACGCTGTGTTCCTTTGTCCCGATGACGCTGTTGATCTTTTTCCATGGCTGGCCGGTCTTTGGCATCATGCTACTGTTCATTGGACTGGGCGACGGCATCGTCATGACGGTCGTGAATTCCTTTGCGGCTACAGTTAAGTCGGTGGAGAGCCGCAAAGTTTTCAATTACCTCTATATTGGGATGAACTTAGGGGTCGTCATCGGCACGCTGATGGTCGGGGTCCTGATGAAACACGGGGTCACGCTGGTCTTCGGGGTGGCAGCGCTCAGTTATTTGGCGCTGCTGTTGATCTTCATTTTTGACTTCCGGGCCAAGATTGAAAAGAAGACGTACGCGCATGCCAAGGGGCCGAACAAGCCGGCGCAACTTAATCTGATCTGGCTGATTAGCGCGCTGGTCTTCGCCCTTTACATGAGTTATTCCTTATGGGAAAGTGTGATCTCCGTGCACATGACCGGACTGGGCATCTCCTTTGAAAAATACAGTCTGTTGTGGACGTTAAATGGTTTGATGATTGTCTTTGGCCAACCCATTGTAAACCGGCTAGCTGCAGACTTTAAACTTAGCTCACAGATCTGGGTCGGCACGCTAGTTTTCATTCTCTCGTTCCTGCTGTTAGTTTTTGCCAAAAGTTACGCAATGTTCGTGATTACCATGGTGATTTTAACTTTGGGTGAAATGACCGGTTTTCCAGGGATTCCAGCATGGATCGATGGCTTGGCGGGGGACAATGACAAAGGGAAATTCCAAGGGATTTATAATATGGCGATTTCCTTCGGCCGAGCCGTGGGACCGCTGTACGGTGGGATGATCATTGAGTACGGCAGTTACCAATCATTGTTCTGGTCGGTGACGGCTTTGATGCTGGTGGCATTGGGGGCCGTTCTCCTCTGCAACCGCCGGAACCAGGCTAAACTTTCTAAATAGTGTTTTTGTTTCGCCTCCCGGACATTTCAAATTGGACCGGAACGCGGTGGGGAGGACGCCCCGAGCCAAAGGGCGGTCTCTGGGCTCGCTTTGAGCCTCTGCGGACCGAGTCTCAAAGTCGCCATTTACTGGGCTGTGCCCAGTAAATCCCACGGCTGAGTCCATTTGAAATGTCCGTCCGGCTGACACTGGTTTAGAACGATTGGACTGGTCGTTGTTTTGGGCTTAGTTTGTTTTACTTTCAGTGGAACTAGCTATGATTCGTGGATTTACTTAATTTGAATATGCGTCGGGCCAGTGGTTGTTGCTGGCCCTTTTTATTGCCTTTCCAGTGGCCACCTGAGTTCTCCTCAGGTCCAACGCTTACGGTCTGGTCTCACGAATTAATGCAATTATGTGCAGGTACTTGAATCAACTGGTTCCCTTAGCTAGGTCTCAAACTTTCTTTCGAAAATAAGGGTCACTTCTAAAGAAATGTAAGGGTTTGCATTGACGTGATAATGGGCACGGTGTACATTGAAGTTGTACAAATGTTCACTAACACAATTTCGTAGGGGATGAGCTTATGTTTTCTTTTCTGAAACCAGCTCCAGACGCTAAGGTGAAGGTTCCTGCTGAGAAAATCGAGGGAACTTATCGTTGGCGGCAGACGGGTGTCTTGCTCTCAATTTGTATTGGTTACATTGGTTACTACATTATTCGGCTGATCTTCACGACGGAACAGAACGATATCATGAAGGCGTATGGGTTTACCACCGCCGATATCGGGCTGGTCATGTCCTGCTTTGGGATTGGCTACGGGATTTCGAAATTATTCATGGGGGCGCTCAGTGACAAGAGTAATCCCAAATGGTACTTAGCAACTGGGTTATTTGTTTCAGCTATTTTAAATTTGGGGTTGGGTGCAACGCGCAACCTGTATATGATGATGTTTCTGATGCTGGTGATGTCTGTGGCCCAAGGGATGGGCGCCGCTGCTTGTCAACGGACCGTTCAACTCTGGTGGGGGAAGAAATGGCGGGGGACCGTCTACGCCGTTTGGTCCTCTGCGCACAATGCCGGGGCGTTCGTCTGCGTGGCCGTTGTGCAACTGGCAACGTTGATGTTTACCGGTTCGATTGCGGCCGTCTTCTACACGGCCTCCGTCGTTTCCATTATTATTGCCATCTTTATCGTGTTTGCTGGTGCTGACCGGCCCGCTACGGTTGGTCTCCCAAGTGTTGGCGAACATACCGGTGACGAGGTTGTGTTGGATGATGGGAAAGCCACGGCCGCTGAACTGACCGACTTGTCTCTCTGGCAGATTTTTGTCAAATATATCTTAACGAACAAAATTGTGTGGGCCATCACGTTGACCTCCATGTCACTTTACCTGGTGCGTTACGGGATCATGAGTTGGATTCCTAGTTATTTGACCCAGTTCAAGGGCTTCGACCCTGGGACTGCCAAATGGTTGGTCGGTATCTTTGAACTGGCCGCCGTCCCGGGTGTTATCTTGATGGGGGCCATCTCCGACCTGTTAAAGGACCGCCGGGCGTTGGTCTGCATCGGCTGTGTGATTGGGTTATTGATTTGCCTGACGACCTATTTCTTCAGTACCAGCCACATTGCTATCATCGTGGTCCTGCTGATCATGGGAAGCTTGATCTACGCGCCACTGACCCTGGTCGGCTTGATGGTCAACGAAGCTGTGCCAAAGTTTGCCGTGGGGTCCTCAACCGGGTTCATGGGCTTCTTCCAGTACATTTTCGGCGAAACCTTGGCTACCGCACTGATTGGGATTCTGGTTGCCAAATTTGGGTGGATTGCCAGCAACACCGTGTTGTACTCGGCTGCTGGGTTGGCACTGCTCCTGTTACTCTACATTGCTATTCACGAACACCGGGTCGCCAAGATTGTTGCGGCGGATCAGGTGGAATAATCAATTGTATGTAAATGAAAAGGGGCTGTGACATAAGTCTCCAAAATGAAAGCTGGTTGAGGAAAATCTTCGGATTTTCCTCAACCAGCTTTTTGGTA
>NZ_BOLN01000020.1 GCF_016861655.1 Levilactobacillus lanxiensis | reverse complement strand
TCCTTTGATGAATCAGATACTTCAGTAGTCAAAGCGTTATTGTCGGAACTTGTATTAGTTGGCCCTTGATCTGCTGAAGCATGGGCTAATGTTAATCCTAAGAATAAAGTAGTAGCTACTAATGAAAGACTCATTTTTACTAAATTTTTCATATATACCCCTCCCAAATAAGAACAATCTAATTATTTTCTAATTATCTTTTAACCTAACACATGCTAATACTATCTGCAACACAAATTCGTGAACTACTGGAATTCAACTAGCATCATGCGTGGTATTTAATTTCTAATTCACCATTTTATTTCTATCAAGAATTTCGAGTCGATATGCTACTATTTTGCGTCCATGTTTTAGAGAGGTTAGAGTGCACTCGGCATTAAGTTTTTCTTCTAACTCTTCTGTGGCACGTTTTAGAACGCTGGTATAAAACCTGCTAGCACTAACCCGGCGCCCCTTACCTAAGAACCAGCCTTGCCAATCCTCGGTTGAACCATTAATTGTGGTAACAATAGCGTCACCTTGTCGGTAGGATTCCCATAATTTTAATAGAATAAGACCGTACTTGCCGTTAATACGGCTAAGTTCTCTGAGATGGAAACTATAGAAGTTCTTTTTAAGATCAAAAACAAGCGGTGCGGCGTCTTCTGAGAATTTAAACTGAACTGTACCTGATTCACCAAAGACAATCCGACCGAACAATTGAGTCATAAGGATCCCTTTCTCACCACTTGCTAGTGTTGTAGGGAGATATAAGGCAGTGTTTTCGTTCAATGTTTTAAACGCCCTTGCAATGCGCTCATAAGAGTCTCCAGATGTATTCAGGCCAAAATGCTTGATAACCTCAATGGCAGTCACTTCATAAATTTTATTGGCAGTGTCATCTTCTTGGACAAAGCTAAAACAGTAGTCTAGGACACGTTGCTCAAAAGCTTTGAGTCCACCAAAAGACTTAGCAAGGTCATTGCCTTGTACAACTAAGTAATCTTGTCGACTTAGCAACTTGTCTAGGGCTTTTTGAGCTTTTTTATTTTCAATCAATTTAATTTCCCCATTTCCTTAAAAAACATTATATCATTTAAAACATACAAAAACATTTTTTTATGGTAGATGTGTTTTTTAACGTGGAAAATGTGTTTTTTAACGTGGAAAATGTGTTTTTTAACGTGGAAAATGTGTTTTTTAACGTGGAAAATGTGTTCTTTAACCTCCGTAGACCTTGACATGACGGGATTTGTTGTCGCCCTAAAGTATTTAAAAGTAATTAAAAGTATCCGTGAAAGTATCTTACTGACGCGCGAGGGGGGTAAAAAAATTTTGATTTCAAAAAAAAATGGCAATGATACAGCCGCTTAACCAACCCAAAAAATTTACTGCTATCAATTGCCATAGATATATATCTAAGATATAGAATCAAAAGACGTGGCTCAGAAGAAGCCTCGACTGTCGCTCGGCGGCTAGAACCAGACAGTGCTAGGAGGCCTTATTTTGCGTTCTAAGCTCATTTAGCGCTACCAGCGCGTATTCTTCTGTTTCTTCCAAAACAAGAGCTTAGACGGCTCAAAATCGCCTAATTGTCCGACAGCTTCCACAAGCAACAAGAAACTGACCATAATGGCGACAGCAAGAATAATTACGCCAAGAAGGCCAAGCAAAATGGCACCATACGGGTGTTGCGGTTGGATTGCGATCACGGTAGCGTACAGTTTGTGTAACCCCCAGCCCTGCCAAATTCCTTGATATACCAGTCTTTCAAGCAGAAAGAAGATAATCGTTACGAGCAACAAACATACTGCGAACCCCGCTAGTGTAGGCATTAACATTTGCCAGAATTGCTGTTTGCGCATGGATTCTAATTTGGCTTGTTGCTGACGGAGTTCCGTTTGTTGCTGTTCCAATTGTTTAGTAATACTATGCCGAAGCTGTTGGGGGTCGATTTTCGCCAAGTTATCGTTCAATATGCGGTCAATCTCTTGGTGATACCAAGCCTGTTCGTGTTTCAAGGCTTCTTCCTGTTTGGCGTGAAAATCAGTCGTGCTGTAGGTAAACGCCATTTGTTGCGCGGCCGCGTCTTTGACTATTTTTTGTAAGTCAGGGACATTGGTTAAATCAATTTGACCGTTGACATAAGCGGTCAGGATTTGTTTGGCTAGCTCTTCGCTTTGGCTCATCTTTTGAGACCCCCTCGGTTGTGATGGTAAGTTTGGCTTGGTTGCTGTTTTTGTGGTTTCGGTGCGGTTCGTTTAGCCAAATCTTGTTTAATTACCGCTTGTCGATTTTGCTCTTTGCGTGCCATATCTGCTTTAAAACGACTCGCCACGTCCTGATACAAATGCTTGTCGGCGATTAGCTGTTTAGCTTGTTCTGCAAATCGATGTAGGCCGTCTGTAAATCCGCGTACGTAGTTTGCAAATCTTGTAACTCGGTCTCTAAATCGTCGTTTGCGGTTGTATTGGCGGTTATAATCGGTTCCCAAGTTGCGAGTAGCTTGCTCTGTTTGTCCAGTTGCGACTGTAAGACGTTCAATACCTTTAGCTGATTGAGAAGTTGCTGGTTCTCGTGATTTAACGTTTCGTTCTCGTTGTTCAGCCTGCTGTTTTCGCTGTTCAAACGCTCGACTAAGCGTTGAAGTTCGGCTATTTGAAGCTGATTGGCTTGGCTGTTTATCTCTTCGCTCCAGCTCATTAAAAATTTGCTCCTTTTCGTAATCTGCACCTAAAGTTTTGCCACGAACTCGTCGGTGCTTGTTTTCAGCGTCTAAGAACTCGAATGAGAGACTTTTTCCACGTTCGTGTGTAATTATGCCAGATTCAGCTAAACGCTCCGATAACGCCTTATATGAGCTCACAGAGGTATTCTTCATAACAGAATCAATGTGGGCGCGTAAATCATCTTTCCAAACATACTCATTTTTGGCTTTGAGTTGGCGCTCAGCCATCGTCCGCCGTTCATGTGGGGATTTAGACCTCTCAATCACCGAAAGGCCGTGTTCCCGGCAAATATCGTCACTGATGGCAGATAAACGTTGCCAGTCGTGATGTTGATGATATTTTTTCCCATTCTTGAGGTTAGGCATGTTCACGACAATATGATTATGGAGCTTGTGACCGGTACCATCTAGCTGAGTGTAAATGGCGACTTGATGGCCCGAAAAAGCTTTTCTAGCGAGCTGGTAGCCGATTTCGTTAGCTTTCTGCCAATCCTTTGGATTAGCTGGGTTCAGGTCAGACGTGGAGAACGATTGAATGACCCGAACAGTCTCTTTACCAGTCGTCCCAAAAGCGCTTCTAGTGGCTTTCATTTGCGTACTAGCAAACTCAGGATCAACGTTCATGCCACTTTTAACGACCGCACGGTCATGCAATTGGTCAACGACATGGCTATCAACCCCACTTTTTAGGAGAAATTGTTTGGTTGACGCTTTAAGCTTCTCTTTCCCCTCAGCATACCTAACGGCCGCTGTACCGCTGGTGGCTTGGGTTATTTTCCCAATTGTTGCCATAAGGCGTTCACCTCTTGTCGTAAGCTGTCAATTGTGTGTGAATCGATAGCCTTAGATTCGTGGGCCAATTTAGTTAGTTGATTCAGGTTATTAGCCATGCCTGATAGCTTACGAATCATGACCTGTTGCGATTGCGCTGGAAGTTGTGGCTTAACCAGCTTTGATTTGAGTAAAACTTGCTTAGCATATTTGCCAACAGATAAGCCAAGCACTTCTGCGGATAGTTTGACCTTTTCTAATTCAGTATCACTAAGCCGGATATTGATTTGTGTGCGCTTAGTTTCAGACATAAAAGCACCCCTAAAGAAATTCAATTAAACTCGTTATTCACTCGCTTACTTTCATAGCCGACTAAGGATAAATACTCCCTATTCGGTCATGTTTATACTAACTCGGCTTTTAGGGTATGGCAAGCGGGGCAAAGTGTAGACAAATCGCTGACGCAATTTGACCACACTTCGCACTTGCAAGGGGGCTGCTGACGCTCCCCCTTGACCCCCAAAGTCAGACCCAAAACCCAAACCGGACACCCTACCTTTTTGTTCCCAAAAGGTAGCCCAAAAAAGTCTCAAAAGCTGACAGTTTGCTTTTCGCAAATTGTCGGCTTTTGAGACAAAAAAGAGCCATATTTGCTTTTCGCAAATATGACCTTTTTCGTATGGTAGCTGTTCAATCTGCCACTATAGTGTATGTTGCCCGCAATTGTGACAACACCACTTTACTTAGTGGCAAAAGGTTTTTTTAACTTCTCAAATAAAATAACTTTTTACCAGACTAGTAACTTAATAGGGTAAGGTTAGGGTTGATGTTACCCAATATACTAAGACAAGAAACACTAGTTTTATCCATTTTTTGGATAAAGAAGCGTTTAGAGAAGAGCACCATCTAATAAAATAGTTATCATAATTTTGGAATCTATTGTTGTAAATGGTTTGAATGGAAACCAGTGAGAGCATATAGATTAAAATGATGTAATCGAGTTGGCGAATTAAACGCAATATGCAGGTAAGCAGATTCCCTGAAGAAAGGGCTAGAATAGTATAACTTATTCCTCCAAGCATCATTGTTACTTCGATAAATAACAAAAGCTTTGTAAAAATCATATGAGGAATAACTGAGACGACAAGATATCCAGCTATTACAAGAATAAGATCTTCAAATGCGTTCAGTGTAGCGCCTACACTGAATTGATTTAGCGGATTAAGATGAATCTTATCAATATGAATCCAATTTAACACTAAAAAAATGATAAAGAAGACGGACATCGCTAAACCAGATAACAGCAAATTACGTTTCGTTATTTTAAGATTTTTGGTGATTCTAATTATTAAGCTTTCCATTGTTCTTCAACCGTTCCAGTTAAGTGAGTTCTAGATGAATTACTGTACGCCTTGGTTACTACTTTGAGATATACATGTCCCGCGTTTTTTGCGGTGTAGCGAGAAGCAGTGTACCAGGCATGCCCATGTACCCCCTTTTTAATTAGAGCATTCCCCAGGGAGTCTTGACCATAATGCAGGTATTCACCTCCAAGTTGAGTTAAAAATTGTGATACAGTCAAATTGTTGAATTTCTTAGTGCTCTGTAAATGCCAAGATAATCCACTGCCACCAATTACCATGAAAGTTGAGAACGGTGTAGTGTCGTCGTTAGAAATTGCGGCTGTTTGAGAATTGTTATTAGCGTTGCCATCGTTGATGATAGTATCATTGATATCTGCAGAATCCTTTGATGAATCAGATACTTCAGTAGTCAAAGCGTTATTGTCGGAACTTGTATTAGTTGGCCCTTGATCTGCTGA
>NZ_BOLN01000019.1 GCF_016861655.1 Levilactobacillus lanxiensis | reverse complement strand
AAATCCTGGCAGCACTTGAGCTTATTAATCAACGACCATTAAAAATCCATCATCAACAGACTGCCATTGAAAGTTTCTGGGCTTGTTCGGATTAAACTTGTAATTTGCCAAATCTAAAAACAAAATAGTTGTGTGTCATATGAACATGTACCTTTAGTTATCAAATAAGCGCTTAAAGAACCCCTTCTTTGAAGCCTTTTTTTGATCATCACTATTTTCTTCTGACTGTTGTGCCTGTGCAGTACTTTTTTGCTTAGTTTGTGTTTGTTGCTTAACTTCCTGCGGCTCATTTTGTTGTGTTAAAAGACGCTGTGTTGATAGGTTTAACTGTTGTTGCTGATCAATTAGCTTTTGTGCCTCATCAAGTTGTTTATCCTTGCTTTCCAACTGTTTAGCTAGCAAGGCATTTTGCTCTTTTAAATTCTTAATATTATCCTGCATAGCAGCAATAATTTGATCAGTATTATTATCTGTTTCGCTATGATATTCATTATGCTGGGCATGTTGCGACCGTTGCGCAACGTCATTGTTTGGATTGCTTGCCATGCCTTTTACAATGGAGTTTTTTTGCGTTGCGTTAAACAATAATGTACGTTCTTTTACATCAGTGTGCGCAATATTGTTTTTCTTTATATAACGATAAACATTGGATTTGTCTTTGCCGATTTCCTCTGCAATATCCTTCATAGAATAAAGCTTCATGCTAAATTACTCCTTCATTGCGAACAATGTTACCACAATAATGTGCGCAACGATGTTTTTTATTTAAACTCCTTAGTTTTCTACCATTGCTTTCATACGTGCATCTTTAAACCAAAAAGCTTTATCAACTTGTGAAACGCCTAGCTTGTAGGCATATAAAACTGGCTGTTGTAAGGTAGCAAATTCTTCTGGGCGAATAAGTGGCACCGACTGTTGGTTATAGTTGGTTGAATGACCACCAAATAAGGCGTCAACTGTAATCGTTGCTGCTGATCTATCAATTTTGTTAGATGATCTATTTGTCGGTCTTTACTACTTATTTGCTGATCCTTGGTAGCAAGCTGTTTGTCACGTTGAAACTTTAAATCTTCTATTTCTCTTCTTAGAGTAGCAATTAGCTCATTATTTTCTTTGCTAGTCTTTGGTATCTGTTTCCTACCTGTTTGTTGGCTCTTTGAGACCAAAGGCTTTGCTATCTTGTCTCTAATAATCATCTCAGCTGTAGTGCTAATCATGTTTGCACCCCGACTATCTTTTTATTGCTTTTTTGCTGGTAGTCTTTGGTAGTGATATTGAATGGCTTGTTTGGAGACCTTTAATTCATCAGCAAGTTCTCTAATAGTTTTAGGCATGATTTCCAAACCCCTTTCGGAGTTCAGCAAGTGCTTCTTGTCTTGCTTGATCTCTTATTTTTTTATCGTGCTCGGCCTGTTTATCAGCCAATGCTTGCTTCTCAGTAGAGCCTAAAGTTAACCCTTTAACCTTGTCAATGGCGCGCCATTTTTCCTGCTCTGTTAATTCACCATTATGCTGAATGTTAAAGAGTTTTTGACGTTCATCTTGAATTTGACCTTGTGAGAAGTCATTAGCGTCTTTCTTTTCAGACTTCCAAGTAAAGGAATACCCAATCACTGGTTTCCCGCGGCCTTTACCATATTTTTTTCGAACAGTTAGGCCTCTAAAAAGAGGTGTAAGTTCCTCTTTGATGGGTTTTAAAACGGATTGATTTATATTGCTACTTTTATAGCTTTTAGGGACATCTAATAGCTCGTTAAAGTCCGCAACTGAAAAGTAAGCGTACCCAGTAGTCCTAAATTGTTTTAGTAAACGGAACATGGTTTTTGCGTAGCTGCTTTTTAAATCTCTGAATTCTGATAAAGCATAACGAACCCAACTTTCCAGCTCATTCAATAATTTTATAGCTTTGGGGTAAATTTTAATATCAACATAAGGATCATCAGCATGGCCGTTTATCTCAAATTCGGTAAACATAACAAAAAATTCACGATGCAGCCCATCTTTACTACGCCTTCCAAAGCGTAAGCCTAAAATTTTTTGATAAGTACTTTCAATATCGTCAATAAATCGGTTATTTGCTGTAGGTTTATATGCACTTAATTCTTTTAATTGATCAAATGAAAACCTTACAGTTTCGTCACCTTTGTCACGCATTCTAGAAACTATTGAGAAGAATAAATTCATTTCAACAGGAGTGAATTTTCGAAGTGGGATTGTATTTAATTCTGGATCATATTTAACAATTTCATTACTCAAATGAAGCACCTCTTTTAATAAACACGTTTTTATGAATATACAATACCACAAAACTCTATCTATAAACAGACAAAACTCTATCTATAAACAGACAAAACTCTATCTATAAACAGACAAAACTCTATCTATAAACAGACAAAACTCTATCTATAAACCCCTGTACGTCTTGGGAGAGTAAGGCTAAAGAGGGGTCTAAAAGAGGTTTAAAAGAGGTTTATAAAAGAGATTATAAAAGAGGCACCACGTACGAGATCAAAACCTAAAATCAAAAATACAAAGGAGTGAGCCAAAAACCGGCTCACATTAAACTCCATTCGCTACGCTCTTTGCGCCTCACTCCGTTCGTTGCCATAAAGGTGTGGCAAGCCACATTTACACGGGCGCTGACGCCCCGCACCCCGTCCAAGCTGAACCAGCTTGACCGTTTTTTCACTCGCCGTTAGGCAGGAAAGCAAAGTTTTATAGAAACTTTAGCTTTCGCCAATTCAGTGTTAAGACTGGTTAAGAGCTGTCAATTCCTTATGCTCCCACGCTTTGCTCGTCCGCTACCATTGACAGCAAACACTTAGTTTATCTAAAACATAATAAGAATTTAACTGCTACGTCCCTTTTAAGGCCTTTATTTTCAATTCTCGGCAATTTTAAGCTTATTTACATATAATTATGCCAAAACAAAATAAAAAGCCCTCAGCGAGCTTTTAGAGGGCTAAATTACAAATCCTGGTCGATTAATAATATCTTCTTGTCTTTTTTGCAAAACGTAAGTGTACAAGAAATTATACAAATTCTGTTTGATCTCATCAGGTTCATTAACAAAAGCTTCAAACAATTCTTGAATATCAACTTGCCAAGGATCAACAAGCATTTCATCAATTGGGTTTAATACTTTCTTTTCGTCCATCTTGATTACTCCTAATATCAAAATAATGCTTTCAGTTTAGATTTACAGATTTTACAGTACTGTTATTCAAAATTTGTTACCAAGCTTATAAAGTTTCTCTGCACAAAACAATTAAAAAGTTTGGGCTTAAAACAGCGTAATTCGTAACACTTTTTAAGTATTTAAAACATAACAATCTTAGTTAGGTGCAAACATAAATTGTATTAAAGATACAGTCAATTCAACAACAGCAGAAATTGTTTTTATAGGAATCAGCAGACTGAGTGAAACGAGGTCAATGCGCACTTACACATAGAATTTATTCTATGTTATACCAAAATGATTAGAACCTGTATTAGAAGCCGCCGTTGGCGACAACAAAATCAAACTCATAAATTCAAAACTAAAAAAATCATTTGCTATGTTAACGAATTGTAAACTATAAAAAATATGAACTAGAGGCTATACCTTAATTTTAATATGAATTATTAACTAAATATAAAAAAGAGCCTCGAGTACGAGACTCATTTTTTTGCTTTATAAAATAATCCCTTTGCTGGCTAAATTAGCTAAACATTCTTTCAAATATGCGTCATTATGCTCTGGATAAATTGGGTTAGTGATCGGGCATTCTTTCAAAATTATATATGGATCACAATGAATACCGCGGTAAAGCGGATTAAACCAGTTTTTATTGGGGTGATATCCGCGGTGCTGCATTTCATGCAGTACCAGTAAGTGAAATTGATAGAGTTTATATGGCGAGTGCTTGAATACATAATTAACAGTTGCATGTTTTTTACCCCAGCCATTGCCTCTTAGAGCAGCAAGTTCTCGATGCTGCCCTAGTAGTTGCTGGCGAGGAAGTTTATTAATGAGTTGCTCATGCCAAAGTCGCATACTTAGCCTCCTGTTTTCTCAGCTTATCTATCAATGTATTATAGAGAATAATTGCTGCAATAGCTCGCTTAATATCAACCAAAATCAATTTGATCGAGCATGGTTTCTTGACTGGCTTGATCCAAGCCTAAATAAGCTAAAGTCATGGCCTCGCTGGAATGATTTAATAAGTGCATGACTAAACCAATATTATAATTAGACTGCGTGTAGACCCGATAAGCGCCGGTTTTACGCATGGTATGAGTACCAAGATAATTAATGCCGAGTAAATCGCCCGTCTTAGCCATAATTTTGTAGAACTGTTTTTCCGTGATATGTCGATCAGGGTGCTGAATCGAGGGAAACAACCAGTCAGAAACCAAATGATTGTCTTGTAACCAAGCTTGATAAGCCAATAAATTAGCTTGCACGGGTTTTAAGTAGAGCAGGTTCGCTTTACCGGTCTTTTGGTCGTGGATAAACGCATTCTGACGCACGGTGCCGTTCTCGTTAAAGACATCTGCCCAACGAAGCTTCATGACGTCGCTCACACGCAGCAGAGTCGCTTTGCCAACTTGAAAAACTGTATAGTTACGCCGGCCAGCTTTAAAGCTGTTGAGTAAGGTATCTTGCACCTCTTTGAGAACATTTGAATCTTTGATAGGTAAGACAATTTGTTGCATAGTTTTAGCTCCTTAAAAAATTGATTTTTAGTACAATTTAAAGTACAATATTAAGTACAATTTAAAGTACAATATTAAGTACAATGAAAGGGTGGTAAATATGACATTAGCACTAACACAGAGCGACTTTCGCGCTAATCTAAAAAAATATTTAGATCAAGTTAATGACGAAGATGAAACCGTTTATATTGCTCGTTCAAACAGTCGCGCAGTGGCCATCGTTTCACAAGAAAAAATGGACTGGCTAGAAAGAGCATTAAAAGCGAAAGAAGGTTCATTAGAATATGCAATTGCGCGTGATCAGTTAATTAAACGCCATGTTTTACCTGATGATGAAATTGTTGAATCAAATGATGATTATTGGGGTCAGTTTAAATAATGAAAAAACTAAGATTTAAACCACGTGCAACCTTTAATGCTGATCTAAAACGGTTAGCCAGTTTAGACAAATCTATTATTGATGAAGTTCGAGCAGCCATTGATCTGTTGCTTGAGCAACAACAATTACCAGCAGAATTTGAAGATCATGAGCTTAATCGGCGAATGAGCGGTTATAATGAATTTCACTTACGAGATACCCCGAAAAACAAAACACCAAGCGAAACTAACGATGTCCTGGTGGTTTATACGATTGATAAAGATGAACTAGTCTTAATTGGCATTCGAGTCGGATCGCATGATCGTTTATTTCCTGGTCAAAATCGTGCTAAAAGGTATCGAAAAAATGACAAATAGAAGGAGTTGTTTTTATAATATGAAAATAAATAACCCCCAACATCTATATTATAGATATTGGGGGTTATTCTTTCAATGTTTTCGAGGGGCTATTTGGGACTTATGGACCCTATAAGAGAAACAAGACTTATTTTAGAACTTTCCTCAAACGTATCATGTCTTTTAAAACAAGACCATTTTCAGTAATCTCTTTATCATAGTGAATTGTAAAGAAGTTTTGATCAACACCAACAACCCGGAAACCACATTTTTGATAAAGATAAAGTTGTCCAAAACTAGTTGTACCAGTTCCAATTTCAAGACACTTGCAATTATTGTTTCGCGCATATTTTTCGGCAAAAATCAGAAGTTGATGACCAATTCCTTTATTTCTTTGTGTGGCAAATTACAAGTTTAATCCGAACAAGCCCGGAAACTTTCAATGGCAGTCTGTTGATGATGGATTTTTAATGGTCGTTGATTAATAAGCTCAAGTGCTGCCAGGATTT
>NZ_BOLN01000018.1 GCF_016861655.1 Levilactobacillus lanxiensis | reverse complement strand
AAACTGGAATCCTCGTTCTAGCATTGAATATCCTCAAGTTAGTCTCCACCAGGAGAAGACGGCTTGAGAATCAAGAGCATGGAAATAAGGCACGAAACCAAAGTTCGGTTTCGTGCCTTATTTTTGTTCTACAGAGGCTAGTTATGTCACAGCCTCTTTTTGCGTGTTCATAAATGGGTTAGAATTCAGGTGGTTACGGGTATTAAGCCGCAACTCGTTCCGGACGTTGCCGGTGACTGGCCGTGAGGCGGTAAAAGGCGGCGACAGCCAGGCCACCGATGACGATGCCCAGTGCATTGGCCAGGACGTCGTTGATGTCGCTGCTCCGGTTGATCAGCCAGTGGTGGGAGAGCACGTATTGGATGGTCTCGACGCTGCCTCCAACGAAGAGCCCGCAGAAGCCGACGCCGAAGAGGGACAGCTTGGGGAGCGCCCATTTTAGCAGGAGCCCCAGTGGAATCGTTAAGATGATATTTTCCAAGAAGCCGAGGTTGAAGACGTCTAGGTTGGTCAGATTGACCCGCCCGATGCCAATCGGCATGATGTAGATGCCAGTACCATCAAATGAAATCGGGGTGAAAAGAATTGCAGCTAAACCCGTTAAGTAGCTTAGCACTAAGAGGGCGAACCAGCGATGTTTACCACCGGTTGCGACGATGAGCAGGCCGCTTAGTCCAGCCATTAAGATAATGAGTAATAAGGGTTCCCAACGCATCGAACCACCTCCGTGAATTTTTGTGTGTCTGTCGTGTCCGTTAACCTGTTCCTAGACTACAACAGAATTCACAGTTACGGGGAACTTTGACCGGAGTTTTAAGGTTTCTTGGGTCCTTTAGGAAAATCGTAAGGACTTGGTCAAAGAAACATCACAGTTTTTCGGGGATTTGTGGTTAGCGCTGGGGCCGACAAAAATGCCCAGGCCCTTTTTCTATGCTAGTTTATATGGTCGAAACGTGCGACAAAAGGCAGCCGGTTCCGCTTAAAACTGATAACCAAACAATCCCAAAACCAGGATTATTCGGTTATCAGCCTTAATGCTCGCCGGCTAACCGCCTTTTGTCCCACTCTCAATTCAGTCAGCGAGTGCGTTTCGTTTCAAATCCAACTGGAAACGGGCAATGATCAGGCCATTTAACCCGATGATCATCAGCAACATCGTCCACCAGGCGCCAGGTAAAGCCAGATTGGTGGAAATGGCCGCCCGTAGCACCTGAATCAGGTAGGTCATCGGTAACCAGGGATTGAGGGCTTGGGCCAGCGGACTCACTAAGGGGAGCGGGTAAAGACCACCGGAACTGGCCAGCTGCAGGACCAGGACGATGGAAATCAGCCAGGTTCCGAAGCCGCCTAGTAGGAGTCGTAAGCAGAAAATGAGGGATAGAAAGAGCAGCGACCCGATGAGAATGGCGCTGAAGAGCATCAGGCGGGACTGGACGGTTAAAGTGTTGGCCTGGCGCAGGGTCGCGTAGAGCAGACCACTTTGCCCCAGGGCGACCATACCGATGATGACGGCCTTGCTGGCCCACCAGGTGAGGGCGTTACGTGGCCGACGGTAGGTTCGGCGGCCGTCGTACATGGTACCGAGGGCAATGCCACCGACGTAGAGCCCGATGGCAATCGCAAATGGCGCCATACCAGTGCCGTTGTTGGGTACACTCGCTACATCATGGCTGTGAGCAATTACGGGTTGAGCGAGGACCCGAGCGTTAGCGGGCCGGGTTGCCAGGGTCGCCAGCCGTTGACCTCCAACAGCCAAGCTAGTTCCTAGCGATTGGCTACCGGTTTGAAGCTGCGTCAGGCCTTGTTGCGTGGCAGTTAGTTCAGCAGTCAGGGCGGGTTGTTTGGCCGCTTGTGTAGCGGTTTGTAGTTGACGATTGCCGGCTTGTAGGCGTTGGGTACCGCTAGTGAGCTGTTGGCTCCCGGCGGCTGCCCGTGTCATTCCGGCAGTAGCCCCGCGAAGCGCCTGCAACAGCACCTGGGTCTCCAACTGCGTGACGTTGTGGCTAACTTTCGTCGTGATGGCGTTAGCCGCACCGGTCGTCATTTTAGAAACGATGAAGTTGGCGCCTGAGTTCAGATCATAGTGTAGCTGAAGTTGGTGGGGCGTGTCAGTCAGAAGGGTTGTCGCGTTGCGGGAGAAACTGGCTGGAATCGTGACGACCAGATAGAGCTTGCCAGCTTTGAGTCGACGTTGTGCCGTGGTAGCACTCAAGTGGTGAAAGTCTAACGCCGTGGATTTGTCCAGGTTACGGGTCAGCTGCTGGCCAATAGCGACGCGGTGCCCCTGATCGGTAACGGGCTGGTCGTGATTGACCACGGCAACCGGGATATCAGCTGAGTGGCCGTACGTGTTCCACATAGAGGAGAGGTAAAAGTAACAGTAAATTGCGGGAATCAACGCAATCATTAACAAGACGACCAACATCATTTTGTGTTGGCGTAGGTAGGTCCATTCGGCTTTGAGCATGAGCAACCGCCCCTTTCAAATTAGCAGCTTGTTGATTGAACGGGGCTAGCATAACAGCACGAAATGGTTCAGACAATAAACACTTTGGTGTCAATTGTTGAGTTGCTCAGACCAGCGGGTGACTGTCGTTTCTTTGCGGAACCTTATCAAATCAGCTGACTTAACCAGCGACACTGTGGCCGGTGATGTTGATTGACTGTGACGTTCAAAAGCTTTTTAATGGAAGCCAACTAAACAATCTGTTCAGGGAGGTGCGTCATGGAGACGGATGCGAAAAGATTAGCCACGGAGGTCAAGATTCAGCGGACATTTATTCAATTGGTGACGACGGTTGGGTTTGATCGGCTGACTGTTCAGCGGTTGAGTCAGGCAGCGCAAATCAACCGGGGGACCTTTTACCTCCATTACTTAGACAAGTACGACCTGTTAACTCATTTAGAAAATGACCTAGTGACGCAGGTCCAGGAGATTTTTCAGCGGTATCCAAAGCCAGGGACGGGGGCAACTACGACGGATGCCTTTGGGCAGTTGTTCACCTACCTGTACCGTCAGCGGCAGTTGGCCGTGGTTCTGTTAAATAGCCCGGCTTCGCAGTTGCGTGGGCGGGTCAAGACGCTGATTTTGACCGTCATTGGTCCAGCCACGGCCTCGCCCATTTCACCAGCTATCGCGCGCGAATTGGTGGCACAAGGTATTCTTGATTTTGTGGGTAATTGGTTAGGGCAGGAGCCCGTGTCATCGCCAGAGCAGGCTTACACACTTTTTAAGCAGACCAGAAGCCTGTCGCCACAACAGCTGTTAGGAGGCACCGAGTGAGTCTACGAGGTGATCACTATATTGTTTTGTAAGCGCTTCAAAAAAACGGCGATCCATGATATGATGGTGCCAAAGGGGTGGAAACCATGAAATTACGACAAGCGGTCGGGATTGTCCTGGGATTAACCGTCGGCGTGGCACTGGGGCTAGCTTCGGCGCCGACCGCGCAGGCTTCGCAGAAGTACACGGTGATTTCAGAAAAGTGGCCGACTCAGCGGCCAACTTATCGGGCGAAATATCCTAATAAGAAAGTTGTGATGTGGAATAAGAAACACACGAAACGGCACGGTTACTTGACGGATAGACCGAATACGACCTTTTCTCGGGCCTCAACCGTGGTCTTAAAGCACGGTCAGACGAAAGCAGTTTACTACTACCTCGTTGCGGGCGGGACCAAGGCTCATCCGAAGGCGACGGCCGGCTACGTTTGGCGGGGGTATGTGACGCAGGGGTTAGCGCTGGACCGGCTGAAAAGTCGTTACGTGCCAATGGGCTGGTTCACGAACAATCGGGACTACCAAGACTACCTCAAGCTCTCGCCAACTCAGGGGATTACTCGGGCGATAGCGAAATCATTACCCAATATGAAATTAACCTACGATTTAACCAATATTGCGGCGTACGAATTTGGACAGAAACTGGGTAACGAGGATCCAGCCCTGCCAATGGTTAAGAAGAGCGTGCTGAAGCCAAATAAGTATCAGCACGTGACCTATTTCCCTAAGGTGACCGACTATCTGGCAACGAGTAACGCCGTCAGCACGACGAAGCGAGTCAAAAAGGTTAAACAGATTCTGGCCAACGATTACGGCTATACGGCTGCCAAACTGGAAAAACTTAAGAACTATGAAATTGGCTTAAACATCGAGGAAAATGTTAAGGGAAAACCTTCTATTGATAATGGTCCGAATGCCGAAAAGTTCTACGCGTTTGCGATTGGGCAACGAGTGGACTAGTGGGGCTAAAGATCTTAGACCACAATTATTAACGTGATTACAACTAATGTTATTTGAAACGTCGGTGGTTAACTACCAGACAAAGGTGTCCATCTTCTCGGAATTTCTTGAGAGGATGGACACCTTTATTTTCTTTTAATCTTCACGGCGGAACTTGAAAACTGGCACAATCAGCAGGGCTGCAAACGGTAACCAGCTTAGGCTACCAAAGACATTTAGGAAAGCGTGATTCAAATGGTGCTTCAGCGCCTGCCGAACCGTGTGGACTAGATTAGCCAGCTCCTGATTAAGTTGCTGGACTTTTTGGGTGATCTTGCGGTTAACGGCTAGCGTAATGGTGTGGTGAATCTGCTGCTTCGTGACCTGGGGAATCAGGGACGGGGAAACTTGTTTGACTGTGGCGAGTTGCTGGATGGCTTGGCGATAGGCCATCGTTGCCTTCTGTTGGCGGGTTGCCGCTGAGATAGTCACGGTTGGAGACGTCACAGTTGCGGCCGTCGCGGTCACGGTGGTGCTGTTCGGATTGAGCTTCCGCCGTAGCTTACGAGTCAACGTGTTTTTCTGGGCAGTGGTGACGTTGGCCAATCGACTCACTTGCGTCTGAGCATCGGCTAACGTGTTTCGCTTTGCTTGGGTCACGTTGCTGGTCAGCAGGGTCGTGAAGACTGCAATCGCCAGGACCATCCCCACTTGCCGCAGAACGTTTGCGACGCTTTGCGAGCTGGTTAACCGTGAACCGTGGAAGTCGGCTACCGCTAGAATATTAGCCGTTGCGGCGACTAAGCCATAGCCTAGGCCCAATAGAACGTCTGCGAGAATCAGCTGGTGGTAGTTTGACCCCATGGGAACGGTGCTCAGCAGTAGGTAGCTCACGCCCATCAAGAGGAAACCAACGGCGACAATGACTTTGTTATTGATGCGCTTGATCACGAGTGAGGTCAAGATGACCGTAATCATTACGGTGACCGAGTAGGGTGTCATTAGAAGCGCGGCCTTGAGCTCGCTAGTGCCGTGAACCCGCGTTAGAAATGTGGGTAAGAGCACGGCCATGCCACCTAAGAAAAAATTGCAGAGGACCAATGCCAGGCTTGAACCATTAAAGTTTCGGCTCCGGAACAGTTGTAGGTCGACCATTGGCACTTTCGTGTGACGTTCCCAGAAAAGGAAAAGAAGAAAACTGATGAAGGCGAGAGCAAATAGACTGAGAATGACGGGAGACTGCCAGCCCCAATCATTTCCCTTGATCAAGCCCAACGAGAGACTGAAGAGCATGATCATGCTGAGAGCGGCGCCAAGCCAATCAATTTTAACGTGGGTCGTTTTTTCGTGGCGGAGGGGTAAGACGAAGCCAAACACCAGTAAGTCCAGGACAACCAAGGGCACGTTGATGAAGAAGACCCACCGCCAGCCAAAGTATTGAGCGACGATGCCGCCGATGGTTGGTCCTAAGGCAACGGCCAGCCCTTGAACACCTGCCAGAGCGGCCACGACACGGTTACGGTTGGCCATGGAGCTAAGGTCTAAGCCAATGACCATGCTGGTTGGAATGATGGCTGCGGCGCCAACGCTTTGGATGGTCCGAGCAATCAGCATCCAGGTAAGGTTAGGCGCCATGCCGGTCAGAAGTGAGCCGGTCCCAAAGACTACCAGTCCAGCGAAGACAAATTTATTCTGACCGAAGCGTTCCGCCAACCGGCCAAACGGAATAATTAACGTGGCGAAGATGATGGTGTAGACGTTCAGTGCCCACGAGAGTTCCGTGAGGCTTTCCCCAAAAGCCGACTGAATCTCGGGTAACACGATGGTCATAATGGAGACGTCCATCATACACAGCAGGTTACCTAAGAGTAAAACGGGTAAGACACCTTTTAGTTTGTTCATATGCTTCTCCCCCTTTAGCTGACACATCTGAGTCGGTGTGTCTCATCTGTGACACCTTGACTTTAACAGCGTATACTGAGGGAAACAAGCTGTAGAACGCTAATGACAACAAGTGCTACACAAGTCGGGGGTTTGTGACAGGAGGTCGGAACAGCATGAATGGACAAGAAAGACTGGCACAGCAGTCTAAGGCGTGGTTGATCACCGCGCTCTTTGATTTATTAGTAGAGCAACCTTACGAGACGATTACCGTTAAACAAATTGCGGAACAGGCGCAGCTCTCTCGCCGAACCTTTTACCGGGCATTCCGGGATAAGGATGATCTACTGGATGCGTATAATCACGAGGTGGGGCAGCGCTACCTGAATGCGCTACAACAGATTGCGCCGCAGAAGATGGTCTTTAAAGATGTGTTGACGTACTTCTTCGAATTCTGGTGGCAGGAACGCAAACAGCTGCGGTTACTGATGGAACAGGGACTATTCGGTCGGATGCTGGCCAAGATTACCCCAATGGCCAACGAAATTTACCGGGTCTTCCCGGCCCCATGGCACATTGCGGGGTCACCGACCGAAACGGCTTACATCATGAGCTTTGCGGTGGGGGGCTTTTGGAATGTCTTGAGTCAATGGTTAGTCAAGGACCAGCCAGAGTCACCGGCTGAGATGGCCACGTTACTGATGGCTGGCCTGCAGCGGTTGGGAGAAACGTCGGATTAGATCTTAATATAGCCCTCAGGAAGTGCACACAGACCTTCCCGGGGCTATTTGTCGGCCTGAGTTTGCTCAAAGCCACCCCGTATGTTACGGTTAGAGTCTACGGAAAAATGAGGAGTGACGTTAATGAGTGTGGCAGGTTGCCGTGATATGTCCGGCAAGAACGTGTACACAGATTAGCAAACAGCACGACCAACAATTCAATGAACCTTATGAAGCGTTCCGCCAGGCTGTTCGCTGCAAGGAGAGAAAATGAATTTAAAAGAAATTACCCAATTAGATCAAATCTTGACAAAGGTGGCCTCCTTTACCCACAGCACCCGGGCGGCCACGGCCATTCAAACCGCGACCAATCAGACGGCCATCGCTAGCGTTCGAAAAGAACTAGCGCTGACGGCGGAGGCCCACCAACTATTAGCCAACAACGTGGTTTTTACCTACTTTGACTTGGACCAGATGGACGCGCTACAGACGAAGCTGGATCAAGGGCTGATGTTAAACGCGCCACAGTTAGACCTCGTCAATCACTTTTTGATTAACCTACGCCGCTTGAAAACGACCCTGCAGGCTAACCAGCAACAGGCCACCCAGCTAACGGAACTATTGGCGTCATCGACGCAGCTCACCGGGCTCCAACAACGCTTGGAACACGTCATCGTGCACGGCCAGGTGGCGGATGATGCCACGCCGGAGTTGGCTGAGATTCGCCAAAAAATCGTTAAGCAACGGCAACAGGTACAGACAGCGCTGACGCAGTTTGTCCAGAAGCATCCCCATTCCGTCCAAAGCAAACGCCTGATCACCCGCAACGATCGGGTCTGTGTCCAGTTGAAGGCCGGCGAGAAGAATAAGTTTAAGGGCCAAATCATTGACCAGTCCTCGACCGGCTCAACGGTCTTCTTTGAACCGGCAACGGTGGCGAAGAAGGGTGCCGTCCTCGCTGGGATGATTGCCGATGAGAGCGCCGAGGTTTACCAATTACTGGTGACCTTAACGGGAGACGTCTTAGATAATTGGGACGCCCTGACCGAGAACCAAACGCTTCTCAGTCGCTTCGACCAGATCATGGCGCGCGGCCAGTACGGTTTGGAAACCGGCAGTCAGCTGCCCACGCTGAATACGGACCAGCACGTTAAGATTGTTGCCGGCCGCCATCCTTTGTTAAAACACGCGGTGCCCCTCGATATCGAATTGACGCCGCAACAGGGCCTGATGATCACCGGTGCCAACTCTGGGGGTAAGACGGTCGTTTTGAAGACGATTGCGTTATTTGCCCTGATGATCCAATTTGGCTTGGAGTTGCCGGTTGATGCCGGAACACAGATGCCCGTCTTCAGCCAGTTCTGGGTCGACATTGGTGATAACCAAAGCATCACGGCACAGCTCAGTACCTTTGCCGCCGAGATGACGACGCTGGTCGACATGACCGATCATATTCAGGACAACGCTTTAGTCTTGCTCGATGAAATTGGGAGCGGGACCGATCCGGAAGAGGGGTCTGCCCTGAGCATTGCCATCATTGAGTATCTTCGCCAGAAAAAGGCAACCATCATTGCGACGACCCACTTCAGTGCCATCAAGGAATACGCGGTCGACTGTCCGACGTTTATGACGGCCACCATGGCCTTTGATCCGAAAACACTGGAGCCCACGTATCACCTGTTACTTAACCAGGTGGGGGCCAGTGAGGCCGTGTGGCTGGCTGAGCGGTTGGGCTTGTCTCCGGCTATTTTGGCTGACACCCGGCAGCGACTCGCAGCGAAGGAAAATCAGTAAATCTACGCTAAAAAAGGCGGTAACCGCTATGAGCTGGTTGCCGTCTTTTACTGTGGGAATTAGTCTAGTGGGCGGGTTGTCCTGAAGGTTAAGCGCACCCTAAATTGCTGGTTGCCGGTCTTGATGGCTAGTTTCCCGCCCAAGGTAGTCACCAGGGATTGCACAATGTTCAATCCCAAGCCGAGACTTTCTGTGGAGTGATCATCGGTGGTGTAGAACTGTTCAGTCGTCAGGGAATTTTCCACTGAAGTTACCGCGGTTTCATTTTGAAATTCGAGACAGATATGCTGATCATCCAGTGGCTTCAGGCTGACAATGGCTGAGTGCTGTGCGTATTTGAGCCAGTTGCCGACTAGATTTTGAACGATTCTTTGCAGTAAAAGCTGGTCGGTTGTAAATGTGATATTAGGTGTAATCTGGGGAGTCACAGTAATCTGTTTCGCAGTCAAATCATCAAAGAAGCCAAACAGTTCCTGCTCCAGAAAATGGGACACGTTCACCGATTCCAGATTTAAATGATTCGCTTTGGTACGCACCAAATTAAAATCCATCAAGTAGCGTAAGTAGTAGTTGACGGACGCCAGGTTGTCTAGCACGCGTTGCAGGTTAGTTGGCGTGGCGGCCGTTGGCTTTTGCTGAATTAATTGGACGTAGCCAGTAGCCACGGTCAGCGGTGTTTTGATGTCGTGCGTGAGGTTAAGCAGCATTCGCTCCAGGTGATGTTCGCGCTGGTATTCCGTTTGCTGGAGGTTCTGGGTCTGGCTAAGCATGTGATTCAGTGCCAAGGCCAGTCGTTGAATGCCGCCAAAATGAGAATTACTCGTGACGCCAGCGTTGGTGGTGTGGGTATTGATATAGGTGAGATCCGTTGTGATGCGATGTAGTGCGCTGAGCAGTTGACTCAGGATAATCACAAGAACCAGGACCACCAAGACTAAGACGCCGATGATAAAAGTTAACATGAGTCCCTCCTTATCAAGCCAGTCGGACGCCGATTCCCCAGACGGAGACGATATAGTGTGGTTGTTCAGCCAATTCATTTAGTTTGATCCGTAGATTACTAAGATGAACGTTGAGGGTGTTCTCGGCATTTTGATAGGGTTCACCCCAGACCGCTTCGTACAGCTGCGCCTTTTCAAAGACCTGGTGGGGTTCCTTGAGGAGCAATTTCAGCAGGTTGAATTCTTTTTTAGGTAAGACTAAGGGCTGGTTAGCAACCGTGATATGATGGGTATTGCTATCCAAGCAAATTTCGTTAAACTCTAGGACGTCAGGCGCTGGCTGAATCGTCGAGGGCAACGCACGTAGTTGAACTTGAATACGGGCCAACAGTTCATCGATGTCGAACGGTTTGGTCAGGTAATCGTTGGCCCCAGCTTGAAGTAAGGCCACCGTTTTGGTCTTTGACTGAATGGCGGTCAGGACCAGAATGGGCACACTAGAGGTTTTACGAATCGTCTTCAGGACGCTTTCGCCAGTAATGTTCGGCAACATCAGGTCTAGAATGATTAAGTCAGGTTGCTGATCATTAAAAATCTGTAAGGCACTGATGCCATCTAAGGCAGTTAAAATTTGGTAGGTGGGGCTGAGGACATCGTGCAGGAGGTCCTGAATATCGGTATGGTCTTCCACGATTAGAATTTTTTGCATCGTTTTTATAGGTCTCCTTAAGGTACGTTTCAATTATAGTCGAATCGGTTCATCGTCACAATTTAGATTAAATTAAGGTTTATTTATACCGGAGCTTTAGAAAGCTACCGTACATTAATCAGTGTTGAGAACGCTGAGGGGGAATTCATTATTAGTGAGAATGTTTTAATCGTCAAACATGTCAGTAAACAATTCGGGGAGTTCCAGGCGCTAACTGACATTAGCATGACCGTCAAGGCAGGGGATATTTACGGTTTAATTGGCGAAAATGGGGCGGGGAAGACCACGTTGATGCGGCTGATTACTGGGTTATCCCATTTAACTGCAGGAAAAATTACCTTGTTGGGCGAATCAGTGGGTCACTATCGCCATGCGCTACGGCGAACGGGGGCCATCATTGAGAATCCCGTTGCCTTTCCCAATCTGACCGTTAAACAAAATTTGAAGCTGTGTGCGATTCAACACGGCCTTGCCGAACCACAATTGATTCCGGAAGCCCTAGCGTTTGTGGACCTTACGGCTAAACAGGCAACCAAGGCCAGCCAATTATCGCTGGGGCAACGACAACGACTGGGCCTTGCCCTAGCCATCCTACCCCGCCCGGATTTTTTGATTCTGGACGAGCCCATCAATGGTCTTGATCCAAGCGGGATTATCGAATTCCGTCAATTAATCAAGCGGCTGAATGAAGAGCGCCACACAACCATTCTGATGGCGAGTCATATTTTGTCGGAACTGTATCAGGTCGCTAACCGATTTGGGATTATTCATCACGGCCGATTGATCAAGGAGCTGACCAAGACGGAGTTAGACGTGTTCAATCAGTCTGGTCTGGAGATGACGGTAGACCGGGTAACACTCGCAGGGCAGGTCTTAGACCAGGCGGCCATCGGCAAATTTGCGATTCTCGATGATCATCATCTCATCGTCCAGCAGACTACACTGTCGGCCGCAGTGATTAACCGGGCACTGGTCGAAAATGGGGTTGCCGTTTCTGAAGTCGTTCAGCGTGAAAGCTCGTTGGAACAGTACTATACCAAATTGATTGCTGAGGAGGACCAGGCGGATGTTGAATCAGATTAAGGCGGATGCTTATCGTCAAATTCATAGTCGCGGAATCTATTTCACGCTCGCTGCCGCCATCCTCTTAGGTGGCATGATTACGCTTAATGGCAGTTTCTACGGTATCATGGTCAGCTCGACCACCATGCGTCGCCTGGGGGCAGCCAATTGGTCGGCATTGACCGGCCTGAGGAGTGCGACGTTATCGGCAACGATTCTACTGTACTTAGCGATTGCCTTGTTTGTGCTGGTGATGGGTCAGGAATTTTCTAAGAAGATTTATAAAAACACCTTAGTCTCGGGGATTTCACGACTAGCCTTTATGACCAGCAAGTTGATGACGCTGCTGGTCGATGTGCTTGTCCTGACACTTAGTTACTATGGGGTTGTTATTCTGGTTGGCGAATTGACCGGTTGGTCGGCAGGGGCACCACTACTCACGTTGATACAGACATTGGGCATGATGCTATTGACGATTTTGCTCTTTATTGATGACATTCTCAGCATGGGCGTCATCATCTTGATGTTGACGGATTCAATCGTGACAGCCGCGCTATTTATTACGCTGTGGCCGGTTCTGATGGCGACCTGTTCGGACGTGTTGGGTTGGAGCTGGCTGACGTACATTGATTTTACCGACGTTGTTCAGAAGCTAGCTTTGGGAACGTTGAAGATCACCGGTCTGGTTCCGTACTTGGTCGTGTGTTTGGCCATTATTATTGCCGCAGGTGGGGCTTCGGCGATGATGTTACAGCGTAAAGAATTATAGGGAGATGTTAGCAGATGAGTAAGCGTCAGGTGAAAGGGTTAATCGCCGTCCTAATCGTTGTGTTCCTAGGTGTTGAAACCGTCAAGATAGCCCGGATGCCACATCATTTAACGACTCAGCAAATTTTGCAACGATTCAGTTGGCATATAAACACGAAACAGGGTTCTGTCGGAATTGCTAAGTTTTCTAAGTCAATGATGGAAATCACCCACGCCCATTCTAGTCATCACTATCGTTACTCAGTTGATGATTATAATCAGGTGTTAAGCATCAGAAGTGGCCGTCTTAGTGGCCGGTATGCCATGAAAATGGATACGATTGATTATAAACTGGTTCCGGAAAAGGGGCATCGGGGGCAGCAGGACATTCGATTGATCAGAATCGATTGATGGGAGGCAAAGAAGATGCTATTTTTACTAGAGTTACCTTTATTTTTGTTGCGAATGGGATTACTGATGTTCAGATTATTTTTCCACTTATTTTGGGTCATTCTGATAGTCTTTCTGTTAGTTGGTGTCCTGGGTTGGAAGGTGATCTTGCCGATTATTTTTTAAGGGTGTTGGCAAACAGATAAGCTCGACACAATGAGGCTGTGACATAACTAGCCTCTGTAGAACAAAAATAAGGCACGAAACCGAACTTTGGTTTCGTGCCTTATTTCCATGCTCTTGATTCTCAAGCCGTCTTCTCCTGGTGGAGACTAACTTGAGGATATTCAATGCTAGAACGAGGATTCCAGTTT
>NZ_BOLN01000017.1 GCF_016861655.1 Levilactobacillus lanxiensis | reverse complement strand
TACCGGGAAAGGCGGTTCATTTCACCATATGGTTACGAGGGTAGAGCGAAGCGACACCCTCAGAGAGTTTTTTGTGCCTTGGGTCATTGCTGTGCGGGCATCAAAAAAGGACGGCCAGTGCGGCACGTCCTGAATGTTTTCGTTCAGTTTGATGGCGCGATTGCGTTTCCTACAGCGTTAACTTCAACCAGCCAGTTGGGTCGGCCACTTGCTTGTGATCCGCGTAGGCGCCGGCGAACGCAATTTTGACCGACTTGAAAGTTGGCTTGGTCTTTTCGCTGGCGAGGCCGGTGGCGAAGGTGTCGAGCTTGTCGTGGGCGGCAATTGTCTTGCCGGCGCTGGCGTCGCTCAGTTGGTTGGCGGCGTTTAGTTCTAAGCCTTTTTTCAAGCGAATCGCCTGAATGCCATCGGTCGTGACGTCCTGATCGCCATCGTTCGTGATGGTGAACTTCACCTGAATCGTGTAGTAGGGACTCTTCAGAGTGGTCAGGTTCAAGGCCTGGGCCGCCATGCGTTTGGCCGCCGCCGTCTTGGCCGTGTTCTTGATCAAGCGCACCGTCGTGACCTTATAAGTTAGGTCGCCACTCTTGATAGTGGTCCGGGGATGCTTGACCTTGGCTAACTGGAGCTTGGTGCCGACCTTGTCGTACGTGTATTGGCCGGACGTTTTAAGGTTGCCCGATTTCACGTAGCGCGCACTCTTGGTTTGGTCGGCCTTGGGTTCGTAGGTTTGGGCTTCCTTTTTACTGGAAGACGATTGGGTCACGGCCGCATCCGGGTTGGCAGCGTGGTAGCTGCTGGACTGACTGCTACTATTTTTAAAACTTGCGGTACTCTTTGACGCGTTGTTTTGGCAACCGGCCAGACCAACGACGGCGAGCAGACTGACTAGGATGGCAACTTTTGATAAACGCATGGTAAAACTCCTTTCAACCGAGCAAAATTTGGTGAGGCACAAGACGGTAACCGTACAGCCGAATAGGGGGTTCCGCCGCGATAAAGAGACTCGCGTGGGGGTCGATCTGCTGGCACCGGGCACGGAATTGGTCCAGTGTCAGGGGATGCCCCGGCCCGCTGACCAACAAAAGTCGCTGGTCGCCTGGCTGAAGGTCGGTGATGGGCTGTAGCTGATGGTCGCGTTCCCAGAAAAGGCGTAACGCGGGATGTAGGTCAATCGTGGACCGGTTAAAATCAATGAGACGCAAGGCACTCCCTCCCCAGTTCGTGTCGTCGTTGCGCAGAAAAAAGTGGCAACGACTTCGATTACCTTCAGTATACCGAATTTTTTCGGGGAACCCCAGTCCTCGTAAAAAATTTAACGGAAATTTGCCAGTTGGGGGTGAAAGTGAGTGGTTACGGGGTTCGTGGCATCCTGGGGATTAACCGGGTGCCGGAGCTAGCGTGGGCAGGACCCGTTGCGGCGGCGTTAGGCAAGTTGCGAGCGACCCGGGACAAGTGGAAAAGTGGGGTGGAAAAGTTGCGGTTTGCCCGAAAATCCCCTAAAATGGTGTTCGGACTTCTAAATAGGATAGGAACGAAAAAATTATGGAAATTGAATTCTTAGGGACCGGCGCTGGTTCGCCAGGAAAGTTCCGCAACGTAACGAGTACTGCCTTGCGTCTACTAGACGAACGGAACTCCGTTTGGCTGTTTGACGTCGGCGAGGCGACACAGCACCAAATTTTACGAACGACCTTAAAGCCACGTAAAATTGATAAAATTTTTATTACCCACCTGCACGGGGACCATATCTTTGGGTTACCGGGCTTGTTGAGTAGTCGCTCCTTTCAGGGGGGCAATGAACCACTGACGATTTATGGACCTAAAGGGATTCGGAGCTTCGTGGAAATCAGTCTGCGGGTGTCCGAGACCAAGCTATCCTATAAGATTCATTATCAAGAATTGGCCAGCGATGGGTTAGTCTTCGAGGACAGTAAGTTCCGGGTCTATGCCCAGCACCTGGATCACCGCATCGAGTGCTTCGGCTACCGGGTAGAGGAAAAGGATCATCCGGGCGAACTCCAAGTGGACAAGCTGCGGGACGCTCAGATTCCATCGGGCCCCGTTTACGGGAAACTTAAGGCCGGCGAAACGGTCACCTTACCCGACGGTCGGACCCTCAACGGTCAGGACTTCTTAGGTCCCGCGCAACCGGGACGTATCGTCGCCATTTTAGGCGATACCCGGCAGACGCCTGGGGAAGAACGGTTAGCGCGCAACGCGGACGTCTTGGTGCACGAGAGTACGTTTGCCAAGGGCGAAAGTAAGTTAGCCCGCTCATATTACCATTCCACCAACATTCAGGCGGCAGAACTGGCCAAGCGGATGCACGTGAAGATGTTGTTATTGAACCATATTTCCGCTCGGTATACCGGTAAGATGGCGTTAGACCTGCAACAACAGGCCCGCGACGTCTTCAAGAATACCAAGGTGGTCAAAGACTTTGATGAAGTAGATGTGCCGTTTCAAAAAATAATTAAAGCTGGTGCGAAGTGATGAAGAATCAATGGCGAATCGTTGTAACTATTTTATTGGTAATCGTTGTCGCGGTTTTTGCAATTCTAAACGTGGAGAGTGTGCCCGTTTCGTTTGGCTTTACCACGGTTCATTGGCCGTTGATTCTGATTCTGTTGGTCTCCATCTTAATTGGAGCCATCCTGATGATTCTCTTCTCAACCATCAATAGTTTTCAACACAACCGGGCTTACAAGGAACTGGAGAAGACCAGCAACGACCGGATCACGGCATTAAAGGCCGATAACGACCGGCTGAACAAGCGTCTGCAAAACTCCAACAGCAAGCAGGCAGCCGGCCTACAGGAAAAGCAAATCAAGACCCTGAAGGCCCAGGTGGCTGATTTACAAGCTCAGTTGGATAAGCAGTAGACTAACTGAATGACGCGTGCATAGCTGTCATTGGAGTTAACCTATCAATGAGACCACCGTTTGTCTGACCAATCAGTTAGTAAGATGAACATGATAACGGTGGATCTAATCAGAACGATAGATGGATATGGGGGTAACGCTGTGTTAGCCGCAGGGATGGTGAAAATAGGCTCAGCCGTGGGAATTCGCTTAGTGGGAACCACTTAGCGAATTGGCGTCTTTGAAACACGGTTCTCAGTGGTTCAAAGCGAACGCGAAGACCGCACTTTGGCTTCGCGTGTCCGCCCACAGCGTCACGGCCTATTTTCACCATCCCGGAGGCGCCATGACCCGCGTTTAACCCAAGTACTCAGGAAAATAGTAGAAGGCCAACGTTCTCAATCGATGGACGTTGCAGGGATTAGCGCTGAACGCAACACTAATTTCTGCGGCGTCCGTTTCTATTTTGAACGCTGGCCACACAGATTTAGTTTGGAAAGGATGGTTTGCTGGTGATTGCCGCACAGTACCAATGGAATATTAAACATGTTGATCAGCCGTCAGCCGAGGCCCAAGCGGTGGCGCAGGCGGAAAGTATTTCGCCAATCGTCGCCCAGATTCTTTGGAACCGGGGGTATCAGACGGCGGAAACGGTCCACACCTTTTTGAATCCGGGACCCGAACAACTCCATGACCCGAACCTGTTACACGACATGGCCAAGGGGGTCGCGCGAATCGAAGACGCGATTGGCGCCGACCAACAGATCACCATTTATGGGGATTATGACGCTGACGGGGTCACGAGCACGTCCATTCTGTATGAAACGTTGAACGAAATGGGAGCTAAGGTGAATTACTATATCCCGAATCGGTTTACCGATGGTTACGGTCCCAACGTCGCGGCATTTAAAAAGCTGATTGCGGCGGGCACGCAACTCTTCGTGACGGTGGATAACGGGGTGGCTGGAAACGAAGCCATTGCCGTTGCCAACGAAGCCGGGGTCGACGTGGTCGTGACCGATCACCATGAGCTGCCCCAGGAGTTGCCGGCTGCCTACGCGATTATTCATCCGCGTTACCCAGGCGCAGAATACCCGTTTGGGGGCCTGTCTGGTGCCGGAGTGGCCTTCAAAGTGGCCCAAGCCTTGCGCGAAGAGATTCCGCAAGACCTGTTGGACCTGGCGGCCATTGGGACCGTAGCCGATTTGGTGCCCCTGGTCGATGAAAACCGGGTGCTGGTCTACTACGGTCTTCAACTGTTAAAACAGGATGAACGGCCAGGCTTACAGGTATTGATGAGTGGCGCCGGTTTGAAGCCCGCCGAACTGGACGAGCAGTCAATCGGTTTTGGGATTGCCCCCCGGTTGAATGCATTAGGTCGGTTGGACGACGCCAGTCCTGCCGTGGAGCTCCTGACCACGCTGGATGACGAGCGTGCCAAGTCTTTGGCCAATGACACGGAACAAAAGAACCGGCACCGCCAAGACCTGGTCAAACAGATCAGTGCGGCGGCGTTGGCGGAAGCGGCCGATGCGGATCACCGTGACCGACCGACCCTGATCATTAGCGGGCACGACTGGCACGAAGGCGTGCTGGGAATCGTGGCCAGCAAGGTCGTGGAAACCACGGGCAAGCCGACCCTGGTCGTCAACATTCAGGATGGCCGTGCCAAGGGGTCTGGTCGAAGTGTCGAGGCGTTTAACCTATTTACGGCCTTAGACGGTCACAGAGACCTGATGACGGCTTTTGGGGGTCATCACATGGCCGTGGGGTTAACCTTCCCTGAGGACCAATTAGGGGCCTTAGCGGATGCCCTGGATGCCGAAGCGGCAACGCAGAAATTGACCGAGAGTGGGCCGAGCGAATTAGCCGTGGCCGCCTCCTTAAAGGTCGGCGATGTTACGATGCCACTTTACCAGGAATTGGCCAAGATGGCGCCGTTTGGGACGGACAATCTCCAGCCGTTATTTGCCTTTGAATCGGCGACCTTGACGCAGATTAAGGCCATCGGTCAGGACCATTCCCATTTAAAATTCCAATTACAAGAAGGCCAGCACCAACTGAATGCGATTCAGTTCGGTGCCGGTAAAAATGTGCCCGCACTAACGGCCGCACCGAGTGATGCCGCGGTTTTGGGCGCGATTGAAGATAACGTGTGGCAGGGATGGCATTCTCTGCAGGTGATGGTCAAGGATTTGAAATTAACAGCCACTACCGCAACGCCGGAACCTACCACGACACCAACCGTCGCTGAAGCCCAGCCGACCGCACCACAGGCCGCCACTAGTGCGCCGGCGACTGGACGGGTCGTGGATGCGCGGACGATGCACCTCAACCAGGCGATGTTCACCGCGTTTGGCGTCTACGTTTTCTTCCATCGCAACGTCTATCAACAACTGGCGGGGCAATTGCCAACCGGGGCCACGGCACTCTTAGTCGATGGCTCGGTTCAACAGCCACTGCCAGCCGACACGCCGGCATTTATCGTCGACTGTCCGGATGATACGACCGATCTGACCCGCGTTTTGGCCGAGCTGAAACCGCAACAGGTCACGGCTTATCTCTATAAGAAAGAAAGTCTTTCGCAATTAGGGATGCCAACTCGCGCGCAATATGCTAAACTGTTTAAGTTCGTTGCAACACATCAACAAGTCGATGTGGGACACCAACTGGACCAGCTAGCCACATTTTTGCGGTTACCACGGACCCAGTTAGTCTTCATGATTCAAGTCTTCTTCGAGAGTGGGTTCATCACGATCGATCACGGCATCATGAACGGTGTGGCGCACCCGGAGCACAAGGATTTGACTATGGCCCCGAGTTACCAACTCAGAGAACAGCAGATGCAGACGGAAGACGCGCTTTTAAGCTGTCCGACCGCGGCACTCGTGCAACGTCTCCAGGCCTCATTGACCTAATATAAAGGAGCTACTTAATCTTATGGCAACTGATTTTACGAAATATATTGCAAGCGTTCCGGACTACCCCGAAAAGGGCATCATGTTCCGGGATATCTCCCCATTAATGGCGGACGGCAAGGCTTTTCACGCGGCAACTGACAAAATCGTCGAGTACGCGAAGGGCAAGGGCGTCGAAATGGTCGTGGGTCCAGAAGCCCGGGGCTTTATCGTCGGCTGTCCAGTGGCTTACGAAATGGGTATTGGGTTTGCCCCTGCCCGTAAAGAGGGTAAGTTGCCCCGCAAGACAGTCAAGGCCAGCTACGATTTGGAGTACGGCCAATCCGCCTTGTACATGCACGAAGACGCCATCAAGCCAGGTCAAAAGGTCTTGGTGACCGATGACTTATTGGCCACTGGTGGCACCATCGAGGCCACAATTCAATTGGTCGAAGACTTGGGCGGCATCGTTGTCGGCACGGCCTTCTTGATCGAATTGAAGGACCTGCATGGTCGTGACAAGCTTAAGGGTTACGATATCTTTAGCTTGATGGAATACTAAGCGTTAAAATAGGTTAACCTAAAAACTGGCATCAACGACCCCCGCGGAGGGACGTTGGTGCCAGCTTTTGTTTGGATTTAGGATGAGGGGTTAATCCGCAATGGTGCCGTGCCGCTGGACCACGATGCCCGTCAATGTCAGGGCCAGGGCGAATGCCACCAGAAGACCAATGACTGGGGTCCAGGAATGCGTCGTTTCTTCTAAGAAGCCGAAGAGAATCGGGCCGACCGCGGCTAGCAGGTAGCCCGCCGATTGGGCCATGCCGGAGATGGCTGCCGTTTGGTACGGATTGGTGGTCTTCTCGGTGAAGAACATGATCGATAGGTTGAAGGCGACACCGGAACCGAGGCCGCTGATCAGGGCCATGGTGGCCAGAAAACCCAGCGATTGCGTGGGTACCAGGAAGGTCAAAGGTGCCACCACGTAGCCCAGCGTCATGATGGCCAGTAATGCAGCCAGACCGTGACGGCGGTTGTAGAGGTAGGGCACCAGAAAGGCCAATGGCAGGCCGCTTAGTTGAAAGAGTGTCAGGAGGTTACTGGCGACGATGGTCGAGACGCCGTGTGCGGTGAGGATGCTAGGCAGCCAGGTCAACAGGACGTAGTAGACCAGCGACTGTAGACCGAAGAACAGGGTGATCAGCCAGCCGGACCGTTGGTGCCAGACGCTTTGGTAGTGGGGCTTGGCGGCGCGCTGTTCGGCGGTCAAGGGCGTTGGGCGGTGGCCCCGTAAGTTGGGGAGCCAAGCCAACGCGGCCATAATGCTGAGCAGACCCAGTAGACCCTGCGTTAGACCAAAGCTTACGTGCGAGATGAGGTAGCCGGCCGCAGCGGTGCCCAATGCGCCGACCAGAAGCATGGAGAGCGTGTATAGGCTGGTGCCGAGCTGAATCTGGTCGGGCACGTGTTCCTTGATCAACGCGGGAACCAGGACGTTGCCACTATCGGCGCCGATGCCGACCAGAAAGGTCCCCAGGAAGAGCGCCGCAATCGTGGGGATGATCCGCAGATAGCTCCCGGCAATCAGCAGGAGAAATAGCGTGAAGACGGTCCGCTCGTTGCCCCAGCGGTGGGCCAATTTTACGATGATCGGTGAAAAAATGGCAAAGGTGACCAGCGGAATCGACGTCAACAGGCCGGCCAACGAACTGGGTAGGTGCAACGTCTTCTCCAGGCTAGGCAATAGCGGTGGCATCAGGGTAATGGGTAGCCGCAGGTTAGCGGCAATCAGCATCATGCTGAATAGAAACCAGGAACGTTTAGGTTGAGACACGGGGGTTCCTCCTTAAAGAGATATTAGTGCAGATTAGCCAGAATGATTAGTGCAAGAAATCGTGGGAATAAACAAAGTCGATGCCTAAAATAGTGCCTAAAATAGCTGGTGATAGGATTAAACCAGTGTGAGCCGGAGAACTGGTGAAATGAGCCCAAGTGGCCAGTCTTAGTGACCAGAGGTGGACCAAGGTTGCCCGAGGTGGAAGACCGGGCCTCAGTCTGGAACCGGCCCCATAGCAGGGTGCCTTGAGGCCGCTGCCGGGAACGACTTGCCGCCCTGACTAGCGAAGAAAACAGCCCCATTGAGGAGGACTATTGGGGGTGAACCAAGATTCGTGCGGAATCTGTGGGCGATGCAAAAGGGGAGAAAATGTGTTTATCAACTAATCTATTTGATTAGTTTGTAGTTATATTATCGGACAATTGATTACGAGTTTCAATGAATATGCTCAGGGAAAATTTGGGTCAAAAAAGACGCTTGAGTTAGTCTCAAACGCCTGAGGTAACGCGGGCTTAGTGTTTGCGCGACAAGAAGTAGCTGTAGAGCGCAATGCCCAGGCCAATCACGATGAGGACCAGGACACTAATTTTAACAGTGGGTGACACGGCAACCCCTTCTTTCTCCCAAGACTTCCCCCTAAGTATAGCAAGTTAACCGGTTTCACGGCAAGCGCGTTAGGCCTGGTCGTGGTAGTGCTTCCCCGTCTTCAGGTTGATGTATTCTAGGCTGTAGGCATTGCCACCGTCGAGTTGATCGGTCATAAACATGGCGTAATGGCCCTTGTGGGTGACGGCTCCGTGCGCGTGGGTTTCACTACCAGCACCGGTGTGAACGTTAGCGCCCTTGGAAATGCCCAAAAATCGGTTGTGGACCCAGGTGACGTGTGCAATGTCTTTGGTTTTATAGTATTTCAAATGGAACTTCCGCCGCATCTGTTTGACGGTGTACTTAGACCGGTACTTCTTGCCGTGCCACTTGATGACGTGGTGGGTGGCGGCCTCAGCCGGAACGACTGGTGCGGCGGCGATGGTGCTACCGCCAATAGTTAATAGCGCAACGATGAGTAAGAGTGACTTCTTGAGCATGTAAAATTCCTCCCTGAATAACAACGATTGGGGCTTAACCCCTGACTCTCAGTGTACCCTTCCAGTGGCGGACAAGCTAGCGGCGGATTGGAAAAACGGGAGTATCCGGGTAAAATAGGGAGTAAGAAGGTGATTGGATGGATTTTGTTGACTTAACCCCAATTCAATTGCGGTATACGCCCCTGGGAAGCCGCCAGCAGGCCCCTAAGCTGCATGACTGGCAACTAGACTGGCAAAAGTTAGCCGCGCTGATACGGGATAATGGGGATGTTATGGCGGTCGTCCAGGCGGGGCTGGCCGAGGATTGGTTAAATACGCAGGGCACTATTTGGGATGAGCAGTGGGGCTATTACCGCTACCCCAATGACAATCGCGAACCTGATGATACGGTCTTTTGGGCGGCTTCGACCTGGGCGACACCGGCCATCCTGGTGACGTTCCACAATGAACTGACCAAGGCGTTTGCCTGTTATACTGAGGGGCGGGACCCAGATTTTCACTATTTAGGACGCTGATAAAACATCTCAACCAATTATGCAGAAAATAAAATTAGAATTGAGATATAGCCTTCATAAGAAAAACACCATTCTGTAATCGTTTTGACTTTTAAGCCAGTTATACTTAAGCCAAGTTAATTGGAAAGGGAGTTTGACTTATGAGTGACCTGTTTATTAGCTACCAGTCCGCTGACCCGTTGGCCCATTCATTTCAACTTCAACTCCAGAAATGGGCGGACAAGGACTGGGAGTTTCCGAGCGTCAGCTTTCATGAACAAGAACCGCGCATCAAGTTTCAAACACGCGCGGCCGGTGCGGTGCGGCGTCAACTGCGTAAGGAAATCAAGCAGGCACACCAACTCCTGGTGATTGTTAGCCGGCAGACTTGGCAATCCGAGTGGACGGACTGGGAAATTGCGACGGCCTACGAGGCAGATAAACAGGTGTTGGCTGCCAAGGTTGATTCGACCAATATTTCGCCGCTAGGTTTATTGACGGCCAAGCCGGTGTGGATCGACCCGTTTGATCCCGTCGCGCTGATTCAGCGAAAATTTTAAACAAGACTTGCATTTATAGTCATTATTGGTAAAATATATTAAGTAGTGACTTGGAGAGTTGGCAGAGTGGTAATGCAACGGACTCGAAATCCGTCGAACCGGCTAATACCGGCGCGCAGGTTCAATTCCTGTACTCTCCTTAAATTTGATAGATATATCGTTCTAAAACGTCGTCAATCGTTGAATTGACGGCGTTTTTGTTTGGCTTGAAACGTGTTAGAACGGGCTGAAACGATAAGTTGTGAATAGCACCAAAATTGTTTTTTATAAAATAAAAGCGCATCATTTTGGAATTGAATCCGCCTAAAATCCTTTGATACCAGTCGATTGGAAGAGTGCACCAAAGCACACTTCTAGTTGATATCTTCTAGGGCAGTAAGTGTGCCTTTCTCTTCATATTGTTGGCCTTTTGTATTAAACAGGTATATTTTTTCTTCAATCTTCTATGTATCTCGAATGGACCCCAATGGATTTAAATAGCATTCTTCTTCTATTGTGATATAATGCGGCTATGACAAAAGAAGATGGGTTCGAATTTATTGATTCTTCAGCTCCACTAAGAGATATTGCTACTAATAGAACTATTGCTGGAGTGGCATTCAGGGGCAAAACGTTTTCAGGAATTATTTTTGATTGCTTGCAAACTGAAAAACAGTATAGTGAAGTGGCCAGGCTCTTGTTGTCGAGTTATGCTTTCGGAAACGTGAAAAGCATCAATTTTAATACCATTGTAAATGGTGTTAAGTCAATAAGTGTTGAGAGTAATCGAAAACCAGTATCTGATTCCTTTATTTTTATACAGAGGCCGCTAGTTATCCCAAGCGTTGAAGATATTATTGATTGGAATGATCGTGCGCAGGAAATATATCCTGAGGATGGTGCCTATGGTATAAGAGGTGTGAAGGATCGGGGAATTCTCGAGTACACAGTGGAAATAGCAAAGGATTCAATGATGTTTGGAGAAGATCGTTATCCGACTGTTGCTGCAAAGTCCGCGTTTGTTTGGTTTAGAATTGCTAAATATCAGGCTTTTCAGAATGGAAACAAAAGAACAGCGATGGTTGCAGCATTGATTATGCTCCACTCTAACGGTTATGATTTTATCTATCATGAAGGGTTGAAGGAAGAGCTTGTTAAAGTGTCGCTTAAAATTGCAAATGACGATTTAACAGTTGAAGAAATTACAAACTATATTTGTGAGAATTGTAAGATTAATGTTGATAATTCAAACTGGACGACTATGCAACAATTGAAAAGCGAAAAGTTTAAAGGGAAAAACTGGGAGAAGTGATACTATGGATCGTAAATTTAATGACGTCAAAGTAGATATTTCTGGTCTGACTTTAGACGCTAAGAGCCCTAAAATCATGTCAGCTAAAGAGAGTAAAAAAATCCTTGCTGCGTCGGCAAATTATATTTTTGGTCAGCGAGAAGTAAGGGATGCGCTAAAGGAATTATCAAGTAAATAAAAACGGTGGCCACTCGATTCTAGATAAGAAGAGTGGCTCTTGTATCTTGTTATGTCACTTATCCGTCGGTGCATAAATGGTGTACATTTGAGCTGTGTGATCACTTGCCTGTTAAGGGTGAGCAGGTACACAGCTTTTTTTGTCGCAACTAAAAAATCCCACCGAAATTAATTAGTGGGATGACGCAAATGATTAATTTTCAATCAGTCTTGAATGTCGTTGTTTAAACCGGCCGCGAACCAAAATCCCTTAATCCGCCAACCGCCCAACAACCTCATCCAACCCAGGATACTCCCGCAACAAATCCGCCTTAGCCGGCATCGTGAAGTCGCGGAAATCAAAGCCCGGGGCGACGACGCAACTCACCAGGCAAAAGGCGTTGGGCGTCGTGACTTCAGCTGCAAAGAGGGTGCCTCGTGGAACGGTAAATTGGAGCCGCTCGTCGTTGAGCACATCCGGGCCCACCGTCACGTGGGAGTAATTGCCATCCGGTGCGATGCAGTGAATCGTGATGGCCGCACCGTCGTGGTAAAACCACAGTTCATCGTGATTAAGCTGATGGAAGTGGGAGGGGTTGGTGCTGTCGAGCAAGAAGTAGATCGACGTGTAGTGATACCGGGCGTCCTGACTGGTGTTGTCAAAGAACTGCTCGTCGCTATGGGCCGTTTGGCGGTACCAGCCGCCCTCTGGATGTGGCTTGAGTGCCAGCGCATCAATGTAGGTTAATTTACCGGTCATCAAAGTTGCCTCCTTAAAGCCTGTGCTTACTGGTCTTCACCCCAGGGTGTCTGGGTCGATTTGGAAATTCCCTTGGCCTGCTTGATGGCCTCGTTCAAGGCATTGGTAACTTCCTTGGGAGTCCGCTTCGTCAGGTCCTGCTGCTTGAGCCATTCGTAGGCAGCAGCTTCAAAAATATCTTCGGGAAATGTCATGTCTGTTCACCACCTTGTCCTTGATTATAGCAGAACTCGTGGTCAAGCGGGCACAAAAAACGGGTCGCCAGTTGGCTGACCCGTTTTGTTAATTATTCGGTAACTTTTTGTTTCTTGGCAACTTGTTGATGGGCTTCGACGGCCAGTTCGGGGAACCAAATCGCAATTTCATGATGCGCGTTCTCGCGACTGTCAGAGGTGTGGACGATGTTTCTTAAGATGCCGTCTGGGTATTCGTGGGCAAAGTCGCCCCGAATGGTCCCAGGTTGGGCATCGTTGGGCCGCGTCTTACCCGCCAAATTATGGACGGCCTTCACGACATCGGTCCCAGTAACGATGATGGCAACCAGGGGGCCTTCCGTCATGTAGGTTTCAATTTCATGGAAGTAGGGCTTGTTGACCTGATCGCGGTAGTGCCTTTCAAGTTGTTCAGGAGTTGCGCGGACTACTTTTAACGCCGTAATTTGGTAGCGCTTACTTTCTAGCCGTGAAATAATCTCACCGATGTGGCCTTCTGCGACACCATCGGGTTTTACCAGTACCAAAGTCTTTTCTGAATTTGCCATGATAGAGACCTCCTTGTATTTTGAACAACGGAACTTCATTGTTCATGACCTAACAAGTTACAATTTAAATTGTAGGGGATTCTATGAGCCACGTCAACTAAAAAAGCAGCTCCCGTCAAAACGGCAACTGCTTAGGTCAATGCTATTCTGGATCACCCATGATCATCCAGAGAATCAGGTAGGCGATTAGCCCAGGAAAGGCGGGGGTGATGGCTAAGACCACGAACAGGACCCGGGCCACCCCGGCGTTCCAGTCGAAATGTTCCGCTAGACCGCCAATGACGCCGGCAAAGACACGATTATTAAGTGAACGGTGAATATTTTTCATGAGAAATTCCTCCCACTGGATAATTTTTAAGACTGGAAATCAGTTTTGTTGAAGAAGTCGACGTGAATCGTGTCGTCGGTGATCTCCAGCTTGGTAATACTGCCGTTGATGGTGGCAATCCCTTCGTCGAGTTCAGGGGCGTAGCGGTCGACGATGGACCGAATCGTCATCCCATGGGAAACGACTAACACTTGGTCGCCATCCTTGGAGTTGGCTCGCAACTTTTCGAAGCCTCGGTCCAAACGTTCCCAGAACATGTCGTTACTTTCGGCTTCCCCGTATAGGTCGGCTTGGTGAATCAGGTCCCGGGCCTTTTCCAAACCGTAGGTACCCAGCACGTCGGATTCGGAGGTCAACTTGACCTGAGCCCCGACGAACTGCCACATCTGGTTCAAGTCGTTGCCTTCAAAGTAGCCGTGGCACTGTTCCCGGAATTCGGGGTACTGGTAAGACACGATATTCATATTTTCAGGATTTTGTTTCAGCGCAATCCGAGCGGTCTCGATGGCCCGACCGGAATCACTACTGTAGGCGGCAGTTAGGGGAACGCCCTTGAGCTGTTCACCGGCACGTTTGGCATCGGCCCGGCCCTTTTCAGTCAGGGGAGAATCGATCCAGCCCTGAACCTTGTTGTAGTGGTTTAACATGGTTTGCCCGTGACGCACGAAGTACGCGGTAATTTTCTTCATTTTTCAAAACTCCCTCATCAACTTAGTAAGTGGTTACAAGCCTAGTATAGCAATGCCACGCGGTGAACGCACCCATTTAGCCGTTGAAATGAAAAATCTTCAAATTTTAAGGGTTTTGCCAGCGCCAAGTTGCGCAAAGAATGCTATGCTTTTTAATAACAGGAGGCGATGCGTATTGAGTACTGAAAGTAGTTATCGTTATATGGGGGACCATCCCCTCGATCTTAGTCAATTGGCCACGCGGGTCGATCACGTGCCCGAACAGGCGGTCATCACCAACGCCTTGGAGGCCAATGTAGCGACGCTGAGTGACCTGCAGAGTCGGTTGTATTCTCAGAAGAAGACCGGGGTCATCATCATCTTGCAGGGGATGGATACTGCCGGGAAAGACGGCCTGATTCGACACGTGTTCAGCGGGTTGAACCCCTCCGGTACGAGTGTCGTCAGCTTCAAGCAACCCACACATCTCCAGTTGGACCACGATTTTCTCTGGCGGATCAACCAGGCATTGCCGCAACGCGGTGAGATTCGGATCTTCAACCGCTCACAGTACGAGGACGTTCTGATCAGCCGGGTCCATCCGGAAATGCTGCTGAAACAAAATCTTCCCGGCGTTGAGACGTTAGACGACGTGGGTGATAAATTCTTTGATCGCCGGTACCATGACCTGCGGCATTTTGAAACATACCTACGTCACCAAGGTTTTATCACCATCAAGTTCTTCTTGCACCTTTCCCGTGAAGAACAGACGAATCGGTTTGAACGGCGAATCGAAATTCCTAGCAAAAACTGGAAATTCTCACCCAGTGATATGCAGGAACGGGCCTTCTGGGAGGACTATCAAGTTGCCTATACCAAGATGCTGGAAAGTACGGCCACGAAGAAGGAACCTTGGTACCTGATTCCGGCCGATGACAAGGGGGTTGCCCGGTTGTTAGTCTCCAACATTTTAGTTAAACGACTCCAGAATATCCACCCAACTTACCCGAAAGTTTCGCCGGATACGAAGGAAAAATTGAAGACGACCTTGCATCAGCTCAAAGAGGGAGAATTGTAACTAACAATATGTGCTGTGTCAGTACATGACACAGCGTTCAAAATGGCTAAATTGTATCATACAATTGGCGATAAATTTGCCTTATCCCCTGAAGAAATGCTAAAGTAACGGTAACTTAATTTCAGTGATTTTACTTAGGAGGATTCAGACGATGACCGTTGCGGTAGGAATCGACAAACTGGGGTTTTATACGCCAGGACTTTATTTGGATATGACGGACCTCGCTCACGCCAGAGGGGCTGAGCCGAACAAGTATTTAATTGGCATTGGCCAGTCCAAACAGGCGGTGATTCCTCCAACTCAGGATGTGGTCACGATGGCGGCCAATGCGGCCGAGCAAATCTTAACGCCGGCCACCAAGGCAGAAATCAGCATGGTACTTTTTGGCACGGAATCGGGTATCGACAACTCTAAGGCCACGGCGGTGTACTTAGCCCATCTACTGGGCTTGCCCAGCAATACCCGAGCCGTGGAAATTAAACAGGCTTGTTATGGGGCGACGGCCGGGCTGCAATTAGCCGCAGACTTTGTTCGGGCCCGGCCCACGGCCAAGGTGCTGGTGATTGGCGCCGATATCGCACGCTACGGGTTACGGTCCGCCGGTGAGGTCACCCAGGGTGGCGGTGCCGTGGCCATGCTGGTAACGGCCAATCCGCGCATCTTGGCGCTGGATGCCATCAGTAGTTACCATACGGCCGACGTCATGGACTTCTGGCGGCCAACCTACCGGACCGAGGCACTGGTAGATGGGAAATATTCAACCAACGTTTACCTCGACTTCTTCCAGCAGGTCTGGGACGACTACCAAGCCCAAACGCACCGCACGATTGCGGATTTCTCCGCGTTCGTGTTCCACTTACCATTTACCAAGATGGGACGGAAGGGACTCCGACAGATCCTGCCAACGGCCACGAGTGCCCAACAGGCCACGTTGACCGCGGCCTTTGAGGCTAGTCAGGCGGACAACCGGGAAGTCGGGAACCTTTACACGGGGTCGCTTTACCTGAGCCTGTTATCGCTGCTACGGCACGGTAATTTGCAGGGTGGCGAACGCCTGGGCCTGTTTAGCTACGGGTCGGGCGCCGAGGGCGAGTTCTTCAGTGGCACCGTGCAACCGACCTTCCAGCAAGGCTTTGACGAGGACTTTCTTGCCAACCAACTGGCGGATCGCCAAGCCGTGAGTGTGGCGGAGTATGAAGAAATTTATCGCGCACAACTGCCAAACGACAGCCGCGATGTCCAACTGGCCGTGGGTCAGGAAACGGCACCGTATTATCTGGCCGGTCGGCAGCATGAGCAACGACAGTATCGTCAGCAATAATTTGTAAAATTAAATTGGTACACCTAAAGGCCCGGCAGATTGCCGGGCCTTTATGGTCTCTAAATGGGTGTGAAGTCTTGAATATCTTAACGCTTCACCGATTTGATTCCCAGAATCAGAACCCCACCAATTAGGGAGAAGATGAACGACACGATGAAGATTCCAGAGTATCCGAAGAGGGAAATCACAGCGGCTGCCAGAACGGGGGCGATAGCCTGGGTAATGGTGTTTCCCAGGTTATAGACGCCTAGGAAGAAGGCCACCCGGTTTTGGTCGGGAATGACTTCTAGGTTCAGCAGGTTATCGAGGGAGTTCCACATGCCCATCCCAATGCCGGCAGCGAAGGCGTAAGTGACGATGCCAAACGTGTCACGGAAGAAGAATAGCATGAGGGCCCCAAACGCTAAGAACAGGGTCGAGAAGCCGACAGGGAGTTTCAAAATTTTAAATTTATCAGAAACGGGTCCGGCAACGAAGCCCATGAAGATGCCAAAGATCAACAAGATCAGGTTAATCAGTTGAATGGAGGATTGCGTCTGACTACCACGGTGGAGAAAGTCGGTCATGATGTAGAGAATGTATCCGGTAATCGCGAAGTTGCCGACCCCTTGGAACAATTTGGCAATCAGAGCCATGTAGTAATCACGACCAATTGACCAGCGGGGAAAAATCGAGGCCGCGTCCTTCAACGTTAGTTTGGGTTTCGGTGCCTTTTCCGTCAACTCTTCGTCTAAGTTAGACGGTTCATGGACGATGATGGCGGCAATGGTCACCCCGATAAAGGTAATGATCCCGAAGATAATGAAGCCGAGTCGGTACTGACTCAGGAACATGGCACCAATGACGTTGAACCCGTTGTTCCCCAGGGCCATCCCCAGTCCGCCATAAGCGGAGGAAGCCGTTGCCCGGCCATCCTTGGGCGCAAAGTCAATCCAAGCGACCATGGGAGAGACAATGAAGTTAAGCGCGGCTTGGCCAATCATCCAGGCCGTCAGTAGAACCGGAATGTTGGGTGAAAATGAGGCGGCAATCATGGCGAGCATGAAGACGAAGGCGCCACCGAGCAACCAGGGTGCTCGTTTCCCAAACCGGGATTTGGTTTTATCGGATAGAGCACCGGCAATCATGTTTGAGAGGGCCGCCACAATCATCCCGCACGTCGAGAAGAGTGCGACCAGTTCAATCTTATGGGGTGCATTGAAATGTTGAATCAAGGCTGGTAGGAACAGACTGTTCATAACGATGTAAGGCCCCAGCCAGCTGGCCGGACCGATGATGAGTCCCGGAATTAAACGTTTGAGTGAAATGGTCGTTTTGTTCATAGATGCGTGCCTCTTTCTAGGTTGTTTTTGACGGTGTAGTAATCAAAGTCGGCAAATGACGTCAACTGATGGGCATCCACGGACCCGATGAAGTTAAACAGGGCGGTGAAACCACCAATCTCACCTGGCGCGCCGTTAACGCCCTCGTCTGACAGGTAGGCGACATCCAACGTTGTGCCCAACGCTTGCCAGGTCGCCGTATCGGTTAATCGGTAAAGAACTTGGGCGGTGCCTTGGTGGTATGCTAGTCGAATTTCGGCCGTGTCGTTGGGGACCGTGACCTCATCAGTCAGGTGATCGATGCGTTCACCGAGTTTGGCCTGAAGGACCCGCAGGACGGTGTGGTCTTCGGTGTCGGCTTGACATAGCCGGGCGTATAGCCAGTTGTTGGAGTCGTAGTACAAGCCGACACCGGCAGTCTCGGAGTAGTGATCCGGATGGAAGGTCAGCTTGGTCTGGACCGTGTAGTCAAGCGAAGTGGCGCGCGTTGCCATGATGGCGGGGTTGACCTGTGAGAAGAAGGAATTGTGCCCATGGATGCGCAAATGCCCGGGATTTTCGATGGTGTTGACCCACGCGGCATCCTGCGTTCTGTACGGCGTCATGAAGCGGGGATCATAGGTATCATTGTTAAAGTCGTCGTTAATATCAAATTGCGTGGTGGCTTGGTGAACGGGGACATCTTTAAGCCCGTCCACGTGCATCTTAGCGAGGTTGCTGCCGTCGGCCATTTCAAGCCAGCCATCAGCTGTCCAGTGCATTTTCTGAAGCGAGGTTTCGCGGCCCAGGGGATTCTTTTTTTGCCCAGCGAGTGGTCGGGACATGAGATGGGCCACGTACCACTCGTCCGTTTGCGTGTGCACTAGGGAGCCATGACCAGCCTTTTGCATAAGTGACTGGGGATTAAACATTTCAAAGTGGCCGGCATCTGGGTCGCCCAGGGAGAAGAGATGTTGCGGGGATGAGGTGATGATGGGCTCACCGGTGGGGTTCGGTTCATAGGGACCGAAGATGGTCTGGGACCGGCCAATCTCAACGCCGTGGGCGTAACCCGTACCACCAGCCGCGATGAGCAGGTAGTAGTAGCCGTTGTGTTTGTATAATTGGGGCGCCTCCGCACAGCCACGGGTGGTAAAGCCGGTGGTCACGCGGTGCCAGTCCCCGATGATGCCGCCGTTTTTGAGGTCGACCTCGGCAATGACGATGTGGCCGGGGGCTTGGTAGCCGGTCCGTGTTTCCCATTCCAGGATAGCGGCGTAATGCTTGCCGTCAGCGTCGTGGAAAAGAGCGGGGTCAAAGCCGATGGATGTTAAGTAAATGGGTTTGGACCACGGTCCCGTGATGCTGTCGGCTGAAACGGCGAAGGAATCCGAGTTGAATTCTCTACCGGCCATATTCTGCATGTGGGAGTAGGCTAGCCAATACTTTTGGGTCCGTGAATCGTAGGATAAGTGCGGTGCCCAGATACCGGCTGGCGTGTTCGTGCCACGAAGGTCGACTTCCCCGTGATTCAGGGCGTAGCCAACGAGTTGCCAGTTGGCTAAGTCGGTTGAATGAAAGATCTGGACGGCTGGTGTCCAGTGGAAGGTTGAGGTAGCAATGTAATAATCTGCACCCACACGAATAATTGAGGGATCGGGTGCCATTCCGGGAATAATCGGATTTTGAATTTGAGTCATAGTAATTTCACACTCCATTTGTTAAAATTAAGTTATTTATAAGCTGTCATTGTCGAATTCTGAGTTAGTTGTTTTTGAGAACTAATTGTTGCATTTAGAATACTTTGAAAGCGGATACAAGTCAACGGCATTTCACAAGGTCGTCGTTTATTGGCGGCAACTAGGTAATGATTGTCACTTTTTTAGGGGGATGAATCACATGAACCGGCAACATCATGAGAACGTGGTGTCAAACTTAGACATTGGGATTCGCTTCTTTGAATCAACCGTGACGCGGAGCGGGTACGTGCCGTTCCATTGGCACAGTAGTATCGAACTGGTCTGTGTGCTGTCTGGGCAGTTGACCTTCCAGTTTGACGGTCAGGCCCACGTTATCCACGCCAATCAGTTTTCGATTGTCTCCTCGGGGGTGATTCACGATGTGACCAATACGCCGAACCAGTCGTTAGTCCTGCAAATTCCGCTGACATTTATCGAACGGTACGTTGCCCATCCCGAACAGCTAAACTTTTTGACAGCTGGACGGGAGCAGATTGCGGCCTACCAAGAAGTAGTTGCCGCGTTCAAACGGCTCGCTCAAATTAACCGGGAGCGCCAACCTAACTACCTGATTGACACGGGGATTACGGTGCTGACTATGTTGAAGAATCTGGTCAGCAACTTCACGGATACAGCTAATCCTTTAACGGCGAGTTCGAGTAGCTTGAAGTCCATCGTTATCTATGTGAATGAGCATTACCGGGAGAAGCTGAGCGTTAAGGCAGTGGCCCATCGGTTTGGCTATAATGCGAGTTACTTGTCACGGTTATTTAAGGAGCAGACCGGGGTGACGTTAGGCCACTACGTTTACTTGATTCGGTTAAATAATTTCTACCGGGACTTGATCGATACGACCATTCCCGTAGATGTCTTGATGGACAAGCATGGACTGACCAATCGGCGGACGGCCCGGGAGATGTTTCAGGAGATGTATGGGGCGTTACCCAAGCAAGTTCGTCTGCAATACCAGCGAAATTAAAAAAAGCGTTGATCTCATCAAAATTAGATGAAATCAACGCTTTTCTTGTGGGGTGTTCAGTTATGCGTAGCCGGTGGTGTTATTCAAAAATATTCTTCGTTACATACCCGTCCTTAAACACCAGCACGGGGGATTGATCACCAACGCGCATGACCAGACGGTAACCGGGACCGAGGGCCTTCTTGAGCGATTGACTGGTCTTGGTAAAGTTGTCGACGAACTTTGGCCACTTGGCAGCCTTGGCCTGACTCGGATCGGCCTTTAAGCCCTTGATAGTTTTCTTGAGACTCTTGTTGGTGATGGTCAGCGTGTAGGTCTTGCTGGCATGGTCGAAGGTGACGGTGCCCAGCTTGACCAGGGACTTGGCCAACTGCGTCTTAACCTGTTTTTCGTTGTCGGCACGAGTGGCCGTCTTGTCGCTCGTGGCGAAGGCTTGCCCGGATTGCGAGCTTAGTGATGATGATTGCTTACTGGTTTGAGTCGCCTTGTCGTGAGTCGAGGACGCTGACCAGAAGGGCAACTGGGTGATTGCGCCCACGGTGACTAGGACGGTGATGACCAGGACGATGATAGAACTGCGCTTGGATTCTCCCCGACGACTGGCATTGACGACGGAAAACGCGGTGATGATAATGAAGATGACCCCCAAAATAGTAATACCTAAAAACATGATGGACCCCTCCGTAGGTTAGGGCGGTTTAGGCTGAAGCAACCGCCGTTTGATTAGTTTCAGTATAGCATGAATCAATTAGAGAATGAAACAACTGCACTAGGGTGGGAGACCTTGACTGGGTCAGTGACAGTATTAAGGGTCAAAAGGTTCGTGAAAAAAGGTTTAAAGTCGAATAATTAGAACTGACAAATGATTAAAATCCGGATTATGTGAATTATAACCGAATATTAATCAAAAAATAGTCGCCAAGAGTTAACGTTTCCGGTATAATTAGTCGTAATAAAGAGAGAAATGAGGAGATTAGAGTGACGAACGTTTATTTAGCAGGTCCCTTCTTTGATGACGAACAAATTTCCCGGATTGAACGCGCGGAAAAGGCCTTGGCTGCCAATCCCCGGGTCGCCAATGTCTTTAGTCCCCGTTTGAGTGAGATTCCTGGGTTAGAAATGGGCACGGCCGAGTGGGCCACCCAAACCTTCCAAATGGATGTCCACCAGATTGACGAGGCCGACGTTGTGGTGGCCCTGGTCGATTTCGTGGATGATCAGGTGGATTCCGGCACAGCCTTTGAAATTGGCTATGCCTTCCACAGTAAGAAACCGGTAGTCGTTCTCCATGAAAAGGACACCATTTTAAACCTGATGTTAGCGGAGGGGTTACACGCCTACTTACGCGAAGCCGAAGCACTAGCCGCCTATGACTTTGCGACGCTTCCCGAAAGTCACTATCAAGGGAAAGTCATCTAGTCTTAAATAACTCACGAACGTAAAAATCGAGGCTGTGACATAACTAGCCTCTGTAGAACAAAAATAAGGCACGAAACCGAACTTTGGTTTCGTGCCTTATTTCCATGCTCTTGATTCTCAAGCCGTCTTCTCCTGGTGGAGACTAACTTGAGGATATTCAATGCTAGAACGAGGATTCCAGTTT
>NZ_BOLN01000016.1 GCF_016861655.1 Levilactobacillus lanxiensis | reverse complement strand
AGCACGCCGATAGTAGTTGGGGGATCGCCCCCTGCGAGGATAGGACGTTGCCACGCAAACGTAAGGAACCCAGTGATGGGTTCCTTTTTTTGTGCAGAAATTTAAAAGAGGACTGGCGCATGACCGCAGCGCCAGTGCGTCTGGCACCCCGATCGCGTCAGAAATAGATTCTTCAATATAAATGGCATAAACGTTTTACCAATCGCGCATAGCGGCGTGATTGATATTTTCACAAAAATCTATTGCTTAGGACAGCCAGTGGTTAGGACTAGCTACTAGAAATGGTAAATTCAGCCCCTTATTGGTCTCAGGTGGCCGTTAAATCGGTTAGCGTCTCCGTGGTAGCTGACACACCTAAATGGCGTTACAGACTAACTGAGGGCGTTTTCCCACCTCAAATCGGTTGTGTGCCATCTTTGCCGGGGCGGGTCGTTGTGCTATCATTATGACTGTTGTGACTAATCACTACCTAAATTATCTGAAACTATCAAAATAAGAGAGAATAGGTGACAGTAGCATGCAGAAGTATCGGAAGTACCGCCTGAGTCTAGGGTGGCAAATTCTGATTGGATTGATTCTCGGAATTATTCTGGGGGCAGTCTTTTATCAGAACAAGGTCGCTATTACAGCGATGCAAAACATCGGGAACATGTTTATTGGGTTGATTCAAATGATCGTTCTGCCAATCGTGGTTTCCTGCCTGACCGTTGGGATCGCCAACATGGGTGACATTAAGCAATTGGGCCGAATTGGTGGGAAAACCATCATTTACTTTGAAATCATGACCACGATTGCAATTGCCTTAGGGTTGTTGGTGGGGAACATCTTTAAACCCGGGGACTTCATTGATATTCATCAATTACATAGTACCGACATCAGTCAGTACGTTTCCTCTGCCAAATCGGCTGGGAACTCTGGTATTTGGGCCACCTTAATGGGGATTATCCCAACCAATATCTTCAAGTCGCTGTCTGAAGGGGACATGATGCCAGTCATCTTCTTCTCCGTCTTCTTCGGACTGGGAACGGCCGCTATTGGTAAGCAGGGACAGGTCATTATTGATGCCTTAGACGCCGTTTCGCAAGTGATGTTCCGCGTGACGAACTGGGTCATGCACACGGCGCCCATCGGGGTCTGTGCGCTGATTGGGGTCACCATTGCGCAAATGGGACTGTCGGCGCTGGCACCGCTGGGGTATTTCATCGTCTTAGCCTACGCGACCATGGCCGTCTTCATTCTCGTGTTCATGGGCTTGGCGGCCCGGTTGTTCGGGTTCCGGTTGTGGGACCTGCTCTACGTCATTAAGGATGAAGCCATCTTGGCCTTCTCAACGGCGAGTTCCGAAGCAACCTTACCCCGGTTGATCGATAAAATGGATAAGTTCGGGGTTAGCCAAGGCATCGTGTCCTTTGTGATTCCCACTGGGTACACGTTCAACCTGGATGGGTCCGCGATTTACCAGTCATTGGCCGCACTCTTCCTGGCACAGGCATACCACATTCACCTGAGCCTGGGACAGCAGATTACCTTGCTGGTGGTCTTGATGATTACCAGTAAAGGGATGGCCGGGGTACCTGGTGCCTCCTTCGTGGTCTTACTGGCCACGGTTTCTACGATTGGGGTGCCCATGAGTGGGTTAACCTTTATTGCTGGGATCGACCGGTTAGTTGATATGGGACGGACCGCCGTTAACGTGGTGGGGAACTCCCTGGCAACCGTGATCATTGGGAAATCTGAACATGAATTTAGCGAGGAGAAGAGTCAGGCTTACCTGGACCATCTTCACTCGGCAAAAGCGAAATAATAAAAAAGCAGCGAACCAATCCGTTTTCGGAATTGGTTCGCTGCTTTTTAGTGAAGCGTGTTTGGTAATACCAGCTCATCAACGTCACGGCGGTGGCACCTTGCGGGGTGATTCCCATCAGCCCATGGGGGGCCATCAGATGGCGTTGATAACCAGTTTATGATTGGTTTGGTATTGATTAGTCGTATCGACCGTTAGAGATTAAAAACCGACCTAGTTGAAACGGCGTCAGTTACGAAATGTTTTTCTCGCCATCGGGTTCCCCCAACGGTGAAGCATCGCTACGTGGTGTAACACTATGCGACTAGCACGTCAATGCATTGTGGTGACATAGTTGCTGAGAAAGACTGGTAACTCTAGCTTGCGTTATCCATTAAGTGGGTGGAACCCGACTGGCACACGAACGAGTTCGGGAAGTTCAGACGAGTTACGGTCGGTTGCAACACCGACAGCGTCTGAAATAAAGTGGCCAGTCGTTTCCGTTTAAAGTCTACTAGTCGAACCTCCGCATCAAGCTACGGGGTCCGGGATAGGGAAAGCTAGAGGTTTGTCCTCCTCAAAGCGTCAACCAAGAGGCTTGAACAGACTGTAACTTTCCCACCGGCGAGTAATAACACGCTCCGGGATCATCTAAAAGTTGCGTTGTCATGTTCAATCACCTCCTGTAGTAAGTCGACAGTGACAACTGCGACAAATTAAAAGCGCTTAGCCACGACTAGCTAAGCGCACAATAAAAACATGTGTGATTTTGGCTAGTCGTTGAGTTTTAGCACTATACGGCGTAGTTAATTTCATAACAGCTACATTAGATCAGGCCTTGAATTGACCTGAACAGCTGACTCATTGGCGTTTCTCGACGTTTCTGAGCAGTAGCATTTTCCGTATAGGAGCCTCACCTAACAGCTTCTAATTTATCTATGTACTTAGTATATCTGCTTTCAGCCCACAATGCAAGAAAAAAGCGTAATCCCTAGCGAATAATAATTATAATAACAAACTATTAAAACCTTTATAATAGGCAAACGTCCGATACTTTTCTAGTTTAGAATGATTCTTGATTTCGTGATGGAAACCGCGTATGCTAGGGGTGTGTTAGAAGTTATCAATTGAATGAGGGGAGTTTTAAATCATGAATTATATTGGTTCTGCGTTACCCGATTTTCAAGTCAATGCCTATCAAGACGGCGAGGTACAGTCTTTAACGCCCACCGACTTACTGGGCCACTGGTCCGTGTTGTTCTTCTATCCAGCCGACTTTTCTTTCGTTTGTCCCACGGAACTCGGTGACCTAGCAGCGCACTACGCGGCGTTTCAGAAACAGAATGCGGAGATCTATAGTATTTCTGAAGACACGGAGTTCGTGCACCAGGCTTGGCACGAGCAGAGCGATGAGGTCGGTCACGTGGCATACCCAATGATTGCCGACCCAGCCGGGGTGCTCGCACGGCACTATGACGTGCTGGACGAAGAGGCAGGACAGGCTTACCGGGGCGTCTTTATTCTGGACCCTGCCGGCAAGGTACGTTCATACACCATCAACGATATGGGTATCGGCCGCAATGCCGAAGAGATTTTGCGGACGTTGACCGCGGCTCAGTTCGTCGCAGAGCACGGCGATCGTGTTTGTCCAGCCAACTGGCATCCGGGCGAAGAAACGCTGAAGCCGGGGACAGACCTGGTTGGTAAAATTTAACGACTAAATTATCAAAGGCGCGTCCAGAATAATCCGGACGCGCCTTTTAGTGCGCAAAAAAAGGCAGCTACCTGCCCCTCATTGCCTGCTTGTTTATTTACCTTCGGCGATGCCAGCGTACTGTTGTGCGTACCAGCCGTCCCAAGTTAAATCTTTGAGCGCACCACTTGCCGTGTAAGGCAGGTTGACCGTCTTCAAAATGGTTAAGAATAGGTCGCGCTTGTTAGCCAGAACCCCAGCGGCCAATTGGTCGGGGCTGAAGTTCAGGTTGCTGTAAATGTACATGTTGATATCGTTCATGGCGTAATCAACCTTAAACGAAGCCAAGATTTCCAAATCGTTGGTCCGGTAGTGTCGTAAATAAAAGTGGACAAAATCAGTTAGAGCAGTGTTTTGGGCATTTTCGTCCAAGTCAGTGATGGTCAAATCTGGATTTTGCAAAATTTGAGACCTCCTCAAAATGTGTGTGTCAAAGCGAGTATCGGTCAAAGTCGGTCGGTGCCCTTCCTTCATTATAGCATGGGGGCTAGTGGGGTAAAGCAGACTGGTCAAAAAATTTCAGTTGTCAATGACTTCTATAGTGTGGGATTACGTCCTGTGCTGTGGGATTGCAGTCGATTTACTAGGATTTGTAGATTCGCCGGGGATGAAAATGAGCTATCTGTGTCAGTGACCAGAGGCGGGCCAAACTGGCCAGCTGTGTCGGTGATTTAGGCTGAGCGGCTTGCTCAGCCTAAATCACGGGACGACCTTGGAAACTCGCGGTTTTAGCGAGGTTTCAAGGCGAGGCGGAAGACCGCTTCTCAGGCTGGAGCCGTTCCCCACAGCAGGGCAGTTTGAGCCCGCCGTCGGGAACGACCCACAATTTTCATTTTCACCATCTCGGAGACGCTGGTAAAGACCGGTTAACGCGTAGTGTATAATGATTATGGAAAGTTTGGAAGGGAGCATGAGAACTGATGCGGGTAATGATCGTTGGGGCAAACGGCCACGTGGGTCGGCTATTAGTGGCGCAACTGTTGGCTAAGGGGGATGAACCGATTGCCGGGTTGCGGCCGGACGAAGATGGCGAGGACTGGGAAGACCAGGGCATCGCTGTGCGCCGGCTAGACCTCCTAGAGAAGCCTGAGCGGATTGCTAGCACGTTTATGGATGCGGAGGCCATCATCTTCGCCGCGGGCTCTGGCGGGCGTACCAGGGACGATATGACGTTGCTGATTGACCTGGACGGCGCCGTGAAGACCATGCAGGCCGCTGAAATTGCCGGCGTCCACCGCTTCTTGATGATCAGCATGTTATTTGCCGAGGACCGCAACCGCTGGGCCGATCCGTTGAAGCCGTTGTACGTGGCGAAATTTTACGCCGACAACTGGCTGGTCCACCAGACGCACCTGGATTACACCATCGTGCAGCCGGGCGCGCTGTCCTTTCATCCGGGGACTGGCAAAATTAAGAGTGACCCGTTGGCGGTCGGCAGTGTGCCCCGAGAAGACGTCGCTACCTTCTTAGTGGCGGCCCTACATGCCCCCCAGACAATCGGCAAGACCGTCCCGTTATTGCAAGGCGACCAATCGATTAATCAGGTGATTGACCAGTTGTGAGCATAATGGTCGCGTTCGTCAATTTTTCTTGTTAAAATGAAGATAGAAATAGAGAGTATCCGACTGAACATTTGCTAAGGAGGGGACGGTTATGACTGAGAACTTAGTGTTAGACGCGCCAGAAGCTCTGGAGTTAGCGCACCACCTTGATGAATGGGCGAAATGGCGGCAGACAAAAGACCGGACCACGGCCGATATGGACTGGGACCGGTTCATTGCCAAGAGTCGCGAAAAAGCGCAATGGCAAGCAGGCCTCGCCACTGAAATTGACCACTGGGAAAACCTCCACGCGATTCAAATGGCACTTGAAGATCGTTTAGCGGGGACCACAGCTGGTGGCCACACGCGTCAATAGAAAAATTTAAAACCGTCTGGGAAATTGCTCCTCAGGCGGTTTTTGTGTCTAAAAGGTGGGGGTAGTGACGGGCAGATCCAGCCGAATACGGCATAAAATTTCCGGCATAAATAAATGCAGTTCGTAGCCTAAATCAGTGGCGGATTGGGGCGTGTCACTCAGAATCCACTGACGCGTGTAGGTGACGAAGCCATCGACGAAGAAGCGCACGGCCTTGCGTTCGTCAGTGGAGAGCGCCTGGTGGCTACTGTGGGTCGTGATGATGGCCGCAAACTTTTGATTCAGGTAGTCGCGGAAGAATTGGGTGAAGGCGTTTTGCCCCTCATTCTGGAAGGCGGCCCGAAAGAAGACGCGGTGTTTTTCCAAGTAAGTTGTCATCTTGGTGAAAATACCCTGCCAGGTAAAGGCGTCGCAGTCCTTAAAGATTTCAGTCATGGCCTCTTCGTAGTAGCTATTGACGACGTCATATTTGTCAGCAAAATATTTATAAAACGACCCGCGACTGACCTCAGCTTCCGCGAGAATATCATTAACGGTCATGTCTTTAATGGCCTGCCGCTGGGCTAGTGTGTAGACGGCGTGTAAGAGTTGATGGCGAATATCCATAGGGTCGCGCTCCTTCCAATAAGTAGACAACTGAGGATTTTTGTTCAAATATGAACAAATTTCACAAAACGTTCGTTACTAATAATAAGCGATTCTGTTACAGTAGACAAGTAAAGTTCTTGTGACTAACTTAGGAGGGGTTTTTAAATGAGTCAATATCAATTTCTGAGAGCAGCAACGTTGAAGTCCGGCGTGACCGTGAAAAATCGGATCGTCTTGCCACCAATGACGGAGTGCATGTCGCTGGCGAATGGGGAAGTCTCTCGTGATGAACTGCGGTACGCCGCGATTCATGCTGGGGGTGTTGGCTTATTTATCACCCCCGTCGCCAACGTCAATGCCCGCGGTAAGGGCTTTGAGGGCGAGCTGTCCGCTGCTGAAGACCGGTTCATTCCGGGCCTGACGAAGTTGGCAACCACCATCCAACAGAACGGGACCAGGGCTATTTTGCAAATTTTTAGTGCCGGTCGGATGTCCAGTTCTGCTATTTTACGGGGGCAACAACCGGTTTCTGCTAGCGCCGTTGCCGCCCCACGTCCGGGGATGGAGACGCCAGCCGAGTTAACGGATGTCGAGATTGAGCAAACAATCACCGACTTTGGTGAAGCGACGCGGCGGGCCATTCAGGCCGGGTTTGACGGTGTAGAAATCCACGGCGCCAACACCTACCTGATCCAACAGTTCTTCTCTCCGCACAGCAACCGGCGGACTGACAAGTGGGGCGGCTCCGTTGAAAAGCGGATGACCTTCCCCTTACGCGTCGTGGCCGAGGTGCAGAAGGCCGTTGCCACCTATGCGGACCGGCCATTTGCCGTTGGCTACCGCTTCTCACCAGAAGAGATTGAGGAACCTGGTATTCGGATGGCGGACACGCTGAAATTGGTTCAGAAGCTGGATACCCTGGGCTTGGACTACCTCCATGTTTCCATGGGAAATGTTTGGCGGCCATCGATCAATGAGCGAACGGACAAGACGCCACTGATCGACCAGATTCAAGATGTGACCCAGGAGACGCCATTGATTTCTGTCGGGAACGTCAAGACGCCCGTCGATGCCGAACGGGTGATGGAAGCTGGCATTGACTTCGTTGCGATTGGCCGGGAAAGTATTCGCGAGCCACATTGGGTCGAGAAGGTCGAAGCCGGGGCCGAAGACAGCATTCGCTACACCTTACCACTCGCTGATTTGGACGAACTAGGGGTTGCCTCACCATACTTTGATTTCTTGGCGGGGATGGATGCTGGGGGCGCCCACATTGGGTTTGAACCCGCACTAGCCACGACTGAAAAAGGGAATGCGGAAGATTTAGTATTTCGGAAATAAAAATGAATCCAAAAACTGCCACCTGGGCATCGACCTAGGTGGCAGTTTTTTAGCTGAAGACGTGCCACAATCCGTAGGCTAACAGGATCAGTGGCGCAAAGAGAAACTTACCAAAATTGCTTAACAACTTTGGTAACCAGTGCTCGTGCTGGACCGTGTAATCGCGTAAGGGCATTAGGGGCAGACCGGCCGCGTAAATGCTAGCCCGTGGCGTTGGTGCCTGGGCCATTGGGTGGGGATGACGGGGCCAGCTAGCGCGGAGGTGTGACAGGAGGATGGCCACCAATGGGAAGGTGGCGTAACAGAGGGTGAGGTACCACGAGGTCAGGTTCCAAGTGAAACTGAATTTGTTTAAGGTAAACTGGCAATTTAGTAGGATGAGAAGGAGCCAAACAGGCAGGGCCTGCAGGTACAGAATGAGGTAGCGATGAGGGGAGGCTGCTAGGAAAATAGACCCGGATTTTGGAGATAAATGCGCGAGGGCTTTCATGACAATCACACTCCTAACTTGGTTTAGTCCCAGTATAGGTGGTCTTAATCGCGTGGGTGATAAAAATAAATCGGTTAGGGTCATGACAGTGAAAACAGTGGGCTAAGGATTAATGGTCGTAGTAGTGTTCGGGCACAGCCGTTTTAGCGTCAGATGAAAGGACGACTAAAACCATTCACCTAGTGGTAGGTCCGAAGATGAAGGCACTTATGGAACCGTCGTCATAACCACTCTTTTGCAGTTCTTGATTGACAATTCAAGGCGTGTCAGCGATACTTTAGAAAATAGTATCGGGGGCGAAGCGGATGGCAAACGGTCGAGCAAAGCAAGTGATGGGAATTATTTTAAGTTTAATGTTGGCGACAATTTGGGTGCAGTTATTCACGACACCGGTTCACGCGGCACACCGGCAACTAGCTAGCACGCCCAAGGCTTTGCGTGGCTACTGGTATACCTATGGTACCAAAACGACCCATCGCCATGCCAGCGACCTGGTTTATTTACATGTGACCGCCAACCGTATTGACGGCAGTGTGATTTCTCGCAAGACCATGAAATTAGGCCTGCAAACGTTCAGCGGGGCGAATCTGAATCCGGTGAATCCAATTGCCACAAAGTTACGTGCTAATAAGACCAATACGCTGTACCAAATCAACCGCAATCATTGGCAGCTGCATGCGTTGCTGTCGATGTCAGATGGCAAACTGTATGCCACCGGTCGATATGCGTTGAAGGGACGGAACACGCTGTTCTTCCAAGGGTTGGGCAGCACCCAGGGATTTAACGATCATCCTTTGGCGACCCACGAACGCCTGCACGGAAAGCATCCCGTTATCAAGTACACGAAAATCAGTCGGCAGTATTTGCAATCGATTGGCATCTTTGATTGAGTCTGGTTCTGCGATTGGCCAACAAAAAACGGCCAGGGCAATGTTAGCCCTAGCCATTTACTAGTAGATTAAGGTAGTTGATCGAGTTGATTGGCGCCGGCACGTTTATGCCAAAAGGAAAATTCGGCAGAAACCAGGATAATCGCCGTAATGGTTGCGAGGAAGGTGAAGTCGCTAGCGAGTGGGACGTTGCCGGTGAATTTTAGAATCAGTGCGGCCACTGCGCTACCGAGGGTAACCAGCAAAATCCATGGCCGCCGTTTCGTCCACGCGACATACGGATTAACGTTATCCAAACTATTTGCGAAGACCGTTAATTGGTTTAACGCTAAGATGTTGATCATGCCCATTAGGTAGAATAGGTCCTGACTAATAAAGGTCTGGTGCGAAAAGCTCAGGCCAATCAAAAAGAGAATATCAACGATGGTGAGTGTTTTAATGACGGGTTTAATCGATTGGAGAACGACAGGTTTCCGTAGTGTATCAGTCAGCCCGGTATCGTTCTTGAGCAATGTATCTAAGGAAATCTGAAAATAATCGCTTAGTTGAATCAGACTATCAATGTCAGGATAGCTCTTGCCGCGTTCCCAACTGGAAATGGTTTGTCGCGTGACGTGTAAATGCTTCGCGACGATTTCTTGTGTTAAATCTTGGTGTTGCCGTGTGCGTTTAATTCTTTCCCCGAATTCCATGGTGGTGCCTCCTCTAACTGATGCGTCTAGTATAGGCACAGGTGGGGAGAAGTGTCTAGCAAAGGTTCTCTGCAACGCTGATATGACGGCGTTTCTACTCAAATAAAAAACTCACGATCAAAACGACCGTGAGTCTTCAAAATCAATTTAAAATTAAATTTATTGTTCTTCGTACCAACTGTAATGGAAGTTCCCATCGCGGTCGTTCCGTTCGTAGGTGTGGGCACCGAAGTAATCCCGTTGTGCTTGTAACAAGTTAGCAGGCAGAACTTCTGCACGGAAGCTATCGTAGTAAGTGATAGCAGCGGACAAACTAGGAACGGGGATGCCGGCTTGAACGGCCATGGCAACCACGTCACGGATGGATTGTTGATACTTACCGGCGATATCCTTGAAGTAGCTATCGAACAGCAGGTTAGTCAACTTAGGATCCTTGTCGAAGGCGTCGGTGATATTTTGCAGGAATTGGGCCCGGATAATGCAACCGCCACGCCAAATCTGTGCTAATTCACCAAACTTCAGGTCCCAATCGTTAGCTTCAGAAGCGAACCGCAGTTGTTCAAAGCCCTGGGCGTAACTCATCAGCTTACCAAAGAAGAGGGCTTGACGAACTTCTTCAACGAACTTGTCCTTGTCAGCGATTTCGGCCTTACCCTGCTTAGCTGCAGCTGGCAATTCCTTAGAAGCCTTGACCCGTTCGTCCTTCAACATGGAAATATAACGGGCGTAAACGGCTTCCGTAATCACAGATTGTGGGACTTGTACATCGAGGGCATCTTCGGAACTCCACTTACCAGTTCCTTTGTTGTTCCCACGGTCTTTGATGGCATCAACGATTGGCAAGTTCTTGTCGTCGCCTAAGTCATCCTTACGGGAAAGGATGTCAGCAGTGATTTCGACCAAGTAGCTATCGAGTTCACCCTTGTTCCATTCCTTAAAGATATCAGCCATGTCGTCAACGGAGATTCCGGCAACGTTACGCATGATGTTGTAGCTTTCATCGATCAGCTCTTCATCACCGTATTCGATACCGTTGTGGACCATCTTAACGTAGTGGCCGGCACCGTTAGGCCCAATGTAAGTGACACATGGCTTGCCGTCTTGAGGCGCCTTAGCCGCAATTTTAGTTAAGATAGGTTCAACGAGATCATAAGCTTCCTTTTGGCCGCCGGGCATCAGTGAAGGTCCTTGTAAGGCCCCTAATTCACCACCGGACACACCCATACCAATGAAGTTGATGCCGGACTTGTCCAGTTCAGCGTTCCGTGCCATGGTGTCATGGAAGTTCGTGTTCCCACCATCAATCAGCACGTCACCCTTATCAAGCAATGGTAACAGTTCGTGAATAACGGCATCAGTTGGCTTTCCAGCCTTAACCATCAAGAGAATCCGCCGTGGCGTTTCCAAAGATTTAACAAAGTCTTCAACCGTGTAACTTGGAACCAGTTTCTTTTCGCTGTGGTCCTTCATGACTTGTTCAGTCTTGTTTGCGGAACGGTTAAAGATTCCGACCGTGTACCCGCGACTTTCGATGTTCAGGGCTAAATTCTTGCCCATGACTGCCATACCAACTACACCAATATTTGCTTTTTGATCTGCCATTAGTAACCTTCCTTTTTGTTTCAAAATTAGTAACGACTTTCCACCAGCTAGTGTAGCATTGAACAATTTGAAAGGAAACTGATTTGACTGGAAATGGGTGAAAAAATCGCTCAGGTTTCAAAACAGTCGCGCAAAATGGTAACAGTACGCGGTCTAGGAACGCTTTTCCTGGAAATCACGCATGTTCGTCGCAACCTTGGCCAGCAATTCTTCGAGCAGGGCGGCCTCACCGGTAGATAAACCGGCGGTGCCGATGGCCAGGACGTGTTGCTCATAGGCTTCAAGCGCGGGTGCCATTGCCATGCCCTTAGTCGTGGCGACTAGGGGTCGGCGTTTCTTATTGGCGTCATCGGTCTCACGACTGACATAGCCACTCGTGATAAGCTTGCGCACAGTTCGTAGACAGGTGGAGGGGTCAACGTGAAGTTGGCTAGCCAACTCGGTCTGGGTGATCCCTGGCTGTTCCGTGATCCGTAGAAGATAGATGAATTGATTGTTAGCGAGATCGTCAGCTTGAAAAAGTTGGTTTCCCATGGTTGCCGTCACACGGGCAATCAAGCCGATGCTGCGAAAAGAATTTGCCATATTTTCTCCTTTTATAGTTGCATTTGCAATTAAAATAACCGATACTAGTTAAAAATAGTATAGCACAGAGAGAAGATAATTGATTTGGAATGGCAAACTAAATGGTTTAATGAGCTGTCGACCATTGATTTATATAAGATTGCATATGAACGTATTCGTACATTCGTTATCGCGCAAGACCGGGTCTATCAAGAAATCGATGATATTGATCCCGTGGCCCACCACGTGCTGGGGTATGACGGGAACCAATTGGTCGCCTATGCGCGGGTCTTTGAAGAGGATGACCACGTCACGTTTGGCCGGGTCCTGACGATTCCAGAACGTCGGGGGACGGGACTGGGTCGGCAACTGGTCGACCACATCGAGGCGGACCTGCACGCTAATTTTGCGTTGCAACCCATCAGCATTGAGGCTCAGATTGATAAGCAGCATTTCTACGAGAAGTTTGGCTACACCGCGACGGGTGCCGTATTTAATTTCAATGGGACGCCGCATATTCAGATGACGAAGGCGGGAATCTAAGGCCAAAATAGCCCAAGCCACGACGCATCAAACGGGGATTATAGTGAGAGCTATAGTCCTTTTTTACTGCCAAAGATTAATTTTCTGCCAACAACTCTGGACTACAGAGCCGCACCAACCCTGGCCAATCCACGATCGTCAACGATTTGCGGGCCGTAGTCACGATTCCCTTTTCCCGCAGTTTTTGCAGTACCCGAGTGAACGTTAATAAAGGAACGCCAACGTTGCTAGCCATGGCTTCCTGGGTGAGAACGATGCCGTGGGGTTTCAGCAGCTTTTCGTACTGATACAGGTAGTTGCAGACCTTGGTCTGACTGTCCTGCGACGCCAAAATCACAGCGTCATAGAGCAAAATATTGCTGAAGTCGGCGTATTGTCGCAGCATGGCCTTGGCGAAGTCGGTGTCAGCCAGTTGGGATGCCAAAAACTGCTGCGACAAGGGTGTGACCACCACATCCGTCTGGGCTTTGACTAGGAAGGCATCGCGCTCCATGCGATATTGCCGTTCAAGCGGACTATACAGGGGGAACAAGTCACCGGGACCGATGAACCATTCCGTTTTTTCACGACCCGTTTCGGCATCCAAAATGTAGAAACGCAGGACGCCACGATGAATGTAAAAACTGCGACTCATGAATTCGCCAATGGTGACCAGTTGGTCGTTGGCTTGAAAGGTCTGCGGAGTCCGCCCCGCCGTTAACTTAGCCGCAAAGGGATTAAAGATACCTTCTGAGTAATATTCAGGGATTTTGAGCATTGGAGAACACCACCTCATTTGATGTATAAGCGCTTTCAATTATAGCTTAAAATGACCCTAACAAACGTACTCAAGGAGGAATTCGTCATGACAAAACAAGTGGCCATTATTACCGGTGGGACCAGTGGCATTGGGTTAGCAACAGCGCAAAAGTTTGTCCAAGAAGGCTATGAGGTCGTTGCGGCCAGCGTAGATTCAGCAGAAAAGGTCGCCGCCGCTAAAGCACAAATTGGAGAAAAACGTTTCAACGTGGTGAGTTGTAACGTTGCCGACCGAGCTGCCGTCGCTGAAACCGTCGCGGCAGTGGTGAAGCAGTATGGTCGGATTGACGTGTTGGCCAACGTGGCGGGCATTCTGGCCAAGGAAGTTGATTTGACTGATGCCGATTTGGATAACGTCGAACGGACGATTCAAATTAATCTGATGGGAACTATTTATATGGCTCAAGCCGTTGCCCGGGTCATGAAAGAGCAGGGGAGTGGGACCATCGTTAACGTCGGCTCAATCGACGGTGTCATGGCGAACCATGAATCAATCGCTTATCATGCATCCAAGGGTGGCGTGCACATGTTCACCAAGGCCCTGGCCCGTGAACTCAGTCCCTTTGGTATCCGGGTCGTCTGCGTGGCGCCCGGTTGGGTTGACACGGGGATGGTGCCGGACAAAGCCCGGGCTTACGGGTCCAAGCTATTGATGAAGGGCCGTCTGATCACTACGGCAGAATTGGCCGGCGCTATTTGGCTGATGACCTTGCCGGAGGCGGCTGCCATTAACGGGAGTGTCGTTATGGCCGATGATGGTTACGCTGAGTTTAAGGGTTTGGGCATTCTCGATTTATAAAACATATCGTTCACAACAAAAAAGCGCTGATTGCCAGATTCCTGGCAGTCAGCGCTTTTGCTTAATTATAAATTAGTTGTTTAAACGGTAGATCCATTCACGGTGGTCGCGTTGAATTAATTCTTCAGCGGCGGCTGGTCCCATTGAATGTGGCGTGTAGTTAGGGAAGTTAGGTGCTTGTAAGTCCCAAACACGACGGATTTGATCCACGAACTTCCAAGCGTAGGAAACTTCTGGCCAACTTGAGAAGTTAGTCCCGTCACCCTTCAAGACGTCGTGTAACAGACGTTCGTATGGTTCTGGCGTTTCCTTAGACTTTTCAGCATCAACCAAGTAATCCAACTTGATTGGTTCCGTTGAGAAGCCAGCGTCGTTGGTCTTGGCGTTCAATTGCAGAGAGAACCCTGCGTGTGGTTCAACGAAGATCGTCAAAACGTTGGCAGCCAATGGCGTGTTTTGAGATTGTGGGAAGGCAAAGATATCAACCAGTGGACGCTTGAAGACCACGTCAACTCGGGTGAACTTGTCAGCCAACATCTTACCAGTCCGCACGTAGAATGGGGTACCGGACCAACGGTAGTTGTCGAACAACAGCTTGCCGGCAACGAAGGTTTCAGTCGTAGAATCAGCTGGAACATTGTCTTCATGACGGTAGTCTGGTTGGTTGTCAACGGAGCCGTATTGGCCACGGACAAAGTTGGTTGCGGCGTCAGCGACGTTGTACACGCGCAGGCTCCGTAAAGCTTTGACCTTTTCAGCCCGGATATCAACGTCCGTGAAGGCAACGGGTTGTTCCATGGCTAACAGGGAAACGATTTGCATGATGTGGTTTTGGACCATATCACGTAAAGCCCCACTGTTGTCGTAGTAAGAAGCCCGTTCTTCAACCCCTAACTTTTCAGAAAGGGTGACTTGGATGTTGTCAATGTACCGGTTGTTCCACAGGGATTCAACCAGCGTGTTCCCAAAACGCAAAGCTTCGATGTTTTGGATCATTTCCTTACCTAAGTAATGGTCGATCCGGAAGATTTGTTCTTCCTCGAAGGAGTTGCTTAAGGCATCGTTTAATTGCTTAGCGGAGTCAAAGTCGCGGCCGAATGGTTTTTCAATAACCAAACGGTTGAAGGCGTCTTCGTTGGTGGACATCAAGCCTTGAGCCTTTAAGTCTTTGGCAATCGTGCCGAAGAATTGTGGGGCCATGGACAGATAGAAGATCCGGTTACCTTGTAACTTGTACTTCTTGTCCAGCTTTTCAGCAGCGTCCTTCAAGACGGAGTAGTGCGCCGTGTCGGTAACGTCGTGAGCTTGGTAGTAGAAATGAGAAATAAAGTCGCTGGCTTCTTTTGAGTCGGCGCGGTTACCGCTGTCAGCTAAAGACTTCTTAACTGCGACACGGAATTTGTCATCATCAAGCGTTTGACGGGAAGTCCCGATAACGGCGAAGTGTGTCCGTAAACTGCCTTTTTTGTAAAGGTTAAACAGACTAGGGTAAAGTTTCCGGTAAGCTAAGTCACCGGTAGCCCCGAAGAACATGAATAAAGCTGTGCGTTCAGTTGCCACGAGATTGTCACTCCTTAAGTGTAAGTTCGTTATATGAGTCGTATCTACAATAAATATGAGAAACAGTTAGCAATGCTGTCGGCTATCCGTGAGCGGTGAGCAATGCCGCCCCGGGTCCGCAATGATCTAAACGATGTCTAGACCACTTCAAAAATGTATTATACGCTTCTTTGCCATGAAACGCGACCTTTTTAAAGCAAGAATTTAAAATTTAGACAACCGGTTGCAATTGCGTAGAATCAACGTTTTCAACGATTTGACGTTTTCATGAAAACGATAATATTTACGACGAATCAGCATGGAAGCGACTTTCGCTTAGCTCTTTTGTGAAATCGCTGCCACTTGTAGTCTATCAGAAACGGGTTCGATAGTAACGTGAGACGACGCGAGTTTGTGAAAAATTTTGGGTCAAAATCATGGTACACTGAATCCATTAGAAAAGAGGGATTGCCATGAGTTGGAATCAACGAGAAATCCAGACGGTAACCACGGCGGACGACCTGCGCCAGTTGTTTATGAAGCTGGGACTCGAGTCCACGGACACCTGTCTGGTTCACACGGCGCTCAGTGCCTTTGGGTTCATTCCGGGCGGGGAGCAGACGTTGGTGACTACATTAAAAGCGACACTGTGGGACGGCAATATTGCCATGCCCGCGCAGTCAGCGGACTGGTCTGATCCGGTCGATTGGGAAAATCCGCCCGTCCGCGCCGACTTGCAGGCCAAGGTTATTGCCGGTATGCCAGCCTTTGACCGGGAGCAAACGCCCTGTCACATGATTGGCCTAACGCCGGAATATTTTCGGACGTTACCGGACACCCATCGGAGCAATCACCCAACCTGTTCGATGACCGCCTGGGGTCGTGATGCCGAGAAAATCTGTGAGACGCCGACCTTGGACGTGCCGTTTGGTGAACTGGGGCCCCTCCAGAAACTCTATGACCTGGACGCCAAGGTCGTGTGCCTGGGGACACCATTTGAGAATGCCACAGCGATTCACCTGGCGGATTCCACGATTGGTCGACCAACCCACCTGGAACGGGCGCCCATCAGCGTCGACGGCCAGCCGCAGTGGGTCTCCTTTGCCATGGCACCGCTGGAACCCTACGATGATTTCAATGAAATGGGCGCCGCATTCATGGCCGCACAGCCAGACGTCGTCCACGAAGAACCCATTGGTGACGGGCACTTGGCTCGGGTCATGTCGATGCGAGCCCTGGTCGATTTTGCGCGTACCTATTACCGGGAGAAAGATTTAGCCGCTAAATAGGTAGTGATTATAGAAATGAAGACAGGCACCGCTAACGCTATCTCGAGGATAGTCCTAGCGGTGCCTGTCTTTTTGAAGTTCACACTTAGTTAGCCAGTGCCTTCAAAGCGTCAAAGTCTGCTTGACTCAGGTCAATGTCTTGCCCGTGAATGTTTTGTAATTCGTGTTCGCTGGACTTGGTTCCAGGAATAGGTAAGATAACGTCCGAGCGTTTCAGTAACCAGGCTAAGGCAATCTGAGCGGGAGACGCGTCGTAGGTCTGGGCGATGTCAGTCAGTGTGGGGTTGTTGATGAGTTGACCAGTCGCTAACGGGAACCACGGAATGAAAGCAATGTGGTGGGCGTCCGCGTAGTTCAGCACGTCTTCATCCTGCCGGTTACTGAGGTTGTACATGTTTTGAACGGAAGCGATTGGCGCAATCTTTTCGGCTTCCTTGAGTTGGTCGACGGAGACCTGACTCAAGCCGATGTGTTTGATCTTGCCTTCGTCCTGTAAGGCCTTCAGCTCCCCTATTTGGTCGGCCAATGGCACGTTGGGGTCGATGCGGTGTAATTGGAGTAAATCAAGATGGTCGAGGCCTAGGGTAAACAGGTTCAGTTCGACCTGCTGACGGAGGTAGGCTGGCACACCGGTTGGGGTCCACAGGTTCGGACCTTGCCGCGTTTGGCCAACTTTGGTGGCAACCATCACGTGGCTGTCGGGCCGGTTTTGCAGGGCCTGTCGTAGGTACAAGTTGGCGTAGAAGGGACCGTAAGCATCGGCGGTATCAATGAAGTTCACGCCATGATCGATGGCCGTTTCAATGACCTTGACCGCGTTATCGGGATCCGCCACGGGGCCCCAAACGCCGTCGCCAGTCAGCTGCATGGTGCCGTAGCCTAAGCGATTAACGGTTAATTCGTCGTCAAATTTAAAAGTTTTTTCCATTAGAGTTCCACCTCAATAGTCAGAATATGGTTATGCACAATAAGTTAGTCTTTTACCAATACAATCGCAAACATTTCGCCTCGGGAAAATGGTGAATCAAGTTAATTTTAAGGGACGTTAAAAAAGTCTAAACTCCTGTTCGATTTTAGACCTTTTTACCATAAAATCTGTTATACTACTAGTCGGTTAAAAAATTAAATACCGGCGCGAGAATGCCGGTAGAATAGGGGTCAGGATATAATGAAAAAATTTATGGTTGCTATGACCGGACTGGTTACCTTAGCTACTCTGGGAGCCGTTGCACCCGCTGCCGCTGTGACACCAACGACTGCTCACGCCGCAACGACGCATGTTGGTCCTAGCTTGAGCGTTAACGCTGTTTACACGTCATCTGCTAAAGTTTCGGGGACTGCTACGAAGGGTTCTAAGGTTACCGTTAAGGCGACCAAGAACGCTAAGAAGAACTTGGCTAGTGGGACTGCTTCTAAGACGACTGGTAAGTACAGCATCAAGCTGTCCAAGAAGTTGAAGAAGAACGCGAACGTTTACGTTTACGCAACGAACCCTAAGACGAAGACTTCTTTCTACCGGATCATCCGCGTCCAAGCCGCTGCGACTAAGGCTGCAACGACCACGAAGACGACTTCTACTAAGAAGACCACGTCAACCAAGAAGACGACCACGGCTAAGACCACGACGACTTCTACCAAGAAGGTTGCCAACTACGGTGTGAAGACGCCTACTGGTACTTGGAAGTCCAACACGGCTAACAAGTATTCTCAAAAGATCGTCTTCAGCCAAAAGACTGGTTTTAACCAAACGCTTTACAAGAACGGTAAGAAGGTTAAGACCTTAGTTTCTTACGCTAAGTACAGCGTAGATGCTAAGACCCCAACGTTCTGGAAGATCAACTACACCCCTAAGGGTTCCAAGACGGCGCAAACGCTCTACCTGCGTTTCACTTCTGCCAAGAGCTTTAAGCTTGTTAACAGCAAGAACCAAGTCGTTGCCGTTAAGGCCGGCGTTGCTCCAGCTGCTAAGTGGACTTTCACGAAGTAATTAATGACTAAATAAATGGATGACCTCATCAATGTGATGGGGTCGTTTTTTGTTGGGCTAATGATAGCTGGTGAAAATAGTTGATTACAGTTCACGACACCGACTTGTTTAACCGGCCCTAAACGACTAAAATACTTAATGATACAGAGAATTCACAAAGTGTCTGAATCCGGTGCCACTGGGGAGTGAACCACGGATTCAGTCGTTCAAAGGGGGAACGGTGACGTGCAACATAGACTGAAGATAAGTTTGATTGGTCTCGGCGTTGTGGGCATCGGGATCGCAATATACCTGGCGTGGGGCGACATGGTCAACACGATGGCGCTCACGTACGGGGATACCGCCACAAATGAGCTCGTACTCTGGGAATTAACTGCTGCGGCGACCATCATCTTTGCGCTTAGCCTGTTCTGGCTCCGCTTTCGGGGGATCACCTGTCTGAGTGGTTTGCTGGGCTTCATCAGTATGAGTGGATACGCCTTGCTGGTCGGAACGGGGTTAAGCCCGTTGATTGGCGGCTACCTGGTGTATCTGGGTGTCGGCTGCGGGCTGAAATGCTACGCCAACAAAGTTTAAAACAAGTTATGAAATTATTTATCGCACAGGAAAAGCGCCAGGTCGTCAGTGACCTAGCGCTTTTCATTTACCAACTATTTAGTTCGTGGCTAATTGTTGGGCAACGGGTTGGGCGTCCTTCTTACCGCGAGGCTTGTACCCAATCAGGCGCATCGCGTTGAAGATAACGACCAGGATGGAGGCTTCGTGGACGAACATTCCACTGGCCATGTAGATGTAACCGTAAACCAGGCCAATCAGCAGGAAGGCGACCGTCAAGATGGCGATGGTGATGTTTTCCTTGGTGTTGGCAGAAGTCTTCTTGGCTAAACCGACCGCGTGATTCAGAGCGGTGAAGCTGGATTGCATCAAGACCACGTCGGCCGTTTCAATGGCGACGTCGGTCCCACCACCCATGGCAATGCCGACACTAGCGGTGGCTAAGGAAGGACTGTCGTTGATCCCGTCTCCAACGAAGGCGACGTTGCGGCCCATGTCTTGGAACTTCTTCACAAAGGTGACCTTGTCGGCTGGTAGCAAGTCGGCGTGGACTTCATCGATGCCTAAGGATTCAGCAACGGCGGAGGCAGTGGCTTGGTTGTCACCGGTTAACATAACCAGGTGCTTGATGCCTTGGCGTTTCAGGGCGGCTAAAGCAGCGGGAACCTCGGGACGAACCGTATCGGCAACGCCCAGGATGAAGGCGAGTTGACCTTGGTAGCCGACTAAGACAGTGGATTGACCCTCATCTTGCATTTCGTGTAAATCGGTTAATTGATCAGCAGTCAAATCAATGCCGTTATCTTTCAGTAAGGCGGCGTTCCCGACGTAGAGACTGTCATCGTGCCAGTTGCCGACCATCCCACGACCCTTGATGGTTTCCGTTTCAATGGCAGCAGCGTTCGCATCGAGGTGGGCGTCTAAGTGCGCCACAATGGCTTGTGCCAGCGGGTGATCAGAAGTTTTTTCGACCTGAGCAACTCCGGCTAAGAGGGATTGGTCGTTCGTGTATTGCTTCAAACCAGCGACGGTCATCTTACCAGTGGTCAGCGTCCCAGTCTTATCAAAGACGATGGTATCAACCTTGGCGAGACTTTCGACCACGTCGCCACCCTTGATCAGGATTCCGTTTTTAGCACCGTTACCGATACCAGCCACGTTAGAAACGGGCGCGCCGATAACCAGGGCCCCAGGGCAACCGAGAACCAAGACGGTGATGGCTAACCGTAAATCTTGCGAGAAGACGTAGACCAGAATGGCGATGACCAGAACGGCTGGCGTGTAGTATTGCGCAAATTTATCAATAAACTTTTCAGCGGGAGACTTGGTATCTTGGGCTTCTTCGACCAGTTCAATAATCTTGGAGAAAGTCGTTTCGTCCCCAACTTGGGTGGCTTCAATGGTTAACGTCCCACTTTCAACCATGGCACCGGAGTAAACGCCGTCACCATTTTGCTTATTAACGGGGCGAGATTCACCGGTAATGGAGGCTTCGTTGACGTAACCCGTGCCGTCGACGATTTTACCATCGACGGGGACTTGGCCACCGGCCTTGACTAACACAACGTTACCTTCTTCCAGGTCATCGACGTCGACTTCTTCAGTCGTGCCGTCGTCGTTGACCAGTTGGGCAGTCGTTGGGGCCATTTCCGTCAATGATTGGATGGCACCCCGGGTCTTGGCCAGCGTCTTCTGTTCGAGGTAGGACCCGAAGAGGAAGAGGAAGGTCACGATGGCTGATTCTTCAAATTCACCGATGGCAAATGCCCCGATGACGGCGATTCCAACCAACAGTTCAATACTGAAGACCTTGGCTTTCAACGCGCTGATGGCCCGCAAAACGATTGGGGCGGCGGCGATAACGGAAGCGATGATCCAGGCGACATCGGTCACGTAAGGCACCTTGGTGAACCAGGTGTTCAGGAAACCAAGAATGATTAAGCCGGCAGACCAGAAGGTAATGGGGTTGGTGTGACTGTAAATAAAGCGTTGAAATTTCATGGGGTAGCATCCTTTCTATTGATCATTCCTAAGTAAGTTTTTGTGTTCCTTGTTTATGTATTCATTATGCCTGCGATGGGGGTAGATTAACTTGATGTGAATCAAGTTGGGGGAAATAGTTGGGATTTATTTGGATTCGTGGGAAGAAAACTGACGAAGAATGTTGTAACGCCGAAGTTTACAGCACATTTACTTAAAAAGTTGTCGCAAATGGTTTCAATCGGTTAAAATCAAGACGACTACTTAATTTTAAAGGGGGATGCCGTTTGGACTGGAGCTATCAGGATACAGCCGGCAATCAGTATCGTTTGAAAGCTATTGCCACGAATCGACTAACTGGCGAAAAGGAAGCGGTTTATATTGACTGCCAAACGCAGGAAATTATGGTAGAATCGCTATCTAGTTTTGAACAGTGGGTAGATTTAATCGAGGAACCCATGAAAAAAATAGGCTTAACAGCGCAGGAGAAAATTAAGCTCTATCGTACCCGTTTTAATGGACGGTCGGATATTTATGCCAAGCGGTATTACAATAAGAAAGCTCAGAGGGATGTTTACAGTCCAGCCACTGGGTTTATCGATGGACGCCCTAACCGGGATGATTTACTACCGTTAACTGATGAGGTTGTGAAGGAACATTTACAAGGAAAAATTTTCATTGGTATCTATCCGTTATTACGGGATGACACGTGTAACTTTCTGGTTATCGATATTGATAAACATAATTGGAAAGAAATAACGACATCATTGTCAAAGGTCTGTCGCCAATTCAAGATTCCGATTGCAGTAGAACGTTCGCAATCAGGAAATGGTGCTCATTTGTGGGTTTTCTTTGCTCACAAAATGGCGTCCGAACTGGCTCGGCACTTTGGGCAGGCAATTTTGAAACGGGCAATGGCAATCAATACCAGTATTTCCTTTTCAGCATTTGACCGGCTCTTTCCCAGTCAGAATCATCTGACACAGAAAGGGTTTGGCAACCTGATTGCGGCTCCCTTGCAGTATCAACGAATGAAATTAGGAAACAGCTTATTTATCGATGAGGACTTTAAACCGTATAAGAATCAGTGGAAGTTTCTGGTACAGATAAAACTGATGGATGAACGACGAGTTAAAGAAGCGATTGGCAAGTTGGAAGAAGGAAATACATTCCGGCTTTTTCAGCAGTTAGATACTTATGAGCCAGATTTATTAAAAGATGATTTGTTAACCATCAAGACGGGCATAAAGATTATTCGGAGTGATCAACTTTATATAGACATGGCTGATTTGAACTCGCGGCAAATTAATGCACTACGTTGGGCAGCAACTTTTGACAATCCTGATTTCTATAAAAAACAAAAACAACGGTTAAGCACTTGGGATACACCACGTTACGTATCATTGGCTAGTCATCAAGGCAAATACTTAGTATTACCTCGTGGTGTTGAGTGGTTTTTGGCTGTCCGGTTACCACAGCCGAACTTTATAGATAAAACCGAAAGTGGTAGTTCTTTGCACATACAATTTACGGGTGAACTACGGGCAGAACAACGCACAGCACAAGAGGCGTTACTGAAACAGCGAATGGGAGTTTTAGCTGCAAGAACAGGATTTGGTAAGACAGTCATTGCGGCAAGCATGATTGCAGAAAAAGCAGTAAGTACATTGGTTATCGTGAATAATCGGGAGTTAGCTAATCAGTGGCAAAAACAACTTCTTCATTTTTTGGAAATTACCGATGAACCTTGGGTTGAATTAACTAAAACAGGACGGAAGAAGAAAAAATCAATCATTGGCACATACTTTAGTGGGCACAAATCAGTTAGCCGATTAGTAGATGTGGCAACGGTTCAGACACTAAGCCGCATGAAAAATCTACCAGAATTCTTGCAGCATTATGGCATGGTTATTATTGACGAGGTGCACCATTTGGCGGCCGTTACCTTTGACGATGTCATTAAACAGTCACCAGCACGTTATGTATATGGATTATCTGCAACACCTTATCGGCGAGATGGCTGGGATCCAATTATTTTTATGCGCGCAGGGAAGATTGCCTATCGTACGGCCAAAACTGATGAGCGTCAATTGCTGACAACGACACGGACTGTTGTACTAAGACCCACGGGTTTGGGTGAATTAAATGGTGGTGTGATGAGTCAAAATAGTATGCAGGATAACTATGAGGCTATGATAAAGGATCAGGATCGAAATCGGTTGATTGTGAATGATATATTAGAAAATTTCAAGCAAAACAAGCATCAATTAGTACTGACGCAAAGATTGGAGCAAATTGATGTTTTAAAAATGGCGTTAGCCAGATGGTCTGAGATAACTGTTTTCGAGCTGTCGGGGCATCAAAAAAACAAAGAGAATCAACGAAATATCGATAAAATCAAACGTTGTCAATCTCCTTATGTAATTTTGGCTACTGGTAGTTTTGTGGGCGAAGGTTTTGACGTTCACTCTATTGATACGTTATTACTAGCGATGCCAGTTTCTTGGAAAGGTAGTGTTGAACAGTATTTAGGGCGACTTAATCGTGATCTGGAGAATAAGACAGATTTAGTTGTTTACGATTATGTGGATTTGTTTGTTCCAATGCTTGAAAAAATGTATCAGAAGCGTCAAAAGACTTACCGAGAACTTCAGTATCAAATACAGTCTGGTGAAACACAATCTGTTGTGCAGATTAGGAGTGGGAAGCCGGGATTAGGTAAGTTACAGGCTGATATCCAAAATAGCGAATCAGGCGTCGTAATTGGTGTAACAACAGATCATCCTGCTATTGTGGGATTTGTGAAACGAATGAAGGGTCCTAAGGTAACCGTGGTGTGTTCACCTAAAGTTATATCGGCATATCAGGCATTGTCTGATGTAGAAGTTGTCGAAAGTCTGCAGGTATTGAACGCATTGATTATTGATGAAAAATCTGTTTGGATTGATTATCAGCAGTTGCTGTTCAGTGCTCAGGAAAACTCAGCTTTAGAATTTGAAAGTTCACAATTGGCTGAACGATTTTTAAATGTTTTTTTAAACGAAAAACCAAAGCTATTTTGAGAATTTAAGACGAAAAGCAAGACACTTATCAGCGTCTCTGGTTGGAGAACGGACTGATGAGTGCCTTGCTTTTATTTAGCTAAAAGTAGAATTTTATTTTTTATGCAGCCGGCGCACAAAGAAACGCGTGATCTCGTACGTGAGGATGCAGAAAACCAGCAGGAGTAGGAGGCTCAGTAATAGCGAATAACCAGCGCCTAGCGTGAAGGCCTGATTGCTGAGCCATGCAAAGAGCTTGAAGGCGATGAGCACGGCAATAAACAGCTCGAGTAGGGTTAGTAGGTTGTTTTTGATGGCAGCAGCCTCCTTAGGTGGGGTGCTAGGTTAAAGCTAAGGCTAACAAGTGGGGATGCCGTCGTCAAACGAAAAATCGCTAGCATAACAAAATAAATATTACGTGGTAAATAAAAGGGGCTGTGACATAAGTCTCCAAAATGAAAGCTGGTTGAGGAAAATCTTCGGATTTTCCTCAACCAGCTTTTTGGTA
>NZ_BOLN01000015.1 GCF_016861655.1 Levilactobacillus lanxiensis | reverse complement strand
TTCCCGCTCAATTTTTTGTTTTAAACGCGCTTGCTGCTCGACTAGTTTTTCATATTGATTAGACATGGAATTTCCCCATCTCGTATGGCTAATGATCTACGGACTTTACCTTTAAAAATTCAGAAAATTGCTTAGCTAAAAGCTTAATCTGATCGTTAGACAAATTAGCATAATCTAAATTGGCTTGACTGATGATTTGTTTACCTAGCCGTTGTTCAATCTTATTTTTTTCGTCCTTAATTTTTTGATTAAGGGCTTTTAATTTAGCTTCGTGTTTTTCTAAGTTACTTTGAGACATAAAGATCCCTCCAATCATATTAGAAATAATCACTGAAACTATATCATATAGGAAACGTTAAGTCAAAGTATAAAAGTTGAAATAGCGAAGCGGAAGGCATACACTAAAAGTAAATTCAGGAGAATCAGCAGACCGAGTGAAACGAGGTCAATGCGCACTTACACATAGAATGAATTCTATGTTGTGCTAACCCCCAAAAACCTGTATTAGAAGTCGCCGATGGCGACAACAAAGTCAAGCCCATATACCCAAAGAAAGGTGGTGACCGACATGGCAATTTTTCATATGAGTTTTAGTAATATTAGTGCTGGAAAAGGACGAAGTGCCATTGCCAGTGCTGCTTATCGAAGTGGTGAAAAATTATTTGATGATAAAGAAGGTCGCCGATATTTCTATGCCCGATCGGTAATGCCAGAAAGCTTTATTTTGACGCCAAAAAATGCACCGGAATGGGCGAATGATAGGGAGAAGTTGTGGAATGAAGTTGAAAAGAAAGATCGTAAATCAAACTCACGGTATGCAAAAGAGTTTAACGTAGCTTTACCGGTAGAATTAAGCGAAGATGAACAGAAAGAATTATTAACTAAATACGTGCAAGATAATTTTGTCGATCAAGGTATGGTAGCTGACGTAGCAATTCATCGTGATCACCCGGATAATCCGCATGCTCATGTGATGTTAACTAATCGGCCCTTTAACCCCGATGGTACTTGGGGATTAAAGGCAAAAACGCAGTACATTAAAGATGAAAATGGAAAGCAACTTCTAACTAAAAGTGGGTTCCCAAAACAAAGAAAAATTTGGTTAGTTGATTGGGATAAAAAGGAAAAAATTAATGAGTGGCGGCATAATTGGGCAACAAGTGTTAATCAGTCTTTAGCACAAAAAAATATTCCCGATCGAATTAGCGAAAAATCATTTGTCGATCAAGAAATTCAAGAGACACCTACCCAACACGAAGGCATTAACAGTCAACGACAAAACAGAAAAGCATTTAATCAACAAGTTAGAGCACAAAGAAGCACTCAAGCTAAGTATCATAATATTAACGAAAAGATCCGAAATCATGAACATTTTGACGCATTAACTGACGAGTTATCATTTTCCGAAAAGCACACGATTAGCCACCTAAGTCAACAACTGAAAACCTATGTCGATTTAGAGCATTTAGACGATAAACAGCGCATGCTGTTTAATTGGAAAAACAGCTTATTAATTAAACATGCCGTTGGTGAAGATGTAACTAAGCAACTGCTGACTATTGACCAGCAAACGACATCACTAGCACAAGCTAATCAGTTGTTAAATAAAGTGGTGGAACGAGCAACTAAAAAATTATATCCAGAACTTGATTTTGAACAGACAACCGCGGCTGAACGACGGGAACTAATTAAAGAGACTAATAGCGAACAAACGATTTTTAAAGGTAGCGAATTGGCAGAACGGTTAGCGGATATTCGAAACGACTTATTAACCCAGCAATTATTGACGTTTACCAAGCGGCCATATACCAGCTGGCAGTTAGTTAATCAGCAAGTCCAGACGATTGAGAAGCAATTAACCACGGTACTAGCCAAACATGGTCACCAGTTAGACGATTTGAAGCATACTGATCGGGGCATGCTAGCCGCTTATGAACCTAACGAACTCGAATTCATTTCTAAAGCGGTGAAAGATTTACAGGTTATGCGGGAAGTTAAAGCCGTGGTGCAAACCCAATATGACAGCATTCTAACGACTGCTTTTCCGGACAGTGACCTCGATAAGCTAGAGACGATTGACAAGGAGCAAATCTATACCGCTGTGGTTTACTATGACCCAGAATTAAAGCCATTAAGCGCCGATGATCTTAGTCAATTACAACAGCAGCCACCGGTAGTCTTTACTAGTCAGCAACACCAAGCCGGTTTAAATTACCTGTTAGGCAAAATTGAATTAAAAGATATTCAGGACCATCGGCTACAACGGGTCTTAAAACATGATGGCACCCGGCAACTGTTTATCGGCGAATGTGGCCAAGATCCTAAGTTGGATCACCAACAAATTGAAATGGTGCAAGCCCATTTGAAACAACAGGCAACCCGGTTTGACCAATATAAGCAAGCTCAAGTTAAGGACTATCAGGCCATTAATTACCACCCAACTAGCCCGAAAAATTACCTGATGAATATTTTGGACGAAGCCTTAATAACCATTTTATATGCGAAAAATACGGACTATCTAAGAAAGCAGCAACTACGTGGACTAAAAGAGACCGAGTGGGAAATGACGAAAAAGCAACGGCAACACCAAACTCGAAACCGGCATGAAGATGGGGGCATGCATTTGTAACCTAAATGTAAAAAAATAAATGGTGTAAGTTACACCTTTTAGTGCTAAACTATGACTAAATTAAGAAAGGAGAACTTACATGTGACAGGCAATCAGGAATGGTACAGCCTAACGCAAGCTAATCATAAGCTGGGGCGTGGCCGAAATTATGTCAGCAACTGGATCAAACGACATCCAGAGTTCCCTGATCAATTTTTGCTTGGTTCAGGTACCAATAAATTAATATCTGATGAAGGGATAGAGTGGGTTAAAAACCACATAAAAAAAGAGGGCGTCCTCGTAAGCAGTGAAGTTGCTAACGGGGATCAGCACCTAGAAATACGCCTTCTAGGTGTTACCCTCCTAATAATCCATTTTACCGGGCGGGTTAGGGGAAAGCTAGTTGTTTAATATTTCTAACCCAACAAACAACATAAGGAGGTGATCCAATGAAAGTAGAAAGCTGGCAAGGCATTAATGGCAAGCTAGTTCATGATGATCAAAAGGCGATTGTGGTTGATGATGACCAAGCATTGACTGATCCAAAACAGTTACAAGCAATTTTAGATCAAGACGGCCAGCCAATCGATGAAGTTCGTCGAGCAATGATTAAGAAGACCATTAAACGTCAGCTAAAAACTCCGCCATTAAAACTTAGGGGCTGGTTTAATCGCCATCAAGACAGTCACAATGCTAAAAAGACTGAAAAATTGGTGAGTGACAAACCGACCCATCAATATAAGCAGATCAAAAACGAAATGACCTTTTTTGGTGAAAGCTTCTTAGAAGGCTTCTTAGGCTTCTATGGCTTAGAAGTTGATAACGCCTTAGGCCGTTACGAACATAATTTGCATGTCTTAGAGACCCAAGAGCTAGGTCAGTCAGAAAAGGAGTATTACTTAGCCACGAGTGAAAATGGCCGCGTTAATTTAGCTACTGACCCATTACCAAGCCAGCAAATTGCCGAGGAGCAATTGGACAAATTCTATCAGCGAGAACCCGAGCAAAACCAGGCAGAACAAGTTCAATTACGGTCATCAGAAGACGAGGGAAAGGAGGAATAACATGAAGTTCAGCAAAGTAAAAGCGCTAGCAACCACTGGAGCTACTGCGATTTATTTAGGGCTGATGAACGCCCAGGTTGTTTTGGCGGCGGACGGCGGCGAAGTTAAAAGCAAGTTAACTCAAGCTGGTAAGACGATTCAAGGTATTTTAACTGGCTTGGTCGTTTTAGTTGGGATTTGTGTCGCGCTATTTATTATTATCAAAAGAATGCCTGACGCAGACGATCCACGAGAGAAATCAGAGGTTTATCACGCGGTTGGTCGGGTGGCTGGTTTAGTGGCCCTAGCGGCAGCGATTATCTGGCTATTACCTTGGGTTTACAGCCTATTCACTTAATTTAAAAAGGAGCCTGCCAAAATGAAGAAAGGAAAAGAATTTATCTTTCCAGAGAACGTAGATAAAGATTATGGGATCTGGAAAGACTATACCTTGAAGGATTTTGGCTATGCGGCGCTGGCAGGACTAGTGGGCTTAATTTTTATTGCGATCCCACCCTATGGCCTGATTTTAGTCCTGATAAAAATAGTGATTGTTGTCTTAGCCATGACGATTGTCATGGCTATTTTAACAATTCGGCCAGTTGCGGTGCGGAAGAATATTAAAGTGCGGGATAACTTTAAGTTGAAACGTCGCTATGCCAATGGTCAGAAACTGTTTTATTTAAAACCGAAGAAGCGAGGCGAACTAAATGCGTTTGAAGAAGAGCAAAACCGCCAATAAAACAGCCAAGCTCGATTGGGATTACCAACCGCCTAAAATCAATGGTGGCAAAGAGACCATTGATGACATGAGCTTGGTGGTGGGTATGTATGGTAATTACGAAGTTACCAAAACGGGTAATCTTGTTGGCATTTTGGAAGTTAGTGGGATCAACCTTGATCTACTTAATGAAACCGAACAACAGGACGTTTTTGAGGACTATGGCGCGTTTCTGATGAGTACCTTAGGTGAAGGCGTTGATGACACGTTACAGTTCTTAGAACCGACGATTCCCGTCAATATGACGGCTTATCTCAATGGTCTCAAACGGCGGTATCTCGCACTACAAAAAGATCACCCGGAGCAACAGTTCAAAATCCAACTCATAGCCAGTTATTTGGACCACTTTACTAAAGTCCAGGAATCCAAAAACATGACAACTAAGCAACACCTGCTAATCGTTAAGGTACCGATTAAAGACAAGAGCGTTAAAAGCTTAAACTTAGCCGTCACTCATTTAGACGAAAAGATCGAACAGGTTAAACGAGACATTGAAAATGCGTTAACGGATTTTGATGTGACGGCCAAAGTTTTGACCAGTCAAGAAGTCCAAGAGATTTTAAAGAACTTAATCAATTTTAATGGATAGGGGGCAACAGTATGAGTTTTGGTGATAAGGTCATTGATTTATTTATGCCAACTAAAAAAGAGCATAACCAAGGCAACAGCGACCAAACGGGTAGTAAGCCCAAACAGGAGGTTGAGGATTTTACCAAACTGATTGATCGCGATAGCTTGCATTCACTATTCCCGTTTAGCTGGGAACAGTACCCCACCTACGTCCAGTCGGGGGAGAATTTTATTCGGGTGTTAGCGATTGCTGACTATCCCAAGCGGGTGTATGGCAACTGGTTATCAGAATTAAAGCGTAAAAAAGGCGTTATCGATATTGTGCAATATATCGACAGCGCCAGTAATAATTCAATGATTACCTATTACAAGAAGACGATTCAAAATAAGGAAGCGCAGAAGTTAAATACGTTCGACCCGTATAAAAAGAAGATTCTGCAAAATTATATTGATTCAGCCAACATGCAACTAGATAAATACCTCGATAATTCTACCACATTTGTCTATCAACATATGCTCATTTATCTGCGGGCCAACAGTTTAGCAGACTTAGATGACTTAACCGAAAACGTTAAGAATACGTTGATTAAACTACAAATGAAGCCCCTAGTGCCCGTTAAAGCGACTTTTCAAGCTTTTTGGTCAACCATGCCAATTAACGAGAACCTTATGGGGGATTACACCTATAAAGAGAGTAATACCGAAGTGGCCAGCAGCATGTTTCCCTTTGATGACGCCGAAATTCTGGACTTAAAGCCGAGAAGTGATATTGAGGGTGTCAACAAAGATACCAACAGCTTAATTGCCGTAGATATGTTGGATCGCAACAAGACCCTAAATCAAAATCAAGTGATTATCGGGACCTCGGGGGTCGGCAAGACCACCTATATGATTCAGAAAATCCTACGCTATGCCATTCAAGACTATCAAATCTACATTATTGATCCAGAAAACGAATATACCAAGATTGTTGAAGCCCTGGGTGGGGCAGTCTTGCACTTAACTTCTAATGCTAAGTACAAAATTAACCCGCTCCAAATTTTCTCCGAAGAAATCCTCAGCGCTGATGAGGCGGTCACGAACCTTGATTTACTAGTCAAAGATAAAATCCAGCGATTAAAGGGGTTCTTTGAAGTCCTTAAAACCGGGATTACCCAAGTTGAACTGGCAATTCTTGATGATGTTGTTAAACAAGCTTACGTCAACAGTGGCGTTTTGAAATACAGCCGCTTGAGAGAAATTAAAGACGATCAGTGGCCGACCTTATCCAATGTTTATGACGAGTTGGAAAAATTGGCTGATAAGGACGCTGACAAATTTGGTCGGGTTAAAGACTTCTACTATATTTTAGGCAGTTATACCCATGGCTCTAACAGCCTATTTGACGGCCACACCAACGTTAACTTAAAAGGGAAAATCATTTCCTTTGATTTAAAACCGCTACAAAGTGAACAGGAAGTCCAATCAGCGGCCTATCTGAATACTTTTCAGTATCTATGGGACGAAATTACCAAAGACCGTCATACTCGCAAAAAGTTATTTGTTGATGAATTTCACTTTTTGACCTTGCACAAAGCGGCCGCAACCTTTTTCCACCAAGCATACAAGCGGTTTAGAAAGTACAATGCCGGAGCCATTGCCGGAACGCAGCAAATTCAAGATGTGATCGAAGGAACAACTGATACCGGTCAAAATATAGGTGAAGCCATTATTGGTAACTCCTATACGAAAGTCTTTTTCGGTTTAGACGGTAAAGGCGTTGATGATGTGATTACTAAGTTGAGAATGACGTTCTCGGATAAAGAAAAGAAATTATTGGAGCGCCGCCGGCAAGGTGAAGCCCTGATGATCTATGGTAGCCAACGCGCCTTTATGTGTGTCGAGTTGACCGAAGAAGAATTGCGGTTAATTGATCCCGAAGCTTACCAAGAAAAATACAACCGTGAGACAGCCATTCAACCGGATTATCAAAAGCGCGTAATCCTGACGCCAAGTGAAATTGACGCCTTGACCACTACCGAAGAGGAAGGAGGGACTTTAAATGAGTAAATCAAATCAGCTATTAAATATCGAGGTCGGCACGTTCAAGCGACAAGGGAACAAGTTAATTCTCGAACTCAATCACAATCAGTTTCGATATGACCAGTTGAGTGAGCTAAACGAATTAAAGCAAGCTGATGCCAATTTTTTGCAGTTGGTTAACGTGGTTGAGCAAGACCAAAAGGTCGTTTTAACTTATACCTTGCCAGATAAGGTCAGATCATTAAAGGAATTACCACATGAGAATAAGGCAATCCGGGCGGCCATTGCGAAAGAAATCATGGCGCAAAAGGTGGTTGCTGATAGCCAGTATCACGTTGCATTGAACCCAGCTAATCTGTGGTATTACCCCATGCAACATGTTTGGTACGCCTATCGCGCCAATGAACTCATGCCTTATGATGACAAACATAGCAATTTAGCCAAATACAAAGCGCTGATTCTATTTTGCTTGACGGGGACGCCCTATGAACGGCTACTAAGCAATCCTAATGAAGCCCTAGCTAAACACCCTGATGACTATTTACAACAAGTAGCTAAAGCTACGTCGTTAAATGAGTTAACGGAAGTGGTTAACAGCATTGAGGACTTTGTAAGTTATCACGAATGGCAGGAAGTTGAAACGGCCCAACAGAAAACCAAACAACGTTTATGGTTGAGCGTGGCCGGAGTGGCGATTGTGGCCGTTTTGGCTGTCGGTTTAGTCCATAAAAGTGACGAACGAAAGTATCAAAGCTTAGCTAACCAGAACCAAGCCCAGGTCACACGATTAAAATATAGCGGCCAAATTCAAACTGCTTTAAATGATCATAAGTGGTCAGAAGCGCAAAAAGATATGCAACGGGCCGGCTACCCTGCAACTAAGCAAGTCAATGTCTTTTTAAAGCATGGTCAGTACCAGCAAGCTTTAAAGGTTGATCCAAGCCAGTTGAATAAGGTTGTCAACATGGCTTATGCCAACAAGGATAGTGGGCAGGTTGCCAAGTGGGAATTGCCAACTAAGGCGACAAGCAAGCAAAAAGACCAGTTGAAACTCGAAAAAGCGATTGTTAATTATGATACCAATACGCTTAATAACCAATTATCCTTTACGACGAACGCTGATGTTTTATTGAGAATGGGACAAGCCTTCCTCGCCCATAACGATACGCAAGACGCCCAGACTGTCCAAACCAAATTAGCCGGCGTGAACAGCCCTAAAGCCAAGTATCTCAAAGCGCTATTAAGTCTCAATTCCGCTAAGAACGAAGTTAGCGACGCGCAAAAGAAGTTAGATGACGCCAACAAGATTGATGGCAGTAAAGATAAGGATAAAGACAAGAAGGTGGATTCAGCCAAGTCGGACTTAAAGAATGCGCAGAGTGACCAATCAGCAGCGCAAAAACAAGTTGATCAGGCCAAGCGCAAAGTGGGTGATTAAATGCAGATATTGTCGCTTGAATATAAGAAAAAGAAGTGGAAGTTGATTGCTTATATTGTGGGCGGTGCCATTCTGCTAATCGTCTTGCTGATTGCCGCGATTACTGGTCAGCTACAAGAAAACAGTTGTGATAACTCAACCACCACAGAGACGCAATTGGATAGTAAGAGCATGACAGAAAATGCCAAAAATATCTATGCGCACTGGAAACAGAAGTATGGCGCCACCCCGCAAGCGGCCGCCGGTATCTTGGGGGTCTTACAACTGGAAAGTCGCCTTGATCCCAATTCGGTTAATTCAAGTTCCGGTGCCACGGGCTTAGCCCAGTGGTTAGGTGGTCGAAAGGATAAGTTGGAAGATTTAGCCCACAAAGAAAACAAACCAGCGACTAATCTCGGCGTGCAGTTGGACTATCTCGATCAAGAATTGAACAGTAGTTACTATGCGTCAAACAAGCAGATTTTTAAGTATACGGACGTGCATAAAGCGACCAAATCTTGGTTAATGGATTACGAGGGTATGAGTAAGAACCCGGAACAATGGTATTTAAGCCAAAGATACGGGTATGCCGATCATTGGTATTCCGTGTTGGGTGCAAGTGATCCCGTGGCCGGTAATACGTTAGATAATGCAAGTTCAGGCGATCTGACCGAACTAGGTTGTGATAGTGACCCGAGCTATTCCGGCGGTAGTATCGTCAAAAATGCGGAAAGTATGAAAGGTGACTTCTACTATGTGCAAACCCACCCCAGCCCCGATTTAGGTAGCGATTTAAAGAACCCTAACAAAACCGGTGGGACGGATTGTTCGGGCTTTGTCTGGTTAGCGCTTAATAAAGCTGGTTACAAGGTACCGGCCAACATGGGCTGGTTTACCGGTACGATGGCAAGTGACGCCAAAGGCAGTCATCAATATCTGAAACAGATCAGTGAAAATGACGCCAAAGCCGGCGATATTGTGATTGTTAATCAAGGTGCCGGGGCCGGGAACAATGGGCACACCGCAATCTTGTTAGACAAGTGGCAAGGGAAAGCCACCAAAATCATTGAGCAAGGTGGTGTCGGCGACAAGGTTAACGAAAGCACATTTGGCACCGCGTTTTATAGCTTATTGAACGGTAGCGATGTGACGTTAGCCCGGCCAATCAAGAAGTAAGGAGGACGAGCAAATGAAACGCAGCATGGTTTTAAGTATTGCAATTGGTAGTTTGATCTTAATCATGTCATTAGGGGCGAATGCCTATCAACATAGCCAAATTAAGCAGGCACAACAACAGATTAGTCGCTTACAACAACAAAAGCGTCAAGTCAGCCGGCAATTGACTAAAACCAACCAACAAAAGCAGTTATTGAGCACCCAAATTGACAGTTATAAGACCTACCAAAATAATAAGGACAAAAGTCAGGCTGAATTGAGCTTTAATACGGTGGTCACCAAGTTCTTTGACGTCATGAATAACTTCAAGCCCAAGACCTACGGTCAGCGTAAAGATGGCGTTAAAGACTTGATTTCCGACAAATTGTACCAGCAATACTTTTCAAATAAAGGCACGTATGGTGATAGCAATAGTGTTTCAGCCAAATTAGATCAGCTGAACCTGTATACACAAAGTAAGCAGGGGCAAAACATGAAGGGCTTGGCCGTCGTCAGTTATGAAAGTAAGAGTGGCGACAACGACTGGCAAAAGGCGACGGTGCTTTATCAAGTGACTTTCGATACCACCACGAATCGAATCACCGCAGTCCAAAACTTAGGCAGTAGCTTCAAAGCCAGTGACCTTAATTAAGCGGGTTGGTAAAGCCCTAGCGGTAATCGTGGTGGTTTTAGCCGTTGGCGGGTTTGCCAGTCATCAATATGTCAACCACGTAGAAAAGCAGCGACCAATCGTGACGCTGGCTAAGCACCCTGAAAAAGTGTTGTTCTTCTATCGCGATGATTGCCCGGATTGTCAGTCTATTTTCCATCAAATTTATTGGCACAACGCAATCAGTCACAACATCGTCTTGATTAACATGAATCAACCGCAGAATCGGCATTACATTCAAAAATATCAATTAACGTCAGTACCAACCTTGATCCATGGTAAGCAACGGTACACCGGCACCAACCAACAAAGAATTAAACAGATAGTAGGTGATTAGATGAAAGACAAATTATTAAACAGCGTTAAAGCTAGTTGGCCGTACCTACTAACGCTAATCATTGGCTTGTATTTAGCGGAGATTTTAGCTGGCTCTGTCATGGCCTTGTCCCGCTATAAGTTGGCATTTGCAGATCATATGCCAACCGTATTAAAACAATTAGCCTTACACCCTTGGCACTATTACAACTTGTATTTGGGCCAAAAGAACCCAGTACTAATTATTGTCAGTGTCGCCGTGGTCCTATACACCATCTATTTTGCTTTGAAGCGCAATAGCAAGCACAAAGCGTGGGAAACCGCAGACACTGAAACCCACGGGAGCGCGACTTGGGGTAATCTAAAAGAATTGAGTGACCATTACTTTAGTATCAATGCTAAAGACCTCACCACAGCATTTAACAAGAGTACCAAGGCCGAAATTCTCAAATCATTAGTGGATCGAGAAAAGTCAGCGAAGGGAGGAGATTAACATGAATGGCACCATTTTAGGGATCGTGGATAAACAGATTGTTTACCAGAATAACAGTACCAAGCCGAATCGAAATATCTTCGTGGTTGGTGGCCCGGGATCATATAAGACCCAGTCAGTCGTCATTACCAACCTGTTTAACGAAACGGAGAACAGCATTGTGGTAACTGACCCGAAAGGTGAATTATACGAAAAGACGGCCGGTATCAAACTAGCCCAGGGTTATCAAGTGCATGTCGTCAACTTTGCCAACATGGCGCACAGTGATCGCTACAATCCTTTTGATTATATTCAACGGGATATTCAAGCTGAAACCGTCGCCACGAAGATCGTTCAGAGTGAAAATGCCGAAGGCAAAAAAGACGTATGGTTCAGTACCCAGCGGCAACTTTTGAAGGCACTAATCCTGTTTGTGATGAACCACCGTGCGCCCGACCAAAGGAATTTGGCCGGTGTAACGCAAGTCTTACAAGAAAACGATGTGGAGGCCGAGGAAAAGGGCGCAGATAGTCCGTTAGACACCTTGTTTCTTGAGCTAACTATGACTGATCCAGCAAGACGCGCTTATGAGTTAGGGTTCAAAAAGGCCAAGGGGGAAATGAAAGCCAGCATTATTGAAAGCCTGTTGGCGACCATTTCGAAGTTCGTCGATCAAGAAGTGGCCGACTTTACCAGCTTTTCGGATTTTGATTTAAAAGAGATTGGCAATGACAAAGTGGTGCTATACGTGATTATCCCCGTCATGGATAACACTTATGAAAGCTTCATCAATCTGTTTTTCTCACAATTGTTTGATGAATTATACAAATTAGCCGCCGATCATCACGCTAAATTGCCCCACCAAGTTGACTTTATCCTTGATGAATTTGTCAATTTAGGGAAGTTTCCTAAGTACGAAGAATTTCTAGCGACGTGCCGGGGGTACGGTATTGGCGTGACGACCATTTGTCAGACCTTAACCCAGCTACAAGCCTTGTATGGCAAGGATAAGGCCGAAAGTATCTTAGGTAATCACGCGGTTAAAATTTGCTTAAATGCTGCTAATGACGTGACCGCTAAATACTTTAGTGATCTGTTAGGAAAATCAACCGTCAAAGTGGAAACCGGTAGTGAGAGTACCAGTCATAGCAAGGAAGAAAGCCACAGCAAGAGCGATAGTTACAGCTATACGAGCCGTTCGCTCATGACGCCCGATGAAATTATGCGTATGCCCGAAGATCAGAGCTTATTAATCTTTAGTAATGCCCGACCAGTCAAAGCGACAAAAGCGTTCCAGTTTAAACTATTTCCGGGGGCTGATCATTTGGTTAACTTGTCACAGAACGATTATCAAGGCCAACCAGAAGCCAGCCAGGAAACCAACTTTAAGAATAAGGTAGATAAGTGGAATCAGACAGTTAAAGCACAGCACCAGGTCAAAAAAGCTGATCAGACAACTGATGATGAAGAAGAAAATCTACAGGATAGCATGGATCAAGACTTAAAAGTAAGGCACAAAAAGATGTTGGGTTAATGATTAAAAAGGAGGCTAAAATATGAAAAGTCTTTATTTCCACCCAGTTTTGGCAAGTGTCTTAGGCGATAAAATTTCGGGTGCTATTAATGAATGGCTTAAAGGCGTTTTTAGTGGGGCCATGAATGGTATAACATCATGGTGCAGAGCTATTTTCGATCAAATTGGTCAACATGAAACCGTCCTAGATCAATGGTATGCAATCTTTCTTACTTTTGCGACGTCCCTAGTGGTCGTTGTTGTATTGGGAAGAATTGTAGGAACTTTGCTAAAAGAGGCCGATGAAAGTACTGATGTTACTTGGGCTAATATTGTGATGGACAGTCTTAAATCAGCTGCCGCAATTCCGGTCATGGTCTTTTTACAAGGATTTTTACTGAAAGCAATCGTGTTTCCGCTCGGTAAATTTATGTTTTCAATGAATAGTAAATATACGGCTTCAATGATTACCGGTTCAAAAAATATTGGTGGAACATTGGCGATAGGATCGGTTATGTCACTGATATTATTAGGATTCTTTGCGATAGTGACCGTGTTCTTCTTCTTCAAAATGTGTATCTTTATGGCTGATATAGCCTGGTTCTATCTAACAATCCCGTTTGCGGCCATCAGTATCGCAACCGAGACTTGGGATTATAGTGGCACTTGGTGGAAGAAGTTAATTTACCTAAACGCTTCTATGCTCTCACAAGTGTTATCCATGACCCTATGTGTTTGGGGAGTTACCCATTGGGTTAGCAACGGAATTGGAGCTTTTGCTTTATCGATTGGTATGGGTTGGCTAGTATTGCATACACCGAAAGCTGTCGAGGACTTTTGGAGTTCGACTGGTGCTACTAAAGGCGGTTTAGCAGGGGCTATGAGGATGTTAAAAAATAGAATAAAGCATTAGGCCAAAAGGGGGGGTTATTTAAATGAAGTGGCGAGAAAAAATAAAAACGAAGTGGCGAGTTGATTCGCATGTCAATGTTTTTAAAGGAGCTCCACTTGACCACTTAATCTTCTACTATCTGTATCGATCACTAGAATGGTTCGTCATCGTTATGGGAGGTTTGCTAGTTCTATATGAAGTTTTAGCTTACCTGTGGCTTGAAGTAATCGTTTTGCTAGTGGGTGGCAGTGGCCTAGTCATGATTCTAAGAAGCGGAGCTAAAAGTGAACATAAAGCTTACAAAGATTGCTTAAAGGAACGTCAACAGGCTTATGAACAGGTCAAACAAGAAGACATGCAAGCACTTAGAAAACAAGCCTGGTTGGATAGTGCGAACCAAGGCAAAGAAGAATTAGAACAGAAACTTAATCACAAGGAGTGAACGAACATGACCACTGTTATCTTAGCTGAAAAACCCAGTCAAGCCCGTTCATACGTCCAAGCCTTTCAAAAGAGCACAAAAAAACAGGGTTACTATATGGTTAGTGACCCTGTTTTGCCCGAGAATACGCTTGTCACGTATGGTCTCGGACACTTAGTTGAACTAGCCACACCGGATAAATATGATCAGAAATACCAGCAATGGGCCTTATCTAATTTACCGATTTTCCCCGATAAATACAAGTTTGAAGTGTCAGCTAGTAAAAAAGATCAATTCAAGGTCGTCAAAGACCTGTTAACGAAAGCCGATACCATTATTGTGGCCACCGATAGTGGTCGAGAAGGGTCAAATATCGCGTGGTCGATCATGAACCAAGCGCATATTGATGTTAAGTCGAAAACGATTAAGCGCCTTTGGTTGAATAGCCTAGAAAAAGACGCGATTATTACCGGCTTTAAAAATCTTGGTAATTGGCACAAAGACTATTTGGCTTATAAAGAAGCCCAAACCCGTCAAATTAGTGACTGGTTAATTGGTATGAATGGCAGTCCTTTATATACTTTGTTATTAAGACAAAACGGGGTACGCGGGGTGTATTCGATTGGTCGAGTACAGACGCCAACCTTATATATGGTCTATCAAAGAGACCAGGCAATCAAAAACTTTAAGCCGGAACCCTATTTGGAACTAAATGCGGAAATTTTAGCCAATCAGCAAAAATTCGTCGCAAAATTAGACCCCTATCAGCGGTTTAAAAACGAAACAGGACTAATGACATTCATGCAAGCTAAACACGTTCAGAAAGGCTCACAGGGCGGTTTAATCAAGGACGTGCAAAAGCAGGCTAAAAAGAGTGCCAGTCCCCAACTATTTTCGCTATCCAGTCTGCAAAGTGCGATGAATAAACGGTATCATGCCAGTGCCAGCCAAACCTTAGCGGCTATTCAAAGTTTATATGAAGCCAAGTTGTTGAGTTATCCCCGCACCGATTGTGCTTATATCACTGATGAAGAATTTGATTATTTAGTGGCTAATCTGACGAAGTATCTGGGTTTGGTCTCTAAGCAAGTCGCTTTAACCAATACCACCCCAAATAAACGTTACGTCAATGGGAAAAAGGTTGAAGAACATTACGCCATTATCATGACTAAAGTCGTGCCGACTAAAGATCAATTAGCGTCCTTACCTAAATTACAGCAACAGGTCTATGATTTGGTTTTAAGAACGACGTTAGCGATGTTTGCTGATCCTTACGAGTACGAAGAAACCACCATTATCACCCAGGTTGGCGACGCCAATTTTAAAGCAACCGGTAAGGTGCCAACTAAGCAAGGTTGGCAAGCTTTATTTGATGATCACAAAGCCGACCAGCAAGAGGCAACCACCCTACCGCTCGTTCACCAAGGCGACCAAGTTCAAGCGAATCTGCAAACGCCGCAAAAAGAAACGACCCCACCCGTGCCATTTACCGAAGGTACCCTGATTACGGCAATGAAGACCGCCGGCAAAACGCTTGATGATGAAGAAGCCCAAGCGATTCTTAAAGATGTGCAAGGCATTGGGACAAGTGCGACCCGGGCCAATGTGCTGGAAGTGTTAAAGAAACGCGGCTACTTAGTTACTGAAAAGAATAAGTTGCACGTCAGTGAAGCCGGAATCACTTTATGTAAAGCAGTCGAACTCGAACCCTTGCTAACTAGTCCAGAAATGACAGCTAAATGGGAGCAAGCGTTACAACAAATCAGTACCGAAGAACGTACCCCAGATAACTTTTTGAGCCAAATTAAGAAGTTCGTGGAAAAATTGATTGCTGATGTTCCCACGCAATTGACTGGCAGTGCAGCCATTAAGCAACAAATCAATCACCAACAGCAAGCCCAAAAAGCCGCCGAGGTCTTCTTAGAAACACCGCAAGCGACCGTTTTAAATAAACAGAAGTTTTACATTGTAAAGCCTAAGCAAGGCGAAGACTTTACCCTGCCCAAGAAATGGAGCAGTAAAACCCTCGGTAAAACTGCGATCAAAGCCTTAATCACTAAGGGTGAAACCAGCAAACTAAAGGGGTTCAAGAGCAAAAAAGGTAAGTCGTTTGACGCCAAGCTAAAACTTGACGGTCACAAATTAAGTTTTGATTTTGATTAGAACCTGCCTACCGCCCTTCACGTTGTTCCGGTTGGTGAACCCGTCATTTAGGTTCACTTTTACAACCCTAAAAGTAAACCTAAACAACGGGTGAGATTAGCAAAGCAAAGGAGATCATAAAATGGATAATAAATTAGCAGTCATTGGGAGTGAATTACCAGTTTTGCAGGCTAAAGGAACCTACAAGTATTTAAAAGAAATCACTGGTAACGGGGCCTATTATCAAGTGGCTTGGCAAAAATCAGCTGATGGCTACATCGCCCTTTATGGCACGACCCCGGTTCAAATCAACGTAGCCCCTATATTGAATGATATTTTTGAAGATGAGGAGGGAGTAGACAATGCCGAGTAAAGCCGACGTTAAAGCCTGGAAAGCACAATTAGTCGCCCAGGCTGAACAACAAATCCTAAAATTAACCGATAGTGACCGATTTAAACAGTACCTCAATACCTTGGCTAAATTCCATCATTATAGCGCCAGAAACATTGATTTGATTTATGCGCAAAATCCGCAAGCGACCCAGGTCGCGGGATTTAAGCAATGGCAGACGGCTTTTAACCGCACCGTTAATAGGGGCGCTAAGTCCATTCGAATTGCGGCACCGATTATTAAGAAATTGACACCCGCTGAGCAAAAGCGACTTGATACTACCGACGAACGGGCCATTGTTGGTTATCGTTACCTGCCCATCTTCGACGTGGCACAAACTAGTGGTGACCCTGTCCTAAGCGCTAAAGACTTTGTCAAAGAAAATTTGGCCGATCATCAGAATGTGACAAGCTTGTATAACGCATTCAAGGATTATCTAAACCAGCAAACCGACCTTAAAGTCAGTGAAGTGCCTTTAGCGACGCTAAATGGGGCTAAGGGGTATTTTCAACCCAGCACTAATGAAATCGTCATTGGTGGCGATGAGCCCGACAATGCTTTGAAACTAAAGACGTTATACCACGAATATGCGCATAGCCAGCTACACGGCTTAAAATCAGCCTTTAAAGATCGGCCACGAGCCTATCAGGAAACCCAAGCCGAAGCGGTTGCGTATGTTGCCATGCAAAATATTGGCGTTGATACCAGCAACTACTCACTCGGTTACGTGGCCACCTGGGCCAAAGATAAAGCCGTGATCCATAGTGCTTTAAGTGAGATCCAGCAAGTGAGCAACAAAGTGATTGAGCTTAGCGATGGCTTAACCAAACAATTAGGCTTACAAGAAGCCCCAAAAGAGCCTGAGCATGATCTAAAAGAACTATCAGCCCAGGATCTTAATAAGTCCTATCAAGGCTTGCAACAAAAAATTAAGCAAGCAACTGATTCCCAACAAAAATCAGAACTAAAAACCCAGCTAAATTATGTGCACCAGGAAATCAGTAATCGTACCCAAAAACAGTTACAGGATTTCGTTAGACAAAATCCCAAGATCAAACAACCGGTGCAAGATGAAGTCAAACAAAGACAACTATAGATAATTATTTTAATGAGGGAAAAACAATATGATTATAAAACGCTTTTTTAAAGATTCAGACGCTGAAGAAGTTGCTAACCTAGTTAAAGAAACGATGCTCACTACTAATATCAAGGATTATTCTAATAAATATTTAGAAAATGATTTAGAAGCTGTCCAAGATCTATGATTTTTGATATACGGTAGATTTTAAAATTAATCCGAACGCCCATTTGGATATTGGACAGCCCTAGTTCACAAAAGGTTTCGATTTTAATTCGTTCGGAATAGGTTATACTAGACAAAAGATCAGCTCCTAAAAGATGGGTTTGTGGTAAACACCATTTTAAAGGAAGCTGATCTTTTTTGTCCGAACAGCGTTCGGATTAATTTTACAATCTACCATATTAAAGAATATTTCATCTTATTTAATAAGAAACCATATTTATATAACAACATAAAATACACTAAGTTATTTTATTGAACATATATCGTACTTTATCTATCCGACTATTTGGACGACGGGGCTGGCAAACAGGTTCACCGGTAGTAACATGGTACCCTTTTAACTCTGTTAAACAAACACTACGTCCATTTGTAAAGAAAGTTAAATCACTACGATATTCTTGAATACACCGAGCAGGGATTTCTCCACTAAGAATGACCTCATTATTTTTCAATTGAGTGTCTACGATGTTCGCACAATATTTAGGAGCATCGTTGTATGCTCGTGAAAGATATTCCTGTGGCGCATAAATTTTAAAACTAAGATATGGCTCTAACAATTCTGTTCCAGCTTTTTTTAAGACTTGTTCCAATACAATAGGAGCAAGCATCCGAAAATCTGCTGGGGTACTAACAGGGCTATAGTATAAGCCATACTTAAAACAGATTTTACAATCCGTCACATTCCAACCATATAATCCTTGTTCGCAACCATAGCGTATCCCTTCCATAACTGCATTTTGAAATGATTGATTTAAGTATCCAAGAGAAACCGAGCTCTCATACTGCATTCCACTTCCCAACGGAAGCGGTGATACAGATAAACCAATGGAAGCCCAGAAAGGATTTGGCGGCACTTCGATGTGAATGGTATATTCTGCATTTTTTAACGGTCTCTCCATATAAATGACTGTAGGCTCTTTTAGTTCTATCTCCACATGATACTTTTCTTGCAACAGTGCACTAATCACTTCCATTTGTACTTTCCCTAAGAAAGAAAGTATAATTTCATGTGTCGTAGAATCCACGTAATATCGTAGAAGCGGATCACTATCTGAGATTTCCAAAAGGGCATCAAGCAACATTTCTCTCTGTTCAGGTTTACTCGGTTCAACAGTTATTTGTAGTAGAGGGTGCGGATTTTCAATCTTTTTTCTCTGTGGCAATAGTTTTGTATCTCCAAGAACACTATTTAACTTCAAAAACTCATTTTGCAAAATAACAATTTCTCCAGAATAAGCTCTATCAATCTTACATAATTCACCATTTATTGAAGTATACATTTCTGTAACTTTTATTTTTTCTTTTTCTGATACTCTAACCGAATCTCGTAAATGTAGTACTCCACTATAAAGGCGTATATATGCAAGACGTTGTCTTTTTTTTGTATATTCAATTTTGAAAACATTTCCGCAAAGTTCAGACGGACCTCGATGTGTTGATGAATAAAATTTATTCGTAATCACTTCTATAAGGTTATCAATCCCTATATTGTTTTTTGCACTTCCGTGATAAACAGGGAACAGGGAACAATTATGAAATCTTATGCTTTCCTCTTGTTCGAGTTCCAATGCTTCTAATGATTTACCGGACATATATTTCTCTAAAAGGTCATCGTTTCCCTCTATTACCGTATCCCATTGTTCAGATTCGGTAAAGTTCGTCACACACATATTAGGATACAGTTCTACCTTCTGTTTGATTACAATTTCGGCAGAAAGTTTCTCTTTAATATCCTGATAAACCGTTGATAAATCAATTCCATTTTGGTCAATCTTATTGATAAAAAAGATTGTGGGAATCCCCATTTTCCTAAGTGCATGAAATAATATACGAGTTTGTGCTTGTACGCCATCTTTTGCAGAAATCAGTAGAATTGCCCCATCTAAAACTGATAATGAACGATATACTTCTGCTAAGAAATCCATATGTCCTGGCGTGTCTATGATGTTCACCTTCGTATTTTCCCACTGAAAAGAGGTTATTCCTGTCTGAATTGTAATTCCTCTCTGACGTTCTAAAAGCGTATTATCCGTCCTCGTTGTACCTTTGTCCACGCTTCCTAATTCTGTAATCGCTCCACTGTTATATAATAAGCTTTCTGTTAAGGTAGTTTTTCCTGCATCAACATGAGCTAAAACTCCAATATTAATAATTTTCATGTGATTTTCCTCCATTCAAAAACCCAAAAGGGCATAAAAATCCCAGTGATAAATACTTTTATCACTGGGATTTTTATGCATAACCATAGGTATACAAAGCATACAGATATTCTCTGGATACTTTAGAATCACATGATAAAGGTATTCTTAAACTGGGTACAAAAAACTAAGCCCTCCTAAAAAAGGACATCTAATTATTTGTTCCCGCTATCAAATTTACAGTTTATTTAAGAATACCTTGCCGCATATTTATTAACTCCTTTTAAATAGTCACTTAAATAATAGCACGTAAGAGCATATTTGTAAAGGAATCTCCAATTTTTTATCAAAAAGAGTACATGATTACAAAGTATCTGTAATCATGTACCAATATTTGTTATTTTACAATCTTCCAATTATCTTGTTTTTCTAATATCAACTCAAATTGCGAGATTTGGGTTGCCTTTGTTTCTTGATCTAAATATTTCACAGCGACATTCACGATTACTTGGTTATCTTTTCTGGTAAAGATAGGATTCACCAATTCCTCGAAAACATATTCCTTGTTAATCATAGGTAACACATGATTACTTACATAGTAAGTCAATTCTTTTTCTGTGGCGGTAGGATAGAGCTGGAAGAACGTTTCTAAAAAGCTAATGATTTCGTCCATCGTTTCTGTATCTACTGTATGGTCACTTTCTAGCTGTTTGGGTTGGTAGTCCGATTTTTGAGGTTTCTTACTCATTGTCGGATTTTTGATAATAACCATATTATCTGATTCATCTATATGGACAACCACATGAAAGCTAGACGATATAGTTTCCTTGTCTTTGTCTTCGGTAATAACTTGTTCAACAGAAAACAGTACCTCAAAGGTGTTCTCATTCACTTGAGAAACCTGCCACACCTGTATATCGTTCACACTAGAACTAGTAGGAATATCCTTACGAATCATTTCTTCATTTAATACCTGCAATTCTTCCGTCAAATAATGGGTCAATTTCTCATTTCGTTTATCAATGGCTTCTTGGGATTTTATTCTTTATTTAAAACTTTGGAAATTTGTCAACTGGTGTTGAAGGATAGGTTTTATCCTTTGAAGGTCTCCCCGACTGCGGGAGGCTTTTTTGTTATTTAATTGTTTAAAGAACTAGGGCGAATTCAGTGGCAGTGGTATTTTAGCGAAGGCTCGGAGCTGGCAGTTGTTTCAGGAGTCGCTAGGCGATAAGCTGATAAATCCGGATGAACATGTTGGCTTGGTTGGCGAAGCCATAGCACGTACGCTTTAGCTCCTTGATCTTGCGGTTGACGCCTTCAATAGGGCCGTTGGAGTATGGGGACTTAGCGGCGTTGATGATCCATGGTAGGTTCTTGCGTAAGGTGGCGATGGCGGTGTCCATGACAGAGCCGGTTGGCTGGTAACCAGTGATCAGTCGTTTGAGCACACGAGGATGACCGCCCATCAACGCTTCATGGATGGCAAGGTAAGTCTCATAAGCAGCTTTGAATTTGGTGGACACTGAGGTTCCAAGGTCGATGGCGTTTTGTTGGGTCGAGTACTCGTTGAGGCCGAATAAATAGTGTGACGTCTTGGCATCGGGATGGGCCAAATGGAATAGTCGCCAAAGCGACTTAAGCACCTTGTACTCACGAGACTTCCCGTCTAATTGCTTGAGCGTGGTGACGCGGATCTGATCCATTGCGCGGCCAATCATCTGAACGATGTGGAAACAATCGATGATGATTTCGGCATTGGGGAAAAGCTCGTGGACGATGAGCTGATAAGCAGCGTTCATGTCCATGACAACACGCTTCACAGCCGCACGTTGCGCGACACTATATTGGTTGATGAAGAATTCCTTGATGTCCTTATTGAGCCGCCCGCCAAGGACTTTGACGGCCTTGTGGGTATCGGCATCAATACAAATGAAAGACATCGCCGATTTCGTTGACCGGAACTCATCGAAGCACAGATTCTCAGGGAGCTTGCGACTAGCGTGAGGATGGATATTGTCGTTGAGAGCCCGTTGAACAGAGTTCGTTGAGATCCCCAGGAGCAAGGCGATATTCGTTTCAGTGAGCGACCGACCGGCGAGCTTCAAAGCATGCGCCACCAACTTGTTTCCAATTGAATGATTCGCTTTGACAACTGGTGTCGTCGCAGTGCAAGTGGTATGACAGTTCAAGCAGCGCCACCGTTGTTTGTTTAGTTCCAGGAGCACAGGTTGATCTGAGGGACCTTCGACGTGGATATGAGTGAGTTTGTGACCGTTCTTGTGGAGATCTGGGAATCCGCACTGGGGGCAATGTGTGAGCGTATAGGTCAAATCAGCATAAACCATCAAGTACTTTTTGCGCCCTGAACCTTTGCCGTGGAAAGCTTCACGAACGTCATACGGATGAATATTTGTATCTGTAATTCCAAGCAATTTACGTGTAATATCTAGTTGAGACATCTATTCCTACCTCGTTTATCTTTTGGTTTTGTCACTTAAAGCATAACACTGGAAGGAGTAGGTGTTTTTGTTATCTAAAAAGGCCTAAAACTTCCGGCGTTGAAGTACCCTTCAACACCAAAAATTTTAGACCCAAAACTTTGCAACAGAACCGTCAAAGGTATTCGCTTAGCTGATGAGCCAGCATTAATGACGCTCACAGAACGGTACAGCCAGACTGAGATCATCGTCAAGATTCCTGACTATCATGCGGGCACCTGCCTTAAAGCCTTGCAGGACACGATCGACGACTACGGGGCCAAGGAATTTGAGAGTATCACTTTTGACAATGGTTCCGAGTTTGCCAAGTTATCAGAGATTGTTGGAACCCAGATTTACTTCGCACATCCGTACTCGCCTTGGGAGCGTGGCACAAACGAGAACGCCAATGGACTGCTTAGGGAATTCTTCCCGAAAGGGAAGTCTCTCAGAGCAGTTACCCTGGTTGAAATTCAAGCAGTCCAATCCGCACTGAACCATCGTCCCAGACGTATTCTGAACTATCTTCGCCCATGCGATTACTACCGATGCATGGCGTAACAGCCTAGACCACTATCAAGAATTCGTTATCATCGTTGCACTTGACTTAAAAATTGAGGAACTAATTTATCCGAAATATATGCAGTTAAATAATAGTCCACAAGTTTGCCGATTATTAGAGATTTTGAAAGCAGATAGTTGCAAAGCTTATGTAAAGCCAATTGACTTTACAAAATTATTTACAGAGTGCTTTTTTGTAACTGCTTCCCAAATCAATCCCCGAATTAAAGCACAACATGGTTATTTTATGTTTCAGCCCTTTCTTGAAACAACTTCTATTTCTACATTTCAAACTATGATAACTCAGCAATACGAACCTCAAAAAATAATTGTTCCAGCTACCTATAAAGATTTGATCCAAAAAGAATTAAGGCATCTAGGATATTCACGAGAAACCTTATTTCCAGATGAAGAAGCATTAGGTGTTAAATACAGTGAAACAATAAATTCAATTAATAATTCTCACTGAGCGCTTTACGGCCACTAGGGTATACCCTATTGGTCTTTTTTATTTCTGTGCTATACTAGGAATTACAAGTGTTCATTAGAACTGTCCAAAAGAGGAATTGGAAATGGCTAAAATCGGTTATGCGCGTGTGAGTTCCAAGGAGCAACATTTAGATCGACAATTAGCGGCTTTAAAAGGCGTTGATAAATTATTTACGGATAAATTAAGTGGGGCTAACACTAATCGGCCAGAACTGCAAAAAATGCTGGCCTATATTCGTGAGGGTGATATTGTCCTGGTCACTGAATTAGATCGCTTAGGCAGAAACAACCAGGATTTGACTAAGATCATGAACTCCATTCAAAATAAGGGGGCCACCCTAGATGTATTGAATTTACCGTCCATGACAGGAATCGCTGATCCTAACTTACGGCAACTGATGACCAATTTGATTATTGAACTCTATAAGTATCAGGCCGAAAGTGAACGTAAGCGAATCATTGAGCGCCAGCAGCAAGGGATTGCCTTAGCTAAGCAGCAGGGTAAATATCATGGGCGCAAACCCCAATACACCCAAGACGATCCCCGCTTGCAACATGCTTTTAAGCTTTATCAGGCAGGCATGAGTGACATAGACGTTGCTCGGAATACCGGGATCAAGCGGACAACTTTTATTCGATATCGTAAAAAGCTTAATATCAAGAGATAGGACACTTAGCTAGTGTATACTAATCATTCATGAATATAAATCATATGTAACATTTGCAAATATACGTGCTACGCGCTATTATACATGTAGTGATATTTATTAAGCTTACTTAGCATGTATGAGGAGGGAAACTAATGGAAATTATTACATTTTCAGCTATAAAAGGCGGCGTTGGTAAAACTACCCTAGCTTTTAATTATGGTGAATGGTTAGCAAAAAATGGCAAGCATGTTTTATTTATTGACTTAGACCACCAAAGTAATTTAACCCAGACTTACAACATTTACGACAATCAAGATACCGTTGGCAACATTTTCTTAGATCGAGGGAAAGTCAAAATACATGAAATAAGTGCTTATATTAGTCTAATTGCCGGAGACATGCACCTTGACGATATTGAGCGGACCATTGAAAATAAGACTAACAAAAACATGTTCCTCTACATGTGGTTGTCAGATAATTATGAACGTTTAAATTTAGGAAAATTCGAGTATATTATTTTGGATTGTCACCCAGATTTTTCTACTGCTACCAAGAATGCAGTAATCATTAGTAATGCTATCCTTAGTCCAATCACACCTAGCGAACATGGGTATAATGCAAAATTTAACCTAGAAGAAAGAATTAACGAATTACGCAAAGAAGCCATTGATTACTCTACTAGAAAATCTTATGTCACGACAAAATTATTTTTTATCGCCAACATGATTAAACACAACACAAGATCATCTCGCGAGTTATTAAAAGCCTTAAAAGGCGATCCCAGTGTATTGGCTACAGTTCCAGAAAAGGAGCTATTCAATCGTTCAACGTTGGATAAAAAATCTCTTTCAAAAATGGCTGAAGACCACAAAACATATATTGATCAACATGAATTTTTTGATAGTATGGACAAAACATTTAATGAAATCACGGAAAAGTTATAAATGCTTTGTACACGTGTTAATCACATGTATATTCAATACGTATACATGTGAATTATAAAGGAGGACTACCTATGGCATTCGATCCAGAGAACAAAAACATAAAAAAGGCACTACAAAAAAATGAAACAGAACAGCAAACTGATACTAAAGATAAACTTGTTATTCCTGTTTTTAAAGATGAAGAGGAACGTACTAAGAACTATACCTTTTCACTTCAACCTAGCGCACGCAAAAGACTTGATGGTCTGGCTAAAGAACATAATTTTAAGTCTGCCTCCAAATTTTTAAATGAGCTTATAAAAAATATGTGATGTCACTTTAAGGGGGGGTTGTTATGGAAATTTCAATAAATGTTACATTTTTGCTTGCCAGCCTTATTGTCTTTTGGATAATTCCAGCCATTGGAATTGCCAAAAAGCACCTAGTAGATGACCGCTTTTTTATTCGCCAGTGGTTATTTCCAATGCAATATTGGTTACAACTTTTCTTTGAAAGAATCAGTGGTAATCGTCGTATTGTCGTAAGAATTTTACAAATAATGTCCCTGTTTATCACTTATTTCATCGGGTTACTTATGCTCCTTATATTTAGTGCTTTTGATATTAATACGGCCAAGCATTTTAGTGTCTTTATATTATTTGAGTATTTACTGGTATCTTCTATTGCTTACTGGTTTCAACCAAAAGCTGGCAAAGTATACAAGACTAAATAAAGTTGCTGCTAGGTAAGCGCTATGCTAGACTAAGACTAATTTAACAACCGAATACAAAGATCAAGCTAAACAGAAAAATCCCCGATTCACGAGGAATCAGGGATTTTAGGTTTAGCAAGTAGCTAACAGACAGCTACTTAGATTCAGACGATTTAGACCGGCAAGTTAAAATCGTCTGAACGTTGTTCTTAATTTGTAAGTTAATTATACCGCAAACCAGCCCGTAAGGACAAGTTAAGGATAGTTAAAAAACACAAATTAAAACCAATGGACTAAGTAGCTAACCGAAGCTATTTAGTCCATTTTTGTTGTTAGCAATTAAAAAAAGTTGCCGACTGGGCAACTCACAAATAGACACATGCTGGTAAATTACAAAGCATTCATTTAGCCGTGAGGCTTTGTAATTCAGTTAGAGCATATCAGATTTGTATTTTAAAGCAAATCAAATGTTTTAGCAACTCTCTTTTGAGACAGCGTGTGTCAGTCAAGAAAGGGAGTTTTAATTATGACAAAATCAACAAAGTTCAATTACTATGAAGCCGATAACGTATATGGAGCCTTATTTTTCCAATTTCCTAAAGTATTAATGTATGGCGATCAATACAAACATTTAAGCAATGACGCTAAATTAGCTTATATGGTCCTCAAAGACCGTTTAGAGTATTCTTTGCGCAATAACTGGGTTGATAGTGAGGGTCATGTTTACTTTATCTTTACCAACCAAGAACTAATGGACTTGTTTAATTGCTCAAAGGGAAAAGCCATCAAAACAAAAACAGAGCTGGAATCAATCGGATTACTCGTTCAGAAACAAATGGGTTTTAACCCGAAAACTAAAAAGAATGAACCGAACCGTTTATACCTTTCCAAACTTGATGTCAAAGCCACCGATGTCTATTTACGCGGTGAATATGGTCAAAATAGCCCGCAAACCCTTGCTACGAGCGGAAGTTCAAAAAATGAACTTCCGCGGGAGACCGTTGAAACCCTTGCTACGAGCGGAAGTTCAAAAAATGAACTTCCGCATAAGTTCGTTGACGACACCCCGCAAACCCTTGCTACGAGCGGAAGTTCAAAAAATGGACTTAATCTATATAAAGAACCTAAAGAAAAAGATAAAGATAGATACAATATAGATACTCAAAAGTTGGACTTTTCCACAGCTTATTTCTCACCAGCAGAACTAGAAAGACAAAACAAGGATTTGGTAACCCATGCTAATGAGTTCTTAACTGACGAAGATAATGGTTTGCCGGTCTTCTTAGAACCAGAAGCAGTGCAACTACTTAGCTTTTGGTGCCGTACCCCGCAACAAATGCGGCGCTTTATTGGCATTATCATAAACGCTAAATATGCTGTTGAAAAAGAACATAAGGATTTAGGCGTATGGATTATATTAGATGACCCTGATTTAAAAAAAATGATGACCAAAACATTAAGACGCTATTTTAATGCCCTAAGAAGCGATGAGAAACATATCAAGAATGTTGAGAACTACCTGTACGGCACCATGCAAAACCTATTTGGTGTTTGGTGGAACCAACAAGCAGCTAGAGAATATGCGGCCAAACACCCTAAAGAACAAAATATTGATAACGAGCATACTTGGAATTAAACGCCATATAAGCTCATTTAAGCCGTTTTAAGTGTTACATGCATAATTATATTAAAATCGTTTTAAAATCGCTTAGAAGCAAAAATAGGCACCTTGAGTGGCTGAATTGGCGTTGACTGAACTAAGGGAATGTGAAAGGAGCTTTTTAAATGACCAAATCCAGCAAAGAAGTCGAAACAATTGATCAATTGTTGGCTGACCCATGGGCAGTCGATATTCAAGACATTTGGGAGCAAGCAGCCCATAATCCAGATCCTGATAAACGCAAGCTGTTTGACGCGTTACACACTTACCTCTTAGATAAACGCCAAGAGCAAATTATCAACGAAAAGCATTTCGTGATTTAACATGAGTGAGCTAAAGAGATACATCATCGTGGCTGGGATAAACGGTGCTGGTAAAAGCACTTTATATCGCGCGAGACCCGAATTATTTACTCACTCCAAACGATTAAATGCCGATGAAATCCTACAAAAAATGGGTGGCGATTGGCATAAAGATCGTGATAACGTTAGGGCAATGCGCGAAGAAATAAAACAACCCCACGCGGCTTTAGATACCGGGCAGAGTATTCATGTTGAAACAACCTTAGCTGGCCAAGGAAAGGCACAATTAAATTTAATCGAGCGGGCTCACCAAAATGGTTTTGAGGTCACGCTTTTATACGTGGCATAAAAAAACGAAAGAGTAGCAATTAATCGGGTTCATGAACGGGTCAAAAAAGGTGGGCACGGAGTACCAGATGAAATTGTTAAAAAACGCTATAATCAATCAAATCATAATTTAGCAATAGTTGCATTCAAAGCTGATAATGTCGTGATCTACGATAATAGCCAAAAATTTGTGTCAGTTTACAGACGAGAACATGACCAAGTGATCAAAAATAATTTGCATAACTTTCCTTGGATAAATCCCAAAATCACCTTTGAGGCAGCTATACAGAAACAACTAAATGACTTTGTTAAAAATAATCCAGATTTAAAAATTAGAAATCCCATGAATAATTCAGAAAATAAAAACGATCGGCCTAGTTATTAGGCTGATCGTTTTTGAGTTTATTTGGTTTATGGGCGTTAACATAGTCAGCAAATGTTTTTAAAAGTTCTTCGGTTTGTTCAACCGAAAGGTTATCAGCTTGAAAGTATTTTTCTAGCAAAGCCCCTTTTTGAATTAATCGGCGAGAACGTGCTTTGCGGTCTTGTCGGCTTTCATAGTATTTAGATTGCCGTAATTTAAAATCTTCCCGCTCAATTTTTTGTTTTAAACGCGCTTGCTGCTCGACTAGTTTTTCATATTGATTAGACATGGAATTTCCCC
>NZ_BOLN01000014.1 GCF_016861655.1 Levilactobacillus lanxiensis | reverse complement strand
TACCAAAAAGCTGGTTGAGGAAAATCCGAAGATTTTCCTCAACCAGCTTTCATTTTGGAGACTTATGTCACAGCCCCTCTTTGTATATTATATTCTTAATTAATAGCCTATCCTGCGTTCAAAATCCACAGGAATAGCACGAAGACAATGGCTAAACCGTACATCATAGCGCCGACTTCCTTGCCGCGCTTGGCCGCAATCATGGTCAGGGGGTAAGTGATGAACCCTAAGGCAATCCCATCAGAGATGCTGTAAGTCAGGGGCATCCCCAGGACAATCAGAAAGGCAGGAGCAGCGACTTCGAACTTTTCCCAGTGAATGTTCTTCAGGGATTGGGCCATCAGAACCCCAACAATGATCAAAGCAGGCGCGGTCACTTGGTTCGTGACAACGGCCAGGAGTGGGGAGAAGAAGGCGCCCAGGATAAAGAAGATACCCGTTACGATAGCGGTAAACCCGGAGCGACCGCCCACGGCGATTCCAGCGGATGATTCCACGAAGGCACCCATTGGGGAAGTCCCGAGGAGTGACCCCACGACCATCGTACTGGAGTCAGCCATCAGGGCCTTACCGATCCGTGGCAGTTTGTTATCCTTGACCAGACCAGCTTGTTCGGCCAACCCGACCAGTGTCCCGGTGGTGTCAAAGAAGGTTACCAGTAAGAAGGTTAAGACGACAACAACTAATTGCAGGGAATTAATGCTTGTGACATGCGTTAACCCAACCATAAAGGTCGAGCTGATGGATGGCACGCCGGAAATGATGTGTTTTGGCATGGCAATCAGGCCAGTGGCTAAACCTAAGATGGAGTTGGCGACCATCCCGATGAAGATGGCACCCGGCACGCGAGCACTCATCAGAACCAGCGTCACCAGCAGGCCAAAAATGGTTAACCAGGTGCTGCCGACTTGCAGGGAACCCAGCGTCACCACCGTGGACTTGTCGGCCATGACCAAGCCCCCTTGGCTCAGACCGATAAAGGCGATAAACAGCCCAATACCAGCACTGATGGCCATTTTTAAATCACGAGGGATGGCGTCAACGACCTTTTCCCGTAGCTTGAACGCGGTCAAAATCATGAAGAGAATCGAGGCCACAAAGACACCGGCCAGAGCCGTTTGCCAAGGAATCTTCATCCCAATAACAACGGAGTAGGAGAAGAAGGCGTTGATCCCCAGACTAGCGGAGATGGCAATCGGGTAGTTGGCGAGAATTCCCATCAGCATACACCCGAAGGCGGAAGCGAAGGCCGTCGCAGTGAACACGGCCCCTTGGCTGATCCCGGATGCCCCCAGGACTTGGGGGTTCACGAACAGGATGTAAGCCATGGAGACGAAGGTGGTTAACCCAGCCAGTGTTTCCTTCTTATAGTTGGTGCCCAATTCTTCAAAATGAAAAAAGTCAGCGATTCTTTGCATGAATAATTGCTCCTTTAAGACAGAATTTATGTAAAATCCGAACGTTAACGGTAATCGTTCGTGTTTTTCTCTCAAACAATACTTATAGAGCTTATCATTTCTGCAAATGAAATGCAATCACGAATTATGAATTATTTTATTATGAATAAGTTCGTAAAACGCGAACGTCCCATGATGCCGGTGTTAGACGAAATAAAAGGACCCGAGAAAATTTTCTCGGGCCCTTGGGGGAGTGTGGTGCTTGGAATTTGTCGAAGTGAAAAATTTTTAGAAGAGAGTACTGATAGATTGGGACAAATCACAGTTAGCCGCAGGGCTGGTGAAAATGGGCTCAGCTGTGGGAGTTCTCTTGGTGGCGGGGTGGGCCGGCTAGAGAACTGGTATCTTTGAAACGCGGGCTTGGCGGTTCAAAGTAAGCTTGGAGACCGTTCTTTGGCTCCAAGTGTCCGCCCACCGCGTCCCGGCCCATTTTCACCAGCCCGGAGGCAGTGAACCAGCTATTTGTCCTAGTCTGGGTCGGCTAAGGACTTGCCGCTTTCGATGCTCTTAAAGCCAGCAAAGGCGGTATCGATCGTTTGATATTCCGTGTCACTCAGGGTGACGTCCAGGGATTGGGCGTTGGCTTCGACTTGAGCGGCGCGCTTGGCCCCGGGGATGACGACGCTGACCAGCGGATCCTGCATGTACCAAGCTAAAACGGTTTGGGCAACCGTGGCGTTGTGTGCCTTGGCGATTGGCCGGATAGCTTCGATGGCCTTCAGAGCTTGGCTGTAGCGCGGTTCCTGGAAGTCGCTGATTTGGCTGCGGATGTCGTCGGCTGGGAAGGACACGTTAGCGTCATATTTCCCCGTCAACAGGCCGGAAGCCAGTGGGAAGTAAGGGACAAAGCTGATTTGGTGATCCTTCAGGTAGGGCATCAAATCGGCTTCATGGTCGCGGTGCAGCAGGCTGAATTCGTCTTCGACCACGTCCACGTAACCGTCGGCATTGGCTTCCTTGACCTGGTCCAAACTGAAGTTAGACAGGCCAATCGCGCGAATCTTTCCTTGTTCCCGCAGCCGTTGTAGGGCGCCGACTGCTTCAGCCTTAGGCGTCTGTTTGTCTGGGAAATGGATGTAATAAATATCTAAGTAATCGGTGTTGAGACGTTTCAGACTAGCCTCGACTTGTTCAGTTAAGAACTTAGGGTCATTGTTGATGACCTGTTCGCCGCTGGAAAAGTCTTGAGCGCCCTTAGTTGCTAGGGTAAAACTATGCCGGTCAAAGTCGTGCATTGCTTGACCAACAAGTTCTTCGGAATGGCCCAGGCCGTAAACGTAAGCCGTATCCAATAACTGGATGCCGTTGTTTAAGCCCGCCTTGACTAGGTTAAGCCCGTCTTCATCTTTCAAATTCGGGAAGAGGTTATAACCGCCAACGGCGTTTGTGCCTAGTCCTAGCGGTGTTGTTTGCACATCAGTTTTACCAATCGTGACTTGTTTGTGTGTCATACAAAGACCCTCCTAATTAATTGTGAAACCGGATTCAAATACATTTCCTATTATAACGGATTTATTTTGCGGTGAAAAATATCTTGGCCCGGTGTTAGCAGTCACCACTTTCTGGTACACTGGGAGGCAAGGAAAAAGGAGCGAATATGATGACAACTTATTTAATCGTGGGCGCAACGACATTGGGACAAACCGTCGCTCGTCAACTGGCACAAAAGCCAGACACAACGGTCCGTGTGCTACACGCCGCAACGGAAGCGCTGGCAGCGGACGTAGCGGGTCTCGTCACGGAATTTAGTGGAGATTTAACGGCGGAAGCAACCTACGTGGCGCCCCTACAGGATAGCCCGATTATTTTCTCGGCCCTGAGCGGGATGGACGTGGATTTGGCCTTTGAAGCCTTGTTTGACGCACAATACCATCAACGACTCAAGCTGACGCGTTTTGTGATGCTCAGCACGGCTGGCGTGGATCAAGAGGTGACGGGAGACTTAGCCTATCCGGGCATCGACAACGTGAAGGAATACCTGAATCAACAGCGTTATGCGGCCAAACTGGTCGACGAAGCGGAGTTTCCTTACACCATCTTACGGCCAGTCACGCTGACGGAGGGCGCCGGACGTGACCCGCAGATCATTAAAGAGGGTAATCCGGTTCCCGCGGGCACTGTTTCACATGAAACAGTCGCCCGCGTGGCCGTTGACCTGATGGTTGATGGCGGCTACGATTACCAATCATTAGCTATTTGCTAGAGCTTGGCGGCTCAACGATGACTGATTAGGTGAAGGCGATAATCGCTGTTTTTGCGGGCTAAACCAGTGTTAGCCGGAAAGGTGAGAAAAATGGGCTAAGCTGTGGGAATTCTCTTGCCAGCTTTGCTGGTTAGAGAATTGGCGGCTCAAAGCAAGTCTAGAAACCGTCGTTTGGCTCTAGACGTCCGCCCACAGCGTTCCGGCCCAGTTTTTCTCACCTTGGAGGCGAATCAAAACACGAGAGTTTGCCCAAAGAACCTAAAGATTGCGGAAACCTGACGAAATTTTGCGTGACACCACGCAATGTTTGTTAGAATAGACCCAGTGGGGTGAAAGCATTGGCATTAAAAATAGATGATGAACAATTACAAGCGATTCGCGAACGCATGGGTGAGGCCAATCAACAGGCTCATTTCGTGATTTTTCAATCCGTTGAACGTGAGACGGGCAAGGTGTTACGCTTGATCACCGATGTCGAAAGCTTTCGGTCGATTCAGGAGCAACATCAGGATGACTCAGACATGGCAATTATCCAAGATATCGTGCCAATTACCGACACGTTGGCGCGCTGGGCGGTGGCTGAAAACATGGCCGCACAACAGGGCGACAGTGCCAGCGTTTTGGCTGACCTGGAACACTACACCAATGAGGTTTTGAAAGAGAATCATCAAACGATTAATCCGCCAGATAGTGCGGAAGATTAAAGGGAAACTGACTTCGGTTGGTGGCCCTTTTTTGATGTCAAATTATTTAGGCGGAACGCGTTCATTTCAAGGCCAAAACTGGTAACATAAGGGTAGATTCAGGGGAGTCTATTTTTTAGGAGGGATTTTAATGAGAAAACGACAACGAAGCATCATAACGGGGGTTATGGCAGCTGCGGCGGTCCTCTTACTGACCGGAACGTTATCTGCTCAGGCACCCGCCCAGGCGAAAACCAAAGTGGTGAACAAGACGGTTACTTATGGTCAATTAACGAACAAGCAACCGCACCGCTTAGCGGCAATTCGAGAGGCGGCGCGTCAGTCTATTTTACAGACGACCAAGGCCAAGAGTTCCAAGGTGGCCGCGGTGTATCAGGTGAAATTACCGACGCACATGAACAAGACGGCTAAGCTGACCAAGGATGGCTTGCGGATGCCACTGCTGACAAATAGTTTCAAACTCAAGCACGTCACGGTCCCTTACAGTGAGCTGAAGGGGAAGGTATTGAACCGCTACCTGCCTAAGGCCGACAAGACGAGCAAGGTCAAGACGAATAAAATGGTGGCATTGACGTTTGACGATGGGCCAGACCCAACCCTGACGCCACGGCTATTGAAGACGTTGAAGAAGAATAAGGCGCACGCCACATTCTTTGAAGTGGGACAGAGTGTAAGCCGTTATCCAAAGATTACCCGGGCCGTGTTGGCTGGGGGCAATGAGTTGGGAAATCATTCGTGGAATCATCCCGACTTCAACAGCATTGGGACCAGCAACACGGCTAGTCAGGTCATGCGCACCAACCGGGCCATCTACCAGGCGACTGGGACGCTGCCGCAGTACGTTCGGCCACCATACGGCAATATTACCGCGGCTGAGGGCCGGAAGATTCAGCAGCCCATCATCCGTTGGTCAGTCGATTCACGTGATTGGTCTTACCTGAACACGCAAAAGGATATTAATGAAGTGATGAAAGACACCCGTGGCGGGGATATCGTGTTGATGCATGATATTCACAAGCAATCCGTCGCTGCGGTACCGACGATTATCAAACGCTTAAAGGCCAAGGGCTACAAGTTGGTCACGGTCAGTCAGTTGCTGAATTACCAGGCGCTACCGGGACTTCAGTACTTCGGCGCGCACGATTTTCGAACTGCCGGTAAATAGGGCAGTAAAAAACGCTTAGTTTCACGTGGAACATTCACGGAAACTGAGCGTTTTTACTTAGGCTAAGATCTGTTTTACGAGTTGTTCATAGACCCGTTGGACGTGGCGGAATTCGTCGAGGTCCACGGATTCATTCAAAGAGTGGGCGTCGTACCACTTACCCGCACCGTAAACGATGACGGGGAACTGATTCGTTGATTTAGTAAATTCGGAAGCGTCGGTCGCACCATGGATGACTTGCAGGTCAATCGGGTGGCCAAATTCGGCGTCGGCAATGGCCTTGGTCGTCTTGACCAGTGGGGAGTCCTGCGCGCTAATGATCGGTTTGAAACTGTAGTCCACGTGGAGCTTTAGGTCAACACCGTCTTCTTGGTTGAGACGGTCCACGGTTTCAGTTAACCGGTTGATGACGGCTTCGTTGTTGAATTCTGGAATTGGGCGAATATTGCCTTGCAGCTCGGCCTTGGCGGGAATGCTGTTGACCTGTTCACCACCGTTAAAAACGGTCACGCTGTGGACCAGTGGCCCGAGTTCGGGGCTGACCGGTGCATCGTCAAATTCGGTGGCTTCGGCGGTCACGTACTTGATCAAATTGGTGATGGCGTTCACACCCTTTTCAGGCATTGAACTGTGGGCGCCGACGCCGCGAGAGTAGACGTGATAGTTGAGGGAACCATTGTGAGCATAAACCAGGTTGCCGCCGGTAGGTTCACCGATGACCATGCCACGGACATCGTCGGCATAGCCCTGTTCCGTCAGCATGCGTGAGCCCATGGCCCCGTTTTCCTCACCGACCGTCCCGATGAAGCGCAGACGACCGTTCAGCTTGACCTTGGCATCGGCCAGGTTAACGAAGGTGATCAGCATGCCAGCCAGCCCGCTCTTCATATCGGCAGCGCCACGGCCATACAGCGTGTTGCCTTCGATGTGCGCGGCGAAGGGGTCGAATTGCCAATCGGCTAAATCGCCCGTGGCCACAGTGTCCAGGTGACCGGCTAGGACGAAGACGTTGTCGCTAGTTGGGTCACCAATTTCGGCGACGATGTTACTGCGACCGGTGGCGTAGGGGATGATCTTAGCGTCGATGCCGTGTTCACCGAAGAGCTGTTTAATATAAGTGGCGACAGCGTCTTCGTTGCCGTTGACGGAATTGATGCTGACTAAATCCTGTAAAATCTGAACTTCTTCACTATCTTTCATAAATGCAAGCCCACTTTCTCACCAATTTTTAATATTATGATTAAGTGTAGCACGCTTTCAGAAAAATGGCCCGCGAAGTCCTCAGATTATGATAAAATTTGTGCCAAACAAGTGTTCGCTTTTGCGATGGCGTATGCTAGAATATAATCAACCTAAGAAATGGACGGACTGGACTAAAGTTGCCCGTAACTGGTGAAAACGACAATTGCTGACGTGTGTGTTTGATATCATGAGGCTAACGATTAGGTGAGGGGTTACGATCGTCCACACAGCTGCGATTAGTCACCTAACCGGCCTGTCCGGTCCCTGTCATGAAGCCGGGCAGTACATAGCAACAGAACTTAAGAGATGGAGGTTCGCAGATGAGTTTACAATTTATTCTAGGAAGTGCCGGCCAGGATCACCGCCAGCCGATGGTGGACGCGTTGGCCCAGCAGGTGACGGACCAACCGACGGATCAGAGCTATTACTTGGTTCCCAACCATATTAAATTTGAAACTGAAGTTGATGTCCTGGCCGCCTTGAAGGCCCAGGTCGCGCCAGACCAACCACTCTTCGCGCAGACGCAGGTGCAAGTCTTCTCGTTCACGCGACTAGCCTGGTTCTTCATGAAAAATGAACCCGTTTACCAGCTGCCCCGCATCTCGACGGCTGGGCTGAACATGTTGATCTACCAAATCATCCAGAGTCATGCCGATGAGCTGACGATTTTTCGTGGTGAGGTCGACCGGCCCGGCTTTATTAGCCAGTTGACAACGCAATTAGCTGAATTCAAGGTGGGTCAGGTGACGGCCGCCGACCTGTTAGCGGCGATTGACCAATTTCCGGGGAAGAACGCCGATCTGCAGGCCAAACTCCATGATTTAATGATTATTTATGAGGCGTTTGAGACCCAGATGCTGGGAAAATACGTCGAAAATACAGACTTGCTGAACCAATTGGCAGATTATCTGACGACGCGGGTCGATCTTAGCCATGCCCATTTCTACCTAGAGGGTTTTTCACAATTAAGCGCGCAGGAGCGGCAACTGGTGGCCGTCTTGATTGAAAATGCGGCCAGCGTGACGGTGGCGTTGAACCTGGATAAGGGCTACCCCCTGGACTTACCCGATCCAACGAATCTCTTCTTTCAGTCGGCCAAAACGTATCACCAACTCTACGTGGTGGCCCAGGCTGCGCACGTCCACGTGTTACGTGACCACCAGGCCCGGACACCACGCGTCAGCGCTGACTTACAGGCATTGGATGCGTACTGGCAAGCTAGCAATACGCTGTCACCTCAGCCAGAGCATGCCGACCAAGCACTGACGAATGTGCAAATTGTTCAGGCAGATAACCGCTACGTGGAGGTCTCCCGGGTCGCCACGCAGATTCGCCAAATGGTGGCGACCGGTCGGTACCGGTATCAAGATTTTCTGGTGTTGGCGCGCCACTTAGATGCCTATCAGACAGTGATTGACCCCATTTTTAGTGCACAGTCGATCCCGTACTTTGATGACGCCGATGTGCAGATGGCCGATCACCCCTTCGTAGAGCTGTTGAATGCGTTATTTGATGTGCAACGGCGGAACTACCGCTACGCTGACGTCTTTCGGGTCTTGAAGTCAGAGTTATTACTGCCACAGGACGCCGATGGTCAGCCAATTGCAGTGACGACCTACCGCCAAGCTCTGGCCCTGACGGAAAATCTCGTTCTGAAGAATGGGTATGAGGCCCAACGTCGCTGGACCCAGGACAAGGATTGGGTCTTCAACCGCTTTGCTACCGGGGATGGTGGCGTGCAAACCACCCAAGACGATAAAATCTCACGGCAAATTAATTTAATTCGCCACTTTGTGAAAGATACCTTGCCGCCATTCTTTGCGCGGTTGACCGGCGCTAAGACCTATACCGACGCCGTGGCCGTGCTCTACCAATTTCTGGTGAACGCTGGCGTCATGGACCGCTTGATGGCTTGGCGGGACCAGGCCATCGACGCTGGTGATTTAGTGGGGGCAGGGCAACCGGAACAGACTTGGTCGACCTTCTGCCAAATTTTGGATGAATTCCATACGATTCTGGGGGACACGCCATTTGTGCAGGCTGACTTCCAAGCGTTACTGCAGGCCGGTTTTGCCGGGGCTAAGTTCAGTCAGATTCCATCGACGTTGGATCAGGTCACCATTTCTGAAAGTGGGATCGTGCAAACCAATAATCGCAAGGTGACCTTCCTGATGGGGGCCACGGCCGATACCATGCCGGACAATCAGATTCCGACAACCTTGCTGGCGGATAACGACCGTCAAGACTTGAGTGCGCAACTCCAGCAGGTTGATGCTGATAGTTATCTGCGCGATGACGCAGCGACCCAACTGGCGGGGGAGCCCTACCTGAACTACCTGGCTTTTCTTAGTAGTAGTGAACAGTTGATCTTTAGTTATCCTGCAACCAGCGATGATGATAAAAATGGGCTACAACTGTCACCGTATGTCGCGCGGATTCAGAACTTCTTCCAGTTGCCAACGCAGATTGCGGCGGCAACCCCAACGGCCGAGGACGGCGATATCCTGCCATTCGTGGGGACGCGTCGGACCACGCTACGGCATCTGGTGCAGGCGAGTCATGACAGTCAGCTCCGCGAGAAGCCGCTATCCAATGCGTGGTTGTACGTGCTCCAAGTTTTACGGGCGGATACCAATTATGGCGAGCTGACGACCAAGTTGCTGGGGAGCCTGAGCTACCGCAATGTTCCAACAGCGTTAACACCAGATATCGTGACCCAGTTGTACGGCAATAAGATCAGTACCTCCATTTCTAAATTGGAAGAATACTATGCCAATCCGTACGCTTATTACCTGAAATATGGGTTAAAGCTGCAGGAGCGGGATGTCTTTGAGCTGTCGCCGGCTAGCACCGGGGAGTTTTTCCATGCGACGCTGGATAACCTGATGAAGCTGGTCAATCAACAGAAGCTGGACCTGGCTGAGATGGATGACCAGCAACTCCGGGAAATGACGGATGAAGTGATTGCCAAAATTTTGGATACTACCGAGAATCCCCAGTTTGCCATTCTGGAGAGCTCTCACCGGATGACTTATATTCGCGAACAATTGATCAAGACCATGCGGCGGATGGCCAAAACCCTGCAGGAACAAAGCAAGCGGACCAAGTTCCGGCCTAAACGGACCGAATTACAATTTGGCCTCGGTGACGAGCGGGGGCTGACGGCCCTGTCCTTTGATGTCGGCAAGCAGCGTCAGGTCACCGTCCGCGGGCGGATTGACCGGCTAGATGCCATGCAGGTCAACAACAAGACCTATTTGGGCATCGTGGATTACAAGAGTTCCGAGCATAAATTTAGTTATCAAGACGCTTACTACGGCCAAGCCATGCAGATGCTGACGTATTTGGATGCGGTTAAGAAGAACATGCCAGACCTGTTGACGGATGTCTCACCAGCAGATGCCGAGCTGGCCGGAGCCGTGTACCTGCACCTGCAGAATCCGATTTTAAAGGCGGCTGATGTGTTGGGCGAGGACCTTGAAGATGCGCTGCTCAAGGCGGAACAGTACCAAGGGTTATTGCTGGATGATCCAGATTTATTAACGAATCTGGATACGTTATTTGCTGATCCCGAGTTTAGTGGGAGTTCCTTGCTCTACCGGGGATTACGGCGGACCAAGAAGGGGGTCATTACCTCCTACGGTAAGATGCTGGTCAATCCCGGCGAGTTGGACATGCTGTTGAACCATACGGAACGCTTGATCAAACGGGCAGCCACGGAAATTTTCGACGGGCACGTCGACCTGGCACCGTTCCGGCAACAGAGTAAGACGGCGCTCCAGTATTCACCGTACAAATCAATCATGCAGTTTGATCCCTTACTCAAAGAAAACAATTACCGCGATTTAGCAGCGTTGAAGAAGGATGACGTCATGGCCCGAATCAAGGCTGAACAGGAACAGGACCAGAAACAGAAAAAGGAACAGGAGGGTCCCGATGAGCACAAAATTTAAGTACACGCAGAGTCAACACGATGCGATTTATCAAACGGGTAATAATTTGTTGGTCTCGGCCTCGGCCGGTTCTGGGAAGACCCGGGTGTTGGTCCAACGAGTGATTGAGCATTTGAAGGCGGGAATGGGGATTGACCGCATCTTGATTGTGACCTTTACCAAGGCCGCAGCCGCAGAAATGCGTGACCGGATTCAAACCAGCCTGCGTGCCGAACTCACAGCCAGCCAAGGCAATAGTGAGCAGCAACAGTTTTATTTGCGACAGCTCAACCAGTTACCCGTCGCGGATATTAGTACGCTGGATGCCTTTTGTTTGCGGATCCTGCAACACTATTATTATGTCATCGATATGGACCCCGTCTTTCGGTTGTTAGCGGATGAAACGGAAAATGCGTTGCTCCGCGATGAAGTCTGGGCGGACCTCCGGGAAGAGCTCTACGCCAATGATGAGTCTGGCCTATTTGCGCGGCTAACGGAGAATTTTTCTGGTGACCGGAGCGATGATGGCCTGGCCGAATTGGTGCAGCAGACCTATACGTTTGCGAACGCCACGCCCGACCCAGCGGCCTGGTTAGCGGCCTTACCGCAACCGTATCAGTTGGATAGTGACCATTTGACCGGTACGACCTTTTATCAGGAACGATTAAAGCCGTTATTTAGTCAGCAATTACAACAAATCAAGGCCGACCTGACGAGTGCCCAACAGATTGCCACGCAGGCGGACTTAACGAAGCAACTGGACCACGTGACGCCCCTGCTGAGCGATTTAGAAGGTATCATTGCGTTAGTAGATGGTGAGAGCTGGAATGCGCTGAGAGCGGCGATTCAAGGCTTTTCCTGGGGTCGCATGCCGTCGATTCGGAAGACAAATGAAGACTATCCTGTCTACGATGAGCTAAAGTCGACCTACTATGATCCAGCCAAAAAGCAGTTGGAAAAGTTACAAAAATCCTACCTGCTGCAGACCGAGGAGCAGGCCACAACCACGATTGCTAAGTCTGGCGAATTGGTTGGTGAACTGGCCCGGGTCGTGGGCGCCTTTCGGGATGCGTATCGGCAAGAGAAGCAGCGGCGACACGTCCTAGATTTTGCGGACATTGAACACGCGGCACTGGAAATTTTAACCAGTGACACGGATCAATCGCGTCAAGTCGCGGCGCAATTACGCGAGCAGTATCAGGAAATCATGATCGATGAATATCAAGATACCAATGGACTGCAGGAAGCCATTCTAACGGCTATCGCGCAACCAGCGCCCCACGGTAATCTCTTCATGGTGGGGGACGTCAAGCAGTCCATTTACCGCTTCCGGCAGGCAGACCCGACACTTTTCATGGACAAGACGGATCGCTACGAAACCAATGGCGACGCCGGTCAGTTGATTGTGTTGGCCGAAAACTTCCGGTCGATGAAAAACGTGGATGATTTTACCAATCTGATTTTTAAACAGTTGATGGACCGTGAACTGGGAGAAATTGTGTACACGGGCTCCGCTCAGCTGAAGTATGGGGCGACCTATTACGATGAGCAGGGTGCTGGTGCCAAGAGTACCGCCGAACTGCTGGTTTACTTGACCGAGGGGGCTGAAGAGGCCGCTGGTGATGGGGAACCCATGGACTCGACCTTCCAGGTTGATAACAAACACCAAGGTGAAGTTTTGATGGTGGGGAAGAAAATCAAGGAATTGATTGCGGCTAAGACCCCCATTTATGATCGGGATGCTAAAGAAGTTCGGGACATGACTTACGGGGATATTACGCTGTTAACGCCGACCCGGACCAATAACCTAATTATTACCGATGAACTCCGCCGACTGGGAATTCCGGTGGTCGTGAATGATGCGCAGAATTATTTCAAGACGACTGAAATTCAAATCATGATGGCGTTACTGCGGATCATTGATAACCCCTATCAGGATATTCCGTTGGCCGCGGTGCTGCGGTCGCCCATCGTGGGGTTGAACGAAAATGAACTGGCGATGCTTCGAATCAACCAGAAGACGGGGGATTACTACCAGGCGTTACTGCATTTCCAACAGACCTTTGCGGGCCCCAAGGCGAGTGATTTCCAGCAGCAGGTCCATACAAAAGTGACCCATTTCTTGGAGCAGCTACAGACTTTCCGAAACGTCGCGCAACAAAATGAATTGGTCACTTTGATCTGGCGCATTTACCAGGATACCGGCTTCCTCGATTATGTCGGGGGGATGCCGGCCGGGGAGCAGCGTCAGGCCAATCTGCATGCGCTGTATGAACGGGCTCAGAGCTATGAGAAGAGTAGTTTTAAAGGCCTATTCCAGTTTGTCCGGTTCGTGGAACGCCTACAGGAGCGCGATGCCGATTTGGCGGGAGCACCGGTGCAAACGGCGACGGATGCCGTGTCGGTCATGACCATTCACGGGAGCAAGGGACTGGAATTTCCAGTGGTGTTCATCATGGATGCGTCCCGGCAGTTCAATAAGCAGGACCAACAGGGAAACTACGTCATGAGTGGCAAGACAGGGATTGGGATTGATTATCTGGATCCGGACAGCCGCGTCAAGGCGCCAAGTCTCCAGAAACTGGTTACGGCCCAGGCCATTTCGCGGGCGAGCCTGGCCGAAGAAATGCGGAAACTGTACGTGGCTTTAACGCGGGCGGAATCTCGACTCTACATTGTTGGATCACACAGGACCCAGGCAGAGGCCATTGCGGCGTGGGAACAGGCTTATCAGAGTCCCGACCTGGTGTTGAACGCGACCTTGCGGGAAAAGTCGACGCAGGCGAACTATCTCGACTGGATTGGGATGTGCTTGGTTCGTGATCCCAAATTTGCGGCTGACTTACGCCAAGGGTCAACGACCTTCTCAGGCTTAGCTGGCGATCCCGCTGATTTTGGTATCGCGTTTGCGACGGCTAATGATTTGGAACCCGCCCAAAGTGTCAACGAGGCGGCAATGGATTGGCTTCAGTCAACCAGCGAAACGGCCGCCAAGGTAACTGCCAGCGCGGTTTCCGGTGAACAGATCCAACAGATCATGGACTTCCAGTATCCACACCAGGCGGCAACGATGACCACGGCCTACCAGTCAGTCTCCGAAGCCAAGCGGTTATTTGAGGATCCCGACAACGCGTCGATTGGGGAATACCGAGCCAGTGTAACGGGGCAGACGACCGGGAATCGGTTCGTGACCCACGACTTTGCACGGCCGGACTTCTTACAAACGGTGCGGGAACCTTTGCCAACTGAAATTGGGAGCGCGACCCATTTGGTGCTCCAGAAGCTAGACGTCACGACTGCGCCAACGGCCGACAGCGTTCAGGAGGTTATTGACCAACTGGTCGCCGACCAAGTCTTGTCAGCAGAGGTGGCGCAGCGTATTCAACCGGAATTCATTTTGCGCTTCTACAGTAGTGAACTCGGCCAGCAGATTTTGGCAGCGCCCCAAGATCTCCATCGTGAAGTGCCATTTTCCTTACTGATGCCGGCACGAAGCTTGTTCCGGGACTTTAAGGAAGCCGACTCGCAGGTGTTGGTCCATGGGATTGTCGATGGTTATTTGGAAACGGCGGACGGAGTCATCCTGTTTGACTACAAGACCGATCACGTCAACATGAAGGCCGTTGCCCAAAGCGAAGCCAAGTTGATCGACCGTTATGGGGGTCAAGTAAACCTGTATGCGGCGGCATTGAAACAGATGACGGGCAAATCTGTGCTGGCACAGTACCTGTATCTGTTGGCTAGTGGTGACTTATTGCCGGTACCGGTTAAACAGATTCAGAATTTACCAGATTAATAGCAAATTGCGTAGATGCAAAAACGAGGTTGATCCCGCCAAATTGGCAGGGTCAACCTCGTTTTTTAATTTATTGATGAATGAGGAGCAAGGACACGAGCACAAAGGCCTGAACGACCATCACGCCGAAGACGCCGGTGAACGACTGGCTGTATTGGTGATCGCGGTGCCAGAGATAACCAACCACACTGGCGAGCACCACGAGGCCGACGACAAGTAAAATAATCAGTTTAAGTTTAACGTCAAAATCCGCTGTTAGCATTGCGTCCGCTTCCCTTACGTTGAATAGTTACCGTCATTATACCAGACCTAGCGGCTAATCGCGCGAAATGGTAAGCGCAATGCCCATTCCGCCGCCGATACACATGGAGGCCAGGCCGTGGTGCAGGTCCGCGCGGATTAGTTCGTGTAGTAGCGTGACCACGATGCGGGTGCCGGATGCGCCCAGGGGATGGCCAAGGGCAATCCCGCCGCCGTTCACATTTAGCCGGTCGTTGGGGATGTGTAAGTCCCGGGTGACGGCGACGGACTGGGCAGCGAAGGCTTCATTAACTTCGAAACAATCAACGTCGTTCACCGTCAGGCCATCCTTGGCCAAGACGGATTGAATGGCCGTCACGGGAGCGTAACCCATGACAGCTGGGTCAATGCCGGTTTCCTGATAGCTGCCTAAGGTTGCCAGGTAGGGGATGCCCGCAGCCAGTGCGGTTGATTTGCGCATCAGTACCATAGCGGCGGCGCCATCGTTTAAGCCGGCGGCGTTGCCAGCCGTGACAGTGCCATCTGCCTTGAAGGAAGGCTTTAGGGCGGCTAATTGATCCGCCGATGTCGTTGTTCGAACGGGTTCGTCCGCCGTGATGGTTTGGTTGCCGACCTTGACTGGCACGATTTCCGCGTCAAAGCGGTGGTCGAGCTGAGCCTGCGTTGCGTTCTGTTGGGAACGTAGGGCGAAAGCGTCCTGTTCGGCGCGACTCACGTGGTATTTTTCGGCCACGTTCTCCGCAGTCATGCCCATCGTTTCCCCACCAAAAGCATCGGTCAGGCCGTCATGGGCCAGACTGTCGATTAAGCTGGTGTGGCCAAACTTCTGCCCCCACCGAATATTGTTGTTTAAAAATGGCGCGTTACTCATGCTTTCCGTTCCACCGACCAAGACGGCGTCCGCGTCGCCCATCAGGATGGCACTTTGGCCGAGCCGAATCGCTTTGAGACTGGAGCCACAGACCTGATTGATGGTCATCGCTGTGCTGGTGACGGGTAGACCAGCGTTCAGTTCGATTTGGCGCGCCACGTTTTGGCCGAGCCCCGCTTGGAGCACCGTGCCAAAGATGGTTTGCTGAATCATGGCGGGGGCAAGACCGCTCCGCTTAACAGCGGCCTGCGCCGCGATGGTTCCCAATTCAACGGCCGAAAGTCCTTGAAGACTCCGCCCAAATTTGCCAATCGGGGTCCGCACCGCACTAACAATCACAACTTCTTCTGCCATGATAACTCTCCTTTTCCGATAGTATCCGAACCTTTAATATAACTGACTTTCCCCGGTTTGTCTTGGATTACGCGCCAAGATGATCGGGGATTTGCATTTTCTTAAGGAATGCAGAGGTGTTCAAGCAGATGCCAGATGATTAACGATCAGTCGATTTTATAAATAATATGTAATTTTATACATAATATATTCAACTAATCCCAGAGCATAGGCATTGTGCTAGTGTGTTTCATCACATATGGGACCAAAGCATGCTCTAAATGGAATTAGCGTAACCACAAGGCTGTGTCGACCAGCATCCCACCAACGATGAAACATGTTTCACCAAATGAAACCTGAAACACCCCAAAAATCCTGGAATCAGCTTGCCTGAAAACGCTTCCCAAGAGTGCATATTTACATTATGCTAAGCACGTAATCAATTGATACGAACAACACAAATAAAAAATACAGAGGAGTAATTGACATGACTAAACGTGATTTTATTGATACCAACACTTACACGAAAGACGAAATCCAATACATGATTGAATTGGGGATTAAGATTAAGGAATCCATCAAGAACGGCTACTACCCACCATTATTGAAGAACAAGACGCTCGGGATGATCTTTGAACAATCCTCAACGCGGACCCGGACTTCTGCCGAAGCAGCCATGACTGAATTAGGTGGACACGCTCAATACTTAGCACCAGGCCAAATCCAATTGGGTGGTCACGAATCTATTGAAGATACGTCACAAGTTCTGGGCCGGATCCTCGACATCATTGGTGCCCGGGTTGAACGTCACCACACCGTTGCTGAAGTTGGTAAGTTTGCTAAGGTGCCAGTTGTTAACTTCATGAGTGACTACAATCACCCAACGCAAGAACTTGGCGACATTATTACCATGACGGAACACTTACCAAAGGGCAAGAAGCTTAGTGACTGCAAGATTGTCTTTGTTGGTGACGCGACCCAAGTTTGTGTTTCAACCATGTTTATGGCTACCAAGATGGGGATGGACTTCGTACAATTTGGCCCTAAAGGCTTCCAAATCAAGCCTGAAACCCTTGAAATTGGTAAGAAGAACGCTGAAGTTTCTGGCGGTTCTGTCTTAGTTACTGAAGACGCTGACGAAGCCATGAAGGATGCCGACTTTATCTACACCGATGTTTGGTACGGCTTGTACGAAGCTGAATTATCCAAGGATGACCGGATGAAGATTTTCTACCCTAAGTACCAAGTCAACGCTGACTTAGTATCTAAGGCTTCCGATCACGTGAAGTTCATGCACTGCCTGCCAGCTACCCGTGGCGAAGAAGTTACCGACGAAGTCATTGACTCCGACTACTCCATCGTTTGGGACGAAGCTGAAAACCGTAAGACGGCCATGCGTGCAATCTTCGTTTACCTGTTGAACCCAGAATTAAAGTACGCTTCTAAGGCTGTTGCCGACAAGTACGATGCAGAATTTGAATTAATGTTACGGAACGCCGTTGACGAACGTAACGCAAAATAAACTGGTTATCCGATTAGAGTGCCGCGCAACGGAACAAGGATAGCGGACTAAGGAGATAGGATCGTGCAAACAGAAAAGAAAAAATTTAGACTATTTGACGCCGTCTTAATGTCGGTGGTTGTCATCATGGTCGTGGAATCGGTCGCTCCGGCGGCTGCTATCGGCCCGTCGCAGTTCTTCTGGTGGATTTTCTTATTAATCTTGTTCTTCATCCCGTATGGTTTAATTTCATCCGAGCTGGGGACGACCTACACCGGGGACGGTGGCTTATATGATTGGGTTCGTCAAGCATTCGGTCAACGCTGGGGTGGCCGGTTAGCATGGCTCTACTGGATTAACTACCCATTATGGATGGCAAGTTTGGCCGTGTTATTCGTCCAAGTCAGTGATCAGATATTTAATATCAAGCTTAATACGTTAGGGTCAATTATTGTTCAGTTAGTCTTTGTTTGGGTCGTTGTCCTAATGGGTAACCAACCCGTTTCCGAGAGTAAATGGATCATGAACTTAGCGGCCTTCACCAAGATTTTCACAATTCTGGCGTTAGGTGGTTTGGGAATTTACGTTGCCATGACGCGTGGGGTGGCTAACACCTTCACGGTACAAACGTTGATGCCACACTTTAACTTATCTGGTTTGACCAACTTATCCGTCATCATCTTCAACTTCTTAGGTTTTGAAGTTGTGGCCACGATGGCTGATGACATGGACAATCCTAAGAAACAAATCCCTCAAGCCATCATTTATGGTGGTATCTTGATTGCCTTCTTCTACCTGTTAGGGGCCTTCGGGATGGGTGCTGCGATTCCAACTGACAAATTGTCTGCTTCCAGTGGTTTGATTGACAGTTTCGTGCTGCTGATTGGTCACATGAACTGGTTCGTCATTCTAATCGGGATTTTCTTCCTGTACATCTTAGTTTCTGAAATGATTTCCTGGGCGTTAGGGGTTAACTACGTTGCCGATTACGCCGGGAAAGATGGCGCTTTGCCACGGATCTTTGCCAAGGAAAACGCCAAAGGAATGCCTGTTGGGACAGGTTACCTGAATGGTATCATTGCCAGTGTTCTGGTCATTGCTGCGCCATTCATTCCTAACCAAGACATTTTCTGGGCTTTCTTCTCTCTGAACGTGGTTGCTTTGCTGTTATCCTACACCATGTTATTCCCAGCTTTCTGGAAATTACGGCAGTCAGATCCAGACAAAGAACGGCCATTCAAGGTTCCTGGTGGCAAGTTCATGATTAACTTAATGACTTGGGTGCCAGAAGTTCTCTTAATTTTGACGATTATCTTCTCCATTTTCCCAATGAACGGCTCTGCTAGCGAAATTTCTAGCAAGATGCCAGTCCTGATTGGGGTTATCATTACGTTAGCTGTTGGTGAAATTGTGGTCCGTTACGCAGAACATCATCAACCAGCTAAACAAGATTCTGATACGAAACCTGCAAACGAAAACAACTAAATTGATAAGGAGCTGAAATAATTATGAAGACGTTAGATAGTACACCAAAACAAGACGGTTACCGCATGCCAGGTGAATTCGAACAACACAAGGGTGTTTACATCCTGTGGCCACAACGTCCAGATAACTGGCGTAACGGTGGTAAGCCTGCCCAAAAGACGTTCGTTGAAGTGGCTAAGGCCATTTCCCAATTCGAACACGTTACGGTTGGTGTGAATGATGACCAATACGCCAATGCCAAGAACCTCTTGCCTGACGACGTTGAAGTGGTTGAAATGTCTAATGACGATTCCTGGATTCGTGACTGTGGCGCGACCTTTGTTAAGAACGACAAGGGCGGCCTGCGGGGCGTTGACTGGACGTTCAATTCATGGGGTGGCTTAGTTGATGGCCTCTACTTCCCATGGGACAAGGACGACCGGGTTGCTGAAAAGATGACTGAATTGGAACACGTTGACCGTTACCGGTTGGACGATTTCATTTTGGAAGGTGGCTCCATTCACGTTGATGGTGAAGGCACGTTGATTACCACTGAAGAATGCCTGTTATCTGATGGCCGGAACTCACAGCTTTCCAAGGAACAGATTGAAGAAGTTCTGAAAGAAAACCTGAACTTGAAGAAGGTTATCTGGTTAAAGAACGGGATTTACCTCGACGAAACCAACGGTCACGTTGATAACATTGCCAACTTCGTTAAGCCAGGCGTGGTTGCCTTAGCTTGGACGGACGACAAGAACGATCCACAATACAAGATTTCTAAGGAAAACTTGGATATTTTGGAAAACGCAACGGATGCTAAAGGCCGGAAGATCAAGGTCGTTAAGCTCTACTTGCCAAAGCCAATCACCATTACTAAGGAAGAAAGCGAAGGCGTCGACGCGGTTGATGGAACCTTACCACGGACCGAAGGCGACCGCTTGGCTGCCAGCTACGTGAACTACTACACGGCTAACGGCGGCATTGTCTTCCCACTGTTCGGTGACCCAGCCGACGAGAAGGCTAAAGCAACGCTGGAAGAACTTTACCCAGACCGCAAAGTTGTGGGCGTTCCCGCTCGTGAAGTCTTACTCGGTGGCGGTAATATCCACTGCATTACGCAACAAGTTCCCGAAGCTTAAACGGGGATCGGAAGGTCAGGTGAAGAGCCTGACCTTTTTCTTTAAAAATTAAGGAGTGAATGATCTATGACAAAACGTAAAATTGTTGTCGCTTTAGGTGGCAATGCCATTTTAGCAAATGATGCTTCCGCAGAGGCCCAACAGGCGGCCTTAGCTGATACGGCCAAATATTTGGTCAAGTTCGTCAAGCAGGGGGATCAACTGATTATTTCTCACGGAAATGGTCCGCAAGTGGGGAACCTGTTACTTCAGCAATCCGCTGGTAGTACGGCTAAGAACCCAGCGATGCCACTGGATACGGCGGTGGCGATGACCCAAGGGAGCATTGGCTACTGGCTGGAAAATGCAATGGACAAGGCCTTAGCCGATGAAGGCTTGACCCAAGACGTTGCCACGGTTGTGACCCAGGTAGAAGTTTCACCTGACGATCCCGCCTTTACGGATCCCAGCAAGCCAATCGGTCCGTTCTATACCAAGGAAGAAGTTGCCGCTGAACAGCAGGCCCATCCGGACAACGTCTACGTTGAGGATGCCGGTCGGGGTTACCGGCGTGTTGTGGCGTCCCCTAAGCCAATCGACGTCAAGGAATCCGCTGTCGTCAACGCGTTGGTTGATGCCAACATCATTCCCGTTTCCGTTGGGGGTGGCGGTGTGCCCGTCGTCAAGGAAGGCAACCAATTAGTTGGCCGCGAAGCCGTGATTGATAAGGACTTTGCTTCTGAAAAATTGGCAGAACTGGTCCACGCCGACCTCTTGATTATTTTGACAGCCGTTGACCACGTCTTCGTCAACTTTAATCAACCAAATCAAAAGCAATTGACCGATGTGACTGCCGCTGAATTGAACCAGTACATCACGGAGAACCAATTTGCCAAGGGCAGCATGTTACCGAAGATCCAGGCAGCACTGGACTTCGTGAACAACCGGCCTGAAGGCAAAGTGGTCATCACCTCATTGGCTAACGTGGGTGATTTCTTAGAGAACGGTTCTGGGACCATCATTCGTAAGTAACTAAATTGGTGGGTGGCTGCGCCTCCGGGAGAGTGAAAATGGAATCGTGACGCGGTGGGCGGACGTTGGAAGCCAAAGGACGGTCTACCAACTTACTTTGAGCCTCAAAAGACGAGTCTCAAAGATACCACTTACCTAAGCGGCTCAAGGCGCCACTAAGGTAAGTCCCACGGCTGAATCCATTTTCACCCTCCCTGCGGCTCACAGTGAGGTAGAAACTAACGGAATAGTCTGGTGTGCCACCAGTCTAGAGCTGCACATGACCTATCAAATTCCCAAACTTATCTTTGACAATATCTGACTGGCGGTATCAACTTCGGTTGGTACCGCCGGTTGTACATAGCTGGCAATATTTGCTGTAGGGGTTATGCGTTTGACCAGGGGATTTAGTGTAAAATAAGTGAATGATTGGATTAAATCGTTGGGAACGAAAGTATAAGCATCGTTTAATTATTATGAGATAAATTGGAGTGAATAAAATGAGACTAGCAGAAACACCTGCACAAGATGGTTTCCGCATGCCTGGCGAGTTTGAAGATCAGGCTGCGAGCTATATGATTTGGCCCGAGCGACCGGACAACTGGCGTGAGGGTGGCAAACCCGCCCAAAAAGCCTTTGCCCGTTTGGCAGAAACGATTGCCAAGTTTGAACCCGTGACCATGCTGGTTAACCAGGACCAGTACAGTCATGCCCGGGCGAGTCTGTCCCCGGCAGTTCGGGTCGTTGAGATGAGCAGCAACGACTCTTGGATGAAAGACTGCGGTCCCTTCTATGTGGTCAACGACGCTGGCGACATTCGTGCCGTGGATTTCCAATTTAATGCGTGGGGTGGCCTGCTGGATGGTCTGTACTTCCCGTGGGATAAGGATAACCAAATTGGGAAGAAGGTTGCGGACCTTCAGGACTTCCCGGTGTATGAGGTCAATGCGGTGCTGGAAGGCTGTGCAATTCACGTGGATGGTCAGGGAACGTTGATTGCGACGGAGAGTGTGGTCCTGTCTGAAGGCCGCAATCCTGGCGGGCTGTCTAAGGCCGATGCCGAGAAAATCTTCCACGATTACCTCGGGGTGACCAAGACGATTTGGTTGCCGGAGGGGTATTTCATGGATGAAACTAATGGTGATATTGATAACATGGTGAATTTTGTGGCTCCCGGTGAGTTGGTCCTGACCTGGACAGATGACGACACGGACCCGCAATATGAAATTAGCCAAGATGCCTATGGTCGTCTTGCTACAGCGACCGATGCGCAGGGCCGGCAGTTTAAGATTCACAAATTACAGACGCCGCGCATTCTGAAACTGAGTGAGGAAGAGGCCAATGGTGTTGACCCCATTAACGGGATGCTGCCACGAGTGGCTGGTCAACGGTTGACGGCAAGCTACGTGAGTTACATCACCACGAATCAGGCGATTTTGATGCCGACATTTAACGATCCCCAGGATGCCATTGCACATCAACAGCTCGCTGAACTTTATCCAACGCGCCAGGTCGTTGACGTCCCAGCCACTGAAATTTTAACTGGTGGGGGAAACATCCATACGATTGCGGCCGGCGTTCCAGGACGTCACACGGGAGGAAAGTAGCATGAATTTCTTTGAAATCGTCAATGCGCACTTGGGGAGCTTGACCCCGAACGAACAGAAACTGTTTGACTACGTGGTTAAAAATATGGATCAAATTAAGAATCAAAGTATCCGGGAGGTTGCGTCGGCCACGTTTGTGTCGACCGCAACCTTTCTGCGGTTCGTGAAGAAAATCGGCTTTTCCGGGTTTAGTGAATTTACGACCGTTATCAAGTTTACGTTGATCAACCGGAAGGACACGGACCAGGCAACCCCATTTGTGGTTAAGCAAACGGATTACCGCGAAGAATACCTGAAGAATATTGCGGAATCGATTCGTGTGATTCAACCTAACAAGTTACATCAGGTGGTCGAACGGCTAGCCCAGCATCCCGATATCTTTTTCTTCGCTAAGGGCGTTAGCAAGCATGCTGTCGAGTACATTGATTATCTGTATGCGATGGCCGGCTTCCGGACCCATTACCCGCGTGACCATGATTATCGGCAGCAGGCGTTGAATCAAATTGATGGGGATGACTTGGTCTTTATCCTGACCTACGAGGGCTCCGACGGTGAAATGCTGGACAACATGAGTCGGCTAGTCGACATGAGTCCCCGGCCGCTATTGGTCTCGATCACTGAACCGGATAACAACACGATTCAAAATTTGAGCGACGTTAACTTTTACATCTTCACCGATGGCGTCACCATCAATAACACAGATATTAGTTCACGAATTTCGACGATTTCGGTGATGGAACTAATTTTGTATCAATACGTTGAGGACTATGGTGGTCGTGACTTCCATTTCCACAAGCGTGAAGAGTAACCGACAACCACTAGCAACTTAAACCAGTAACGGACCTCAGGCACGCCGTCTGCGGTCCGTTTTATAGTTCACCAAATAGCCAGATTTGCATTTTCTTAAGGAATTTCTCTATAATAGTAGGTAATGGACTCAAGATAGGGGAATAAAAGTGATGGAACAATCAGATTCAACTGCCAAATCGTTGACGCCGGCAGAATTCCTGACGCCGCAACGGTTGGCTTCATTATCAGCTAATCAACAAAAATACGCAGCCGCCATTTTAGATGACGTGCTGCGCGTCCGCAAGACGGTCGACATGGCGCAGGGAGACTGGACGCCGCAACAGGTTGCTGCGACGTTAGCGGCCTTGCCAACGATGGTCGACCAACCACACCTGTACTTCGTGGCGGTCGTGCCGGTCTTATCGGCTTACTTTAAGGCCCAAAAGTTGTCCAATCTGAAAGCCTTGGATGCCGCTTTGAAAGCCGCTCGCCCTGATTTGGTCGAAAAGCATGCCGCTGCGGCCGATGAACAAGAAGCTTACGAGGGTGTAGTCGCGCTGGTTGAGCAGTGGGTTCAGGCCATGACGGATCAGCCGGATGTTGCCAATTTATCGGCTGCTGACCAGCAAAACTTCATCACTATCGTCCACACAACGGCCGAACTGATGATTACCGGAAAGGGTAAACAGCCTAAGGACTGGGACGTGCAAACGTTGAGTGAAATCATGTTTGGCCCGTTCACCCATTTGTTAGATGAGAACGATCGGGTACCCGCACTGTTCAACCTGGTACCCTTTGCCCTGACGACCCTGTTCGCCTACCTAGCCGACCAGCAAGAGTTACCGGCCGCTACGGCGCTACAGGATTGGGTCAGCGAGCACCACACGGCATTAGTGACCATGTACGACCCCAAGTTGGAGAGCTTCTTTGAAGACCTGACCACGGCCATGCAGGCGCAAAATATCGATGCTGACGATGCTAAAGCGGTGGATGCCTTCACCCAAGATTACCTGCGGGCCCACCCAACGACCAGCCGCGAACTCTTCACGACGGATCGTCAGTTGACCCACAAGAAACACATTAAGCAGATTAAATACAGCCAAAAGAAGCGGCGGAAGCACCGGCGTCGTTAAACGCATTAATGTTCCCGCCAGCAGATTCAAAGTGCCCGGCTATGGGGCAGGTTCCAGCCTGGGAGGCGGTCTTCCACCTCGATTTTGAGCCAAAGTGCGGTCTCAAAAGTCGTCCCGTGGGCTAGGCTGGGGAAATTCATCCCAGCCAAGGCTACCGACACAGCCGGTCACTTTGATCTGCCTCTGGTCACTCACAGCGGCTAGAATGGTGCCACTTTCACCGATACAGCGACTGATGTGAGCTTAACGCGTTCCATCTGCCATGAATTTTAAATCGTATACAAAAACGAGCAAGTAGCTCCCTTCAAATTGAAGAGAGTCACTTGCTCGTTTTGCATATTTTAGTTTATTGTTCGTCCGCCAAGCCAGCAATCACGTCTTCCGCGACAACGGGGTCGGACGCGTAAGGCGTGTCCACACCGTTGATCTTTTGGTAGGCGTCCTCACCCTTACCGGCCAGCACGACTAAATCGTCGTTGGTGGCACTGGTAATGGCGTGTTGAATGGCGTCTTCCCGTTGTGGAATGATGCTAGTCTTGACCTTATCGTGGTCAATCTGGCTGTCGATTTCCTTGGCGATGGCGATGGGGTCCTCGTGACCCGGATCATCTGTCGTCAGGAAGGCCGTGTCAGCGTAATCGTTGAGCGCCTTGGCAAAGCCCTCGCGGCGGTCCTCACCCTTGTCACCCGTACTCCCAAGAACGGCAGTAATGTGGTGGTCGGGGAACTGCGTGTGCAGGAAGCTCAGCAGGGCGTTCATGCTGCCCCAATCATGGGCGTAATCAATGTAGATGGTCCCATGATGTTTGGTCGTAATCGACTCCATCCGGCCCGGAATGGTCGTATGCGCCAACCCGTACTGGAGGTCGCTGACCGCGGCGCCGGCCAAATGACTCGCCAGAACGGCGGCCGTGGCGTTACTTTGGTTGAAGTCACCCGGCACGGACACGTGATACGTCGTGGCCAAGGCCTGTAGCTGGTCGGCACCGTGGACGGTCAAGCCAAATTCGCTATCGGTCAGTGTTGCTGTGCTACTGGTGATGGACAACGTGGCGTCCGGCTGGTTAAAGCCGTACGTGAAGATGCGTTCGGGCGCCGTGGAGACCTTAGCAGCCGCGTAAACCTCATCAAAATGATCCATGTCCGCGTCAATAATACAATTGCGCGAGTTGATCATCAGCTGCATTTTGCAGAAGAGGTAGTTCGCGAAGTTCGGGTGCTCGTTGACCCCGATGTGGTCGGGCGAAATGTTCAGGAAGATACCGACGTCAAACGTCAGTCCGTACACACGGTCCAGCAGGTAAGCCTGGGAGGCCACCTCCATCACCAGCACCTTGTCACCGTTGTCGACCGCTTGCCGCATTTCATGGAAGAGGTCAAATGACTCTGCCGTGGTTAAATGCGCCTTGAATTGGTCTTCCGGCTTGGGGCCGATGATGTGGTTGATGGTCGAGAACATGGCAACCCGTTGTGGAAACGCGTGGCTCAGGATGTTCGTGGTCAGGTACGTCGAGGTCGTTTTCCCCTTGGTCCCGGTGTAGCCAATGACGAAGAGGTCATTTTGTGGGAACCCAAAGTAGAGTTGGGCGGCCAAGGACAAGGCCTTGCGCACGTCGTTGACCAAGATGACTGGCACGTCAACGTGGTAATCCTTTTCGGCTAAGTAACAGGTTGCCCCGTTAGCAATCGCCGACTGTAAATAGTCCACTGAGAAATTGAAGCCTTTGCAGACGAAGAGGCCGTTGGCGCTGGCCTTGCGAGAATCATACGCTAAGGATGCAAAGTCGACGTCGTCTGATGGTAGCGTGGTGCTCAGAAACAGGTTATGCTCCTGGAGCAACGCAATCAGCTGGTTTGCTCTCATTCAATTGCCTCTTTTCGTGGTTAATCGTTAGGCCGCATGGTAGGGAACAGCATCACGTCGCGGATAGAAGCTGCATCAGTTAAGAGCATCGTCATCCGGTCGATCCCGATACCCAGACCACCAGTAGGCGGCATACCGTATTCCATGGCTTCGATGTAGTCGTTGTCGATCCCATGGGCTTCTTCATTACCAGCCGCACGTTCAGCGTCTTGGGCTTCGAACCGTTGCTTCTGGTCGATTGGGTCGTTTAATTCAGTAAAGGCGTTCCCGTATTCGTTCCCGTCGATGTAAAGTTCGAACCGATCGGTAAAACGAGGGTCCTTCGGGTTCTTCTTAGCCAGCGGTGAGATTTCAACCGGGTGGCCGTAAATGAAGGTGGGGTTAACCAAGTTGTCTTGAACCTTTTCTTCGAAGAAGGCGTTGATGATGTGACCGACCTTCCAGTAAGGTTCGCAGTGAATGCCGTTTTCTTCAGCTAACTTCTTAGCGTCGTCGTCAGACATTGGTTGCCAGAAGTCGATACCAGTGGCGTCCTTAACAGCATCAACCATGTGAACCCGCTTGAAGTCGGAGTCCAGGTCGATGTCCTTACCTTGGTAAGAAACTTTTCCGGAGCCGTTAACCTTGTTGGCCACGAAACGGAAGATGTTTTCCGTCAAGTCCATGACGTCCGTGTAGTCGGCGTAAGCGGTATAGACTTCAACCATGTTGAATTCGGGGTTATGCCGTAAGTCGGTCCCTTCGTTCCGGAAGTCCTTGCCCAGTTCGTAAACTTTTTCCATCCCACCAACGATCAGGCGCTTCAGGTAAAGTTCCGTGGCAATCCGCAGGTACAAAGGAATATCAAAGGCGTTGGAGTGGGTGACAAATGGCCGTGCTTCGGCCCCACCGGCTTCCGTTTGGAGAACGGGAGTGTCCACTTCCAGGTAGCCTTCGCTATCTAAGTATTCGCGAATAGCTTTCTTGATTTGGGTGACCTTGATGAACCGGTCAAAGCTATCTTGGTTGGCGATTAAGTCCAGGTACCGTTGACGGTAGATGGTTTCAGGGTTCGTCAGACCATGGTACTTGTCTGGTAATGGCCGTAAAGCCTTAGATAAGAATTCAAAATCAGTGAAGCGGAGCGTCAAAGCGCCAGTGTTCGTCTTGATGACGTAACCCTTGGCACCAATAAAGTCCCCTAAGTCTAACGTCTTGTAAAGAGCGTACTTGTCTTCGCCCAGTTCATCTTGACGCGCGTAACCTTGGACCACACCAGTTCTGTCGAGCAAATCGATAAAGCCGGCCTTGCCGCTGCCACGCTTACCGGTAATCCGACCCGCAACAGCAACATAATGTTTGTCTTCCATCAGTTCTTCTTTATCATACTTATCGTATTTTTCAGTGAGCGACTTGCTGTCGTCAGTTCTATCGAAGCGGTGACCGAAAGGCGCGATGCCCTGTTCTTGTAAATTATCCATTTTATCCCGACGAACCTGCATCTGATCATTCAGATCGGCCGGTGCGGCATTTTTATTATTTTTGCTGTTACCCATGTTGTGTCCTCCTATTAAGTATTGATTCAAAGTGTCATGAATCCAAACCTCCCTTAAATTTAGTTGATTTTCGCCCAATAAGCAAGCCATAATGGGGGATTAGCTGAATGAAGACGCTTACAAAACGGTGCCGCAGGATTTTTCCGAAATAGTTCGCTAATGCGGGACGCGAGGGACCTGGCAATCGGGGGAGAGTGGTTCAGGCAATTTTGCCAATCCGGTCAAAGAGCTGCAGAGATTTCGGGAACCCCCTTTCGAGTGGTTGGGTAAACATGATAGACTTAGCACATTCACGTTTAAAAAGGGGGTCAAGTATCAGTCATGTTAAGATTAATGCGCAAAATGTGGCCGTTGTTACTGCTCGGATTTTTGGTGAACACGGCCTATAGTGTGATGTGGCCGTTAACCACCATCTACCTGCACGGTGACCTCCACTTAAATCTGGTTCAAAGCGGCTTGATCCTGGCAGCTTATTCCGGCTGTAATGTTCTGGGGGGGTACCTCGGTGGTGTGTTGACGGATCACTACTCGGCAAGGACGGTCGGGGTGGGGATGCTGGTCGGCTTGATCATCGATGCAGTGATTGGCTTCTTCTGGAACGGCATCATCGCCTATCCGATTGTACTGGTGGTCTTTGGTCTGCTGACTGGGGGCATGCTAACATTGATTACGGCGATGACCGCCCAACTCAGTCATCTCGACGGTCGGTTGTTCAATCTCCTCTACATTTTTATCAATGTTGGGTTGGTGGTAGGGACAGCTAGTATTGGCGTTCTCTACCATAATAGTTTGAAGCCCATCTTCGGGTTGCTGTTGAGTTGCTACGTGCTCGCAGCCATTCTCTGGAGTTGGCGGGCAGGAAGTTTCGAAAGGCAGTCTGCCGGTCAGACGCCGCGGCAAGCAACACCGAGTGCGACCGCTCGCCCAACCACGGGTGGCCGCTTATCACGAATGAGTCTCGTCATCATTCTCCTGAGTCTGGTGTTTATGTGGATTACCTATGCCCAGTGGATGAGTAACGTGTCGGTCTACATTCAAAACGAGGGTTTGGGAATCAAACTGTATAGTACGCTCTGGGTGTATAACGGTGTGCTCCTAATTGTCGTGCAAGCTTTAATGGCAAAAGTCAGTCATAGCAAGGTGTTGCCTTGGCAAATTCTGGGTGGCTTAGTGGCAATTGGCAGTTCTTTTCTTCTATTAACTAGTGAATCTGGTGTCGTGGTCTTGTTTGCGGCAATGACGCTTCTAACGATAGGGGAGGCCGTGTACGTTCCGGGGGTCCCCGCACTGATCAATTTATATACGGTGGGGAACGAAGGCAAGTATCAAGGACTCGTCAATGCGTTTTCTTCATTAGGTAAAGCGTTGGGCCCGGTGCTGGGTGGTGTGGTCATTGCCCATTTGGGGTCGTTTCACTTACTTTTTTGGTTCTGTGCCATCGTTGATGCAGTGATTGCGTTGGGCTTTTTAGTCGGCGTGGTCCCGGCGCTCAAACGTCAGTCATAATTGATGCGAACTATCACCAGGCGTTCCCTGGTAAAACGACCGATTAACTCGGTCGTTTTTTGTTGTTTTCACAACAACCATTCGGCTTTGAAAATTATTTTCATTTTTCGCCTATTTTAGTTGACGGGGCGGGCTGTGGTTGGTATAGTTATATACGTTGTCACGGCGATTAACCAACTAGACCAATTCGAAAGATTGAAAATAGTT
>NZ_BOLN01000013.1 GCF_016861655.1 Levilactobacillus lanxiensis | reverse complement strand
TACCAAAAAGCTGGTTGAGGAAAATCCGAAGATTTTCCTCAACCAGCTTTCATTTTGGAGACTTATGTCACAGCCCCTTTTTGAATGACGTATTTAACAAATATGCTTAGGGCAGATGGGAAGTCATGATTATAAGTTGTCAGAATTTTTACAGCTAGCGATAATAGGTGCGCAATGTTAGTGACCAGAGGCGGGCCAAGATGACCAGCTGTGTCGGTGGTCTTAACTGAGTGAATTTCTCAGTTTAGAGCACGGGACGACCTGGAAGACTGGTGGTGTTCCAGGCTTTCAGGCGAGGTGGAAGCCCGTTTCTCAGGCTGGAACCGTTCCCCACAGCAGGGCATCTTGAGCCCACCGGCGGGAACGGCAAATCACCACCTATTTTTCGCTAGGCCAAAACGAAAAAAGTCACGCCCCCCAAGGCGCGACTTTACTGTTTCCCCCAAAGACTCCGATGGCCAATACCTATCCTGTTGGTGATTTTCTCGGTCGTTTCCCCCCAGAGACGACTGGGAAAATCAGACGAACACGTTGGAAGTGTTGCCGGTTCGGCCGTTGCCCCCACAACGACGGAACTTTGCGGTCTGATTTTCTATAGGAGAATGATTTGGTTACGGCCCAAATCATTCCAGGTGGGTGGACGGTCGGTTAGGTATTTCCCCTTAAATACTAAACCGATAATTATCGAATCCGGTCAATGGTCAGATACAAGACTTTTTAACGCCCATCCGGATGTTACAAGTTCATTATATCGGGGGGAACACAAATCTATAATCCCGTAATCTGATGATTGGATTACTAAATTTAACCTTATTCTCATCGGACGTGGTATGCTTATGTGTAAAGAGTGAGTTAAATTGGTATATCTCAGCCGAAAGGACAGAAATGGGGGTATCTGGAATGCCACGGCCGTATCATGAACGTTTAGATTTTACTACTGTCTTGCCACTGCGGGTTATTTCACACGGAACTGGTGGGCCAAAGATGGTTTTGCCACATTGGCACCAAGCTGTTGAATTGGCCTATGCCTATCGTGGTCACCCGGGCACCGTACATATCGGGAGCTCATCGTATAAATTGACCGAGGAACACCTGTACGTGGTCAATTCTGAAGTTGTCCACAGTTATGAAACTTTCTTAGACGAGGATAATCAAATCATCACGTTGCTGTTGCCGCAAGCATGGCTACGGAACGTGGTGGCCAATGAAAAACTGCCGATTTGGGGGCCATTAGACTTAGACCTGCGTGCTGAGCCATACCAGGAGCTGGCGCGGTCGGTGCATACCTTGGCGACCAACGCCGTGATGGAACCAGATGAGCGCGCAGATTATTTAGCCAGCTTAGGTGCGGAATATCAATTGGTGGGTCAGTTGTTAAAACACTTGACGGTTAACGGTCAAGTCAATAGCGACCAACTACCGTTACCAGATCCCTTACGCCAAGCCGTTACCGAGATTCAAAACAACTATGGTGAGGCGGTTTCGATTGCCAAAATGGCCGAACAGCTGAACTACTCCAGCGTTTATTTCTCCCGCTATTTCAAGGAATACATGGGCGTTTCACCTAAGGTCTACCTGGGGCAGATTCGGTTGGAACGGGCCACCCAGCTCCTAATGACCTCGCAGGAATCCATCCAAAGTATCGCCATGAAGACCGGTTTTCGCACGGAGAAAAATTTCTTCGTCACCTTCAAGCAGCGCTACCAAATGACGCCTAAGACTTACCGTGAAAAGTATGCGGCGGAACAGTCCTGGTCGTAGGTGGGCAGATATTTAAAATGGAAAAATCAAAATATAGAGGACATAAAAATCTTCTGACTGACGCAGGAAAAGTGTGTCAGCCGTTCCATGGTGAATATAAACTTGCGTGGACAGTGTGAGTGACCAGAGGCGGATCAAGATGACCAGCTGTGTCGGTGGTCTTAACTGAGGGGGCTTCTCAGTTTAGAGCACGGGACGGTCTTGGAAACTCGCGAACCTTAGCGAGGTTTCAAGCCGAGGTGGAAGCCCGTTCCTTAGGCTGGAACCGTTCCCCACAGCAGGGCATCTTGAATCCGCCGCCAATCCACCATAAAATGACAAATAGCTGACTGGGTTAAACTTGTGTTAGCCGTGAGGTCGGGAAAAATGAGCCCAGCCGGGGGATTTTCTAAGTGATTTTCTTAGAAAATGGCGACTTTGAGACCCGGTTTGGGGGACTCAAAGCGAGCCCGAAGACCGCTTCTTAGGCTTCGGACGTCCTGCCCCCAGCGTTCCGGTCTCATTTTTCCCGGCCGGTAAGGCGCTGACGACAGCAGGTTAACCCAGCGGATACGTTGCTTGTCAGTAAGATTTATGGTAAACTACGCTAACATGTCATAACGAATATAAGTTGAAGCCAACGTCGCCGTTAACCAGACACGTTGGTTTTTTACACGCAAATACAGGAGGTATCGTTCATGTTAACCGTCAATAATGTCAGTATGCAGTTCTCCGACCGGAAGCTCTACGACGATGTTAATCTTAAGTTCACCCCAGGAAACTGCTACGGGGTCATTGGCGCTAACGGCGCTGGGAAGTCCACGTTCCTGAAAATTATCGAAGGCAAATTAAAGCCAACTAGTGGGAACGTTTCAATGGGACCAAACGAGCGGATGTCCAGCTTGAACCAAGATCACTTTGCTTTTGAAGATAACTTGGTCATGGACACGGTCATTCAAGGCCACAAGAAACTTTACGATATCATGGTAGAAAAGAACGCCATTTACATGAAACCAGATTTTAGCGACGCAGATGGGATTCGGGCCGCTGAACTGGAAGGTGAATTTGGTGAAATGGGTGGTTGGGAAGCCGAAGCCGAAGCGAGCCAAATGTTACAGGCTTTAGGCATCGACGAATCACTCCACCAAGTGCCAATGAGTGAACTGACGGAACCCCAAAAGGTGAAAGTCCTGTTGGGCCAAGCCTTATTCGGTCATCCCGACGTGTTACTTTTGGACGAACCGACCAACGGGTTGGATGTGCAATCGATCAGCTGGCTGGAAAACTTCCTGGCTGACTACGAAAACACCGTCATCGTCGTTTCCCATGACCGGCATTTCTTGAACCAGGTCTGCACGAACATGTGTGACGTGGACTTTGGGAAGATTACGCTGTTCGTTGGGAACTATGACTTCTGGATGGAATCGAGCGAATTGGCCGCCCAATTGAAGGCTAACGCCAACGCTAAGAAGGCCGACCAGATTAAGCAGCTGCAAGAATTCGTGGCCCGGTTTAGTGCCAACGCCTCGAAGTCTAAGCAGGCAACGTCGCGGAAGAAGCAATTGGAAAAAATCACGCTGGATGACATCAAGCCATCCTCACGGAAGTACCCCTTCATCAAGTTCAATCCAGAACGCGAATTGGGGAACGACCTGGTGCGCCTGGAACATGTGTCCAAGGCCATTGACGGCGTGACGATTTTAGACGACGTGAGCTTCACGTTGCGGCCAGGTGAGAAGACCGCCTTTATCAGCCGGAATGACGTGACGACCACGACGTTGATGCAAATCGTTGCCGGCGAGTTGGAACCAGACAGCGGTAACGTGGTCTGGGGTCAAACGACCAGCACGACTTACCTGCCTAAGAACGGGAACGACTACTTTGCCGAAAACCAAATGTCGGTGATCGACTGGTTACGTCAGTTTGCTTCCAAGGAAGAAAGTGACAACACCTTCCTCCGTGGGTTCTTAGGGAAGATGCTGTTCTCTGGCGACGACGTGAACCGTGAAGTTGACGTGATGTCCGGGGGCGAAAAGGTTCGGGCCATGCTTTCCAAGATGATGTTGAGCAAGGCCAACGTGCTGTTGCTGGATGATCCAACCAACCATTTGGATTTGGAATCCATCACCGCGTTGAACGACAGTCTGGTTGGGTTCAGTGGCAGTATCCTGTTCACTTCCCATGACCACGAGTTCATTCAAACGATTGCCAACCGAATCATTGAGGTGTCACCAAAGGGCATCGTTGACCGGGCCGACACGACTTACGATGAATTTTTGGGCCACAAGCAGGTTCAGGACCAAGTTGCTGCGCTGTACGACGAAAAATAAATTTTCAAAATCAGAAGTTAAAAATTATTAAACTGAAGACGACATTAGGCTTCCCACAAATTTGACGGGAAGCCTGATGTCGTCTTTTTAATTTATCGCTAAAGTTGGCTGGTTTAGAACTTGTGTTAAAAAATGACTAACTTTTTTGATAGTCGGTGTCGCTGACTTGAGATGTGATAGTGCAAACTCTGAATGTAAAAATTCAACGGGGAATGGCATTAAATTATATTTATCCTGAGGGGATAGGCAAGACTGAGCTATCTCTGCGGTGGTAACAGTTGTGGCGTGAAGTTGAAGGGCAACCTGTGTGGCCGTCTGGATGTTGGTGAATTCTAGGATTTCATTGATAGAAATCCCATTTTCATGAAGAGCTGTGTTGACCTGCTTTTGAAAAAGACTGTGATCAGAGAGTCCGACGTAGTCACAATTATTCAATGATGATAGATTATCCTCACTAAACGGGCAGAAAATTCGGTCAGGTCGGTATAGCGGGCAGGTTTCTGGAAGTAATAAATCCAATTGCGGACTGGGAAGAGTGTGGATTGAAAAGATGGGATTGTTCCATTTTCGACCGATTAAAATATCTAGCTCGCCACGGATAAGGTGATTTTCAGCGGAGTCGGTAGCTTGACTAATGACGCGGAAATGAAGTTCCGGAAATGCTTGATGTGCTTGAACGATTGCCGCCGAAATTGTATTTGCTAAGAATGGCTGATTAATCGCAATTGTGAGGGTGCCAGCCTCCTGCTGCTGTAGTCGTGAAAGGTCCTGCTCCATCTCTTTTTGTGCGTCAAGGATACCTTGCAGATTTTGCGTGAATAGTCTACCAGCCGCCGTTATCTGAATGGGTTTAACGTTTCGATTAATAAAAGTCAATCCATATTGGTTCTCAGCCTTTTTAAGTGCGCGACTAACATAGGGCTGACTGACAAATAGTTTATTGGCGAGTTCAGAAATAGTTTGTGAATATTTAGCCGTTAAGAGAATTTGAAGTAAAAATTTTTCTTCATTCATGGGAATTCAACTCCGATTATACCTAATTTGTAATGATTCACATTTTAAGATTAATTGGTAACACCGTACTTTCTGTTCTACTATGGCATCATAGCTCATAGTTATTAAACGAGCAAGGCAAATTATGCATGATTTGATATTGAAAGTGAGGAACTAACATGAAAACTAATCGTCTTACTGCAGCATTAGGAATTGAAAAACCAGTCATTCAAGGTGCCTTAATGTGGCTGACCAATGCGGAACTAGTCGCTGCTGTGGGTAATGCAGGGGGTATGGGTGTTCTTGGGCCTAATGCGGGCCAAACGGAGCGGACAACTTCGCCAGTTGAAACGGCCGAACGGATGCGCCGTGAGATTCGGAAGGTTCGTCAGCTATCTGATAAACCGTTTGCTGTCAACGTTTTACCTGTTGAACCGGAGAAGGATGTTTTTACGAAGCCCATGTTAAAGGTGCTGTATGAGGAAAAGGTTCCCGCTGTTTCTTACGTTGGCGACATCTATCCAGAGGTATTTGATGATTTGGTTCGGCACGGGATCAAGGTTATTTACCGCGATTTAAATCCCAATGTTGCCAGCGCTCAGATGGCTGAGGCTCACGGGGCAACGGCCATCGTTGCGACTGGCTTTGACGAGGGGGGCACTTTGCCTAATAAGGTCATTGGGACGTTCTCGATTGTGCCGATGATTGTCGATGCCGTAAAGCATACGCCGGTTTTGGCGGCTGGTGGTGTTGTGGATGAACGGACAGCTAGAGCAGCTAAGGCATTGGGCGCAGAGGGTGTTTATTCTGGGAGTGTCTTTTTAGCTAGCCAAGAAGCCCCAATGGCAGAAAATATTAAAAATAAATTAGTTCAATCTAGCAGTGATGATATGCGTCTATTTAGAACCTTGCCTGCATACTACCGGGCCTTGCCAGGCGGACTGTCAGACAAACTAGTAGAAATGAACGCTGCCGGGAAGGCTCGTGAAGACATCTACCAAGCAATGGGTGGTTTTAGAGGAATTCATGCCGGGATGCTTGATGGCGATATGGAAAAAGGGTACGTTTCACTGGATACGGCCCTTTCAAGCATTCATGAGATTCGGCCCGTAGCGGATATTGTGGCAGAATTGAGTGCCGGGATGCTTAAGTAACCGCTACGTCTTGAGCTGAATGACAGATACCTGACCATGGTTGACATTCGAAGCTGGCATCATTGTTAATGAGAGAGGAATAGTGGATGTTACAAGAAGTTGGTCCCAAAGTATTTAAAAATCAATACGACCTACGGCGGGCCACTCAAGCTAAGGATTACGTGTTTGCGTATACGAATCGTAAGATATTGACTTATCATGGCACGATTCCACGAGTTAAAGACGTGACGGCTGACTGGCAAATGTCGACTGATAACTATACGTATCTGTTTACAATTAGTGATGTGGCATTTTACTTGCTCCTGGAAAGATTACCGGAGCGAGTGAATGCCAAGTACGTTGATGTCTTAACGCTGCGTGAACTAGAGCCTAAATATTTAGCTTTTGGGAGCGCGACGGCTGCGCAATTAGGTGAATGGTATGCAACGAACCAGTACTGTGGGCAGTGTGGCCAGCCGATGGTTTCCATGACAACGGAGCGGACATTGGTTTGTCCCAACTGTCATCATCGAGAATACCCAAAGATTTCGCCAGCCATTATTGTCGGCGTCACTAAGGGTGACCAGATCCTGATGACTAAGTTTGCAACGGGATACGATCGTTATGCTTTAATCTCGGGCTATGCTGAGATTGGGGAGACGCTTGAGGATACCGTCCAACGTGAAGTTAAAGAGGAAGTTGGGTTAGCGGTTCATCATATTCAGTATTATGGGAGTCAGCCCTGGGGATTCTCCGGGTCGCTGTTGGTAGGCTTCTTTGCAGAACTGGATAACGATATTCCTATCAAGTTAGAGCATGATGAGCTCTCCCAAGCGAAGTGGTTTCAACGCGATTCAATTCCGCGTGATGATACGACGCTAAGTTTGAGTTGGCAGATGATTGAGGACTTTCGACAACGGTGAATCTGAAAATGGCGTAAAAAATAACGGTTTGGACTGGCGGAAGGATTCGTCAGTCTAAACTGTTATTTGCGTTAGTCTTTAAAAGAGTTCGAATATAGGAAAGTTCAGCCAGAGACAAAGGACATTTTACCAACTAATCATTTAGCGTCTTAATGGCGATAGGGCCTAAAACGATAACCATTGTCTGACCCTATAAGTGCATGTTACCTTGGGGTCGTAGGTGGCGGTTAGACGTAAACGATAAAGGAGCGTAATCATGACAAAATTAAATGAACCCACACAACCAGAACACCTTGACTTGACGTTAGACCCACAGCTGAAGCGGGATGCGGCGGCAGTTTATCAACAATACGGGATGAGCCTGACGACGGCCATTCACCTGTTCTTACAGCAATCGGTCACGGACCACGACTTGCCCTTCGACTTGGAACTCACCAAGGATCAACTACAGTCGGAACTTGCGCGGGAAAAGGCTACCGGCGATACGCAATCGTTGGCGGCCGTGGAGGCGTTGTGGCAGGATTGGAAAGATTTGTAGACTAGGATAACCAATTGAATAGATAGTGAGTAACCAAAACAGGCAGCGCCCGAATCAGTCCGGGCGCTACCTGTTTTTTGACGTCATTATTTAGAATAACCGGATCAAAACGACCCCGCCAATAAGAATCAACAGGCCGAGTAACTGGACGGCCACGACGGGCTTACGTTTGGCCCCCAGCAGGCCGAACTGATCGACCAACAAGCCACCGGCAATCTGGCCAAGTAGGGCGAAGACCACCGTTTGGCCGGTCCCGATGATGGGAGCCAGGTAGGCGTTTCCCAGGACGAAGATGCCGCCCATGGCCCCGCCAATCCAGATCCACCAAGGCTTACCGTGACCGGTGGCCCGCTTGATTTCCCGGAAGCCGTGATTGACGACCAGGACAATGAAGAAGAGGCAGAGGGCCCCCACTAGAAATGAGATGAAGGCGGCGTGGAGAGCCGAGTTTAGAGCCAATCCCAACCGGCCATTGATAGTCGTCTGCATCGCTCCCAATGCCCCGGTACAGATGCCTAGTAGCCGCCAGGGCCACGGGTTACCAGTGCTAGCGGCAGCATCGGACTGGCCATTAGCTTGGCGCCGAAGAATGTCTGGCAGAGCGACGGTGATGACGATACCAGCCAGCGCTAGCAATAAGCCACTGACCCTTACCCAGGTCAAAGGTTGCTGGGTGGAGTTGAACCAGCCAAAGTTATCAATGATGGATCCCATGAAGACTTGACCCAAAATGGGCATGATAGCCGTTTGGACGCCGCCAATGTGGGGGAAGAGAAGAATGTTGGTCGTTAAAAAGATAACACCTAAGAGACCGCCAATCCAAATCCACCAAGGTTGCGTGGCGAAGATATTTCCAGAGACGCCTAAAGATTCGTGGCTCGCCAGCATCACCACGGCCAAGAAGAGCGTGCCAATGGTAAAGGACACGAAGGAGGCTTGATAGGGTGAACCAATAAAGCTCCGCAACCGAGAATTTACAGCGCTCTGAAGCGACAGGATGATACCAATGACGATACCGATGGTGATGGGAAGCATATTTTTTCCTCCTCAAAGACAATTTCATAATAGGTGTGGTCAACCGTGACTTATGTAGAGAGTCGACGCAGCTAAAATTAATGCCGCACAAAAAGGAGTAGTCCATTGACCACTCCCTTAGTATAGCTTATTTATCGGCTAAAATCGCTAGTTCATCGATTCGTTTGAAGAAGGCGTCGTGGTCCACCGTAGTGACCAACGTGACTGGACGGCCCTCTGGGGTTTCAAAGGTCCGGCCGCGGCCTGGGCCTGTGGTGAGGACGTCACTGGTGACTTGCTTAGTCGTGACAATGGCTGGGGATTCGCTGGCTACTGTCGCCAGAACATCCCACAGGAAGTAGGTCGAGTTCGTTTCAAAGTGTTGGAGGGCAGGAACTAAGGCGTAACCTTGGCCAATGAAATCAATGGCCGGGTGTTGCCGTTGTAAAGCCCAATTTTGACGGATGGCGGGGGTCAATGGCACTTGGCGCGTACTTTCCAGGCCCACCATTTGAATGGCGATGTCACTATCCCAAACCGTCTTAACGGCTTCCGGATCCCAAAAGGCATTCCACTCGGTCGTGCCGTCTTGTTCGGGTTCGGCGACGTTGCCGCGACCGTCAAAGGTCCCACCCATCCAGTAAAGCTTGTCGATTTTGGCCGTGATGCCAGGTTCTAAGATGATGGCACGGGCCAAATCGGTCAAAGGCCCGGTCATGACTAGGGTGGTTTGACCGTCAGTCTGATTAAGTTTGTCAATCAGGTCCAGGTGAGCAGGCTTGGCCGCAACTGGGGTGGTGATGGTTCCCGCTTCATTCAGAATAGGGAGCGCGTCGAGGCTGAAGGCATCGAGCCGCCACTCCTTCGGGAAGGGATGCACGCCACGTGAATCCGAGGCCGCAACGTCTAGGTGGACACCATGGCCAAACCGGTCGATGATTTTACGACTGGCTGCCAGTGCGGGTTCCAGGTAGGAATCGGCGCCGACAACCCCCACGCCAGTCAGATGAACGTCGGGCATTTGAAGCAGTAACAATAAAGAAACTAAATCGTCGACACTACCGTCATGATTGAAATAAACATTACGCATGGCAAAATCGCTCCCTTTTATTACGAACATTATAATTGAATGGCTCTTCAATAGTTCATATTTTACCGAACCAGTCTGTGAATTGCAAGGGCGTTTCCGAATTAATTTAGCCAGGGTTAAGGAAACTTTCGTATACTTATAAACAGGTTGACGAACAAGTGGTTAATCGAAAGGATGAGTACGGGATGAAATCAGTCCGTCAAGGGCCTAAACATTGGTTAGCACTATTGGTAGCGGGAGTTATTCTCTTTGCCGGTGGTGGCGGAATGGGCTACATGCTGGGCCAACAGCAAGCCAAGTCCGCACAAACAACCCAATTAAAAAATGCGCCGAAAGGCATGAAAAATCGGCCATCCGGTAAGCCTAGTGGCATGCCGGAACAAAGTAGCAGTAGTAGTAATTAACGAACATTAGCGCGATTGTTGCCGGCTTGTCAGTCAGGACCCAACAAAAAATGCGTGCCACCGTCAAAGAATTGACAGGTGGTACGCATTTTTAAGTGTGAGTTTTAGTTATTTCGTTGTAATCTCATTCAAATCAACGGATGCACTACCTGGATATAGCGCCATGCGTTGCGCGCGGTAGCTCCAGTCGCCGTGTTTGAAATGGGTACGGTTCACGTCGAAGACGATTTGGTTCGTCTTGCGGTTGACCTCGACGAACTCGCTGCGTTTCCCGTTGCTGGCATACCCAAAACCAATCAAGGTGTTGTTGCGACCGACAGCGTAACTACTGCCGACAATGTTGGTGAAGTTGCGTTGACCCAACGTTTTTCCAAAGCTCCAGGTCTTGGTGACCGTGTGCTCCAGCTGGTTGATCGAAACGATTTCACCGGCCGACCACTTCTTGGATTGCTTGGTCTTCCCGCGGGTAACGGGCACGTTGTTGTCGTAGAATTCGAGGCCAATCGTATCACCTTTGGTCTGTTGGGGAATGATGTTGACCGCATGCTGACCACCGTTGTAGCGGTAGTTTTGGGTAGTTGGTTGTAAGAGATACTGTTGATAATGTTTCGGCAACTTATCTGGGGAAGCCAAAATCCACTTTAAATTCGTCGTCTTATAGTTAATGGCAAAGATCATATCCTGGTTTCGACCGGAGACGATGAGCTCATCCTTCTTGGCATCGTAGACCATCGAATTTTGGTGGAACCAGTCAATCTTGCCGTCAGGGCGTTTCGTCCCAGTGTACTGGGTGTAGGCCGATTTGGGAAGAATCCGTTTGAGGTCAATGACCTTGACGATTTTGGCCGTCTTGTAATCAATCTCAATCATGGTGTCTTCCACGTACTTGCTACTCCCGTCGTCGACCGTCAGCAACAGGTTGTGGTTCGGCAGCTCGATAGCATCGTGATGAATCACGGTGTTGGTTTCCAGCTTGTTGTGGTCCTGACGCGTTGGGAACTTGCCTTCGAAGTTGTATTGCCGGTAAACGCGGCCGTAGAAGTCGGTTTCACGCAGGGCGTTATATTTATGCTCACTCGCGGAAATCTTGGTCAGAATCAACAAGTGGTTGTTGGCCAGACGTTTGAAAACGTGGGAGATGAGGTTGGTGCTGTACCACCGAATCTTGCCTTGCGCGTCCAGGCCATAGGTGATGCCCTGGCTGGAGACGGCAAACGTCAGCCGGTTATTGCCCTTACCCAACGCCATCTTCTTGGGATGGCTGGTCTTCAGCGTGTTCTTGCCGATTTCCTTAGGCGCCTTGCCCGTCCGCATGGTGTACGTGGCGTAGGTCTTTTGGCCGTTTTTCTTGGTAAATGTGAGCGTCACCCGGTTGGTCCGGTTGGCGTAGAGGCCGAGCACCCCAATCGCATGATTGGTGCGGTACTTGGGTAGGTATTTCGTCAGCGTGGTCTTCGGCGTATCCCCGTGGACGGTGAGCTTCACCTTCGTGGCGGCCTGGGTCTTAACCAGAATCAGACCGGAAAGGGGAGACGTCTCGTACGGATTGACGATGACCTTCGCGTGGGCAACCCCGGGCGTTAACTGCGCCAGTTGTTGCCGGTAGCCGGCGGTAATCTTGTTGGTCGCCGTGGTATTTTTCGTCGAAATAGCGGGCCGCAGATTCAGCTTGATCTGGTTGGTCGATAGCACATTTTTCTTGTGGTAGTGCTGGTGAACGAGCAGAACCTTGCGAACGTTGTGTCGTTCGTGGTAGGCCCCAGCGCCACCGATGACAATCAGTGCGAGCACAACGCCCAAACTGATTTTCCAAAACTTCTTCATAATATGCCAAACTCCTTACCTATTTTCCGTGCTAATAACGAACAATTGCTCCTGTTATTTTAGCAATTAATTGCGTCAAAGACAACCGCACCCATAGTAACAAAGATTCCATGTGTGAATTAATGTGCAGCCGAAATCAGAAAATTTCGGTTAGTGGGGAGTTTTCCTATTGCCTAAACTAAAAATCTTGTATACTAATATTAGCTTTAACGTTAACTGAATAGGGAAACTTTTCGGTTGAACAATGATTAATGGAGAGCGACTGTTGGCTGACAAGTGGCAGAATGGCGGATAAGGCTATTCAAGCTGTCAACGTTTTGCTCACTAAGTTAGTGTGAGTGACCAGAGGCGGGCCAAGTTGCCCAGCTGTGTCGGTGGCCTTGGCTGAGAGATTTTCTCAGCCTAGCCCACGGGACAACCTTTGAGACCGCTTTTCAGGCTCAAAGTTGGGCTGGAACCGGCCCCATAGCAGGGTAACTTGAGCCCGCCGGCGGGAACGAATTTTCACGACTAATTTGGTAAGCAAATTGTTGGACAACGGTTGAGACGGGGCGACTCGTCGGGAGGAGAAAACATGGACAAACAAGATCGGTTAAACTTTAAGCTGGGGGCCAAGCAACAGGTTACCACCAACTTTAAATTCTATTTGCTATTATCAATTTTATGGTTAGCACTGCAGTGGATTGGCGGGAGCATGTATGCCCGTGACATGAACTGGGTAGCGCGTATCAACGAAGGAAACGGGATGGGTCTCAATGGTTTCTTCTCGTTTGCGGGCTTATTCTTTTTCGTTGCCGCCATGCTGCGGATGGGAGCCCGGTTGACCATGATCGATTTGGATCGGGGCAAAGCAACCTTGGATAATCCGATTCAACGCAGTTTTGCGCTGTTCGACAAGGGTCAATATTTCTTAGGCTGGATCTTCATCAGCATTTTAGTCGGGATCTTCACCTTCCTGTGGGCGTTACTGCTGGTATTCCCCGGCATCATCAAGGCCTACGCGTATTCCCAAGCCTTCTACATTTACCGTGACGCATACGACCGGGGCGAGCAAATGTCGGCGCTCCAAGCGATTACGGCATCACGTCGACTGATGGACGGTAACAAGTCCTTTCTGTTCATTATGGACTTAAGCTACATTCTCTGGTTCTTGCTGGTCTCCATCACGTTCAATATCGCCGGGCTGTTCGTCTACCCATACTACGATATGGCCCGGGCCAAATTCTACAACCAGCTGGTGGTTCGCCAACAGGACCAACCAGGTGCTACGCAATTTACCGACGATTCTCAATCCGAGGACTAGCTAAGTTGGTTGCTGGTCATACGGGTCGTTGGTGGCGCCTTACCGGGCAAGCCAAATAGACCGTGACGCTGTGGGCGGACGCCGGAAGCCAAAGGGCGGTCTTCCGGCTTACTTTGAGCCTCGAAGAGCGAGTCTCAAAGATACCAATTCTCTAGCCGGCTTGCGCCGCCAAGAGAATTCCCACGGCTGAGTCTATTTGGCCCGTCCTCACGGCTAACGGTAGTGTGACGGGCAGCAGCCAGGTTTAGCTGGTCTGCGGTGTGGTTAGGGCGTTGGCTGAAACTGTATAAATGACAAGGAGACTTCTACGGAGGCCTCCTTTTTTATTGGTATGGGTGGTACCCAGTGGTCACGTAAACTCGGAGACACAAGCAAAAACGGCGAGATCGTTACACTGATTTGGCAAGTCCTGTCTTTGCGCCAGTGTCAGTGAAGCCGGAGGTTGCCAAGTACGACGCCTGTGTCGGTGGTGTTAGCCGATGGTTCTTCGGCTTACAGCACGGGACGAGCTTTCAGACACTGATCTTTGGTGGCTGAAAGTCGAGCTCGGAGACCGTTTCTCAGGCTCCGGGCGGTCCCCACAGGCAGGAAGTGCTTGGCTACCGCAGGCGAAACGAAAAGCAAGGCGTAAAGAAAAAAGGACTTGCCAAATCGAGTGTACTAGGTATAATAGTACACACAGGACACGTGGCACACACCAAGGGGTGAGAGAAACATGCAAACAAACGATTCAAGCCTACCCTACTACGAACAGCTAGTTCTCCGGGTAAAACAGCAGATTGTCCAAGGCATTTTGCAACCGGGCGACCGCTTACCATCCGTACGGGACATGGCGCGGCAGGAACAGCTGAACCCGAATACGGTCAGCAAGGCGTATAAGCAGTTGGAAAGTCAGCAGGTCATCACCACCGTTCACGGCAAGGGCACGTACGTCCGCGAGACCACGACGGCGGCCGGCGATTCGGCGCAGGTCGTGGCAAGTAAGAAGCAATTAATGACATTACTCACAGAAATTCGGTATTTAGGGGTCCCACTCGATGAGGTTGTGAGTTGGATCAAGGCGGCATATGAGGGGGCAGAACAATGACCTTGGAAGTGAAAGGGTTAAGCAAAAAGATTAATGGGCGCACCATTATCGACGATATTAGTTTCAAATGGGCGCCGGGTGAAATCATTGGGCTCGTTGGTCGAAATGGTGTGGGGAAGACCACCCTGTTTCGGACGATGATGAACCATTATGTGCCGGACCACGGCGAAGTAGTGGTGGATGATCAGAACTTGGCCCAGACCTCCGTTAAGCAGCGGGAAGTCTTCTTTCTGGATACGCAATACAATTTTTTAAGCAATTATAGTTTAAAGGAATTACCAGACTTCTTCGGCATCGTCTATCCGGAATTTGACCGGCAACGGTACACGGCGCTCCTGAACCAGTTTGACCTAAACGCGGGGAGTCAATATCGGCGGTTATCCAAGGGGATGCGGGCGCTAGTCAACGTGATTCTTGCGCTGACCTCTAACGCGACCTACCTGATTTTGGACGAACCCTTTGATGGGCTTGACGTTATCGTGCGCGAAAATATTGCGACGATGGTGATTGACGAGGTGGCTGAACAACAAAAGGGCTTTCTGATCTCTTCTCACGATTTGAATGAATTAGATGGGTTGAGCGACCGGGTCTTACTGCTGAAGGAAAGCAAGCTGGCCCATGATTACAACCTGGAAGACGTCCGGGCATCGGCGAAGAAGATTCAGCTGGTCCTGCGAGACAAGACGATTCCAGCAGTTCTAAAGGATCACAGCCAGTTGATCCGTGTTTCCGGCCGGGTATTGGTTGTGGTCATCACGGATTACACGGACGCTATCGACCAGCAATTGCGGGCCCTAGATCCCGTGTTGCTTGAAGAATTACCGTTGACGTTGGAAGACCTGTTCCGGGCAAACTTGGCCCACGATACAGGTTATCAACTGCTGAAATAGGGGGCGGAGACTTTGCAAAAACAATTAAATAAGTTAATCTGGCGGCGTCACCGGCGGCTATTTGGGCTCATTGGCGGGCTATCCTTACTGGTGGCCTTATCCAACGTGGTCGTCGTGTTGCATACTTTGAGTAATGAGAACAACGTGCACGAATTGGTCAGCAACAAGATCAACCAGTGGCAGATCTACGATACCAATGAATTTTCCGCTTATTCTTTTTGGCTCTACTTTGCCTTCTGGATGTTAGGGTTTGTTCTCATGAATACCGACCTGAAGGACAATTTTAACCAATTCTTATTCAGCAGTGGTTTTACCCGGCGACGGGTCTATTGGACCAAGCTGGGGATGGGCTTAGGGGCTGCAATTGTCGTGGCTGCCTTGACGATAGCTTTTCAGTGTGGTATTTTTTGGGTCAGTCTCCCGGCAAGCGTGGGATTTCATTTAGCCTGGCCGGGGCTACTGACCTCGTGGGCGTCCGGCTTGGCCGGCTCCATTGGGTTCTTCGCCATTTGCTGGTTTGCCGCGTTGATCATTGGGCAAACGGGTGCCTTGGCGATTACCGTGATTGGTTTTTCATTATCGTTAACGGGCGTCATGAATATTGTCGAAAGTATTTTCGGCAAAGCGGGTATGGGTCTCAACGGCACACAATTTTCGTGGTTGTGGGCCGGTATCTCACTGGTCGCAGCCCTGATTTTGTTCGTCTGGGGCGCCTACCTGTATCCACGACTGTCACTGGAACACAACGGCGAGTACCTACTCTTCCCGGGGTTGAAAGTGCCAGTATACATTGTGTTCGTCGTGTACGTGACCTTCCTAAATGCTTGGAACGCAGCCGACGGGACTTCCGCCGTGATTGCCTTCCTGGTCTCGGTCGCCTTCGGTTATTTCTGGCTTTGGCGGCCCAGCATCATGGAAAAGTGGCACGAACGACGGTCTAGAAGTTAAGGCTAGAGAGTGAGTCGGAGTAGGCAATTAAACAAGTCATATCAGTGATTACCTGCTTGGGGAAGTTGGGTGGTTGCCAAGGGGAACCGCAAGACGTTGGGGAACGTGGTGCGGTCAAAAAGACGCGGTATCTGTCATTAATTGGCAGGTATCGCGTCTTTTGTGTTGGAAAAATCAGTTAGGCTTGGTGCAGGTACCATTGATAAATGTCGTTCGCTGCGGCTACGGCGAGGTAACGCAGGTGAATCGACTGATTCTTGTTGCCGTGGCGCACGTTGATGGTCAGGTGCGCGAGGTGAGTGCGTTTCATCCAAATGGACCGTTTCAACTTCATGGACTGAATCTTATCGACCGGCACGTAGTAGACCTCGCGGGTCCAAAAGTTCCCTGTCTGTAAGGCCAGCAACGTTGGGGTGATGAGTTTGCCCCCGGTATTGCGTGCGGCGTAGCGCCCCTGCGTGGCAGCGATGGGCAGCAGAATCAGGCCGACCCAGCCCCAACTGGGAAACAGCCACCAGAGCAGGGCCACCGGGGCGGCCACGATGAGCAGAGCATTACGAATTTGATACCAACTCCGGGGAACGGTCAGCTGGCTGAGGTCGGGCCGTTGGGCGGGCAGCCAGTCAATGAACGGGTGCATGACCGTGTAGACGGCCGGCGTCGGAATGACCGGCATCACAACTAGGTCGTTATCATCGTCATCACTCGCGGCCTTGGAGGCAATCAGAATCTGGACCGTTTGGAGATGGAGCCACTGCCGCAAAATATTTTGCTTGATGCGAACGGCCTGTAATCGATTGAGTGGCGCGGTGATGGTGTTGCGTTGAAATAGTCCCTTGGCCGTAATCAAGTTGTCGTCTCGGCGCGTGAGTTCGAAGTGGTAGTAGCGGGTCAGCGTCCAGAGAAAGGCGCCCAGCCAGGCGACAACGATGATGACCAGAGCACCGCCAATCAACAGCGCCAAGGCCAAGTGACTCGCATCCGCAATCAGGTGATCGGATAGAGACCGGGGAACCTTGTTGTAGAGCCCCAGCAGTACCAGCAGAAACGGAATGAAGATGAGCGATGTGAGCCCAAATTTGATCAAATCCCCGTTGTTGATCTGGTAGTGTAAATCTGTTGTAGCGCTAGGTGCTTCCGTGGTTGACGTTGCCTCGCTGGTCGCTGAGGCGTCAGTGATTGGTGCCAGATTGGCTTGCCGACGACGTTCAATCTCAACGGCCACACTGGTTGGAACCGCGGCCAGTCGAGCTTCAGGTGCCTTGTCCTCGTGGCTAGCAGTTTCAATCAGGACTTCTTCCAACTTGAACGGTTTCAGGTAAAACCACTGCTTGCTCTGGACCGTTTGAATCCGGGAATAGGGGATGTGCTCATGGTGCCGGACGAAGACGCCGGAATGAATGATGACGGCATCCGGGTCGACCACGTAGGTCAGGGTCAGCCATTTGGCAAGCGGATCGATGATAAAGGCCATGACCAGCAACGTGATGATGGCCCAAAACCAGATGGAATCCGTCTCACGCTGGGTGAACAACAGAATAATTAAATACCAATAATCCTTAAATGATTTCGCAATATGTTGGAGCAGGCCCAACGGATGGGTGCGCTTAGGCTTGGTCATGGCGGGCCTCCTGCGCCAACCGCATGATTTGTTCACGGAGACGCTCAGCTTCTGGTAGTTCTAGGCCCTCGATGTCGTGGCTGGTGGCGGCCGTGGCGATGGAGACCTTGGTTAATTTCTGCCACTGTAGTAAGGGACCGGCATTTAGCGTGACGTTCTGCACCCGCGCAATGGGGATGGCGACCCGCTTCTGAAAAATGAAGCCGGCCTGCATTTCCACGGCCAGGTCGGTGATCTGGTAGCGGGTAAAGCGGTAACGGTAGGGAATCAAGCCCGTTTCAATCGTGGGCTCGATGACGGTTAGGATTAAGAAGAAAATGACCAGCCAAAGGGGCCAGTCCCAGAATTTGTAGGCGAGCCAGATCAGGCCGTCGAGGACCAGTAAGGCGAGTAGGCTGCCGAGGGCGCTAAAGCCCCAGATACGCTTGATGCGGGGTGGTAATTGATGGGTCTGTGGTTGTTCCATGTGTGTGACTCCTCCCTGTGATAATTCCAGTGTATCAAGCCAACGCATAGTTGACAACCTTGACCGAAATGGTTTGGAAATATCCGGCAAAATGGATGGATTTAGGGGTAAATATTTTGACGTGATGGACGCGTTAGCGCTTAAAAATTAATGCAACAGCGACAGAGACTACGTCTGTCGGGCATCAACCGGTTAACGTTACCTGAATTTGTGAAAATGACGATTGACGAGTCATTTTCAAGTCCGTATAATAGCTAGCAACAACCAAATAGTCCTTTTAACTTAGTCCCGTGAGGCTAACAAAGGTCCGGTAGAATTCACTATTTTAAGCAAAATTGTGAGCTAGCGGCCTGACTCCTTGCGGGATCCGGCCGCTTTTTTCATGGCCGGCTGGTTGAAATGAAAACATTGGAGGAATTTTTTCATGGCACAGATTTATGTTGCAAGTCCGTTTTTTAGTCCCGAACAGGTGGATCGGGTCAAACGCCTAGAAGCCGCTTTAGCTGCTAATCCGACGGTGACTGATTACTACTCACCCCGGTTACACCAGGATGCCGCCAACGAACAGTTCACGAAACCGTGGGCCACGGAAATTTTCCACCGGGACATGGGCCAAATCGAAGCCGCAGACGTTATCGTGACGGTGATCGACTTTGAAGCCAAGAACTTAGACTCCGGCACGGCCTACGAGTTGGGTGTGGCCACGATGAGTAAGAAGCCCATCCTGGCCTTACAGGAAAAGGATGAAGCGGTCAACTTGATGATTACCGAGAGCATGCACTGGTACACCAAGAACGTGGATGATTTTAAGAGCTATGACTTTAACAAAATGGCCAAGGGCGAGTTCGTCGGCGAAATCCTTTAAACCAATTTGACTGGTCGTTGAGGTCGCGTCCGGGATGGGGCAAATGAGACCGGGACGCTGTGGGCGCGCGCCTGGAGCCGAAGAGCGGTCTCCAGGCTTACTTTGAGCATCGAAAGTCGAGTCTCAAAGATAGCAGTTACCTAAGCGAGGGACCCGCTAAGGTAACTCCTACGGCTGGGCTCATTTTCACCAGTCCTGCGACTAAAACTGTCTGAGACCCGCAATTTGATTTAAGGATTGTGTCTGATTGGCCAGGGTTGTACAAGGTTTTTTAGCTGGTATGTAGTTTGATTTTAAACTGGCTCTGCAGCTAAGCTTATTTGAATACATCTATTTGGATAGTGGTTTAATTTACTAAGCGTCATTATGGATAAAAATTAAAAATATTGGTGTGGCAAAGTCGGAGCCTTCAGATGATCTGGTGGCTTAATCATTGCTAGTCACCAATCACTTGCGGGTTTCACCTGAGCCAAACCAAGCGAAAGGTGAGAAACCATGGCACAAGAGGTTAAAACAGTTGCTAGCACCCAGAAGACGCCCAGTTTTGGGCGGGTCGAGGCCATTTCCTTGGCTCATCGGCGGATGTCTAATTGGGATCTATTTGCGACTTGGATTGGCGCTAACGCCAATAACGGAACGTGGTACATCGGTGGGGTCATCGCGGCCTGTGGCTTTGTCACGGCATCGACGACTCTGGTGATTGTTGGCCTGATTTCCTATGCCCTGCTGGCGGTTGCCAGTTACATGGGGTATCGCACCGGCGTACCAGCCATGGCGCTCACTCGCGCTTCATTTGGTTTACGGGGGAGTCTGATTCCCTCCGCAATTAATGTGATTCAATTCATCGGCTGGGCGGCTGTGAACACGTTTATCGCCGCCACGTCGATCAGCTATATTTTTGGCGAGCTCTTTGGCTGGCCCCTTTACGGCAAGCCAGGCGGGACCTTTGGCCTGATTGTCGGCATTCTAATCATGAGTGTGCTGCATTTATTAAGTATTTCCTTGGGCGCGCGGTCGGTTCAATTGATTGAACGGGTCGGCATCGTCCTGGTCGTGATCTTTGTATTGTGGGAATCCGTCGTGGTTTTTCGGACGGTCTCTTTTCACGAAATCTTGGCGTGGCAAGCGCCGACGAGTCTCCGGATGTCTTCGGGGATGGCGGCCGATACGTTAGCCGCCTTCAACTTGGCGTGGGTCACGGCGGCCTCGGACTTTAGCCGTTTCACGGCCAAGAAGTCTGCGGCAACCACGGCGTCATTTCTGGGGGCTAACGTGGGGCTCTTCTGGTTTGCCTTCATTGGCTTATTTGCCACGATTGGCACGGCGGTTTCGCTAAACCATTTCGACCCCAATAATTCGGACCCTAGTACGGTTGCGGCTAAACTAGGACTGGGCGTGATTGCCCTGTTGGTCATCGTGCTCACGAGTACCACGGCCAATGCCGTCAATTTAATGTCGGCGGGCTCGGCCCTGACCAACATGACGCACCGCCTGTCGCTGAACGTGAGCCTGTGGTTGGTGACGATTGCGGCCACGTTAGTCACGTTCATTCCGGTGTACCTGGCCAGCTTCCTGGATGTGTTCGAGACCTTCTTAGATGGTATCGGCATGTTCCTCGGGCCAGAAATTGCCGTATTCTTAGTGGATTATTTCTTCTTGAAACGCAAGGACTACCGCTTAGGTGAGTTCACCAAGATTCGGGGCGCTTACTGGTATGCCCATGGGGTGAACTGGGTGGCAGTTGCTAGTTGGGTGCTCGGCGTGGTCGCGTACTGGGGCTTGAAACAGGTGCCAGTGATTGCGACGACGGTCGGGGCCACGTTCCTGGCAATGGCCATCACGGCGGTCATCTACTGGGTTGGCATGCGACTAACTCAGAAACAATCGATTCACGCGTAAACGTCACAGCCTAGTGGTGGGGCAGTGCCTCACAAACGGTGAACTAGGTCGGTCAAACAACTAAAATAACGTCCACCAGTCCTTTGCTGGTGGGCGTTTTGTCGTGGGTTAGTAAATGTCCGACTAACAGAAAACGCCTCATCCAAATTGCCCTTAAGGCAGGTGGATGAGGCGCTTTTAATCGTTGCTGATTAGTAATATTGAAGGTGTTATATCAATCTGAAGGGACGGTACAAGTCAACCAATTTCAGTGACCAGAGGCGGATCAAGGTGACCAGCTGTGTCGCTGGTCTTGGCTGGGTACCAGCCTAGACCAGGGGGCGACCTTTGAGACCGGTTTTAGGGCTCAAAGTCGAGGTGGAAGACCGGTTTTCAGTCTGGAACCGACCCCATAGCAGGGCACCTTGACTCCGCCGTCGGGAACGACCAACGACCTGGGTTGCGTTGTACCGTCTATTTGACAAGCCAGCCGCTGATGGAGGGCCAACTCTCTTGGTTGATAATCAAGCGTGGCGTTTCGTTCAGATTGGTCTGGCTGGAAACGATGCCGGAATCCAAGGTAGCGACCCAGTCCAAATCTTGTTGGGCGAGGAAGTTGTTGATCTGGCGCGTCCCACCACCATAAGGGTAGGCAAAGGACGTGGCCGTTACGCCGGTGTGTTCCTTCAGTTCCGTGACCGAAGTGGCAAAGTCCTTTTGGAATTTACCAAACGTATGGGGTTCCAGGAAAACCGGTTGCATCTTGCTGTCTAAATAGTGCATGTTGTGGGTGTGTAACCCCAGGGTCATCAGGTGCCCGGCTTCGTCTTGGGCGCCCTTGATCTGAGACCAGGTGGCCATTTGACTGCCTTCTCGGTAGCGGCCGGTGTTCCCCGTGATCACGAAGGTCGTGAACGGAAAATTGTAGTGGCGCATCACGGGGATGGCGTTGTCAATCACACTGCGGTCGATATCATCGAAGGTCAGGACCACGTATTTCCCCTTGATGGGGCGGTGTGACTGTATCATCCGGGTCATGGTCGAGGCCGAGATGACCTTGATGTGATGCTTCTTTAAGAAGGCCATCTGCTTGGCAAACGCACTCGCAGGCACGTTGAATTCATGCAGTTGCGAGTTGTTAGACAGCTTTTGGGCGATTTCTGTGGACATCGAATCCTTTAAGACCCGGTGATAACAGAAGACCATGATGCCGTCTTTCATTTTTTCATAGCGAGCAGGTAGGGCGTAGCTTTCTTCTGTTTCGTGTTGCTTGGCGGCTTGGCGGTCATAGGTCCAGCCCAGGGTGAAAACCAGGGTCAGGAGCAAGACGACCAGTAGGCCTTGGCGAATGTGACGACTCATGAACGGGCCTCCTTCGTCAGTTGATGCCACCGCCAACCGCAGTACACGGGGACGATGAGCAGTAGAATACCAATCAGAATCAAGAGATTATTGTTGGCGTGGGGCTGTAGGTTGAGCACCAGGTACAGGCTGACTAAGCCATCGCTGTACCATCCCAGGCTAAAGCTGATGTTGGCAAAAACGACCAGGGCCACGAAGACCCACAGGACAATTAAAAGGATGGCCCGGACGATGCGACTAGTGCGGCTCGTTTTGTGCCGAATAACTGGATCAAAATTTTGTAATTTCATGTTTATAACCCCCGATCTGGACTACGCCAGGTCCCTTTGCGTTGTGGACTGACGAAGTAAGATGCGATAGCGGACAGGCAACTGACCAGATTGACCATCCAGTAGTAGAGCACGTAGATGGGGACTAGCAGAAGTTCCGGGCCGGCGAGCTTCGCGGTCATTTGGGAAGCCAGAAAGCCGACGGTAAATTGAATACCGCTCAGGCACAACAGAATGATCAGCAAGTTGCCATCTAGTGATAAATCGTGCAAGAACACCAACTTGATGCTGTAGATCAGGACGCTGAGTGCCGTGGAAATGGCCCACAGGTTGCTGACAACGGTCTCTAATAGCAGGAAACGTTGGCCCCAAGGATTACGGTAAAAGCCGCGCCAGTTAGTTACCAGAACTTCCAAACCACCCCGTGACCACCGCTGGCGTTGCTTTAATAATCCCCGTAAACGTTCGGGAACCAGAATCCAGCACATGGCGCGTGGTTCGTAGGCAACGCGCCAGTGGTGACGGTACATCCGCCAGGTGATATCAATATCTTCAGTCATGACGGCCGGATTCCAGCCACCTACATCTTCTAAGGCCGCGCGGCGAAAGGCCACGATGACCCCAGAAACGGTGGTAATCGAGCCGGTCAGGTAGGCCTGGGCCTTCTTGATGAGGTCGATCACCCCGATGTATTCCAATAGTTGGAGGCGACTCAGTAAGTTGGAGCGATTACGAACGACGGGCTTCCCGGTCACGGCACCGTAATCGGGCTGTGAGGTCAGCGTGGTCATCAGTTGCGTGACGGCGTCGGGTGCCAGTAAACTATCGGCATCGATGCCGATGATGTAGTCGCCTTTAGCGGCTTTAAGCCCTTCGTTTAGGGCGTTTGCCTTGCCTTGATTGACGGGTAAAGCCACAATAGTGATGGCGATGTTGGACCATTGGGCTTTGAGTTCTGACATAATGCTTAGCGTATTATCACTGCTACAATCGTCAATGAGTACCAGCTCGTATCGTTCATAGTTTAATTCTGCTAAAGAACGGACGGCGGCGTGTAGAGTCTCCGCTTCGTTGTGGGATGGGACTAGGATCGACACGAAAGGTGCCGTCTTCTCGTTTAAGAGAGTTCGGGACTGACGTCGGCGAAATAGTCCCGAAAACAGACAACCCGTGATCCAAATGATGGAAACAAAGATTGGATACCCGATCACGAAAGCGGCATTTAGCTTGTTAAACCACATAACTTATTATTCTCCCCTAGAATTTAACCTTATTAATTAGCGGCTATCAGCATACCACAGCTAGGGATTGAAAATAAAGGTTAAAATGAAAAATGACGAAATCCTAACATTTCATAAATTAAATTTTGAAAGCTACCGGTTGCGAGCGGTACTGAACACTAGTTACTGGTCGCCGTGGTAAAATATAGAAGAAAGTGAAAGAGAAAGGGTGAGCAAAATGATGCAGGAAATGCCAATTTTACCCTTAGTTGAACGGCTGACTGAGGGGGAGAGCGTGACGTTGTCCACGGATAAGGGGCAAGACGTCCACGTTTCACCAGAAGTCGTTGCCGGTCAACTCACAGGAAACTTTGTGAGCACAATTCTCCCGGGGATTCGTTATGACGATGCCCGTATTATTCTAAAAGAAACTTTAGCGAAATTTGATGAACAGGGCGTCACTGTGACCAGTATCGATTAGATTTACCCGTGATTGCCCCTGAGTCGGTGGGAAACTATTCCCGTGGCTCAGGGGCTTTCGCCATATTATGTAAGAGGGGGGAGAGCGCGTTGAAAATTGATTTTGCCATTTTAAATGATCGCGCTATTTTAAAAATTCGGTTACTGACATTTATTCGGGATCACCATGGGTCCTTTAGCCTCACAGACTTTGCGACGCTGGTTGACCTGAGCTATTCGCGGGCCTACCACGTGGTCTTGAGCTTGCGGGAAGACTTAAAGGCTTTGGATCAAACGGCGGTGTTGACGAAAGATACGTTGACGACAACGGTCAGCATGGATACCTATCGTCACTGGTTGTATCAACAGAGTTTGCCCTACCAGGCCTTGTTGGCAACCCTCAGGCAACCGGACCTGTCGCTACAAGCCTTTTGTCAGGAACATGGTGTCAGTTCATCAACCTTTAACCGGCAAATGCGGCCGCTGCGTGATGAACTGGCGCAGTATAATTTGCAGATGGCGGTCAAGCCAATGGGGATGACTGGCAATGAGGCGTTGATTCAACTGTTTTATTTCATGGTGCTGACGTCAACGTTGACCCCCATGACGGAGTTGCCCGTGTTGTCTGAGGACCTGCAGCCGTTGGGGACGGCCGTTGCCCGGACTTACACGACGTTGGGACTGTATCAGGACTCGCCCAGTTTACAACGACGGCGGGAGCTGATGATCACCGTTGCGCTGCTGCGGTTAGGGCAGGGACACCGTTACCGAAAACTACGCCTGCCACTGGGCCACCTGACGGACTTGCGGCCACTGGCGGAACTCTTTCAGGAAAGACTGGGGGACACACCGCTACAGGCCTTAACCGAGTTGGCAACGCTAGATTATTTGTTGACCAGTTCGCCTTACTTCGTGCGGGCTTTGCGACCGGCTGCGTTGGCCCGGCTTTATCGGGGCCTCCAGCAAAGTCACGGGGATTATCAGTTAGCACCCGGGATTGCGACGCTGGCTGATTTTGCGACTGGGAAAAATTGGTTCGCCAATTGGCTGTTCTCGCTGTGTCAATTCATGTTGCTGTTCCGCGTTGACCCGTTGCTACGGCCGGAAATCACCGCGCTGTATCAGCCAACACCGACCTCAACGGCTGCGGCCCGCGAAATTGCCAAGGAAATGGGCAAGCTCTATCCCGGGCAGGTTGGCCCAATGGATCTGCGGCTGGTGCAAAAGTTTTTGAGCAAGTACACGAACGGCCTGACCCTGACGGCCGCCAAGGTGGAAATTCTGGTGACCTACGACATGATTGGTGTGACCACCGACATCTTTAACCGCTTGTTGAGTGGGGTAGTGCACCTGAGCTTGTTAACGAACGAGACGCGAATCGACCCGGATGACCGGGACAAATACCTGGTCGTCTATGGCGTTGATCCGCTGGCCCGGGAATTTGCTGAACAACACCAGGTGGAGGTGTTCCACTGGGTGAAGGAGCTGGCTTATGGGGAGAACTTGGACCGGTTGATTCGGAAGCTGCGGCACCACGAGCTGTCTCTCTTCGCCCTCAACTTCGACAACCGCCCGCAATGACTGGGGGTGCGCTGTATTCGCCTCCGGGCTGGTGAAAACTGGGCCTGGTCGCGTCCGTTCCCGGCGGCACGCTCAAGGTGCCCTGCTGTGGGGTCGGCTCCAGCCGAAGGGCGGGCTTCCACCTCAACTTTGAGCCAAAGGTCGGTCTCAAAGGTTGCCCCGTGGGCTAGGCTGGAACAAAATTCCAGCCAAGACCACCGACACAGCCGGGCACCTTGGCGCGCCTCTGGTCACTCCCACGACCGGCCCAGTTTTCCCAGCCCTGCGGCTGACATCGACTGAACCCGGTCATTGTGCGGTGAGTGACTCTTTGATGGTTGAGTTTGAGTTGGTATGGGGTGTTTATAACACACGATTAATATTGGCAATCTCAGTATCTTTTTACAATTTGACCTATTTTGCTACTTTAATGAGAGTAAATTGATTTAAGACGCCAATCTGTGGGTAACTAATTAGTGGGCTAGTGGCAATGATCGTGCCGTTTAATCCTATCGACTGAGAGGGATTTTACGCATGCAACTGAATTTACCTAAACTAAGGACCTTGGCGCAAAACCAGGTCCTTTTGTTGTGCCATTTTATATGGCTGAAACGTGGGACAACAGGCAGCTGGTTCCGCTTAAACCTGATAACCAAACAATTCGAAACCAGGATTATTTGGTTATCAGCCTTAATGCTCGCCAGCTAACCGCCTGTTGTTCCACTCTTATTTGCGTCGTATCAGAATTCGGTGAAATGCGGTAGAATAGGAGTCAATTAGTAACGGGAGGTGGCGCCATGACGCCAGCAGCATTTAGTACGGGACGGGTTCAGGTCAACAAAACCATCGATGAGCTTCGACGGATGGGGAAGGCGGCTCGGATGCAGGTACCGTTTGAACAGTTAGGGTCCTACACCCCAACGGACCGGGATAGCAATCAGATGATGGACCGCGTTCGTCAGCTTTTGATTCCGGAACTCTTACCGGAACGGACGCAGCGGATGGGGGCCTCAGCGTTTGCCTTTTTCCGGGGCACGGCCGAATTGATGGAAGCCGATTTGAGTGCCCAGCCGGACTCGACGATTGCGACCTTTATTTGTGGGGATGCACACATCGGGAACTTCGGGTTTTATGCGTCCCCGGAACGGCGATTGTTATTTGATTTGAACGATTTCGACGAAGCGGGCATTAATCCGTGGGAGTGGGATCTGAAACGCCTGCTGGTGAGTGTGTTACTGGCGGGGCAAGCCAACGCGTTTAAAGATAAAAAATTGAAGCAACTCTTGCCGATGGTGGCGGCTAGTTATCGCAAGAGCATCAAGCAGATGTTTGAGCAGACCACGCTGAACCGGTTCTATCCCATGAATGAAGTGGAAAAGCTGGTACAGGCGAGTGCGTTGGACGAGGACAGTTCCAAACTGCTGACGTCCATCGTGGGCCGCGCCAACAAGCGGGACTCCGAGCAAGTGGTTCGCAAGTTTACGACGCTCGACGTGCGGGGCAACCTGTGTTTCCGGGAAAATGCGCCGCGAACGACCCACGTGGCTGATGATTTTACGAGTCATATCGCGGCTTACTTCTCCGCTTACCGGCAAACGTTGCGGCCCGACGTGAACCTCTTATTGTCGCAGTATCACATCACGGATGTGGTCCGGCACAGTGTCGGCGTCGGCAGTTTTGGTTCGCGGTGTTACTTGGTCTTGTTGACCAGTATTGACGGTTCACACCTGGTTCTCCAAGTTAAAGAAGCCTTGCCAACGCGACGTCAAGGAAGTCAGCAGGCGACACGAATCACGGTGGCCTTGGAACAGACGGAAGGCGAACGAATCGTGGATTGCCAAAAGATTTTACAGTCCGCTTCCGACCCATTCTTGGGGTATTTCGCCGGCGCCGAACAGAGCTTCTACGTGCGGCAGTTCCGGGACATGAAGGAATCTATCGACTTAACGCAGCTAGACTGGGACCAATTCCAAACGTACGCCAACACCTGTGCCTGGACATTAGCCATCGCACACTGTCAAAGCCCAACCGCAGCCATGATCCGCGGCTACCTGGGTAACGGCAAACTGTTCGACGAGTCCCTGGCTGATTTCGCCTGGGCATACGCGGAACAAGTCCAAAAGGATTACCAATCTTTCGTCAGTTACCGCCTGGCATAATCGTCCACCACACCTCTGTGGTGCGTGGTATAATGTAAGCGGATACATTACTGATATGCTTGCATCTAACTGCGTTGGGAGTTCCACGATTTTAGGAGGCTTTCCCAATCAACGGTCACAGGCTTATCGGTAAATGAGCCATTTGATAGGGATAATGGGTGGCCAATGTCAGTGACCAGAGGTGGCCCAAGCCAGTCAGCTGTGTCGGTGGTCTTAACTGAGTGTTTTTCTCAGTTTAGAGCACGGGACGATCTTTGAGACCGGGTTTCAGGCTCAAAGTCGAGATGGAAGACCGGTTTTGGGGCTGGAATCGTTCCCCACAGCAGGCAGGCTTGAGGCCACCGCCGGGAACGAAAATTAGCACCTATTATAGCCATCAAGTGCGGGGAAGGAAGTGGGGAGTATGGCGAATCAGGAACAGCTGCAGCAGCTAACGCAAATCTACAGCCTAGTCACGCAATGCTACAATCAACCGCTAACGGGACTGGCAGTGAATCTGCCGCAGTGTCAGTTGATGAGTTACGTGGCGGCCGAGCATTTGTCCGTGGCCCAGGTGGCTCAGAAATTAGGTTTCTCGGCTACCCGCACGTCGAATTTGGTGGTCGATCTGTGTAAGCGCGGCTATTTGAAACAGCGGGTGGCGCCGAATGATCGGCGTCGGCGGTACCTGGGCCTGACCAAGTTGGGGGAAGAGAAGCTCACACTGATTGAGCAGCAGTTGCCTGAGATTCTCGACCAAACGTTGACGGAATTACGCGGCACCACGCGTGAATTTGGCTAATTTACATAAAGAAAAATCGGTAGACCCACGTGGGCTTACCGATTTTTTGGTTGTTCATGAAGTTGTTGCGCCTGGCGATGGGTCCAGCTGTCTGCCAGCAAGCCGCTGAGCATAACGACGAGTAAGCCACCGGCACCGAGTCCGGCGAGGCCAACGACGACCGGGCTTAATTGCCAAGTGAGGAGGGCGGCCAATCCGGCTAATACCAGAATGGCAATAAAGATTGGCGCAAGAATTTCAATAAATACTTTGGTATTTGACATCAAGGTCACCACTTTCTGAAAATTTCTTTGAAAGATTATTATCGACCAAGACTCGTGAAAACACAAGAAAATTTGGTATTTTTGGGATTATTAATTTAATGGGTAATATAAAATTAAAGTTAGGTTCGATTAAAAAAGGCTTTACAATCACTGACCAGCCAGTATAATAGTGGGATATCATAGAGATAGGGGAGTTGAAAAACATGACAGACAACGTTTCAACGAAGACCAGCTTGACTGGTTACGCGAACGGCCCGTCACTACAAGAAATTAATGGTACTGTGACGATTCCAAAGGAAAAAGGTTTCTTAAAGAACTTATTGGCCTTCTCTGGACCGGGTGCACTGGTTGCCGTGGGTTACATGGATCCGGGGAACTGGGTAACGTCAATCGGCGGGGGTGCCCAGTACGGTTACCTGTTAATGTCCGTCATCTTGATTTCGAGTTTAATCGCGATGCTATTGCAATACATGGCGGCTAAACTGGGCATTGTGACACAGATGGACTTGGCCCAAGCCACACGGGCCCACACCACGAAACGCATCGGTGCCGTTCTGTGGGTCATGACGGAATTAGCGATTATGGCAACGGATATTGCGGAAGTTATCGGGGGCGCAATCGCCTTGCAACTGTTGTTTGGGGTTCCTCTGATTCTTGGGGTCTCCTTGACCGTCTTTGACGTTTTATTACTATTGTTACTAACGAAACTGGGTTTCCGTAAAATTGAAGCCATCGTCTTGTGCTTGATCACGGTGATCCTAGTGGTCTTCGCCTACGAAGTCATCATTGCGCAACCGAACATGGGCGCAGCCGTTGCCAACTTCATTCCGCGGCCAGAAATTGTGCATCCTGGACAATTAACCATGGCCTTGGGAATTGTGGGGGCAACCGTGATGCCACATAACCTGTATTTACACTCTTCAATTTCACAGACCCGGAAGTTTGACCGGGAAGATCCGGCTGAAATGGCACGGGCCGTGAAATTCACGACTTGGGATTCTAACATTCAATTGTTTGGCGCATTTGTGATCAACTGTCTGTTACTTTTGCTGGGGGCAGCGATGTTCTTCGGCAAGGGCACGGAACAGTTGGGGACGTTCGGTAACTTGTACGCGGCTTTACAGGATAACCACTTGGCAGGTGCCGTGGCGTCACCCGTCCTATCCACGCTGTTTGCCGTTGCCTTACTGGCTTCTGGGCAAAACTCAACGATTACGGGAACTTTGACGGGACAAGTTATTATGGAAGGTTTCATCAATATGAAGATTCCGTTGTGGGTCCGGCGACTGGTTACCCGGTTGATTTCCGTGGTACCGGTGATTATCGCGACCGTCTTCTACGGGGGAAGCGAACGCGCATTGGATAATTTGCTGGTGAATTCACAGGTCTTCCTGTCGATTGCCCTGCCATTCTCCATGATTCCGTTGACCATCTTTACCTCCTCCAAGAAGATCATGGGGGAACAGTGGGTCAATAAGCGCTGGGTGACGGTACTGGCATGGACTTGTACCATTGTCTTAACGATTCTTAACGTTCAGATTGTGCTGACCACGATTAAAGACTTATTTTAGAGTGTTGTTAGTGCCTAGCGGGTAAAACCGCAGCCGTCTATTGACTTTTCGGTGCGCGCCCGGTATCATCAAGGGCATAAGCTAAGAAACAGTTCAGTAGTGAGGGCGGCTCCGGTCAAGAGATCTGACGGTGCTGAGAGTCAGAACGTCCGTGTTCACGAATTACACTGTGGAGCGGCCGGATTTTCCGGCGGGTCATTCCGTTAACGATGGCGAGCGGTTGTCAATTGACAACAACTTGGGTGGTAACGCGGATTTTAATTCGTCCCTGATGGCATTAGCCATTGGGGACTTTTTTATGTTGTAGCTAATTTAGGAGGAACGAAATATGTCGATTATTGATGAATTGAAATGGCGCGGCGCCATTAACCAACAGACGGATGAAACGGGTTTAGGCGACTTGGTCAACGAAAAGGCCGTTGGGCTGTACGCAGGGATTGATCCAACTGGGGACTCCATGCACATTGGTCACCTGATTCCCTTCATGATTTTGAAACGATTCCAATTAGCCGGTCACCGGCCATACATCGTGATTGGTGGGGCCACCGGGTCAATCGGTGATCCTTCAGGTAAGAAGGCTGAACGGGTCTTGCAAACCATGGACCAAGTTCGTCACAACCAAGACTGCTTAACGAAGCAGATGGAACACCTCTTTGGTCAAGACGGCTCTTTCAAAATTGTGAACAACTACGACTGGCTCTCAAAGGTTTCCCTGTTAGACTTCTTACGTGATTATGGGAAGTTGTTTAACGTGAATAACATGTTGAACAAGGAAGTTGTCGCTTCACGGCTAGAAGTCGGGATTTCTTACACGGAATTCACTTACCAAATCTTGCAATCCATCGATTTCCTTCATTTATACCAAGCAGAAGATGTTCAATTGCAAATTGGTGGGGCTGACCAATGGGGGAACATCACGGCCGGCATCGACCTCATCCATAAGCAAGAGGGTGCGGACGCCAAGGCTTACGGTTTAACTATCCCCTTGTTATTGAAGGCCGATGGCACCAAGTTCGGGAAGTCTGAAGGTGGCAACATCTGGTTAGACCCAGAAAAGACCTCACCTTACGAATTCTACCAATTCTGGATCAACACGGATGACCGGGACGTTGTGAAGTTCTTGAAGTACTTTACGTTCCTGAGCCAAGATGAAATCAAAGAACTGGAAGACGCGGTTGCCACGCATCCAGAAAAGCGTTTGGCCCAAACTCGCCTGGCTGAAGAAGTCACGGCGTTTGTTCATGGTGACGACGCGGTTGCAGAAGCGCAACACATTACCAAGGCCCTCTTCTCCGGGGATGTTGCTGACCTGACGGCTAGTGAAATCGAACAGGGTTTCAAGAAGATGCCTTCCGTTATGGTTAACGCTGATCAGAAGAACATCGTTGAATGGTTAGTTGATGACACAAAGATTGAATCCTCTCGGCGTCAAGCACGAGAAGACTTAACTAACGGTGCCATTCGCATCAATGGTGAAAAGGTCACGGCAACGGATATCGATATTGATCCAACCAGTGCGTTTGATGGTAAGTTTGTCATCGTTCGTCGGGGTAAAAAGCGTTACTTCTTAGTCCGGGTTGAAGCCTAATTGCTAAAATAATGAAGCACGTGCAGGCCATTGGCTAGCGCGTGCTTTTTTTGTCGTCAAAATAAAGACGAACGGTTATTGGATAAAAAACAGGAAACACACGGCCGTCAGGTAACTATTCGGAAGCTTTCAATCATAAGATATGCCTTTGAAAAAAGATTGTTTTATTTTCAGTTTTTAGTTGACGGGGTGGGCTGTGGTTGGTATAGTTATATACGTTGTCACGGCGATTAACCAACTAGACCAATTCGAAAGATTGAAAATAGTTGTTGACAAGCATGACGACAAAATGATATATTAATTAAGTTGCTTCGTTGGAAGCGGCCATCAATGAGGAACGTTGTTAAATCAAACTTCTTGTTGACATCAAATCAGTTAAATGATATGATGATTAAGTCGTCTACGAGAGTAGACAACTGGTAGACCTTTGAAAACTGAACATTGTTTCGACAAACCAAATATGTGTAGGGCGGTTTGATACTTGGTATCAAACC
>NZ_BOLN01000012.1 GCF_016861655.1 Levilactobacillus lanxiensis | reverse complement strand
AAACTGGAATCCTCGTTCTAGCATTGAATATCCTCAAGTTAGTCTCCACCAGGAGAAGACGGCTTGAGAATCAAGAGTATGGAAATAAGGCACGAAACCAAAGTTCGGTTTCGTGCCTCATTTTTGTTCTACAGAGGCTAGTTATGTCACAGCCTCTTACAGCCAGTCGTTTTCACGAGAAGCAAATGGGAGCCACACCTAGGCTATTGAAACACTCTGGATAAGATGTGTAGAGACAGATTGTTAAAACAATCACAATATAATGGAAGAAACACGTTTGTTTTGGCTAGAAATCGTCATGCCATTGCTGTCGGTTAGGGAGGTATCCCGTGTTTGGCTGGGAGAAGGTTCCCCAAGAAATTTGCGATTTCTACTATAGAGTGAGTTAATCGAAAAGGATTCAAGCCTGGGTGCCTGGTTGGCATCGAAGAGCTTGAATCCTTTTCGATTGGTGTTGGCCGATTCTTATCCTGAAAGCTGAAACCCACGCTAGATTAGTTTAGCAAACTAAAAAACGCCGCCACCCAATTTTCAGGGTGGCGACGTCATTCTAGTTAATTACTCAATCATGATCATGTCATCATTACGGGCGAAAGGCTCGTCCTTGTTGATGTGATCGTAGAAGAGGGTGCCATGTAAGTGGTCGATTTCGTGTTGGCAAACGATTGCCGGGTAGTTCTTCAGGCGAATCTGGTGCTTCTCACCGGTCACGTCGTAGTAACGTAAGGTGATGCGGTCGTGACGGGGTACGAAGCCGGGCACGTCTTTATCAACGGAGAGGCAACCCTCACCCTCGGTCAGGGCACCGGGTTGAACGGATTCGGATACGATGACGGGATTGATGATGACATCGGTGAACGGTGACTTGCCACCTTCTTCTGGTGCGGGCACCAGCACGGAAGCCATCTTCTTGGAAACACCCACTTGGGGAGCGGCCAAGCCAACGCCAGCGCGCAAACCGTATTTCTTACATTGTTCTGGGTCTTGGGAAACAACTAAGTATTCCATTAAGTCCTTAGCGAGTTGTTGGTCTTCCGCTGAGAGGGGGAACTTCACGTCCGCAGCCTCTTGACGTAGGACGGGATCGCCGTCGCGGACAATATCTTTCATGAGAAACAAGAGCAATTACCTCCGCAAAAATTAAATATAGTTACGTACTATTGTAACATACCGGTTAAAGGAAATGAAATGAAAAGAAAACGGTTTCTATTTTCAAAAAAAGTGAAAAATGTAAAACCGCAACTCGCAGTAGGAGTTTGGCCGAATCCCTTTATTTGTCACAATGAAAGGGCTTGCAAGAGCTGTGAAAAAATGGTACATTTTAAACGTAGTCAGGAAACGCAACGTTAACTCACTTTTAGTTAACAATTTCATATCAAGTGAAAGGAAAGTGTTACTTATGGCTAATGGAAGCAAACAGATTGTAGACTTTGCCAAAATCAAAGCTACGATGGCCGATCCGTACAAGCACCCGGTTCAAGTCATCAATGGAGATGGCAAGGTTGTTGATCCAGACACGTTGGCAAAATATTCAGATGACCAACTTGTTGACTTCATGAAGAAAATGGTTTGGGAGCGTACGTTACACGAACAAACAATGAACTTCTCCCGTCAGGGTCGTCTCGGTTTCTATGCTCCAACTGCCGGTGAGGAAGCCAGTGAAATGGGAAGTGTTACCGCATTTAAGGAACAAGACTTCCTGTTACCTGCATACCGTGATTTACCACAAATGATTCAACACGGTACTACCGTTGCAAAAGGTTTCTTATGGTCAAAGGGTCATGTTGAAGGTAATCAACACGAAAATCCTAACATGATGTTCCCACAAATTATCATTGGTGCCCAATACGTTGAAACTGCCGGCGTTGCTCTGGGTATCCAAAAGAACAAAGACGAAGACCGTGTAGCGTTTGTCTACACCGGTGATGGTGGTACTTCACAAGGGGACTGGTACGAAGGAGTTAACTTCACCAGTGCTTACCAAGCACCTGCCGTATTCTTCGTTCAAAACAACGGTTGGGCTATTTCCGTTCCACGGAAGAAGCAAACTGCTGCTGAAACCTTAGCACAAAAGGCCGTTGCCATGGGTGTTCCTTCCGTCCAAGTTGATGGGATGGATATCGTGGCCGTCCACGAAGTTTCAAAGGCTGCTCGTGAGTATGCCGCAGCTGGTAATGGTCCAGTTGTTATTGAAACTTTAACTTACCGTTATGGTGCTCACTCCTCTGCTGGTGATGATCCTTCTCGTTACCGGACCGATGAAGAAACTAAGCCTTGGTTCGATGCCGATCCATTAATTCGTATGCGGAAGGTCTTAACTGACAAGGGCGTTTGGTCACAAGATCAAGAAGACAAGTTAGTTGAACAATACAAAGACGAATTTAAAGACGCAATGAAGGAAGCTGAAGCAGCACCTGCACAAAAGGTTTCTGACTTCTTGAAGTGGACTTACAATGTTCCTACTCCAGCTGTTAAGAAGCAAATTGCAGAATTCGAAGCAAAGGAGTCGAAGTAATCATGGCTAAAATGACGTATATCAAAGCGATCACTTCTGGTCTGGACCAAGTTTTAAGCGATGACCCTAAGACGTTGATCTTCGGTGAAGATGTTGGTAAAAACGGTGGTGTGTTCCGTACGACCGTTGACTTACAAGACAAGTATGGCGAAGACCGTGTCTTCGATACCCCACTTGCTGAATCCGGTATTCTTGGATTAGCTATTGGTTTATCATTGACTGGCTGGCGTCCAATTCCTGAAATCCAATTCATGGGCTTCACGTTCGAAGCAATGGATGGGATTGTTGGACAATTAGCTCGTGACCACTACCGTTTCGGTGGCCAAAAGAACTTCCCTGTTACCATCCGTACGCCATTTGGTGGTGGGACTCATACCGCCGAAATGCATGCTGATAACTTGGAAAACTACTTCGTAAGTACCCCAGGTCTGCGGGTAGTTACCCCTTCAAATCCATACGATGCAAAGGGCTTGGTTATTTCCGCTATCGAAAGCGACGATCCAGTTCTGTTCATGGAAAACTTGAAACTTTACCGTTCAATGAAGGATGAAGTTCCAGATGACAAGTACACTGTTCCGTTGGACTCCGCTAAGGTTGTTCGCGAAGGTACTGATATTACCCTCGTTGCCTACAGTGCTGAAGTCAACGAAGCTTTGACCGCTGCTGATGCTTTAGCTAAGGACAACATCTCTGCTGAAGTTATTGACCTGCGTTCCTTGTCACCAATTGACACTGATACGATCTATGCTTCTATTGACAAGACCCACAAGGTTGTTGTCATTCAAGAAGCACAACGGATGGCCGGTGTCGGCGCCGTTGTCGCATCAGACATTGCTGAAGACAAGATTATGTCATTGGATGCTCCAATTGGCCGGGTAGCTGCGCCAGATAGCGTTTACCCATTTGCCCAAGCTGAAAATGACTGGATCCCTAACTCCGATGATATCGAAGCTAAGGCTCGCGAAATCTTCAACTACTAAAAATAACATCTAAACATTAAACGATAAAATTAACGATGTGGGAGACATCCTGCATTAGATGAAAGAAAGGAAGTTTTCCCATGGCTTATACGTTCAAACTCCCAGAGCTTGGTGAAGGAATGGCCGAAGGCGAAATTTCTTCATGGCTTGTTAAAGAAGGAGACGCAGTTAAGGAAGACGACACATTAGTCGAAATCCAAAACGATAAGTCTGTTTCGGAATTACCATCACCCGTTGCTGGTACTATTTCACAAATTGTTGCACAAGAAGGGGACACTGTTGAAATTGGCGATCCACTGATCGTCATTGACGATGGTTCAGATACCCCTGCTGACTTGACGAAAGCTAGCGACTCTGCAGACGACGCTCCAGCTGAAGAAGCTGCTCCAGCACCTGCCCCAGAACCAGCCGCCGCTCCAGCAGCACCTGCTGCTCCAGCCGCTGCACCTACTGGTGTTCCAGCCGCTTCAGACCCTAACAAGTTAGTTATGGCAATGCCATCTGTCCGTCAATACGCACGTGACAAGGGTGTTGACATTACCCTGGTTGCCCCAACTGGTAATCATGGTCAAGTTCTTAAGGCCGACATCGACAACTTCAATGGCGCCGCTGCACCTGCAGCCGCTGCTGCTCCAGCTGCCGAAGCTGGTGGCAAGGCCGTTGCTGGTCAAGCTATCAAGCCTTGGAACGCTGACAACCCAGATCTGGAAACTCGTGAACCAATGTCACCAATGCGGAAGATCATTGCTAAGAGCATGCGTACTTCCAAGGACATTGCGCCACACGTTACTTCATTTGATGAAGTTGAAGTTTCTGACTTAATGGCTAACCGTAAGAAGTACAAGCAAGCTGCTGCCGACAAGGACATCCACTTGACCTTCTTACCTTACATTGTTAAGGCTTTGGTTGCCGTTATGAAGAAGTACCCTGAATTGAACGCATCTATTGATGACACGACTCAGGAAATTGTTTACAAGCACTACTACAACATTGGTATCGCTACCAACACTGATGATGGTCTTTACGTACCAAACATCAAGGCTGCTGATTCCAAGGGTATGTTTGAAATTGCTAAGGAAATCTCCGAAAACACCCAAGCTGCTTACGATAACAAGTTAAGCCCAGCTTCTATGGCCGGTGGTTCCATCACGATTTCTAACGTCGGCTCAATCGGTGGTGGCTGGTTTACCCCAGTTATCAACCAACCTGAAGTTGCTATTTTAGGTGTTGGCCGGATTGAAAAGGCTCCTATCGTCAACGAAGATGGCGACATCGTTGTTGGTCGTATGTTGAAGCTTTCTCTGAGTTACGATCACCGTCTGATTGATGGTGCCTTAGCTCAAAATATTTTGAACGACATGAAGGCATTGTTACACGATCCTGCAATGTTGTTAATGGAAGGGTAGGAATAATATGGCAGATGTTGAAAAAAAGGACACCGTCATCATTGGTGCCGGACCCGGCGGTTACGTTGCCGCCATTCGGGCTTCTGAATTAGGCCAAAAGGTCACTTTAGTTGAAAAGTCCGATACCCTTGGTGGTGTCTGCTTAAACGTTGGTTGTGTACCTTCTAAGGCCTTGATTCAAGCGGGTCACCGTTTGGAACAAGCTAAAGACGGTTCCACCTACGGGATTTCAACGAAGTCAGCTGAAATCGACTTCGCCAAGACTCAGGAATGGAAGCAAAAGAAGGTCGTTGATCGGATGACCAGCGGCGTTAAGATGCTGATGAAGAAGCACCACGTTGACGTTGTTAACGGGGAAGCTGTCTTCCTGAGTGACACCCAACTACGGGTTATGCCTACGGGTGAAAAGCAGTTCATGTCCACCGATACGGGCCAGACTTTCGAATTCAATAACATTATTATTGCATCCGGGTCTCACCCAATCGAAATCCCTGGCTTCAAGTTTGAAGGTCGGGTTGTCGATTCTACCGGTGGTCTGGGCTTGCCAGAAATCCCTAAGGAATTCGTTGTTATCGGTGGTGGTTACGTTGGGACTGAATTAGCTGGTGCATACGCTAGCTTAGGCGCTCACGTAACGATCCTCGAAGGCACGAAGTCAATTCTGCCTAACTTTACTAAGGACATGGTTTCCGTTGTCCTTAAGAAGTTGAAGAAGAAGGGCGTTGATGTCATCACCAACGCTATGGCTAAGAGTTCCAAGCAAGACGACAACAGTGTCAGTGTGACCTACGCTGTCGACGGCAAGGAATCTACGATTAAGGCTGACTACTGCATGGTCACCGTTGGTCGTAAGCCAAACACTGACGACTTAGGCTTGGAATACACCAAGGTTAAGTTGAACGACCATGGTCAAATCGAAGTCGATAACCAAGGCCGGACTGCTTCAGAACACATCTGGGCTGTCGGTGACGCTGTTCCTGGTGCTGCATTGGCTCACAAGGCCTTTGCTGAAGCCAAGACTGCGGCTGGTGCCATCTCCGGTAAGAAGACGGCTAACGACTGGCTGAGTGTTCCAGCTGTCTGCTTCTCTGATCCTGAAATTGCGACCGTTGGTTACAGCGCCGACGCAGCTAAGGACAAGGGAATCAAGGTCAAGACTGCGCAATTCCCATTCGCTGGGAACGCACGTGCCGTTTCATTGGACGCCGCTGATGGGTTTGTTCGGTTCATCTACACGGATGACGACAACAAGAACATCGTGGGTGCCGAAGCGGTTGGCCCTGAAGCCAGCACCATGGCTGGTGAATTATCAATCATCGTTAACGACGGCTTGAACGTTGAAGACGTTGCCTTGACCATTCACCCACACCCAACGTTAAACGAACCAATCCAAGAAACTGCCGATATCGCTTTGGGCTTCCCAACCCATATCTAAAGTCTCTCGTGATTGTAAAAAGCGTTACAGAAAAGGTTGCCAGCAATGGCGGCCTTTTTTGCTGTCCTTGGGTTTTGGTTTGGGACTTTAGGGTCAGGGGCTTAGGGTCCTTAAGGTCAAAACCAGGTTCAAGGGCACGCGGCATGGCCACCTGCGGCTTCCAGGTGTTCCGCCTGCTGTGGGGAACGGTGCCGGCCTGAGAAGTGGTCCGGCACCTCGCTTTGAAACCTCGCTGGGGTGCGCGAGTTTCCAAAGTCGTCTCGTGATGTAAGACCGGGCAGGGCACCCGGTCAACATCACCGACACAGCTGTCTCCACACCTGGCTTCCTCCGGCTCTTGATGGCGGGTGGTCTGTGAAACGGGTTTAGCCAAACCCAAACCCAAACCCAAACCCAAACCCAAACCCAAACCCAGTACAACGGGTGTGACTGGTGATAACAAGGTGGCAACTTTCATCGTTCGTATCGGTCAAGGCATTGAGTCATGACGCTCACAGTAGAGGTAAAAGGCGCGGAAATGTTTTACTGGATTATGATTGGGAGGACAGCACAATATTGATAGGCACGATAGCAGGCAGTGACAGTCAACCTTTTTCTGGGTTTCAACAAGTAACTTGTTGGGGAACATATGTCAGCCGGGAGGGTGGTAAAAATGGGCTCAGCCGGGGGATTTTCTGGCTGGCCTTTGGCTAGAAAATGGCGACTTTGAAACGTGGTCTTCGGTTCAAAGCGAGGTTGAAGACCGCACTTTGGCTTCAACCGTCCTGCCCCCAGCGTTCCGGCCCATTTTTACCGCCCGGTAGGCGCTGGCAAGAGGCGTGTGAAATGGGTGCTCATTCTTAAAATTTTAGAACATAAAAAGTTGATTGTTACAGCTTGCTATCCCCGGGCGTTCACTTATAATGGAGCTATGACTTGCGTTTTACCCGGACCACACCGTGTGCGTCTGGGTGAGAGAGAACGTGAATTGGGCAAAAGGAGGGTCACTATGAAGCCAACGTTGATTATTCAAGGAAACTTTGATCAGGCAAGTCGGTTTATCCGGCAATTACTGGTGGCAGATTTGCCATTGGAATGTGTTGTGATCCCGAATGTAACTGACGACGCCCCGCGGTATCAAGCGTTGGTGGTGGCCAGTGCCCTGTGTCCTCGGATGACGCTACGGGTGGGGACGGCCGTGGACTATGGTAAGGCCACTTGGTTGGTTTTACTTGATCGGGCAGATGCTGAAACCGTTCCGGCGGCTGAAGTCGCTGAATTACGAGTGTTCATGAACCGAATCGTAGAAAATGGGTTTAAGGGGCAATTAGTTTTCTGTGGTGAGCATGATGAATTGTTGACCTACTTTGCCTGGAAATTCTCTGGATTAAACCAGAGCCAAATTTGGGGCCTGGGAACCTTCCCATTGGCGCGGCTATTAACGTACCGCTTGGCTGAACGACTCGGGGTCGGCGTGGCGGCGATTCAGGCGGCTGTTGTTGGGACGGCAGATAAGCCCATTGTGGCGTGGAGCCGGACTTACGTGGGGCCTGCCCCTATTTTGATGTATCTGGCTAACGAAGACGCCAAGTTTAACGCGGATGACTTAGGTAAAATGAGTCATTGGCTTCAACGTGAGGCTGGGACGGACCAACGACTGTTGCGTTCTATGGCACTTATTCGCCTGCTAGAGGCCGATTTGACGAATCAACCCCTAATTGCCTCGGTCACGAATATTCACGATGAGGCGCCAGTTTACGCCGCAGCGACCCCTGTGTTGGTGAATGGTAGTGGGGTCAAGCATCTGACTAATTTAGTCTTATCTGAAGATGAACAACAAGAATTTACCGAGCAGATTACGACGCTACGGGAAAACATTGCGACCATTGCCGGTCAGCAAACGGAAGGACGAGCTTAAATGGAACCGAATAACTATGCTTACCCCTTAGAACCAGATTGGTCGACTGAAGATATCGTTGCAGTGACCGCGCTCTATCAACGGGTAGAAGACGCGTATGAGTTGCCCCGCGGCGTGGCTAGCAGCGAGCTGTTGGACGCCTACCGGGCATTTCAGACGGTCGTTCCGCAAAAATTCATGGAAAAACAACTCGACAAGTCTTTTGAAGAGGCAGCCGGGTATAGCATTTACCGGACAATGAAACGGGCCCGGCAGGAAGATGGTCAGATTAAGATGAAAGGACAGGCGTAGCATGAGCCAAGATTGGCAGCAACTCAACACCGCAATTATTAAGTTATTAAAAGAGGCTCGGCAACGGGTTTTAACGAAAATGCAAGATCCTTTGACGGTCGCTGAAAAAAGTAATCGCAAAGATTTGGTCACTAATGTGGACCGTGCCAATGAAAAATTTTTGATCGCCGGTATCCGCGAAATTGATCCCACCGCTCAGGTTTTAGGCGAAGAGGGCTTTGGGGATGAACTCACCAGTCTCGACGGTCGGGTCTGGATCGTTGACCCCATTGATGGCACAATGAACTTTGTGAAACAGCAAGATAACTTTGCCATCATGATTGGCATCTACCAGGACGGCGTTGGTCAGTTAGGGTACATCTATGATGTCATGAATGACGTGCTGTACCACGGTGGACCGCAACTGGGCGGCGTTTGGGCCGATGATCGGCAACTCGCAGCGCCGGCCGATATTGCGTTGGCCGATGGCTTGATTGGTGCCAGTGGTCCCTTAGTGATTCATGATGTGGCGCACATGCAAGAAATTATTCACGTCAGTTCGGGGATGCGCGTCCTAGGAAGTGCCGGAATCGAAATGATTAATATCATGAATGGCAAGACGTTGGGGTACATTTCGCATCTGAAACCTTGGGACATCGCGGCAGGTCAAGTCCTGCTAAATGAGTTGGGGGTTCAAGTGTCGACTATTGACGGAAAACCACTCGATATGTTATCATCTAATCTTGTACTAGTAGCGACGAAAAAAGCGCAACGTGATATTCTCCGAATCGAAGAAGATGACGTCTCACTGTGACCCTGTCACAGTTTTTTTATGCGGCTGGCCGATACGGATGGACTTTACCAGCTATTGACGCTACAATAAGCGTACTTACAGACGTAAGCATGCCGTGATCCATCTAATTCACCAAGCACGAAAGGAAGAAATACACTTGAAAATCAGAGATGATATCCGTAACATTGCCATCATTGCCCACGTTGACCACGGGAAGACGACCCTGGTTAACGAAATGCTGAAACAATCCGATACGTTAGACGAACACACGGCCATTGACGACCGTGCCATGGATACTAACGCAATCGAAAAGGAACGGGGCATTACGATCCTGTCCAAGAACACCGCTGTTCGTTACGGCGACAAGCAAATCAACATCTTGGATACCCCAGGACACGCCGACTTTGGTGGTGAAGTGGAACGGATCATGCGCATGGTTGACGGCGTTCTGTTGGTTGTCGATGCCTACGAAGGTACGATGCCACAAACCCGTTTCGTTTTGAAGAAGGCCCTCGATCAACACTTAACCCCAATCGTGGTTATCAACAAGGTTGACCGTGAAGGCGCCCGTCCTTCCGAAGTCGTTGACGAAGTCTTAGACCTCTTCATCGAATTAGGTGCGGACGAAGACCAATTGGACTTCCCAGTGGTTTACGCCTCAGCTATGAACGGGACTTCTAGCTACGAGCCAGAAATCTCCTCACAAGAACACACGATGAAGCCTGTCTTTGACACTATCATCAAGCACATTCCAGCCCCAATTGACAACACTGACGAACCTTTACAGTTCCAAGTTGCCATGCTCGATTACAACGATTTCGTTGGTCGGATTGGGATTGGCCGGATCTTCCGCGGGAAGGTTAAGGTTGGTGACAACGTTACTGTTATGAAGCTTGACGGTTCTAAGCAAAACTTCCGGGTTACCAAGTTATTTGGTTTCTTCGGTTTGAAGCGTTTGGAAATCAACGAAGCCCAAGCCGGTGACTTGATCGCCGTATCTGGGATGGATGAAATCAACGTTGGGGAAACTGTTGTGGCTCCTGACACGTTGGAACCACTTCCAGTCTTGCGGATTGACGAACCAACGCTGCAAATGACTTTCCGGACCAACGACTCACCATTTGCTGGTCGCGAAGGTAAGTTCGTGACGTCTCGTCAAATCGAAGAACGTTTGAAGCGTGAATTGCATACCGATGTTTCCTTACGTGTCGATGACACCGACAATCCTGGTGCCTGGGTCGTTTCTGGTCGTGGTGAACTTCACTTGTCCATCCTGATTGAAACGATGCGTCGCGAAGGTTACGAATTGCAAGCTTCTCGTCCAGAAGTTATCTACAGAACAATCGATAACGTTCGTTGCGAACCATTCGAATCAGTTCAAATCGATACCCCTGACGAATACACTGGTTCAATCATCGATACCTTATCTAAGCGTAAGGGTGAAATGAAGAACATGGAAGCCGTTGGGAATGGTCAAACGCGTTTGACCTTCATTGCCCCATCACGTGGGTTAATCGGTTACTCAACTGAATTCCTGTCCTTAACTCGTGGATACGGGATCATGAACCACACGTTCTCTAAGTACATGCCAGTTATCAAGAACTGGAACCCTGGTCGTCATAACGGGACTTTGGTTTCCATCAACTCTGGTAAGGTAACGACTTACGCTATCATGGCTGTGCAAGACCGTGGGATCATCTTTACTGACGCCGGGACTGAAGTTTACGAAGGGATGATTATCGGCCAAAACAGCCGTGACAACGACATTTCTGTCAACATCACGCGTGGTCGTAACCAAACCAACGTCCGGGCCGCTGGTTCTGAAGATATCGCCAAGGTTAAATCACCTTTGAAGATGTCCTTGGAAGAATCACTGGAATTCATCAACGAAGATGAATACTGTGAAATCACCCCAGAACACGTTCGTCTTCGGAAGCAAATTCTGAACACCGGTGAACGTGAAAAGGCTGCCAAGAAGCGGAAGACTGCTTCACGGAAGTAATTTAAACCTTAAATAAATTTTAACGGTAAGACCTAGTGAGGGAACTCACGGGCCTTACCGTTTTTTTTTTGTGCCAAAATCGTGAGCGAGCTATGCTATAATAAGAGCATTCGATTACCGCTAGACGGCGGTAGACTTGGAGCGAATCAATCGTATGCGAAAGTTAAAATATTTGGATTATTGGTTACTGGTGCCTTATTTGATTTTGAGTGTCTTCGGGATTGTGATGGTGTATTCCGCCAGTGCCGACATCGGCACGCAAAATGGGGGGAGCCCTGGTAGTTATTTAATTAAACAGGCGCTGTATGTCTTCCTGGGATTAGCCATCCTGGGGTTTATGATTATGATGAACATTAATAAGTTGCGGAATAAACGACTGTTGAAGATCGCCGGGTACTTTGCCTATGGGGCGCTGTTCTTCCTGCTGATTAGGGGTGAAACCGTCAATGGGGCCGCTGGCTGGATCAGCCTAGGACCCATTAACATTCAACCAGCTGAATTCATTAAGTTCTATATCATTATTTGGTTATCAAACGTGATTACGAATCGCCAGGATGATTTAGAGGAATACAGTTGGTGGTCGACGATGCAAAAGCCACTATTAGTTTGCGCGATTATTTTGGCCTTGATTATGAAGCAACCCGACTTAGGGGGGGCAGCCATCAACGGGGCTATCATGTTTGTCCTGTTCTTAAGTAGCGGTTTTGCCTCACGTTTGGCTAAGGTTATTTTTACCGGGATCATCGCTTTAGGTATTTTCGTGCTCATGCCGGCGCTTTCCTGGTTAGCAACGTCGTCCGCAGGAAAAGGGTCCTATCAGTTACAACGAATCGTAGCCTTCATGAATCCCTTTGAACATGCTCAAGGTGTGGGGCAACAGTTGGTTAATTCCTATTATGCGATTAGTAATGGGGGGATTTTTGGTGTCGGTTGGGGGAATAGTATCCAAAAGACGGGGTACTTGCCCGAACCCAACACCGACTTTATCATGGCTATTTTGACTGAAGAGTTAGGCTTGATTACGGCGCTGGCCGTCGTCACATTACTCTTTGTGATTATCTTACGGACCGTGCTAATCGGTGTTCGAAGCAATTCGACTTATCAGTCCCTAGTGTGTTACGGGGCGGCCACCTATTTGGCTGTGCAGACGTCGTTTAACCTGGGCGGGGTCTTAGGTTTCCTCCCAATCACCGGGGTTACGTTCCCATTCATCAGTTACGGGGGTTCCAGTACGTGGACCCTGGCACTGGTAATGGGGGTCGTCATGAACATTAGTGCCCGGCAAAAGCGTTACCGGATGACGAACTAATTTGTGAGGTATAAGTATTGAGCCACTAATCTATTCCTGATGCAATTAGAGATAATGCAAATTGTTTCTGAGTAATAAATGATAACTTATGATAGCAAAGTTCTATATGAGATGAACTAGTGTTAGCCGCAGGGCTGGTGAAAATGGGCTTAGCCGTGGGAATTCCCTTAACGGTGAATTTTGCCGTTTAGGGAATTGGTATCTTTGAAACGCGTTTTTCAGCGGTTCAAAGTAAGTCTGGAGACCGTTCTTTGGCTCCGGACGGCCGCCCACCGCGTCCCGGCCCATTTTCACCAGCCCGGAGGCGGACTGGTTTAGCCCGTAAAAGAAGGAGGACGAACGAATGGCATTTGAAATGCAAGCGCGGCAGAGTCTGATTGTCTATACCTATAGCTTAAAGCAGACGCGCCAACTAAAGCGCTACGGGACCGTGATGTACGTGTCAAAGAAGATGCGTTACGTGGTCCTCTACGTCAATCAAGAGGACGTCAAGAGTTTAACTGACCAGCTGAGTCAATTGCGTTTTGTGAAGCGCGTAGTGGCTTCAGCACGGCCAGAAATCAGTGAAACGTTTAACGGGGTCGCCGAAGAAATGACGGCCCACCAAGACCCTGAAGCAGAGGATGATGAAGAATGAGAATTGTAGCTGGTGATTTTGGTGGCCGGCGGTTGAAGGCCGTTCCTGGCATGGCCACGCGACCAACCACGGATAAAGTTAAGGAAGCCCTGTTCAACATTATTGGGCCTTACTTTGAGGGTGGCCGGAGTCTGGACCTCTTTGCCGGTTCCGGGGGCCTCAGCATTGAAGCCGTATCCCGGGGAATCGAAAAGGCCGTTTTGATTGACCGTCAGTACGCGGCGATTCAAACGATCAAGGACAACGTAGCGGTTACCAAGGACGTGGAACGTTTTGAAATTTTAAAACGGGACGCGAACCGGGCGCTGCAAGAGTTGTCTGATCGTGGCGACCAGTTTGACCTGGTCTTCTTTGATCCGCCATACGCCCAACAAAAAATTGTGGCGCAGATGGCACGGCTACGGGAATTAAATCTGTTAACACCAACGGCACGTATCGTGTGCGAAACGGACCAGCAGGCAAAATTACCGGATGACGTTGACGGCTTTCACTTCATCGAACGCCGGGACTACGGGATTACTGAGCTGACCATTTATGGAATGGGGAGTGATGCTGAATGACGATTGCGGTCTTTCCAGGCAGCTTTGATCCGTTGACCAATGGCCATCTGGATTTGATTACTCGCGCCAGTAAGATTTTTGATCAGCTGGTTGTCGCTGTGGGGCAGAATACTTCTAAGCGCGGCCTGTTCACAACGGCGGAACGGGTGGCCTTTATTGAAGAGACCACGAAAGACTTGCCTAACGTGAGCGTACGGGTCGAAAGTGGTCTGACGGTGAGCTTCATGCAGTCGATTCAGGCGACCGTGCTGGTCCGGGGCATTCGCAACAGCGTGGACTTTGAGTATGAACAGGGCATCGCGGGGATGAACCGGACGCTGGACCACAATGTTGATACGGTTTGCTTGATGGCGGACCCCCAGTATCAGTTCGTTTCCTCGAGTCTGTTAAAGGAGGTCGCGCGTTTTGGCGGGGACCTCACCAATTTGGTACCGCCCGTGGTGGCCCATGCCATGGTTGCGCGCTTAGAAGGTGAACAGTAAATGTGGAAATTGACCCGCCGTGAGTGGCGGCAAATTATCGTAACGATTGGCCTTTCGGTGCTGGTTTTGGCATTTTTCTTCCTGCCACTCCCCAAATACATTGAGGGACCAGGCGAGGCGGATAATTTAAAATCATTTGTGAGCATGCCGGGGCATCCCGATAAGTATGGGGGCAAGTACATGATTACGTCCGTGGCCCTGTCACAGGCGCGTCCTGCCACGTATTTATACGCGAAGTTAAATTCTTACTACAGTATTGAAAGTGTGGATGATGTTACTGGGGGCGAAAGTAATGCCACCTATGACAAGGTTCAGGACTTTTATATGCAGAGTGCGATCAATGAATCCATTTACACGGCCTATCAGGCGGCCCACAAGCCGGTGACACGGCGTTATTTGGGTATCTACGTGCTGAGCGTGGATGCGAAGTCACCGTTTGCTGGCAAGCTTAAGGTGGGTGACACCGTGACCAAGGTCAACGGTCGCCATTTTAATTCGATGGTCGGGTACCAACGTTACATCCAGAAGCAAACTGTTGGGAAACCGGCAACCATTACGTATAAGCACAATGGTCAAACAAAACGGGTGACCAAGAAGCTGATGCGCCTGCCAACCAAAAAGGCGGGAATCGGCATCACGCTGACGGACAATGTGAAGGTCACTGCGAAGCCCAAGGTCTCCATCGACGCGGGTCAAATCGGTGGGCCTTCTGGTGGGCTGATGTTTAGTCTGCAGGTCTACTCGCAGGTCACCGGAAAAAATTTGCGCCACGGCCGGAAGATTGCGGGAACCGGGACCGTTGATGGTGACGGTAACGTCGGCGAAATTGGTGGCATCGATAAGAAAATTATCGCGGCCAAGCGCGCCGGGGCGACGGTCTTCTTTGCACCGTACGTGAAACCGTCTAAGCTCCTGCTGAAGTATGAGGAGCAGCATCAGACCAATTATCAATTGGCCAAAGCAACGGCGAAGAAGTACGCGCCAAACATGAAGGTTGTGCCGGTCAAGACGTTTAATGACGCCGTGCACTACCTGGAGACACATAAATAGGATTTGTGATGAGGTTGGAGAATTTTTCCAGCCTTTTATTTTTGAAAATTTTTTGGCGAAATAAAAAATATTTGCGTCCCGTTTACGCAGTTAATCTGTAAAGGGGGCGCAAAATGAGTCGCATACAAGAATGGTGGTTGACGTTGAGTCGGCAGCAACGGTGGTTAGGATTAACAATTGGTATTAGCGTCGTGGTACTGGGGGGCTGGTTAGCGCTGCGGCAACCCGCACAGGCGGCCGAATCGACCATGATTCCGTCCGCAACCGGAAGTGGGCAAATGCAACAGTCGTCGGCTATTAGCAGTGGCCACCGACCGGCTACTCAGTCGATGGCAGGACAGTCCAGTCAGGCGAGTAGCCACGATACCCGGGTCTTTGTAGATGTTCAGGGGGCGGTCGCCCATCCGGGCCTCTATCAGTTTGGCGCCGACATGCGGGTAGCCGATGCGTTGAAGGCCGCCGGTGGCCTGACGAACCGGGCGGACCGGCAACAGATCAATCTCGCCACGCGGTTGACCGATCAGCAACAGCTGTACGTGCCCATTAAGGGAGAAAAGCCACCGGCTAGCAGCACGGCGACAACAACGTCTGGTAGTGGCAGTCAGAAGCCGGGGAGTCAAGCGTCGGCTGCCAGTGGTGGAAACGACAAACCTACGGCCGTGGTGAATTTGAACACGGCTACGGTGGCGGACCTGCAGCAGTTAACCGGTATCGGGGAGAAGAAGGCCCAAAAGATTATTGATTACCGCGAGGCCCACGGGAGCTTTCAGACGGTGGCCGATTTGGCCCAGGTTCCAGGATTTGGAGCGAAGACCGTGGCGAATTTACAAGATCAACTCACGACGTCTTAACTGGTGGTATACTGAAAAAATAAAATTGCTAAAGGGGTAATTGTGATGAAACGAGAACGGATTCCTTGGGACCAATATTTTATGCTCCAAGCACTGGTGATTTCCACGCGGAGCACCTGTAACCGGCTGGCGGTCGGGGCAACCGTGGTTCGGGATAAACGCATCATTGCGGCGGGCTATAACGGCTCGGTTTCGGGTGATGATCACTGTTTAGACGAGGGCTGTTACATGGTTGACGGTCATTGTGTCCGGACGATTCACGCGGAAATGAATGCCATCTTGCAGTGTGCCAAGTTTGGGGAAGCAACGGACGGGGCAGAAATCTACGTGACGGACTTTCCGTGTCTTCAATGCACTAAGATGCTGCTGCAGGCCGGTATTCGTAAGATTACCTACATGCGGAGCTACCACAATGACCCATACGCACAAAAGTTAATCGATTTGAAACATGTGACGTTAAACCAAGTGACCGTTGATCCTGCTCTATTGTCGACGTTGCCGTTTGATCAACCTAAACAAGATTAGTGACGGCTGACCGCTGGTTTTTTATGAGTCTGCCGGTGGCGGCACTGAGCGTGGTCATGGGCGGCCATCCCTGGGCTGGGACGTTCCTACTTGGACTGATGTTGGCTCGAGTCTGGACCTTACATGTGCGGTCCATTTGGGTGATGACGCTGGTCTTGCTCGGCTTATTTGGCGGGTTCTGGGGGATGCGACAGGCTACGTTAACGCGCCGACAACTGCCATTTGTGACCCCGACACTGACCAGCCGAACCTTACGCGTACAACCAGACGCCGTGGTCCTGCGCGGGGCAGCCTATTATTTTGTGGCCCGAGATATTGTGACCGGCGAAGGCTTAACGGTGCGGGGCGCGGTGAAAACGGCTGATGAGCTTCAGCAATTGCAGCATGAGAGCCACGCGACTGTCTGGCGGGTGAGTGGCCAACAACAGGGCATTTTGCCGGCCACAAATTTCAATCAATTCGATGGTGCGGCTTACTGGCGGCACCGGGGGATCGTGAAGACACTAAAGATTACGGCAATCACCGGTCGGAAGCGGGCCCAATCCACATTGATATCGGGGTTTGCAGACTGGGGACATCATTGGCGAGCGCGGCTAATTCAGGCCTGTGAGCGGTTGCCTGGCGCGTTACGGGTCTACGCACTAGGCCTTTTGCCAGGCGCCAAGGCGGCGGAATCGGTGGCTGAACTACAGGGGATGCAACGGTTAGGTCTGCTCCATTTATTTGCGATTTCGGGGCTCCACGTGGCGTTACTTCTGACGGCGGTCGAGTGGCTGTGCGTGCACCTGCGACTGCAACGCGAACACTGGGAGACGGGGATGCTTCTTGGCTTGCCGGCTTATTTCATTCTGGCCGGTAGTGGGAGCGGGGTTCTCCGTGCCTGCTGGATGCGTGGCTTGCAGTTGACGGGTAAACGCCTGGAGTGGCGACTCAGCACCCTAGATGCGTGGGCATTGGCCTTTTTGGTGGGGCTGGCGGTGAATCCTGGGTTACTATTTGAACTGGGGAGTCAGTTAAGCTACGGCTTGTCTCTGGGGCTGATTTTGCTGAAGGATGAATCCAAGGCCTGGCGGCAGGTCGGCCTCACATTACTGGGCCTGCCCAGCCTCCTCAGCGGGTTGTTTCAGTGGCACAGTCTGACGCTACTGGCCAACTGGTTGGTGGCGCCACTATTTCCCGTCGTCATTTTACCCGTGACGTTGCTGGGAACCGCGGTGTTTCCTTGGTTTCCCGGTGTCAGTCGCTGGTGTGCGAGCCTGTTAAAGAGATTAGACGATGGTCTAGCCTGGTTGGCAACGCTACCTGGAAATGTGCCCTTTGGCAAACCAGCGTGGTGGGTGGCGTGGCTCTGGCTTGCCGGGACCTGGTGGCTGTTTACCCGCCCACCCCGGCAACGTCGTCGATGGGTCTGGGCATTACTGGTGAGCTATGTCCTCGTTTACGGGACGATTCACTTACCCCCGTCTGGTGAGGTGGCTTACTTTGATGTGGGTCAGGGGGATAGCATTTTGTTGCGCGCGCCCTTCAACCGACGAATCTCACTGATTGATACCGGCGGCCGCTTGGGCTTTCCTCAACCTGACTGGGTTCCACCAACGCCCACCACGTACGGTGCAGAACGCACAAATATCAATTACTTAAAGAGTCGGGGCATTGATCACGTGGATGATCTCTATTTGACCCACCACGATGCCGACCACATTGGGGACCTGCCAGCCTTTTTACAGGAGCTGCGGGTCAAGCGACTGCTGGTGCCAGCGGGGATGGAAGCAGAGCCAGGGTGGCAACACTTATTGAAGAACAGTGCCACGCCGGTTAAAATCGAACCCATTCAAGTTGGCAGTCAAGCATCCCTATTGGTGCGGCATCCTTATCACGCCGCCCCGGCCGAAAATGAAAACTCCTTAGCACTACAGGGAACCTTTGGCGGCCTGAATTTCCTGTTTATGGGGGACTTGGACCAAGCCGGCGAACAGAAAATGTTGGCGGCGGACCCGCAGCTGCACACGGACGTGTTAAAATTAGGACATCACGGAAGTAAAACGGCGTCGGCTCCAGCCTTTATTGCCCAGTTAAAACCTAAATGGGCAATTATTTCTGCGGGTCGACAGAACCGGTATGGCCATCCGAACGCGGAGACCCTCACCACGCTGCGGCAGAATCAGGTGCCGGCGGTGAGTACCCAAACGAGCGGGATGATCCGCTACGTTTATCGGGGGAAGCACGGGTATTGGCAAACTAAACTTAAAGGGGCACAAGTGTCGTGACAATCAATGAACTTTTAAAAACACTCGAACACGGGGGGCAGTTGGCCAACGTTTATTTAATTCTGGGTCAAGCGGATTACCTGCAACGGCGGTTAAAGACGGGCTTCAAGAATAGCGTGCCAGCCGAAGAACAGACCATGAACTTTGCCAGCTATGACATGGACACGGTCCCACTGGCGGTCGCCCTGGACGATGCCATGGCAGCGCCGTTCTTTGGCGAGCGGCGGGTCGTCTGCATCGACAACCCCCAATTTTTAACCGGTGAGACGAAGAAACAAAAGGTCGACCACGATATCGATAGTCTTCAAACCTACTTGGGCGCCCCCATGCCCAGCACGGTACTGGTCTTCTTTGCCCCGTATGAGAAGCTGGATGGCCGGAAGAAAGTGTCGAAACAATTAAAAAAAGTTGCCACGACGATTGAAATCGGCAACTTTGCGGAGCGCGAGGTGCGGCAATTTATTGAAGGACAGCTCAAACAGGATGGTTATAGCATGGCACCGGCCGCACTGAACGAATTGATTCAGCGGACCGATGCGGACTTGACTCTCATGATGAGTGAGTTGCCTAAGTTGGAACTCTTCTCCTTACCCAGCAAAACGATTGAGCTGGCGGCCGTCACTGGACTAGTGCGTCAGACCTTAACACAAAATGTGTTTGACTTGGTCAACCGGGTCTTAGCTAAGGACACGGCGGGGGCGGTGACGCTGTACCGGGAACTGCTGCAGGCCAAGGAAGAACCGCTACGAATCAATGCCATCCTGCAGGGACAATTCCGCCTGCTGATTCAGACCAAGGTCCTAGCCAAGCAGGGATACAGCCAAGGTAAGCTAGCCAGCATCTTAAAGGTGCACCCGTACCGAATCAAATTGGCGTTGCAGAGTCAGCGACGGTTTAAGCTGACCGATTTGAACCGGGCATACTTGGGACTCTTCCGAGTCGAGCAGCAGATGAAGTCGACGGCGATGGAACCGGAGATGCTCTTTTCGTTATTCATGACGCAATTTGCGAGTCAAGTTGCTTAATTATAGATATACAAGGTGCCGACAGGGGATGTCGGCACCTTTTTTCGACGACAAAAAAGGCGATCAACCACCGAAGTGGTCAATCGCCTGATTGCATCATCTAATCGTTTTGATTAATTGATTACTTAGCTAAACGTGCAGCCATCCGTGACTTGTCACGGGCAGCCTTGTTACGCTTGATCAAGCCCTTTGAAGCGGCCTTGTCAACTGCAGCACTAGCTTGACGGAATAAGTCTTCCGCGTTGTCGGCACCGGCGGTCTTAGCTTGTTCAAAACGCTTAACGGCAGTCCGCATAGTGCTCAATTGAGCAGAGTTACGTTCGTTAGCCTTAACGTTGGTCTTGGCACGTTCGATTGCTGATTTGATAATTGGCATGAAAATTTCACCTCCGAATGAGAAATCCTTTGTACCGGAAATCTTAATTTCAACGTATGTAATTATACAGAAGGCAGGGGCCGAATGCAAGACCCTGTTGCGATAAATGTAAAGTAATTTTACTTGATAGGCAATCGAGGAAAAAACTTGCACTTTATCGGTAAGTCCCGTATAGTAGATAACTGTGCTTAAGCACAAACCTCTAACTTAGTTCGCTAGGCGGCCACCGCCGACTTACTCAGTTTGGGGCAATTATTTGAAGGGTGGTATATTTACCATGGCTATTAGTCAAGCAAAGAAAAACGAAATCATCAAGCAATACGCTCGTCACGAAGGTGACACTGGTTCTACTGAAGTCCAAGTCGCTGTTTTGACCGCTGATATCAACGAAATCAACGTTCATATGCAACAACACCGGAAAGACTTCCACTCACAACGTGGTTTGATGAAGAAGATTGGTCACCGTCGTAACCTTTTGGCTTACTTACGGAAGACTGATGTTCAACGTTACCGTGAATTAATCAAGAGCTTAGGCCTGCGTCGTTAATTCGTCGCACCGGAGTCCCTTGCCAGAAATGGCGAGGGGCTTTTTCTTTTGCCTCAACTATCATCTTATTACTGCAAACGGTTAAAGTGTGGTAAACTGAAGAAAGTTTAATCATGGACGAATCTGGGTTATTCTACCCAGCATAAAGTACTGGTGATCAATACCAGGATTGAATTAAAAAACTATTGAAGATATCTTGAGGTGAACTTATGAGTGCGAAGATTAAGATTATCCCGTTTGGCGGTGTCCGCGAAAATGGGAAGAACATGTACGCCGTCGATGTTAACGGTGGAATTTACATTTTAGATTGTGGTTTAAAATACCCGGAAAATGAATTATTGGGGATTGACGTGGTCATTCCTGACTGGGCTTACTTACGTGAAAATAAGGATCGGATTGTGGCGGTCTTCTTGACCCACGGCCATGCCGATGCGATTGGGGCGTTACCTTACTTCTTAAGTGAATTTAACGTGCCCGTCTTTGGGTCCGAAATGACGATTGCCTTAGCTAAAATTGGTGTCGCAGCCGAACCAAAAATCAAAGATTACGATGATTTTCACATTATTGATGAAAAAACGGAAATCGACTTCGGTGACGTGGTGGTTTCCTTCTTCTCAACGACCCATTCCATTCCAGAATCATTGGGAATTGATTTGAAGACTGACGAAGGCCAAATCGTCTATACCGGTGACTTTAAGTTTGACCAAACCGCTAAGCCAGGCTACCAAACCGACTATGCTCGGTTAGGGAGCATTGGTCAAGCCGGGGTGCTCGCTGTACTGAGTGACTCCGCCAACGCCGAAAATCCAGCGATGAATGCCTCAGAGCAAACGATTGCGGAAGACATTGAGGAAACTTTCCATTACCGAGATGGCCGGGTGGTCGTTGCTTGTGTAGCTTCGAACATTCTCCGGATTCAACAGGTCTTTGACGCCGCCGCTAAGACGGGACGGAAGGTCTGCCTGACGGGCCAAGACCTGGAAAAAATTGTGAACACGGCGATGAAGCTGGGCAAGTTGTCCTTTGACGACGACTTATTAGTGACGACCGCCCAACTGGACAGTCTGTCACCAGCCGAAACAGTTATCCTGCAAACTGGTAAGATGGGTGAACCCATCAAGGCAATTCAACGGATGGCTAACAAACAAGAAAAAGACTTAAACATCCAAGAGGGCGACTTGGTCTACATCACGACCACGCCATCCCATGCCATGGATACGACGGTTGCGCAGACCCGTGATATGATTTACCGGGCCGGTGGTGAAGTCAAGGCTATTTCAGATGACCTGAATTCATCAGGCCACGCTTATAAGCGCGACCTGCAGTTAATGCTGAACCTGTTGAAGCCCCAGTACCTGGTCCCAATTCAAGGGGAATACCGCTTACTGAACGCCCACGCTGAAGCTGCGCAAGAACTTGGCATGGCCGCTGACCACATTTTCATTCTGGCTAAGGGTGACGTGTTGACCTATGACAAGGGCAACATGGGCTTAGGCGAAGGCATCGACGTTAGCGATACCATGATTGACGGTATCGGTGTTGGTGACATTGGGAACATTGTCTTACGTGACCGGAAAGTCTTGGCCGACGACGGGATCTTTATCGCTGTCGTCACCATTGACCGGAAGAAGAAACAAATCGTGGCTGATCCTAAGATTACGTCACGGGGCTTCGTTTACGTGAAGGCCAATAAGGACCTGATGCAAGAGAGTGCCCAAATCATTCGGAAGGCTGTTCAAAATAATTTGGATAACAAAGAGTTCGATTGGGGTCACCTCAAGCAGGATGTACGGGAACACTTGAGTCATTATCTCTTTGAACAAACGCACCGGCGTCCCGTGATTCTGCCCGTGATCATGGAAGTTAACCAACATCACCGGCGGAGCACCAGCAAGGCTAAGGATGGCGGTAAGGAAGAGACGCCTGCTGACCAACCAAAGCCAAAGGCTAAGAAAAAGTCAGCTAAAGCCAAAGAAACGAAGCAACCGGCTAAGGCAGAAAAAACGGCGAATAAGCCACATCGTAACCGGAAACGACATCATAGCAACAAGCCGGCCGCAACGACCGACCAACAAGCTTAATTAAAATGAGCGGGCCTCCTACCGATTCGGCAGGGGTCCGTTTTGAGTTGGCAACGAGATATCCCCAAAGGAGGAAGACCCATGTCAAATTTCCCTAGTCCAGCGGCCCGTGATGAGGCCTATCAGAAGGCCGTAGCCGCGTTTGAAAGTCGTCAGTGGTCACTTGCTAGTGATCTCTTCGAAACGCTCTATCAGGACCAGCAAACGCCCGAATTGAACCGCTATGTGGTCGCGAGTCTCTACCATAACGAAAAATACCTGATGGCCGAACAGTATGCCGCCGAACAAAACGGTATTTATTTGACGTCGGCCAAGGATTTTCAGTTGCGCCTGGATGTGGCCTTGAAAAACCAACAATTTATTTTTGCCCGAGAATTTTGTGCGCTGGCTGCGGCCGAAACCTGGCGGGCAGGGGGACTGGCCCAAATTGAAGCGGCCGAAGCAGCCTCGACTGAGACCCTCGCGGCAACGCAACGGGTGATTGCCAAGCAATTCTATCATCTGGGGGATGTTCCCTTTAACGAACAACGGGAGCGCTTAGAGCACGCCCGACAGCTGCCATTAGCCATGTATCTGCAGGGCGTGCAGTATCTACTGGTCGATCCTTTTTTGCATCCCTTACTGCGGGCAGACCTGTTGGAGGGCCTAATGCGGCTACATGTCGATCAGACAGTCAAATTGCACTGGCTGGATGATCAGACCTACACCGTGGCCGTGAAGGATCTCCAGCCAGTGGGGACGAGCAAGGCCGCCGTGGCGTTTCAGAAATACTTGCAGGAAGATTTAGGCCAGCGAGATCCAATGCTGGCAGCGAACCTGCAACAAACGATTACGTTACAGCTGATGATGCTGTACCCATTTATCGACCGCACCATCACGGATCCGGTCAGTTGGGCGCAAACTATCGCGGGATTACCGCTGACGACGGCTGTTTCTGAAGAAATGATTAAGGAAATGCAAGACTGGCAAACCACGCTAAACCGCTTCGTGGCGGAACTCTTCGGCGCGATCGGGGGACAAAATCCCGAAAATCCCGAAAATGAGTGAAATTTTAGTTTACAAATAATTCTTCAGCATATATACTGGTCAAGGATTCTTTTTTGGGAGGGTTCCAGCTTTCCCTTTCTGAAAAGAAGTAGTATAATTTTACGCAAAGGGTGGTTTGTTTTCTTCGGAAGATAAATTGCGCTTGCGATAAAATACAGGAGGGTTTCATTAATGGCTGAAAAAGAACATTATGAAAGAACTAAACCCCATGTAAATATTGGTACTATTGGCCATATTGACCATGGGAAAACGACGTTAACTGCTGCAATCACTAAGGTACTTGCTAGCAAAGGTTTAGCAAAGGCCGAAGATTACGCTGATATCGATGCTGCTCCAGAAGAACGTGAACGTGGTATCACGATCAACACCGCTCACGTTGAATACGAAACGGAAAAGCGTCACTATGCGCATATCGATGCCCCAGGACATGCTGACTACATCAAGAACATGATCACCGGTGCTGCCCAAATGGACGGTGCTATCTTGGTTGTTGCCGCTACTGATGGCCCTATGCCACAAACCCGTGAACACATTTTGCTTGCTCGCCAAGTGGGTGTTGAATACATCATCGTCTTCTTAAACAAGACTGATCTTGTTGACGACGACGAACTTGTCGACTTAGTTGAAATGGAAGTTCGTGAGTTGCTTTCAGAATACGATTACCCTGGTGATGACATTCCTGTTATCCGCGGTTCTGCTTTGAAGGCTCTCGAAGGCGACGAAGAACAAGAAAAGGTTATCCTTCACTTGATGGATGTTGTTGATGATTACATCCCGACTCCAGAACGTGAAAACGACAAGCCATTCTTGATGCCAGTTGAAGACGTCTTCACGATCACTGGTCGTGGGACTGTTGCTTCTGGTCGTATCGACCGTGGGATGGTTAAGGTTGGTGACGAAGTCGAAATCGTTGGTTTACATGACGACGTATTGAAGACCACTGTTACCGGTCTTGAAATGTTCCGTAAGACGTTGGACCTTGGTGAAGCCGGGGATAACGTTGGTGCATTGCTCCGTGGGATTAACCGTGAACAAGTTGTTCGTGGACAAGTTTTGGCTAAGCCAGGCTCGATCCAAACGCACAAGGAGTTCAAGGGTGAAGTCTACATCTTGAGCAAAGAAGAAGGTGGCCGTCATACGCCATTCTTCTCCAACTACCGTCCACAATTCTACTTCCACACCACTGATATCACTGGTGTTATTGAATTGCCTGATGGCGTTGAAATGGTTATGCCTGGTGACAACGTGACGTTCACTGTTGAACTGATCCAACCAGCTGCCATTGAAAAGGGTACGAAGTTCACTGTTCGTGAAGGTGGCCACACTGTTGGTGCCGGTACCGTTACGGAAATTGACGACTAATTTTAATTAATTAGCGTATCTGCAAGAGGGGTCGAAAAGTTTATCTTTTCGGTCCCTTTTGTTTTGACCAGAAATTCAAACCCGTGTTCGGTGGCCAATGGTTTCGATTTGTGAATTTTTTACGAAAATATGCAAAGAATCCGCGCCATTCACGGTGTTTCAGCAAAAATCATTTTACAATTTGGGCGCCATAAGGTACACTAATACAGTATGCAATTGCTAGAATTGTAAATAGTAATATCTTTCATTTCGGAGGGAAAATAATGGCTGCAAAGTGGGAAAAAAAGGATGCTACTAAAGGCGAACTGACCTTTGAAATTGCTCCTGATAAGATCAAGGAAGGCTTGGACAAAGCATTCCAACAAACTAAGAAGAATTTAGCGGTTCCAGGTTTCCGTAAGGGCCGGGTTCCACGTCAAATCTTCAACCAAATGTACGGTGAAGAAGCACTCTACCAAGACGCTTTAAACATTGTCTTGCCAGAAGCTTACGAAGCTGCTATCAAAGAAGCTGGCATCGACCCAGTCGACCAACCCCAAGTGGATGTTGAATCCATGGACAAGGGTAAGGCTTGGGTCTTAAAGGCTGACGTTACGGTTAAGCCTGACGTTAAGCTTGGCGAATACAAGGGCCTTAGCGTAACTAAGCAAAACACCCGTGTTTACCAAAAGGACATTGACGCTGAATTAGAAAAGCAACGTCAACAACAAGCTGAATTAGTCTTGAAAGAAGACGAAGCCGCTGCTAAGGGCGATACGGTTGTTATCGACTTTGACGGTTACGTTGACGGCAAGCAATTCGACGGTGGTAAGGCTGATAACTACTCCCTGGAATTGGGCTCTAACTCCTTCATTCCTGGCTTCGAAGACCAATTAGTTGGTCACAAGGCTGGCGAAAACGTAGACGTTAAGGTTACCTTCCCTAAGGACTACCAAGCCGAAGACTTACGTGACAAGGAAGCCACTTTCAAGGTTACCATCCACGAAGTTAAGGAAAAGCAATTGCCTGACTTAGACGATGAATTCGCTAAGGATGTTGACGAAGACGTTGACAGCTTAGAAGAATTAAAGGCTAAGACTAAAGACAACTTAAAGGAACAAAAGACGACTGCTGCTCACGAAGCCATCGAAGACGAAGCCATCAGTGAAGCTGTTGACAACGCTGAAATCGCTGAAATCCCAGCAGCTATGTTGAAGGATGACATCGACCGTCAAATGGATCAATACCTGGCTAACATGCAACAACAAGGTATCGAACCTAAGATGTACTTCCAATTGACTGGGACGACCGAAGACGACTTGCGTAAGCAATTCACTGACGGTGCAGACAAGCGGGTTAAGACCAACTTGGTTCTGGAAGCCGTTGTTGAAGCCGAAAAGATCGAACCTTCCGAAGACGAAGTTGCTGCAGAAGTTAAGGACTTAGCTGCCCAATACGGTATGGAAGAAAGTGCTGTTCGCAGTGCCCTTTCAGATGACATGTTGAAGCATGATATCGCCATCAAGAGTGCCGTTGACTTAATTGCCGACTCCGCTAAGCAAGACAAGAAGAAGGATGCCGAAGACGACGAATAACATTCGTTGCCATTAGACATGACCGGGACGACAGGCGCTGTTGTTCCGGTTTTTCTTATATCTTAAACTTGTCGTGCGAGGCAAAATAATTTTCAGGTGCTGTCAACTGTGGTATAGTACACGATTGATGGGAGACCTGGTTAGTTCGACGGGTTAACTGACCAAAAATGATTCATTTAGTTAAGGCTTAAGCCTGGAGAGAAAGGGTGAGTTTATTTGTTTGAAAACACCGACGAAACGAATGGCCCAGTAACGTGCTCGTTCTGTGGTAAATCACAAGATCAAGTAGAGAAGATTGTTGCTGGCCCAGGTGTTTACATCTGTAACGAATGCATCGACCTCTGTAAAGAAATTGTTGATGAAGAGTTCAGTCAAGACGCCGCACAAGAAACCTTAGAAGTGCCCAAGCCAGCTGAAATCGTCAAGACGCTTGACGACTACGTTATTGGCCAAAGTGAAGCTAAGCGGACCCTATCAGTGGCCGTTTACAACCACTATAAGCGGGTCAATGAAATGGCTCAGGCCGACAGTGAAGGACCTGAATTGCAGAAGAGTAACATCGCTGTGATCGGACCGACTGGTTCCGGGAAGACTTACCTGGCACAAAGCCTGGCTAAGATTCTGAACGTGCCATTTGCCATTGCCGATGCCACGACCTTGACCGAAGCCGGTTATGTGGGTGAAGATGTTGAAAACATTCTGTTGAAGCTCTTGCAAAGCGCCGATTACGACGTTGAACGGGCTGAAAAGGGTATCATCTACATCGATGAAATTGATAAAATTGCTAAGAAAGCCGAAAACGTTTCGATTACCCGTGACGTTTCTGGTGAAGGGGTCCAACAGGCCCTGCTGAAGATTTTGGAAGGCACAATTGCGAATGTGCCGCCTCAGGGTGGTCGGAAGCATCCCCAACAAGAATTCATTCAAATCGATACGACCAACATCTTATTCATCGTTGGTGGGGCCTTTGATGGCATTGACGGTATCGTTAAACGGCGTTTGGGTGACCAGACGATTGGTTTCGGTGCCGACACCAAGGAACAAAACGTCTTGGCCTCAGGCGATAGCTTGATGCAACACGTTATTCCAGAAGACCTCTTACAATTTGGGTTGATTCCTGAATTCATTGGTCGGTTACCAATTCTGACGGCGCTGGAAAAACTGGACGAGAATGACTTGGTCCGGATTTTGACAGAACCTAAGAACGCGTTGGTCAAGCAATACGAAAAGCTATTGTCCTTGGACAACGTTGAACTCAAGTTCCAGCCAGCTGCTTTACGTGAAATGGCGAAGTTAGCCATCGCACGGAACACGGGTGCCCGGGGCTTGCGGTCCATCATTGAAGACGTGATGCGCGATATCATGTTTGATCTGCCAAGTCGTAACGACGTGGCCGAGGTCATCATTACGGCCGACACGGTTACTGACCATGCCGAACCGGAGCTGGTCTTAAAGGATCAAAAGGCGTCATAATTTTTGTGTCACCGGGAGTCGGGGCGAAGGCCTTGGCTCCTTTTTTCGTGGAGCGAATTTTACCATTTTAAAAAATTCGGTGCCCGCCGTGGCTGGCTTCCACGACGTCGCTTCAGAAATTTTGCCATGTGGCCAGTCGTTCTGTGTTAAAATGGTGAAAGATATTTTGGAGAGGATGGACTAACTAATGGAAGTCAATCATGTGGAATTAGTCATGAGCGCGGTAGACCCCGTGCAGTACCCAACGACGGGGTACCCAGAGATTGCGCTGGTCGGTCGTTCTAACGTGGGTAAATCCTCACTAACGAACGTGCTGATCAACCGGAACTCTTATGCCCGGACATCGAGTCAACCAGGGAAGACACAAACCCTGAACTTTTATAACGTGGAGGATCAACTCTACTTCGTTGACGTCCCCGGTTATGGCTATGCCAAGGTTTCAAAGTCAGAACGGGAAAAGTGGGGGAACATGATCGAAACCTACCTGACCCAACGTGACCAGTTAAAAGGGGTCGTTTCCCTCGTGGACGCCCGTCACGCGCCAACTGAGGCCGACGTGACCATGTATCAATGGCTGGCCTACTACGGCTTACCAACACTGATCGTTGCCACCAAGAGTGACAAGATTGCGCGTGGCAAGTGGAACCAAGCGGTTAGCTTGATCAAGAAGACGATGGATCTGCCTAGCGATGCAGATAACATCATCATGTTCTCGGCCCCCAAGAAGATTGGGAAGGATGCCGTCTGGAACTGGATCGAGCAACAAGCCTTTGGGGAGGAATAAATTTGGAATTTAACGAATATCAAAAAGCTGCGAACCGGACGCTGTACGGCAACGAACAGGTCCTGACGAACTGTGCGCTGGGCTTAGCCGGCGAAACGGGCCAGGTCGTTGATTTGGTTAAAAATTACACCTTCCACGGCAAGGATTTGGATCACGATGCCATCGTCAAAGAAATGGGCGATGTGCTGTGGTACTTGAGCCAGATTTCCCAGTGGGCCGACATCGACTTTGATGAGGTCGCTCAGGATAACATCAAGCGGCTTAACGCGCGTTATCCCCATGGGTATCAACCAAACCACTAATGAGTGTAAACAAAAAGACCTCACGGAAAATTTTCCGTGGGGCCTTTTTGCGGAACAACGACCTAGTCGTGTTCGTGCTTCTTTTCATGTTTGATCTGATCGTCCTTGATCAGACCCTTACCCTTTTTGTCGTTCTTGTGTTCGTCATTACGCTTCAGGAACTTATCACGCTTGACGTCGGTCGGGTCCATTTGGGCAAACTTGCCGAACATGGAATCCAGGTCGTCTTGACGCTTGACTTTCAATGCCAAATCGAACCACCTCCTTGCTTTTTCAGTAATCATAGCAGAATTCGACGGATTTGTCATTTTTTCGGCCGCAGCGGTGGTGCGGGGGCTTTCGCTTGCACCAAACAGACATTCGTTTTATAATTTAAAAGCTTATTAAATCGATAAAAAACGGGAGGGATTTTCCTTGGCGTCGGAATATTTAGAACACAAACTAGCCTTACTGCCGGGCCTTCCCGGCTGCTACTTGATGAAGAACATCAACAGTCAGATCATTTACGTGGGGAAGGCGAAGAACCTCAAGAACCGGGTGCGCTCGTATTTCAAGAGCAGCCATACCGGGAAGACGGCTCAGCTGGTCAGTGAAATCGTGGACTTTGAAACGATCATCACCTCGACCGACAAGGAAGCCTTCTTGTTAGAAATCACCCTGATTCAAAAGCACCAACCCTACTTCAACATTAAATTAAAGCGGGGGACCGGTTACCCCTACATTAAAATCACCAATGAACGGGACCCGCAACTCCTGCTGGTCAGCGATATTCGCAAGGACGGGGCCTACTACTTTGGCCCGTACCCCAACGTGTACGCCGCGGAGGAGACCATGCACTTCCTGCAGAAGGTCTACCCCTTACGCCGATGCACCGGCTTTCAAGGGCGGCCGTGCCTGTACTATCACATGGGCCAATGCCTGGGTGCTTGCTTTCAAGAGGTGCCAGAAGAGGCCTACGCGAAACAGATTCGCAAGATCAAATCCTTCTTAAATGGCAACGTTGCCCACGCCAAGAAGGAACTCGCGACGCGGATGGCCAAGGCCGCTGGTGAGATGGAATACGAACGGGCCGCTGATTTGCGTGACCAGATTCGTTACATTGAAGCCACGGTTGAAAAGCAAAAGATCATTTCCAACGATAACACGCCCCGGGATATCTTCAACTTCTACCTGGATAAGGGCTGGTTATCGATTCAGGTCTTCTTCATTCGGCAAGCCCGCCTGATGAAACGGGAGAAGCGGCTCTTTCCCGTCGTGAACTCCGCTGAAGAGGAGCTAGCGAGCTTTATTGTGCAGTTCTATCAACGGAAAAATACCGTCTTACCGCGAGAAATCCTGGTACCAGCCAGCATTGACCACGACGTCATCGAGGAATTGCTCAAGGTGCCCGTTAGAACGCCGCAGCGAGGCACCAAACGCGATTTGCTTGAGATGGCCGGGAAGAACGCCAAACTGGTCTTAGACGAGAAATTTCGGCTATTGGAGCTGGATGAAAGTAAGACTACGGGTGCCATGAAGGAAATCACCGATGCTCTGGGGATTGCGCCCGGGCATAAGATTGAGGCCTTTGACCACTCGCACATTCAGGGGGCCGATTTGGTCTCCGCAATGGTCGTGTTCGTTGATGGTCAACCCAACAAAAAGTTATATCGGAAATATAAATTGCGAACGGTCGATCACGCGGATGAAACCGCCAGTACCCTGGAAGTCATTCGGCGACGGTATGGCCGGCTCTTAAAGGAGCATGGCGCCATGCCGGACCTGATTTTGATGGATGGGGGCGACATTCAAATGAATGCCGTCAAGGAGGTCTTAGCCGACGAATTTGACCTCCACATTCCGGTCGCCGGGATGGTCAAGAACGACCACCATAAGACGGCCGACCTGTTGTTTGGTCCCAACGATGAACACATTCATTTGGACCCTAAGAGCCAGGGCTTCTACCTGGTCCAACGGGTGCAAGATGAGGTCCACCGGTTTGCCATTACCTTCCACCGGCAGGTTCACACCAAGCACTCGCTGAGTTCACGGTTGGACCGCATCCCTGGTGTGGGGCCCAAGACGCGGAATAAACTGTTGCGGAAATTTGGCTCGACCAAGAAAATTGGCGAGGCTTCCGTGGATGACTTGCGGGGTCTAGGAATCAGCGAGCCCGTGGCCCAGACGATTCACGTCACGCTGGCAACCGAAACGGCCGAAATAAAAAGCCCACGGACGCCAACGAAACTTTGACGTGGCGACCGTTTGCCGGTATACTGGCTAGCAGGAGTCTTAGAGAGAAAGCAGCACGCGCTGGTTTAGAAAACGAGGAATAAAAATTATGTTTGTAGATCAAGTTAAAATTAACGTGAAGGCCGGTAACGGTGGGAATGGTATGGTGGCCTTCCGGCGCGAAAAATTTGTGCCAAACGGTGGTCCAGCCGGTGGTGACGGTGGTCGTGGTGGCAACATCATCTTCCAAGTCGACGAAGGCTTACGGACCCTGATGGACTTCCGGTACTCGCGTAAATTCAAAGCGAAAAACGGGGGCAACGGCGCCATCAAATCCATGACGGGTCGTGGTGCCGATGATACCATCATCAAGGTGCCCCAAGGCACGACGGTCATCAATTTGGAAACGGGCGCTGTCATGGCCGACCTGGTTGCCAGTGATGATGAGGCCGTGATCGCCAAGGGTGGTCGTGGTGGCCGCGGTAACATTCACTTCGCCTCACCCAAGAACCCGGCACCAGAAATTGCCGAAAACGGTGAACCTGGTCAAGAGTTTGAAGTGCAACTCGAATTGAAGGTCTTAGCCGATGTTGGGCTAGTCGGGTTCCCATCCGTTGGGAAGTCCACGTTACTGTCCACGGTGACGAGTGCCAAGCCAAAGATTGCGGAATACCACTTTACCACGCTGGTCCCTAACCTGGGGATGGTGCGGTTGCCCGATGGCCGTGACTTTGTGATGGCCGATTTACCTGGTCTGATCGAAGGCGCCGCAACCGGGGTTGGTTTAGGTTTCCAATTCTTACGGCACGTTGAACGGACGCGGGTCATCCTCCACTTGATCGATATGAGTGGGCTGGAAGGCCGCGACCCCTACGATGACTTTGAAAAAATCAACGAAGAGCTGAAGACGTATGATCCAGATATCTTGAAGCGCCCACAGATTGTGGTGGCGAACAAGATGGACATGCCGGATTCAGCGGACAACCTGGCCAAATTCAAGGAAGACTTGAAGCAGGACAAGCTGTTGGCACAGACCCCAGAAATCTTTGCGGTCTCCGCATTGACGCATGATGGGTTGACGCCACTGTTGGGTCGTACGGCGGACATGTTGGCCGAAACGCCACAATTCCCAGTTAAGCAGCCAGAAGTGGCCACCTCTGCGGAATACACGTTCAAGCCTGAAGCTGAATTTACGCTGACGCAGGATGAAGACGGCACTTGGATCTTGGGCGGCGACAAGCTCGAGAAGCTGTTCCAAATGACCGATATCAACCATGAAGAAAGTCTCTTACGCTTTGCTCGGCAAATGCGGGGGATGGGGGTTGACGACAGCCTGCGGAGCCACGGTGCCCAAAACGGGGACTCGGTTAAGATTGGCGACTTCACCTTCGAATACATGGCTTAATCAGCGGATTAGCATTTGTTCCCGGCGGCTGAGGCAAGCAGCTCTGCTATGGGGAACGCTTCCAGCCTGAGGGGCGGTCTTCCAGCTCGCCTTCGAGCCTGGAAAATCACCAGTCTCAAAGGTCGTCCCGTGTTCTAGGCCAAGTGAGAAACCTCGGCTAAGAACACCGACACAGCTGATCAGCTTGCCTCAGCCTCTGGTCACGAACACTAGTCGCTGATTGCTGGTCGGCGTTACAATTTAAAAATTTTATGTGTTATTGCGTCGTCACTACCTAAAAAAGGTGGTGGCGATTTTTATATGAAATAAAAGAATATTTGAGCGCACTAAAACATAACGCTCGAATCTGCGAAAAAATTCTAGTATACTT
>NZ_BOLN01000011.1 GCF_016861655.1 Levilactobacillus lanxiensis | reverse complement strand
GGTTTGATACCAAGTATCAAACCGCCCTACACATATTTGGTTTGTCGAAACAATGTTCAGTTTTCAAAGGTCTACCAAGTTGTCATAAGAAGCAATTCCTCCGTGACAACTTTTAAAGTATATCATGTCGTTTAAATCGTGTCAACATCTTTTTTCAACTCTCTGAATATTTATTCAATACTCATAAAACCGAAATCACTATGATTAGCACGCCTTGACAACACTAACTATTCTATCAGTTACGATTTAACTCGTCAAGCACTAATTTCAAATCCTGATTAACTATTCAAGAATCTGTTATTTATGCATGAACATTGCCAAATCAGCAACAGGTAATATCTTATCAATTATCTGCACTTCGGTCAAGGGAATTTATCAATAAAAACAAAAAAAGAACCCAGAAATTAATCTGGGTTCTTCAAAATCGATCTGATAGTCGCGGCACCTACTCAGCAAACCGCTTGACTGATGCCCGCTGACTGCGTGCCGCCATCTTAGCCAAAAACTCTTCCAAGATATCGACCATCACGTTTTCATCAGTGGCATCCGTCAAAGCGACCTTGGTCCTGGCAGCGTGTGGGATACCCTTCAAGTAATAAGCCACTTGGTTACGAAAATCTCGCGGCCCCTCCTCTGGTCCCTTGGCCGCACATAACTTATGCAGATGCTCTTCCGCCGTCGCAACTTTTTCTGCCGCTGTGGGCTCCGGTAAAAGTTCCCCCGTCGCCAGATAATGATTGATCCGACGTAACAGCCACGGATTGCCCTCAACGGCCCGACCAATCATCACGGCATCTGCGCCCACTTCATCTAACATACGTTTCGCATCTTGGGGTGTTCGCACATCCCCATTTCCCATAAACGGAATCGACAGGTGCTGGGCAACCTGAGCCAAGATATCCCAATCCGCTTGGCCCTGATACATCTGTTTCCGAGTACGCCCGTGCATAGCGACCGCTGATGCCCCCGCACTCTCAGCGGCCAGTGCATTTTCGACCGCTAGAATATGGTGATCATCCCAACCCGTGCGCATTTTTACCGTGACGGGCTTTTTAACTGCCGCAACAACTGCAGCGACCATGTCATGAACCTTCTGTGGGTCCAGTAACCATTTGGCCCCAGCATCCGTATTAACCACCTTATTGACCGGACAACCCATATTAATATCGATAATATCGGCTGGGGTCTCTTGATCCACATACTGGGCAGCCTGCACCAACGTCTCCTGTGTGCCCCCGAAGATTTGAATACTCATCGGGTGCTCTCGGGGATCGACCGCCATCATATGAAGCGTTCGCTGGTTATGGTAATGGATCCCCTGCCCTGAAATCATTTCGCATTCCACTAAACCCGCGCCGAACTCTTTACAAATTTGGCGAAAGGCCACGTTGGTCACCCCCGCCATGGGGGCCACAACAACGCGATTCGGAATTTCTACATCACCGATTTTCCACGTCATGGCCTAGCCTACTTTTCTTGGGCTTGTGCCAGAATCGTCCGCAGGTCATCCTCGGAGTATTCATACTTCGTTCCACAGAAATGACAAACGGCTTCAGCACCATGGTCCTGGTCGATCATTTCTTGGAGGGCATCGGGTTGGATTGATGCCAAAGACTTCGCGAACCGGTCCTTAGAACAGTCACACTTAAAGCTAACTGGCATCTTTTGCAAAATCTTGATTTTTTCATCCTTAAACAACAGTTGCAGAATCTCTTCGGGGGTTTGACCATCCAACAGTAATTCAGAAACCATTGGCATTTCCTTTAGGCGTTCTTCCAACCGAGAAATGGCTTCATCGGAAGCACCAGGCATGGTTTGAATCATAAACCCACCAGCAACTTTGACTGTGTTGTTGGGCTGGACGAAGACGGACACCCCAACGGCACTGGGAATCTGTTCCGACTTGGCCAAGTAATAGGTAAAGTCTTCACCCAACTCACCAGAAATCAAAGGCACTTGGCCGGTGTACGGTTGGCCGAGTCCTTGATCCTTGGTTACCGTCAGCATTCCATTGACCCCAACGGCCTTCTTCACATCAATTTTGTGCTTTTCATTTAACGGTAAACTGATATGGGGATACTGGAGGTAGCCCTTAACCGTTCCGTTAGCATTTCCATCCGCCACGATGGCGCCAACGGGTCCATGACCGTTGACCTTCACCGTCAAGCTCTCCTCACCCTTCAATAGAGAGGTTGAGAGCAACATGGTCCCAATCAGGGTCCGTCCTAAGGCTGCCGTTGCGGCGCTCCAGGTATCATGTCGTTGTTGTGCTTCTGCGACCGTCTCCGTGGCATCCACCACGTAGGCCCGGAACATCCCATCATCAATTAAGCTTTTTACTAAATAATCTGCCATACGTTTAAAACGTCCTTTCGTTCAATTCATCATGCCCTACATTACCAGAAACCACATTTTTTGCAAATAGAAGCCTTTTCGGGTGCCAGTATCTAGCACGCATCCCCAAATCCTGGAGACAGCAAAAGGAGCGAGATCCGTGATCTCGCTCCCCTAACGTGACTATTCGGAATCGTCGGTATCCTTTGGATCATCGGCTGCCGAACTAGCTGCTGAGTTAGCCTGTGAAGACTCACTGCTTGCAGCGGACGAAGCTAACTTGGCTTCCATAGAAGCTTGCCGTTCTGCTTCGCGCCGTTCTAATTCGCGCTTAGATTCTTCAAACGTTGCCGCCTTTTCACTTGGAAATTCGTTGTTGCTGTCTTTTTCAGGCATCTTCCCAGTGTTAAACAAGCTGAGAATTTGCTTTTCGTCCAGCGTTTCGTATTTCAGCAAGGCATCCGCAATAATCTTGTGTTCTGCTTTATGTTCTTCCAAAATCTTCCGAGCAGTCTCGTGGGCTTCTCCGATGATTCGGCGAACTTCAGTATCGATTAAACTAGCGGTGTGTTCAGAGTAACTTGGTTGGCCAGGGTAACCCGCACCAGCGAATGGTTGGCCGCCAGCACTTTCCAGTGCAACGGTCCCCAAAGCATCACTCATCCCATACTGGGTAACCATGGAACGGGCAATTTGCGTTGCCTGTTCAAAGTCATTGGAGGCCCCAGATGATTCGGAGTGGAAGATTAACTCTTCGGCCGTCCGACCACCCATTAACCCGGCAATCTGTTCCATGGCATCCTTCTTGGACATCAGCATTTGATCTTCCCGTGGGAGCATAATTGCATACCCGCCGGCGCGACCACGAGGGACAATCGTGACCTTGTGAACGACCCGCGCATCGTTTAACACTAACCCGACAATGGTATGCCCGGCTTCATGGTAAGCAACGGTCTTGCGTTCTTCAGGACTGATGACCCGATCCTTCTTAGCTGGCCCAGCGATAACTCGGTCTTCGGCTTCATCTAAATCAGAAGCGTCAATCTGAGTCTTGTTCCGCCGTGCAGCTAATAAGGCAGCTTCGTTCAAGAGGTTTTCCAAGTCAGCCCCGACAAAGCCAGGGGTTTGCTTAGAAATTTCTTTCAAATCAACGTCGTTAGCTAATGGCTTGTTCTTGGCGTGAACCTTCAGAATCGCTTCACGACCCTTAACGTCTGGCCGACCAACTAAAATCTTCCGGTCAAAACGACCTGGCCGCAGTAAAGCGGGGTCCAAGACGTCAGAACGGTTGGTTGCAGCCATCACGATGACGCCTTCACTCCCAGTAAACCCGTCCATTTCAACCAGCAATTGGTTCAACGTTTGTTCACGTTCATCGTGGCCACCGCCCATGCCGGCACCCCGTTGACGACCAACCGCATCGATTTCATCAATGAAGATGATGGAAGGAGCGGCCTTCTTGGCCTGTTCAAAGAGATCCCGCACACGGCTAGCCCCGACACCAACGAACATTTCCACGAAATCTGAACCAGAAATCGAGAAGAATGGTACCGCCGCTTCACCAGCAACGGCTTTCGCCAGCAACGTCTTACCAGTACCAGGAGGACCCTCCAGCAAGACACCAGATGGTATCCGGGCACCTAATGAAACAAACTTACGTGGATTCTTCAAGAACTCAACAACTTCGACAAGTTCTTGCTTTTCCTCCTCCTCACCAGCAACGTCAGCGAAGCGAACCTTGTTCTCTTTGCTATCGGCTGGTTTGGCCTTACTCTTACCAAAGTTCATGACTCGGCCATTGCCGCCGCCTTGGCCGGCTTGACCCATCATCATGTAGAAGAAGAAGATGAAGATAACCAGTGGTGCTGCATAGACTAACAAGTTAATCCAGAAACCACTCGACTCTTCTGCTTTGGTGTTGACCTTTACGTTGTGATTCTTGGCGGTCTTGTCAATCTCGGAAACCGTCGAGTTATTCGTTAAGACTTGCGTGGTGAAGCCCGTCACAGCGGTGCTCTGAGAACCGCCAAGACTGAAGCCGGTATTGGTCGAGCGCTTTTGCGCGTTCCGATACTCACCGGTAATCTTGTAAACTCCTCCGGAAGGTTGAATGGAGAAATTCTTGATCTTATTCGCATTTAAATCTTTAACGAACTGACTCGATTGGATTTCTTGGGATTGTGAGCTGTTGTTGTTACCGTTGAATAGGTAAACAACACCAATGACCAACAAGAAGATCACAATGTAAAATAGACTATTACGAAACAGCCCATTTCGTCGATTATTCATGTCGTGCCTCCTTACTCACAGTTCCCAGCATTAAGATAGGAACGAAATTTAGGGCTCATGCCCTTTTACTAAATAAGATGTTATCACAATTGACTATCATTGACTAATTATTTATCTGAATAAACTGAGGGCTTCAAAACACCCACGTACGGAAGGTTCCGGTACTTTTCTTCGTAGTCCAAACCATAGCCAACCACGAACTCGCTCGGAACGTTAAACCCAACGTAATCCGCCTTCGCTTCAACCACGCGACCACTAGGCTTATCCATCAACGTGCAGACCTTGATAGACTTGGCGTTCCGGTCCTTCAACAGGTCTTCCAAGTACTTCAGCGTCCGCCCCGTATCGATAATGTCTTCAACTAACAAAATGTCGCGCCCAGAGACGTCGGTATCCAGGTCCTTGAGTAACTTGATGGTCCCAGAAGAGGCTGTGCCCCCGTTGTAACTGGAAACATCGATAAAATCAATGGTCGCGTAAATATCCATGTCGCGAATCACATCGGTCATGAACAAGATAGCCCCCTTTAACACACAGATGATCAAGGGCGTCTTGTCTTTGTAATCCTCGGAGAGTTGGGTGCCCAACCGTTTGCAGGCTGCGGCAATGTCTTCTTCACTATATAGGACCTTCAAAATATCGTTATTCATGCTGTTCCCCTTTCGCCTATTCATGCTTCCAAACAATATGATAGTTTTTTGTGTGCGGTCGTGGTGGCCAAACCGACCACTTCACGCCAAGCACCGCCAGGAGATCTCCCGTTGCCGTGACCAAGACCTGTTGCGCAGGTCGCTGGTCGCGGGGCACCTTTGCATTGATCAAAACGCGCCGGACTGATTGGTGATGACCGGTTGCGAGTCGCACCTGATCATCAGCCTGCCAGGGTCGGACCATTAACGGTAACTGGTCCGCCGTCAATGCCACGGTGGTATGGGGAGTGTGTTCCTGAAGGCGGTTTGCCGTGAAGCAACCGAGTTGCCAGCCGTTACCAACTGGCCGCCATTGGTTTAAGTCTACCATAAATCTAAAATGTTCCACGGATTTTTGCTGTAAATTTTTTATTGGTAAAAATTGAAACCTTTCATAGTCTTTATAAAAGGCCCAACCACCCGCAAAGGACACCGTTCCCGTCGGCCGCTGGGGGTTGGCTAACAGCTGTAAACACTGGGTGACGCGCGACTCACTGGTCGATGCTGCTGGTGCGACCTGCTTGATGAACCGACTGAGTAACAGGTGTTGTTCAGCAACCGGCCGGGCCAACAATTTATCCCCATCCCCGGTCAAGGGCACTGACGTCACCACAATCTCCTGAAGTGTCGCCGTCAAAGCCTGTTCCGCCACCGCCAGCGTCGCCTGCAGCTGCTCAGCGTACGCCAACAAATGCGAAACGACCTGGGGATTCTCCCGCTTGAGTTGCGGTAAAATCTCGTGACGCACCCGATTACGGCTAGCCACCAGTTCCTGGTTCGTCTGGTCCTCATACCAGGGAATCTGCTGTTGACGCGCGTACGCCACCAACTGCGCCTTGGTAAATGGCAGTAGCGGATGAATCACCTGTCCCGATGCCAAAGGTCTGCTGGGAGCCATCCCCGTCAATTGGGTCAGGTCCCCGCCCCGAATGAGCTTCAGCAGCAGGGTTTCCGCCTGCTCATCGGCCTGATGGGCCGTGGCGACCCAAGCAGCGCCCTGTTGCTGCATCTGTTCCGCAAAGAAGTGGTAGCGAAACTGCCGCGCCGCCGCTTCGATGCCGTGTGTCGGGTGCTGATCACGTGGCCAGTCCGTCTTGACGAGCGGCACGTGATGCGCCACACACCAGCGTTCCAGGAAGGCAGCTTCCGTTTGACTTTGCGCTCGCAAGTGATGGTTGACGTGAACCACGGTCAATTTGGGCCGCTGGTCTGCGGGCAAGCTTAGTAGGAGGCCCAATAGAACCATGGAATCAACTCCGGTCGACACGGCTACCAGCCCCCGTTTCTGGGGGTCAGCCCATCCCTGCGCTTGAAAATTCCGCTGAAAATCCGCTGCCAGTGTCACTGTCTCGCCCCCGTCTCACTTTACCTTTGTTAAGAAAAAGGGCCGCACGAATGCGGTCCTGATTAAAGACATTTAGCTACGACGGCCACCACGACCGCCCCGCTTGCCTTCAGTATTACGTTTAATCGTTGCCAAGCGGTCCTCACTTTGCTTCAAGAACCCTGACATCAAGTCGTCGAAGCTTTCTTCATGTTTAGCCGAGTGATGACCCGAGAAGCGGCCATTAGCTGAACTGTGATGTGGCCGGGGACCGTTATTTTCAAAGCGACGGCCGTGGCCGTTGCTTTCCCCGCCGTGATTACCACCGTTGCCGTGGAACTCATGGTTGCCGCCACGATTATTGTTATCGTGATGACTTTCATGATGGTCATTGTGGCTGTGATGTGGCCGCTCTGACTCTGGATGATCCGTGGCTTTACGAATCGACAAACCAATCTTGCCGTCATCGCCCACGGTCAATACCTTAACCGTTACTTCGTCACCAACGGATAAGACGTCATGGATGTCCTTAACGTACCCGTCAGAAATTTCACTAATGTGCACCAGCCCGGTCTTGTGGTCACCTAAATCAACAAATGCACCAAAGTTCGTAATTCCGGAGACCTTTCCGGTAACTTTAGCTCCAACCTCGATTGCCATAAACAAGAAGTTCCTCCTTAAAATAAGTGCTTTCAGTATAACACAATTCTTCCCAATCCCACACGCCGAGATGAAAAAAATAAAGTCCCTTGACCAACTCATGAGCCCCGGTCAAAGCCTGTTAAATTAACTTTCAAGCTAATTAGTCGGTCGCGCGAATGATTTCCGCGACTAGCCAAAAAATCCGACGGTGCTCATGCAAGCCAATCGTCGGATTTGAACTGATTATTTAGCTGTCACATCACTAGCGTGGTCGCCAGGCAAACTATAAATCGTTTCGCCCGACTTAGAATAGTAGTACTTAGACCGAATCAACTGGGCCAAATAGTCTTTATCGTTCAACTGTTTGATCTCTTGCTTGAGGTCTGCGTTCTTGGCCTTTGTCTTGGTCAAGGTCCGCTCACTCGTCGCCACCTGCTGATTGACCTGATGCAGACTCGCGTGAGTCCGAATCAATTGGACCCCCAAAATAATCGCGAAGACTGCGAAAACCACTAGAATCCGAGTGGCCCGCCGCACGCGCCGATGACCCAGCCAGCGGGTATGATGCTGCACCGCCTGCTGATGCTGAATCTTTCGCGTATAGTCATTGTCTAGCCGTTTAATTTTTGCCGTCGGTTTCGCGTCAGCCATGCCACTCACTCCTCCATGTTTACCAGATAGCTTAACTTGAGTATAGCAAGTTTCAAATTAGACGTCTAGCTAGTTAAGCACATTGTAAAACATTCGTCACATTAGTCGCTTGGATTGGCGGTGTTGCCCCGAAGAAAGCGCCTGCTGATTGCCTTTGCCAGTTCCGTGCCAATCCGAGGTCTGGTAAGTCAGCGACCTAACCTAATCCACCACAACGAACACCTTTGCGGTCGCTAATTATTCTTGACGAAAGTCCTGGGCGTACTCTTCCTTCACGATGGTGTACATCCGTTCGGCGTCGTCCTTCTTCGTGGTCTCTAACAACTCGTCAACTTGGACGGTCAACGTCTTGTTTCCAAACTTAATGACCAATTCATCCTTAGGGGCCACTTCAGTTGAAGACTTGGCAACCTTACCGTTGATTTCGATTCGGCCCTTGTCAGCAATTTCCTTAGCCACTGACCGCCGCTTGATGATTCGAGAAACTTTCAAATATTTATCTAATCGCATCTTATTTTCCTCCGTGTTGGCTAAGTTTCTGCCATAATCGTAAAACTGTTTCTGCGTGCGGAATCGCTAACCATTCCCGCACACTGAGTAACTGCCAACTGAGCGCCAGGCCCAAGAAGATGGCCACGCCAATGGGAATAGTGATCAAGAGGCCCACGCCAGCCGCTAACCGCCCCGTCGCCAAGGCCGGCCACCAGTGTTCCAGGATGACCACCGCGGCTTTCACCCCGGCAACCATCAGAATAGTACAGCCCAACAGGGTGCGAATGTAGCTGCGCGTCCAGATACCGGTTCGCAACGTGACGTCCGACCCGTACCAGATCACTAGGAACGTCACGCCCAGGCTAATGACCGTCAGCCAACTGGCACCGCTCGCGCCAAAGTTGACCACGGCCCAGTGATTGGCCACGGCCTTCACTACCAGACCCGCAACCAGCGCCACGACCGTTAGTCGATAGCTGTTCTGACTCTGTAGCACACTGTTGTAGGTCTGAATCAGGGTAGCCAGGATAATGCTCAGCATGTAGACGCCGAGCATCCAACTCCCCGTGATATTACCAAAGAGAAGCCGGTTGATCCACGGCATCAGACTGATCAGCCCCGCGGTCGCCGCCGTCGCAATCATCAAGGCAATCCGCATCATGGTCGTCGTCAGGCGTTTGAAGGCCTTGGGCCGCTGCTGATGTTGCGCCTCGCTAAGGGCCGGCAACAGTGACGTAGCAAAGGCCACCGCCACGACCAGGCCCAATTGAACTAGCGGTTGGGCCCGGTCGTAAACCCCTTTGAGACTTTTAGCGGCTGCATCGGCCATTCCCCCAGCTACCAGACCATTTTTAACCGTAAATGAATCGACCAGTTGTAACAGGACCATCATGGCCGTGAGGAGACAGAGCGTCCCCCCTTCGATCAGCAAGCGCCGCCCCAAGTGTGGCAGACGCCAACTGGTCCGGACCTCGGGTTGCCGCCACCGCGGGAGCACAACCAGTGCCGCCACGGCCGCAATCGTGCCCCCGCTCAGCGCCCACATGCCCATCCGGTAAACGGACCAGTCATGGGTGACTGCCCAGCCGGCGGCCACCAGAATCACGACGACTCGGACCAGTTGCTCGACGACCTGCGAGCGGGCGGTGGGGAGCATTCGAAACTGTCCTTGGTGGTACCCCCGACCAACTGAAAGCTCTGGCATCAAGAGGAACATCCAGGCCACCATCCGAATCAGTGGCGCTAGCTGGACATCCCCCATTGCCCGAGCGATGCCGGGGGCGCCCACCATCAGGCCACCGAAGAGCACCAGGGCCAGCGCCCAGACCCAGCGATAGACTTGCCGGGCCACGGCCTGCTGACTGGGTAGGTCGGGCGCCTCCGCAATTAATTTGGAAATAAAGACCGGCAATCCACTCAGGGCAAAGGTCATGCCAATGCCATACAGGGGATAAACCTGTTGATACACGTAGAACCCGGTGTTGCCGACCATGTTTTGAAAGGGAACCCGGTAGACCGCACTCAGCAGCTTCGCAATGAACGCCGCTACCGAGAGAATCAGGGCTCCCTGCAAGGTGGTATTTACGTTGCGTTTGCCCATGGTTCCTCCTCCTGCCCAAAGACAGACGTCCTAAGCCTGTTCCTTGGGTTGTTTATCATCTGTCTTTGGTTTCGTGGTGACTTCCACAATATCTCTGAGCGCCGCCATAAATTGTTGGACCTGAGGGAGCCAGTCATTGACCGTCATCTTCGGTTGAATGACCAGTTTCACGTGAAGGCGGTCATCGGTAATGCCGACCGTCGCCTTCAGATCCGTGGCTGCTAAGGCCTTGAAGACATCCTCGCCACCCAGGATATTGGTGCCGCGCTTAGAAATCGTGACAAAGACATCCCCGTTGACTCGGCGAATCTTATCGACTAAGGCTAAGTCCGCCGCCAATTTCAATTGCCCAATCGTCAGCAGTTGGCTGACGGCATCCGGGTATTCCCCGAACCGGTCGATGAGGTCCGCTTGAATCTCACTGACCTCATCGTCATTTTCCAATTGGCGAATGCGTTTGTACATTTCAATCTTTTGTTGTTCGTCTTCGATATAGTCGCTTGGCAGGTAAGCTTCAACGCCCAGTTCGACCGTGGTATCGGTCTTCGGTTGCGTTTGCTTCCCGCGCTTCTTGGCAACGGCTTCACTTAACATTTGCGTGTATAAGTCATACCCGACGGAATTAATGAACCCGTGTTGTTGCTTACCAAGCAAATTACCAGCACCCCGAATGGATAAGTCCCGCATCGCAATCTTGAAGCCGGAACCCAGTTCGGTGAAGTCCTTGATGGCCTCCAGCCGCTTTTCACTGACCTCGGTCAAGACCTTGTTCGGCTTATACGTGAAGTAGGCGTAAGCCACCCGGTTGCTTCGGCCGATTCGGCCCCGCAACTGGTACAGCTGTGACAGACCCATCCGGTCCGCATTTTCAACGAATAACGTGTTGGCATTGGGAATGTCAATCCCGGTTTCGATGATGGTCGTCGTGACCAGCACGTCGTACTCCCCGCGCAGGAAATCAAAGAGCACCCCTTCAAGCTGGGCCTCCGTCATCTTCCCGTGAATGTAGCCGACCCGGGCTTCTGGCACCAGGGACTGCACCTGACCGACCGTCTTTTCGATGTCATCCACCCGGTTGTGCAGGTAGAAGACTTGACCGCCCCGTTGCATTTCCCGGCGAATCCCGTCCTGAATGGCGCCAGCATTTTGTTCCATGACGTAAGTCTGAATAGGGAACCGGTTGGCCGGTGGCGTTTCAATTACTGACAGATCCCGCACACCCAGCATGGACATGTGGAGCGTCCGGGGGATGGGGGTCGCCGTCAGCGTCAAGACGTCCACGTTGGCCTTTAATTCCTTCAACCGTTCCTTATGTTTGACCCCAAATCGCTGTTCCTCATCGACCAGGACCAGGCCTAAATTCTTAAACTTCACGTCCTGTGAGAGCAACCGGTGGGTGCCCACCACGATATCCAGCTGACCGCTTTCCAAATCCTTGATGGACTGGTGAATTTGCTTGGTCGTCCGGAACCGCGAAAACATTTCGACATTAATGGGATAACCCTCAAATCGACTAACCATGGTGTCGTAATGTTGTTGCGCCAAAATGGTCGTTGGGACCAGGAAGGCCACTTGTTTACCCGCCTCGACCGCCTTAAAGGCTGCCCGCAAGGCGACTTCGGTCTTCCCGTAACCCACGTCACCGACCAGCAAACGGTCCATTGGCCGGGGCTTTTCCATGTCGTGCTTGACCTCTTCGACGGTTCGGAGTTGGTCAGGTGTTTCAGCATACGGAAAGTCATTTTCAAAGTCCGTCTGTAGACTGTCATCGACTGGGAAGGCAAACCCCTTTTCGGCCGCCCGCTTGGCATAGAGGTCGACCAGTTCGTCCGCGATGTCTTCAATCTTAGCCGCGACTTTTCGCTTGGTCTTGGCCCACTCGGACCCACCCAGCTTGTTGATGCGGGGCTTCTTGTCTTCTGAGGAAACGTATTTTTGAATCAGATTTAACTGGGTGACCGGGATAAACAACTGTGCGTTGTCTTGGTAATCGATGGTCATGTAGTCCTGATGGACCCCATCGACCGTCAGCGTCTGCATCCCGATGAACTTCCCAATCCCGTGATTGACGTGCACCACGTAATCGCCGGGCTTCAAGTCGGTATAACTCTTCAACCGTTCGGCGTTCGCCATGGTCTGCCGCCGGGCCCGCTTCTTCGTGATTTTCTGGAACATTTCGGCTTCCGTAATGATCACGAGGTTGGCCTCGGGCAATTCAAACCCGGTCCGCAACCGTTCGGGGACCAGCTGGGTCAGATTAGGTTGGAGGTTGGCGGATTTGGTCAAGACGACCTTAATTTCAAAATCATCTAACGTTTGCTCAATCTTTTCCAGCCGTTCCTCATCTTGAACCAGGAGCACGACCGTCTGGTTTTGCTTCTGCCAGCGGTCGATTTCCGTCTTCATCACGGGGAGTTGCCCGAAGAACTGTTGCATGGCGCGTGTCGTGATGTTAGTGATGGCTTGGAACCGTAAGCTCCCCATCCCCTTCTGGAACAGGGCTAGCATCAGCTGCGCGTGCTTGTCTTCCTTCACGATGGGCCGCAGTTCACCGCCAAAAATTTGGTGTGCAAAAATCTGGTGATGACTCAACTTATCGGTGGCCCAATTGGCTTCATCTTCTAATAATTGCCGTTCGGCGTCTTGTAAACGCGAATAGTCCCCGAACAACGCCAATCCATCAGCCGGTAAGTAGTCCAGCAATTGATTGTGTTCTGGGAATAAGTAATCCGCAAACTCCATTAGCTGGGGATCGACGGACCCTTTTTTCAGGCCATCGATCAGCGGTTGGACCTGATCCGTCAGATTCGTGGCCGCATCGGCCGCCAATTTACCAGCCTGCTTAGTCAGTTCAGCCGTCAGAGCTGCCGCACCCGCCGTCCGTTCCGCCGCCGTTAAAATGAAATCGGTGGCAGGCAGGACTTCAACCGTCTCAGCGTTTTCAATGCTGCGTTGGGTTGCCGGGTCAAAGTAGCGCAGTGAATCGACCTCGGTGTCAAAGAAGTCCAGCCGAACCGGATAGTCGGCCGCCAGCGGGTAAATGTCCACGATGGACCCCCGCACGGCGAAGTCCCCGGGGCCAGCCACCAATTTCTGATGCGCATAGCCCATGGCAAACAGCCGCTGCTGCAAGTCTTCCAGGTCAAAGTCGTCGCCGACCTTAACGGTAAACCGGGCCGCCGCGAAGTTAGCCGGTGCCGGTAAAAACCGCCGCAGGCCAGACAGCGCCGTCACAATCACGACGGGATGGTCGCTCTGCAAGGCCCGTAAGGCATCAATCCGCGATGATCGGTACTCAGGTGAGCTAGTCGCCACTTCCGCCGCCAATAACTCTTCCACTGGAAATTCAAATAACTCGTCGTCCCTGAGCAAGTTCGCCAGGTCATCGACGAGTTGGCCCGCGTGATAGAGCGTATCCGTCACGTAGACGATTGATCGTTGTTGATCATGGAGCAGGCTGGCGATGAATAAAGTCTCGGCAGAACCATTGAGTCCGGTCACCAGTTGGCGTTGGCCGGGCGCTAACGTCCGCTTGATGTCTTTAAACTGCGTCGTCTGCGTCATAAATGCTTCTAAATTCACGCGATAACTTCCTATCCTAGTTGTACAGGTTCATCAACTGAGTAAATTCGGTTCCCTTTAACCAGTCATCCAGAGCAGCAACAGCCTTATCCGTGGCCTGGTTGAAGAGCGGTTGTTGGTCCTTGGTAAATTTCCCCAAGACGTAATCGACCACGGTGTGTTGTTCGGGGTGGGCAATACCGACCCGTAACCGGGCAAATTTTTCAGTCGAGACGTGAGCGATGATGCTCTTGATCCCGTTATGACCCCCAGCAGAGCCGTGATCCCGTAACCGGATTCGGCCCAGTGGGAGATCCATGTCGTCGTGAACCACGATGATGTCTGCCACGTCGATCTTAAAGTAGTTCATGATGGGATGAACGGCCCGGCCGGATTCGTTCATAAACGTCGTGGGCTTGACGACTAAGACCTTTTCGCCGTTGACCATGCCGCTGCCGTACTTGGCATCCATCTTCCGCGTCGTCAGGTCAATGCCGTGTTCCTTGGCAAAGGCATCAACGACCATGAAACCGGTGTTGTGCCGCGTACCATCATACTGGGGACCAATGTTTCCTAAACCAACAATCATTTTCATTTTTTAAAATTTCTCCCTTAAAGCTGTGTATTCCGAGCTAGAGACAAAAGAGCTGGACGGGAGCCATTGCTCCCCGTTCAGCCGCTCAGGTTATCTTTTTTGTCAAATTTACCACCTGTCAGTATAGCATAGTCCCCCTTGAACTTCACGCATCCAGCCCGGTTTCGCAACGGTTTACCACGCCACGCCTGACGAGACTGCCAGTGATCGATTGTCTTGTTCACGAAAAGTGGCCACTCCCCCGTTAACCTTGCTTTCTCTGATCTCTCAATGACCGGCGCGTTCATCCGAAAATGCCCCGACACAATCACTGCCGCTAGGTCCGATGAAACACCAACCGACTCGTCCCCGTTTTGACAAACTTTCACATTTATTTTTCTCCATTAAAGTGCGCGGAATTCCAGTGCGACCGTTTTTACCCGTTTTCCATGTGAAAATTTTCAGGCGCTTTCACGATTCACGCCCTCGCCATTTTAACGAGCTTGTGAAAGTTTTTCGCTGCCACCGGCGGTAGACCGGCTATTCTTTAACCTATTGGTCGAGTGGTTGATTGCGTTATTCACGTAAGGCTTGCTCAGTCAAACAAACGTGATCCATTCTGAATACAAATATCTCTATGTCGGGTTTTACCAGTACTTTACAGTGATTAGGTGTCACCTGTTCACGGCTAAATTCACGAGTGATTTTCCACTAATTGGTCAGTCTCTGAAAAAATAAATGATATTTTTCACAAAATTTTAGCCCACGCAATGGCTTTCATCCTTTTAACATGGTATACTAACTCACGGGTATTATTGCGTACCTTGATGTCAAAATACTTATTTGGAGATGAAGAATTTGACTACTAAGACTCATCAAAAAGTTGTTTTAGTTGGGGACGGTGCTGTTGGTTCAGCATTCGCCTACTCAATGGTAAACCAAGGATTAGCAGAAGAATTAGCTATTGTGGACGTTGTTAAGGAACGGACTGAAGGGGACGCTCTTGATCTTGAAGATGCACAAGTCTTCACCGCACCTAAGAACGTATACTCTGGTAGCTACGACGATTGCAAAGATGCTGACGTTGTTGTTATCACTGCCGGTGCCGCACAAAAGCCAGGCGAAACTCGTTTGGACTTGGTTAACAAGAACCTTAAGATCATCAAGGCTGTTGTTAAGCCAGTTGTTGATTCCGGCTTCGACGGGATCTTCATCATCGCTGCTAACCCAGTTGACATTTTAACTTACGCTACTTGGAAGTTCTCTGGTTTCCCTAAGGAAAAGATCATCGGTTCCGGGACTTCATTGGACACTTCTCGTCTGCGCGTTGCTCTGGCTAACAAGCTGGATGTTGACCCACGGAACGTTGAAGCTTACATCATGGGTGAACATGGTGACTCCGAATTCGCCGCTTACGACGAAGCTACTATCGGTTCAAAGCCATTGAAGACCATTGCTAAGGAACACGGCATCTCTGATGACGACTTAGCTAAGATCGAAGACGACACTCGTAACAAAGCTTACGAAATCATCAACCGTAAGGGCGCAACCTTCTATGGTGTTGCTACCTGCTTGATGCGGATCACTAAGGCTGTTCTGCGTGACGAAAACGCCGTATTGCCTGTTGGTGCCCCATTGAACGGTGAATATGGTTTGGACGATATCTTCATCGGTACTCCTGCAATCATCAACGCTAAGGGTATTGAAAAGGTTATCGAAGTCCCACTTTCAGACAAAGAAAAAGACTTGATGGCTAAGTCAGCTGCTACCTTGAAGAAGGTTACTGCTGATGGTTTAGCTGCTCTTGAAGGCTAAGCTTTAGCTTAAATTTTCGAATCGTCGTTCCCTTGCGGAGCGGCGATTTTTTTGTCCCATTTTTTACGGAGCCACCCATGCTGGCAAAAGCTGAGATAGACTTAACGCGTTCTGCCGTGGCTTTTGCATAAGCATATACGAGTGGCATAATTAGGTTAAATTAATGGTCTACTGGTTCATTGACGATTTACTCACTGACTATTTTAACCAATCACGAAGAGGAAGCCCGTCAAATCAGCGTTTACCTAGTGTTCAAGACTAGATGTACACAATTAAGTTAGCTGCAATGAACTCACCCCATTTTATTTAGGGCACCCTTACCTTTAAAAATCGTCAATCTATGTCTGCGGTCTATTAATCAATTAATGGTCAACCCGCCGGAATACCCACGCCTGAAATTTTTTTAATTCTTTTAGATGCTGATATGAAAGTAATGTAACCGTTAACATTAATGCTTCTACGTTGCGATTTAAGGTAGTTTGAAGTAAGCTTGGGGTATGCTATTGGTGATAGTTAAGCATGACGACTTTTCCTCCACTGGCTATTTTAGGAGGTCACACCTATGAAAAAGAAAAACGCCTTCGTGATTGGCATCGTTACCGCTGCTGTAGCGGTCGGTGCCATTTACGTGGGACAAGCCTTACACTATTCTTCAGCTCAGGTCTTCTTCAAGGACACTGAGATTGCCGGCGTCAACGTCGGTGGGAGCACGGCGAGCCAAGCGGCCACCAAGTTAAAAGCGGCTCTGAAGGATCAGCAGTACACGTTAAAGGACGGCAGCAAGACCGTCACCACGATCAAAACGAACCAAGTCGACTTGAAGGTCACTTCACAGTCGGCCCTTAAGCAACTCATCAGTAAACAAAACGTTTGGAGTTGGCCCGTTCACGTGACGACCGCCACGGCAGATAGCATTGCGCTCAACGCCAGTGACGAGAATCAAGAAAGCGTTCAAACTTTGGCCACCAAGATTGCGACCAAAGCGAACAAGACGCGGACGGCTGCTAAGGACGCCACGTTCAGTTACCAGGATGGTTCTTGGGCTGTGACCAAGGAACAAAAGGGTAATCAACTGGACACTGACAAGTTAGCCAAGTCCATCACGACGGCCATTGAACAGGGATCAACGACGATCAACGTTGCCGGCGATTACATTCAGCCTAAGGTCACGACCACCTCTGCATCATTTAAGGCCGCTAAGACCAAGGCTACGGCCATCACCCAACAAACTTACGTCTACAAGCTCAGTGGTCACAAGATCACGGTTCCTAGCGAAACGTTAGCTAGCTGGGTTACCTTTAAGGGCGGTCAGTTGGCAACGGATGACGCTGCCATCAAGACTTACCTGACTAAGTTAAGTACAAAATATGGCACCGTTCATAAGACACGGACGTTCAAGTCCACCAAGCGCGGAACGGTTAAAGTTCCTGCCGGTCTGTATGGCTGGAGCATCAAGGTGAAAACCGAGACGCCAGCGCTTAGCAAACTGGTTCTGGCCGGTAAAGGCATGGATCGCACCCCTGCTATTCAAGGGAGCGGCTACCACAATAACGGCACAGATATTGGCAAGTCTTACGTTGAAGTTGATAAAGTCAATCAGCACATGTGGGTTTATAAAAATGGAAAAGTCGTCGTTTCTACTGACGTTGTAACTGGATTACCAACCACGGCACACCATACGCCTGCCGGAGTTTGGGTCATCTGGAGTAAGCAACGGAACACCACATTAAGAGGTCAAAACGATAACGGTTCCAGCTACGCATCCAAGGTTAAGTACTGGATGCCAATCGATGATACCGGTGTCGGGATTCACGATTCGCCATGGCAACCCCAATACGGTGGGACCTGGTACAAGGCACATGGCTCACACGGCTGTGTGAACACACCACCTTCCAAGATTGCGTCCGTCTTTGCGAACGTGAAGGTCGGGACCCCCGTCATTGTCTTCTAATGGAAATCTAAAAAAGTTGCGTCCACCTTTAACGGTGACGCAACTTTTTATTTGGTCGTTTAGAAAATCATACCGATTGCCAACAAGACTAAGATTGCCACGAAGGCCGCTAGGGTCCAGTAAAGCCACTTCTTCGTGATAATTGGCTTGTTATCGGGATCATCTGTATTCTTCACGAGTCCACCCTCCTTAACCACGCTTTCTTTTATTTTACCACGAAATTCCCCGAAAATTGCTACCCGTTGGCGGGTGAAATATGGTATTATTAGAAGAGATTATTAGAAGTTTCTAATTTTAGGAGGTCATCTGCTATGCTGCTTAAATCCCTAGTGAAACCGAAGGAACGCTTAGTTACGGTTCGCGAGGACGTCACCTTGGAACAAGCCTTAAAGGTCTTGGAAGACTCGGGCTATCGATGTGTGCCGATTCTAGATGAAACGGGGCAAATTTTCCGGGGGAACATCTACAAAATGCATATCTATCGCCACAAGTCTCGCGGCGGCGACATGCAGCTCCCAGTGACATCACTGCTGAAAAATGCCACGAAGTTTATTTCCGTTAACGCGGCCTTCTTCAACGTGTTCTTCTCCATCAAGGACTTGCCTTACATCGCCGTGTTAGACGACAAGAATGCCTTCTATGGTATCTTGACGCATACCCGGTTGATGGACATGCTGTCACAATCCTGGAACGTGAACATTGGAAGTTACGTGATCACCGTCGTTTCAGCCGGTGAACGTGGTGACCTGGCTGGGATGGCCAAAATCATCACCAAGTACACGTCGATTGCCAGTGTCATCAGTCTGGATGCCCAGGAAGGCGAACTGGTTCACCGGACCATGTTCACCCTCCCCGCAGAAGTTGACGAAGAAAAGCTTGATCGGATCGTCAAGGCACTGGAACGCAAAGAATTCCACGTTCCTGAAATTGAAGATCTGCGTCACGAAAACTAACCGTAACCTTTTAGACCCCCAGCATTTGCCGGTGGGTCTATTTTTTTCACACTAAAAAACGGTCACCCACAAACCAACTGTGCGTGACCGTTTTTTGACGTGCATGACTGCTATGTACTAAATCTACTTCGCTTTTTCTTACGCGCCTTGTCCACCAAGCCGATACTCGTTGCAAGGGCAGCATCTACCGCTGCCATGGTCTTGACATCCAAATGGGTCACCTGGTCTTTCAACCGTTGTTTATCAATTGTCCGAATTTGCTCAAGCAAAATGACGGAATCCCGCTCAATTCCGGTTCGTTCAGCCGAGATGCCCACGTGTGTTGGCATCTTTGGTTTCTCGATCCGAGCGGTGATTGCCGCCACGATTACGGTCGGACTATAGTGGTTCCCCACGTTGTTTTGGATGATTAACACGGGGCGCATGCCACCTTGCTCCGAACCAACGACTGGTGATAGGTCGGCGAAGAAAACGTCACCGCGTTTGACTTCAACACGGGCCATGGGCCGCCATCCCCTATCTGATTAGATTTTAGTTCTTAATTCTTGATCTCGGTTCTACGAAACTGGGTTAACCGCCGTTCGGCTTCCTCTTCACAGGGTGTGAAGGCCCGGGCTAAATCCCGGTTGATCAGAGCCATCGCTTGGTATCCAACAATCAAAGCTAACTTGCGTGCAGCCGCCGAATGCAGTGGAATCAATGCTTCATGCCGCGCATTGCGGGTAATGTGGAGCCGTAACTGTGGTTGATTTAATTGTTGTGACTGAGCCATGAATTGCCCCTCCTCAAGTTAATCACTTCGTCTCATCTAGTTTACCACGAATCGGCAATTCAGGACACAATAACACCGTAAATTAATGACGGTAACACCGCGGCAACCGGCTCGTGAAACCACAAGCAATTTCGTAATGAATCGTCCCACAATAGTCCGCCACGTCTTGGAGACTAATGGTCTCGTCACCATCACGACCGACCAGTGTGACTTGGGTTCCGCGTTGATATTCTGCGGGTAAGCGCACCATTAGTTGGTCCATGCAGACCCGGCCAATAATTTCACAAGGTTGACCATCAACTAAGACATGAAAGCCTTGTAACCGGCGTTCGTAGCCATCGGCATACCCAATCGGTACGGTACCGACCCATTCGGCTTGGCTGGCCGTGTAGGTCGCACCGTAGCCCACAGACTCACCCGCCGCAACCTTTTTTACGTGGACCAGTTCACTGGTTAAACTCATCGCTGGGTGTAAGGTATATGGCAGTTTAACAGCGGTTCCTGAAGGATTCAAACCGTAGCCAGCCACCCCAAACCGAACCATGTTGGCATTGCATTCCGCATGCCACAGGCTCGTTGCCGAGTTTGATACGTGCACGTAGCGGGGCAATTGGTCCAAGGCCCCCGTCAGTGTTTTCCAGGTTGTGACTTGTTGCTTAAAGTAGCGGTCATCTGCACTATCGGCCGTCGAGAAATGCGTGAATATTCCTTCAAAATCAAGGGTATCGTTGTCATTTAGATAAGCTACCGCTGATTGTAAGGCGGCTGGGGTCTTGAACCCAATCCGTCCCATCCCGGTATCCAAGCCTAAGTGGACCCGTAATGGTTGGGCCGCGTGGGCCAACGTCAGGTATTCGTTGGCTTCAACCAGCCAATCTTGAGCGGCGACGGTCGCCGAGATTCGTTGCGTCGCCATCAATGGCGCATCAGCGGGATCACTGACCCCTAACACCAGAATTGGCTCGTTGAACCCAGCAGCCCGTAGCTCTAACGCTTCATCTAAAATGGCCACACAAAAGCCCGTGGCTCCCGCATCCTTAGCCGCTTGCGCCACTTGAACTGCCCCGTGACCGTAGCCATTGGCCTTAACGACCATGAACAAGGCACAACCATCCGCTAACCGTGAAACCGCTGCGTGAATATTTTCTCTTAAAGCCTGCCGATCAATCACTAACTGCGTCGGCCGATGAACCCCAACTACCATGACTAGTTCCCTCTTTCTAAGATGACCTGAGTCATCACTAGCGTGGCCGTATGTGAAATGGACACGTGAGCGACTCCCCCGAATGGGTGACGGACCACGATTGGTTGCCCAGCAGCGTTGTCCAGGATTTCAACGTCTTGGAACCCCACAGCAGCCCCGATTCCGGTCCCCATGGCCTTACTGTAAGACTCCTTAGCTGACCACCGACCGGCAATGTATTCTACCGCTCGTTGACCACTCAACCGTTGATACGCTTGTAACTCGCCAGCCGTTAAGACCTTGTTCAAAAATAACGGCTGTCGCGCGACCACGTCTTTGACCCGGGCTAAGTCCGTAATATCAATGCCGGTTCCGTAAATCATGGCGTCACCTCTCCTATAATGTCTACGTTATATTTTAGCACAGCACCCCCTCATTGACCCCCACAACTTAACCGGTTAAGCCGAATCTTAACTTAATTGCAGAAACATTTCGCCCCTAACTATGTAAAAAAGGAAAGCGTCTCTCTGTCCGCTCTCCCTGATGGAACTATGTTATGTCGTCTTTTAGTGTAACACCGCCGCACGTAACCGCAGTTGCGCAGCTACGGGGCTCAGGGTCGGCATGGCATCTGCCGGGAGGACCTCTACTTTGCCGCCTAAACGGCTAACCAAGAGGGCTAAATCGTTGTACAGGTTATTCTGCCGGCTCAGGGCGGTCGTGGTTAAGACCTCACCCTTTTCCGTCAGGTGCCCAGGTTGACTGGCATCTTCGCGTAACCATAGCCGGAGCACTTGCCCCTGAACCGTGGCGGTCGCGAGGGCCCCCAAGTCTTGCACGACCTGTTCGCCTTGCCGTGCTTGTTGGTAAGCATCGTGGCGAATCTGGGTGGCCTGTACGTGCCGTTGCTCAGTCACGCCGAGGGTCAATGCCGCTAAGGTCTGGTTCGCCGCCGCTAAATTGGGATTTTGCACCAACCGGACCGCGGGATCCAGATAAGCATTTTGCGAAATTTTCCGGAAGTTCCCCTGATCACTGGCACTCGCCACTAAGATCAACGGCACCTGATCCAGATTGGAATAATGTTGGCTCACGTAGCTGTCAACCATCATATAGTAATTCCGTTGGTCCGCGGCCTTGGCCGTATCGAGGGAGCCCGTCCCACTGTAATGGGTGTGCTCACCTGCGGACCGTTGCCAACGACCCCGCCCACGTTGTTCAGTCCCTAAGGCGTGGTCCATGGTCGCTGGTGCATCAACGGGAAGATTGACCAATTCCGGTCGCCCACTCCGTACCTGTGCCAGTTCAAAGGACTTCTGTCCCAAGAGGAGCAGGTCGTAGTCACTGGTCTTGTCACGTGCCTGTAAAATCGGTAGGACGTTCGGCTGGTAAGTCACCGTGACCGTCGCCGACACCGGTGAGTGGAGCCAATAATGATAACTATCCGTGGCTCCCGCCATGATCAGCAGGCCACTCGCACTCCCGTTAGTCAACGGACCGTGGTCAAAGGGTTCAAACGCATCCGCGTAAGCCGACCACGTTCTGTCAGGTACAACGGCGAGCAACCGTTCCTTCCCCTGTTTAAGCAAACTCTTGAATTGGGTGCGGTCAGTGGCCGGAACCCCGGTAACCGGTAGAGTCATGGTAACGAATGGCCCGGGCTGAGTGGCGAGCGTCAGTGCAGCGTGTAAGTCAAAGTGATTTGCCATGTAATTAACCTCCGTGGTTATTGTCATAAGTTTTGTCGTATCAATTCGATAAGGAAACTATATCATGTTCGATTTTAAATTGCAACTAATGTTTTTGATTAAAATACATTTATAGTGTGAATTTATTGCATGAACGTTGATTTACCGGCTTTTGTTTTGGGTGAATTTTTTTGAAAAATTTTTCAGATTTAGTCCGATTTAAGTATTTTTTTAGAGATTATCTGGTTAAAATCGTGGAATTCAGCAGATTGGTGCACGAACTTTCTTATTGTCGATTCTCCAGGTGATGGTTCAGTCAATTCGTTTTCACTTACCAGTCTATCTCAGGTCATTAGATTTTCTTCTAATTGTATATCCCAGTCCTGGCAGCTTCCGAAACGCGTTCCACAGGGCAACTGGTTCCGCTTAACACCGAAAAGCAAAAGTCCCAGGATCAGGGACTTTCACTTTTCGCCGTTAATGCTCGCCAGTTAACCGCCCTGCTCCACGCTCTCTATACAAAAAAATCCCCACCAGTATGCGACTGGTGAGGACCCCTCTAATCAATTTAAATGAAACTAGTCTTTCTTACGAATGGTGAAGCCGCGGCTTCCACCTTCGTTACGCCGACCACTGTTGCCACCGTTGCTACGGTGACTCCGGTTGTCGCCATGGCTCCGTGAATCATGGGAGTCATGGTTGCGAGAATCATGGCCGCGTGAACCGCCACGACTGCCGCCGCGTGAATCATTGTTCCGATGGCCACGGTAGCCACCGCCGCCGTTACCGCCACGACGATGATTACCACCATGATGGTAACCGCCACCGCCATGACCCTTGCCACCGCGCTTAGGCAATGGACGTTCTGGCGTGATCTTAACAGGAACCTGACTGCTGTCCTTGGTTAAGTCGTTTAAGAGCGCTGCAACCAAGTCTTCAGCATCGTATTGGCTTAAGAGGCTTTCAGCCGTCTTAGCATACTTTTCAGTGTCCGTCTTGCTAACTAAAGCGTCAACTTCTTCTTTAGCAGCGCCCAGTTGGCTAACCAGGGCTTCTTCATCCGAAGGTGGCTTCAAAGGCAGCATACGCACCTTCGTCAGCTTTTCGATTTCACGCAAGTAATCCATTTCGTTAGGCGTCACGAAAGTCATGGAAACACCATGCTTCCCGGCACGACCGGTACGGCCGACACGGTGAACGTAACTATCTGGATCTTGTGGAATATCGTAGTTGTAAACGTGGGTCACGTCATTGATATCGATACCACGAGCAGCCACATCGGTTGCCACTAAGATATCTAACTTACCATGACGGAATTCGTTCATGATTTGGGTCCGGCGCTTTTGCGTCAAATCACCATGAATCCCAGCAGCGTTATAACCACGAGCTTGCAAACCGCTTGAGATTTCATCAACCCGGCGCTTAGTCCGCGTGAAGACAATCGTCAAGTCTGGTGATTGCACGTCGAAGAACCGTGTCATCACATCAAACTTTTCGAAATCACGTGAACGGACGTAGAATTGATCGATCAAGTCGGTCGTTAATTCCTTAGCCTTAATCTTCACGTGCTTAGGGTCTTGCATGAATTGGACACCAACCCGTTTGATTTCGGGAGGCATAGTTGCGGAGAAGAGCATCGTTTGACGCTTTTCTGGCAATTGCTTGATGATGTCTTCAATGTCATCCAAGAAACCCATGTTTAACATTTCATCGGCTTCATCCAAGACCAGCATTTGCACGTGGTCCAGCTTCAGCGTATGACGACGAATGTGGTCTAATAAACGACCCGGGGTCCCAACAACCACTTGCGGGTGGTTCTTTAAGGATTTGATTTGGCGACGAATGTCAGCCCCACCGTAAACGACTTGGACGTTAGCCCGCTCGTTACGGCCTAATTTATAAATTTCTTCTTGGGTTTGGATAGCAAGTTCACGTGTTGGAGAAACAACCAACGCTTGAACGTTTTCGTTGCTCTTATCGATCTTTTCCAAGATTGGTAAAGCGAAGGCCGCAGTCTTCCCTGTCCCGGTTTGGGCTTGTCCAATCACATCTTGACCAGCCAAAACCATGGGGATTGTCTCGGCTTGAATTGGGGTCGCTTCCTCGTAACCTGCTGTCGTAACTGCGTTCAGTAGGTCTTCGGAAAGACCCAGTTCTTTAAACTTCAAAAATAATTTCCTCCTAAATGGGTACGTCGCCATAGTGCCTCAGGGTTCTTGGAAAAAATCCGTTTTCCGTGGTGCGGACTGTGATTGGCTATGGCGGGATAAGTTCGTTTCATAAATACAACTAAGCCATCATACAACGCTGAAACAAAATAAGCAACTCCCACGACTTGTGGAAGTTGCTTATTTTTCAGTTTAATTTTCAGTAGAATCCTGTAATGCCGCCAACACTTGCTCCAAATGAATGCCGTGAGATCCCTTTAATAAAATCTGATCATCGGCAGTTAATTGCGCCTGCAAATCGGCTGAAAGCGTTGCCAGGTCGGCACTTTCGTAATGTGACACCGGCAATGTTGGCGCCTGTTTAGCGAGCGCAGTTTGAAGTGCGGCCATGTGGGGGCCAACCAGGTACACGTGACTGATGGCCGCTGGATCAATGGCACTGGCCAGACCCGCATGCATGGCATCCGCCTGGTCGCCCAGTTCCAGCATGTCACCCAATACCACGTACCGCTTACCCGTGACCGGGGTCTTCGAGAAGGCTGCTAAGACTTCCTTGACGGCCGTGGGATTTGAGTTGTAAACGTCACTCAGGATAGCGGCGCCACTGGTACTCTGCACCCACTCAGCCCGGTTCTCGGTCAGGCTGACCGTCTTCAACGCCCGCTGCATGTTCTCGGGCCGAATCCGGTAAACGTTCCCCACCGTTAACGCAGCCAAGGCGTTGTTGACGTTATAGGTCCCAATCATGGGAATCGTGAACGTCAGGTCTGGCCATTGGTTCGTGGTAAATTGGGTCTCGGTGGACGTCCCATCCACACTCGTGGCGTTGATGGTGTCCGTCGCGGTTTGACCAAAGGTAAATTGGCGCTGGGTCAATTCGGCTGCCCGCTCCTGCAGTAAGGGTTCGTCGCCATTGTAGACGAAGATGCCGTCATCACTTAAACCATGGGTAATCTCCAGCTTGGCGTCCGCAATCTTGTCGCGGGTCCCGAAGAACTCGATGTGGGCTTCACCAATCATGGTGATCACTGCTAAATCAGGTGACACCAGTTTGCTCAAGAAATCGAGCTGGCCTGGTCGGTCCATCCCCATTTCAACGACTAACATTTCCGTATTAGGCTCCATGGAGAGCACAGTCATGGGAACCCCAATCTCGTTGTTGAAGTTGGCGTGGGTCTTAGTCACGTTGAACTGCGTGCTCAGGACGGCGGCAATCATATCCTTCGTCGTCGTTTTCCCGTTACTCCCGGTAATGGCAACGACCCGGGGATTAATTTTAGATAGGTAATATTGCGCGAGCGCTTGCAGCGCCTTTAATGAATCAGCGACTTGAATCACTGGAAAATCGGCTGGCGCAGTTGCGAGGTCGCGGGCCCAGAGAGTTGCCACGGCACCGTGGTCGATGGCCGACTGAATAAATTGATGACCGTCTTGTTCACCAGTCAATGGAATAAAGAGGCCACCCGGTTGCAGGTGACGACTATCAAAAGCCACGCTCGTTACACTAACACTACGCCATTGTTCGAAATCATTGATTGCTCCAACCGCATGAGCAATTTCAGCAAGCTGCATCTTCATGTTTTCTACTCCTAATTAACGAAACGATCCCCTCGACCGCCCCGGTTTCAAATTACTAGCCAGACGGCAGCGTGGCCGTCCGGTTTGTTCCGCATTAGATTCTGAGTCACATTATACCATGGATTGCCATCGGCTAACTTAAAAGTCCTGCAAATAATTCCCGGTCGTGGACGCAAAAAAGGAGCCAGACACTAGTCCAGCTCCCCTTGACACGTCTTAAATTAAATCGCCAACGTCACTAAAAACTTGGTTATCGTGAATGCTTAACGCCCATTCACGCGTGGCTAGATCGTACCGCAGACTCGCCACTTCACGAGAGTCCGCATAGACCTCTTCTTGTGAGTACCAGGTATTTTGTCGTTCCGGATGGGTAATGGCCCGTACCGGGATCACATAGATGCGGTGCCGCTCAACCAACTGATCAAAGGCCACAATCATGCCGTCGAGCAACCCCTGAATCAATTGCAGTAAAATCTCGTGTGGCACATCCGAGATGGCTAATGGCCGGGCAAAGACCCACCGGTTATTGTGCATCGACCGCAAGTGGCGTTTGATGCTAACCTCGAGCACGTGGTCAAAGTCTGACAAGTGCCGGTAGTAAGTCTTGTAAAACCCGTCTCGCAACGTCAGATACGCATACTCATTTTGAAGTTTGGCGTAAAATGGGGTTCGCAGGTGCGTTTCCATGTGCGCTAGGTAAAGGAGCTCAGCGATTTCACTGGGCAATAGAAAGTCCAAGTCATCGCCGTGCGCGTAATCCAGCCACTTCACATCGTGCTCGTGTTTGGCTAACAGATAGCGCCGAATCTGCGCTTGCCCCGTCACAGTCTGCAACCGGGTGTGCGGATTAATTTCCACATCGTTACCCGATTCTTCGTTCAGCAAGAGCAGTTGGTTGGGGATGGCTGGCACCCCATTCAAAAAATCAGCTGGTGAAATGCCCAACGAATAGATCATATTCGTAACGGGTTCTAGACTCAAATAAATAAAATTTCCGCGCATGGTCGCACACTCTTTCCCCTAGTTTCAATCACATCTAATTGTACTACGAAACCGGGCACAACCGCTCACTATTTTTACATTTTTTCCAACCGGGCAATCCGGTCAGCCATTGGTGGGTGGGTCGCAAACAGATCCGCAAACTTTTGCTTGTGTTTGAAGGGGTCACTGATGTAAAGAGCCGCGCTATTCGGGTCAGCCTCTTTCATCGGTGCACTATCGTCAATCTTCTCTAGGGCACTGATTAAGCCTTGTGGATTCCGCGTCAGTTCAACGCTAGACGCATCGGCTAGGTACTCACGGTTACGGGACAGCGCCATCTGGGCAATGCTAGCCGCAAGCGGCGCTAGGATAATGAGGAAGACTGAGATAACCAGTCCAATCACATTACCACCCGAGTCGCGGTCATCACGCCGCCGACTCCCACCCCACCAGAACCAGTTACTGGCAAAGTTAACCAGTAAACCGATTGCAGCAGACAGGGCCAAGGCAATGGTCTGCAAGCGAATATCATAGTTCCGGACGTGTGACATCTCATGGCCAATGACACCTTCCATTTCCTCACGATTAAGGCGTGAGAGAATGCCGCTGGTCACTGCGACTGCCGCGTGTTGCGGGTCGTTACCGGTAGCGAAGGCGTTGGGACTGGCATCGTCAATGATGAAGACCCGGGGCATGGGAACTTGAGCCACCATCGCCATGTCTTCAATCATGTGCCACAGCTGCGGTGCCTGACTGACATCCGTAATTTCACGGGCGTGGTTCATACTCATGACCACATTCGTCGACTGACTAATCATAATCAACATGTACACGACCGCGACGACCGCCGCAATCACGGTCCCGGAAAGCCAGCTATTCCAGAAAAGGTAGCCCAAGGCCGCGCCAATCGCTAGGGTCAGCACCCCGAAGCCAAACATGACGTAACCCGTTCGCCGTTTATTCATGGCAATTTGGTCATACAACATGTTATCGCCTACTTATCTTGGCCAAAGTCATCGAAGTTAACCTTCGGCGCCGTTTTTTCTTCTTCAGGAACTTGCAGGTAGTCGCTCTCTTGGAAATGGTGAACCTTAGCGACAATGTTACTTGGGAAGGATTGAATCTTCACCGTTAAACTAGCCACAGAACTGTTGTACAGCTGCCGGGAGTAAGAAATTTTGTTTTCGGTATTGGTTAATTCTTCCATTAGTTGGGTAAACTGCGTATTAGCTTTCAGGTCTGGGTAATTTTCAGACAAGGCAAATAATGACCGCAACGTCGTCGAAAGTTGGTTAGAAACTTCCATTGTTTGTTGGTGATCACCAGCTGGCACTTCGGTCAGTTGGTTCCGCAAGGCAATTACCTTTTTTAACGTCGACTGTTCGTAATTGGCGTACCCCTTGGTCGTTGAAACCAAGTTGGGAATCAAATCATTCCGCCGCTTTAACTGAACGTCAATCTGACTCCATGATTCTTGAACGTGCGTCCGGGTCCGAATCAAGCCGTTATAAGAACTAATGTACCAAACGACTAACAAGACCAGCACGATGACTAAAATAATTGCTACCATATGCGCACTCCTCCTATTTTTTCTGGTACACTCATCATAACAAACGGTCAAGGCGGACTCCAGCAACTACGCCCGTCTTTACCATTAATTAGGAGGTTACCCCATGCAACACGTTCTGTTTGTTTGCCTTGGCAATATTTGCCGTTCCCCGATGGCCGAAGCTATCTTTAATCAGCTACTGGTCGACCGCCAGCTCACCGATAAGTTTGCGACCAAGTCGGTGGCTACCAGCCCAGAAGAAGAGGGAAATCATCCCCATCCGGGTGCCTTAAAAACCATGCGTGCCCACGGACTAGATGCCAGTCAACACCGGTCACGGCCCATCACGGACGCCGACTTTGCGTGGGCGGACACCATTATTACCATGGATCACAGCAACCTGTATAACCTACAACGGTTAGCCCCCTCCGTGGAAGACCAGGCCAAGGTCAAGTTGTGCTTGGACATTCTACCCGGTCGTGAGGGTGAGGCCATCGATGACCCTTGGTACACCCATAAATTTGAACTGACTTATCAGGAACTGGCAGAAGCCTTGCCCGCCTGGTTGGACGCATTGACTAAATAGGCTACTGATACCTTAGCCCGGGCTTGAATCGTGACTTGATTCAGGTTGGGCTATTTGTGTGTATTAGAGTGCATTCTTTAATTCCCACGTGATTTGGCCTGAGTATTGGCCCGGGATAGCACTTGAATTCAAGTGTAGTAAGAGTCCACGGGGACCATCAGAATCACCTGCGATGAGGGTTTCGTTTGGAGTTTTGGTTTCGGGCTTTGTCTCCTGACTAGTGGCAATGACAATAGACTGTCTAGACAGGTCCTTCCATTGCTCAAGGCCAGACGCCACCACCCCCTGTTGTGTGGCTGGTGCAACATAGGTGAGCTTCCCGTCTAATGCCCGCTCCTCATTTTCAGTCATCAGTGTATCTGAATTCAGCGATGCGGTTAGTTGCCATCCTGGTCTTGATTCCCCGGTATCAACAACACTAACGTTAAAAGTTCCTTTGGGATAAATTTTATCCGACCGACCAGTCAGGGCATACTGACCAAACGTTAAATCAGGATCAGCAGACAATTCCAACAACCTTTGCGTAATCGTATACTCTAAAACATTGGTACTATTAATGCCATTAGCATCAGATGCGCTAACCTTCAACTGAGTCGTCTTCGCCTGCAGCTGATCACTTGGCATCTTAAGCGTAAAGTTTCCTTCCTCATCCATCTGTATCTTCGCATCTAAATTAACGTGTAACTTAATTCCGTCCAGTCCAGATAACCGAGAAACTTTTCCAGTTAGCGTAACATCTTTACCGTCACTCACCACCATGTTCCCGGTAACGCTGTCGCCTGTCCACTGCAAACTTATTGGATCATCGACCGATTTCACCTTGAATCCATTTAAGGTTGCCGTTGTCACCGCATTTTCACCAATAAATTTACTGGTAGTTGCCGGTACGGAAGCCACCTCTTTTCCTGGCAGCACCGCCTGCCCATTCAGTGACAAAGTTGCGTGCTGACTATCCTTGGGTGTTTTACTATTTTCATTGATTGATTTATACAAGTTCTGCGCCAATTTGGTCTTAATGTCCTGTCCTTTGAGATCGTTCAAACTAAGATCTTCCGTTTGACCATTGGAATATGTGATGACCCCATTCGTGAAACTCAGATTTTTGGGTAAATCGATGTTGGCCTCCACCTTTCGCCACGGTTCCCAACCACTAGCATAGCTCAAGTCGTAATCAAGTTTGACCTGATGCCCTGCTTTTATACTATCATCTGTCTTCACCACACGATTATTATCAGTCGTATCCGTCAGAACCGCCTTAGCATTCACATCTACTAAACCAGGTACTTTCTCAAAAACAACTAAATTACTTTCCCAGCTCTTTCCCGTGGAGCCTGTAAATCCCCAACGAACCTTCCCAGTGCCTTTCGGGTCAAGCTCCTGTAGATCCATATTTTTTACTGTATAGGTTTTCTGTGACTCTGGCGTATCTTTGCCAGTCTGCGGATCTTTGTCATTAAAGGTATAGGTCATACTCTTTTCTGCATGTTTCCAAGCTAACGTCACATGATGCCATTCACCATTAGCTAAAAAAGCATTACCTTCGTTAAGAACACCTTCATGCTTCATTGTGGCATATTTCCATTTATCAAATTGTTTAATTTGATATGTTGTAGACATGCCTGGGTAGCCAGAAGCAATATGGGGATATCCCTTTGCAATTGCAACGCCAAAATTATTTTTTCCTCTATTAAGGGTATCACCCACACTACCTTCGTCAAATAAAGATTGCTGGCCCGCTTTCAATTTCTCTGCTAGCCCATTTTTCCAAACCTGATTAGGATACGTATCGAATTCTAGTGCCCAACTATTCTGAATAGCCCTTCCTGCAATTGTGTCAGCATCAGGAAGCACCTTTCCGGTAGCATCTCCCCAAACACCTAACGTCTCGCCGGCAGCAGGACTATGATTCTCATCTAGTGCACTAGCGTTACTACCACGTGAATCATTCTGCATCACAAAAGCCATGCCATCTCCTGAACCCGTGCTATAACCACCTTTATCAAAGAACATCCACATGGACGCCGTTTGATCCTTATCCAAAGGCATGGCTGCCCCGTTCTTCGTCCAAATTGTTCCCAACTGATCCGGTCCATTCGTTAAATAAACCGCTTGATTTTCCCCATAATTCGTCTTGATTAAAGAAGCAGAATTTTCTGGAATGCTGCCAATTTCAAAATAACTACTGATATCAATTCCCTGTGGTGCTTTCTCAACAATTTTATCCAAACTAGCATGGCCTTGATCACTCAGGCCTTGTGCTCTAGCCTTAATCTCCCAGCCAAAGTTAATCCCAACCAGCCCCAAAATAATCCCTAACAATACGCGCTTTAACAACATGTCAATTCCCCCAATTTAAATCAATATGCCCAGCCACATAACCGGCCCAGACTACCGCACCCTATCGCTCCGGTTAACACCAGACGTCAATCTCAATTTCAATCGTTACGGTAGTTCGCCGGTCACAGCCATTAACGTTGCCCACTGATTTTCACTATCAGCGACTTATAACATTTATTATATTATCACCCGTGTAATAATAACTCCATGTACTATCTGAAATTAGTATAGCACATTCACCACCAAAGTTAAGCAAAAAAGTTGATATAACAATATTTATAAGGAGTTAAAGGATAATTTAAGAACTCACTTTTAGCTGAATAAGTCTTTTCAACGCAAGAAAAAAGAGCTTAGTCGCCCAAGCTCTCACAACGTTCTTCTATTTAACGGCGTCCACAAAACTCCAGGTCACCGTCCCTTGATAATGCCCTTCAGCGGCGCCACTGCCAACATCTAGCAACAGGCCCCGACCATTCTCCCAATCCCCCGACACGTTGGTCAGGTCGTTGCCGCTGGTCGTCGTGTGATCCATCAGGACCTGGTTCCCCGCACTCAAGTTAGCGGCAGTTGTCCCATCCTGATACATCAGACTCGCTGGCAACACCGTACCAGCACCATCCGTGCCGGTCGTAAACGCTGAAGCCGCCGCCTGTAAGGTCCAGTGGCTACCGGTTCCCCGGGTGTCACGCACATCGACATCCCAATCATCATTAGCCGCCAATTGCTGGTGCTGACCGGTCAGGATCCCACTAAACGCAATCGTCGGCGCCACTGCCAATTTCAGTGACCCCTGCGTGATGGTATAACTCACGTCGTTACTGTTATTGCCTTTGCTATCAGACGCGTACAGAATCAGTTGGTTACTCTCCGCCGTCAGTGCCGAACTGGGCACCGTGTAGCTAAAGGTTCCGCTAGCATCCGTGTTCTTCAACGTGGTCACCGGCAGCGCTTCGCCATTCAGTTCCCCGTGCAGTTTGATATTGCTGTTGGTATCCGCACTCCCGGTAACGTACGAGGCCTTCCCGGTCAACGTAACCGACTTGCCCGCAGTCACCGACGTCGCGCCGATCGTATTGCTAGCCCCGTTGGCACTGTCGCCGGTCCAAGCCAGGGTCATGGCACTGTTGACGGCCTTTACGTTAAACGCATCCACCGTCGCCGAAGTCATCGCATTATCCCCGACAAAGTTACTCGTCACGGTTTTCGTACTCGTCGTGGTTCCCGCAGCCGCAGGATTGCCCGAGCTGTCGACCGGGGCAGCCTTACCGTTCAAGGACACCGTTGCCGTCGCGTTAGTCTTAGACAAATTTTGTGTCAAAGTCGTTTTCAGACTTTGTCCACTGAGGCCGCTCAAATCGATGGTATCCTTTTGCCCATTGGCGTAAGTAACCACGCCAGACGTAAAACTCACGTCCTGAGGCAAATTTAAATTGGCAACCACGTTTTTCCAGTCTTCCCGACCACTCGCATAAGTTAGGTTGTAGTCAAGTCGCAAGCGGTCACCGGAATTAATCGTTGTGCCACTGGTTACGGCGTTACCACTGGTTGTATCCGTTAATTTGGCTATTGAGTTGGCATCGACCAGGCCAGGAACTTTTTCAAAAATGACCAAGTTCTTTTCAGCATTCCAACCGGTTGATCCGGTAAATCCCCAACGAATTTTCCCTGTATTTTGCGGATCAATTTCGGTCATATCTAGTGGTGCGGTCGTAAATGTCTTATACTTTTCGTAACTTGAATCCTGAGGTGCACCCGTTGTCTGGCTTTTATCATTAATGGTGTAAGTCATCGTCTTGGCCGTGTGATTCCAATGAAGCGTGACGTGATGCCAAAATCCGTCGGCTAGGCCACTATAATTGTTGGTTAAAATCCCCGTATGGTTCATCTTAGCGTAATGGTAACCTGTCGAGCCCACGTTAACAATCGAATACGTACTAGCTTTCCCAGGATAAGCTGAGGCAATATGAGGATAGGCTCCCGTGATATCGACGTCAAAATAGCTAGGAATGCCGCCTTTAATAGCATCCGCCATGCTTGTGTCATCCTTCTTATCAAACTTATTCACATAGGTATCAAATTCAATCGCCCAGCTGTTGTGAATGGCTGACTTGGCTAACTCTGTTGTACTCGTAAAACCGTTCCCCGTGTCATCCCCCCAAACACCTAAGGTTTCCCCACGACCTGGCTTACCACTCGTATCGACTGAACTGGCACCGAGGCCCCGGGTATCATTTTGCATGACAAAGGCCATCCCGTCACCAGACCACGATGTACTACCATCCCCAAAATACATCCACATCGCCGCTGTTTGATCCTCGTTCAAGTTCATTTCAGCCGAATCACTAGTCCAAATAGTTCCCAATTGACTTGTTTTATCAGTTAATTGAACTGCCTGGTCCTCACCGTGTTGCGTCTTGGCTAGCACAGCTGAGTTATCAGAGGTTGTGCCTGCCTGAAAATAGCTACCAATCTTAATGCCTTGTGGCGCACCGTTTAATACATTTGTTAAATCGTCAGCTTGTGCCGAGGTCTCCCACCCCAAAGTAGCCCCCGCCAAGCCAATCACAATCCCCGTTACTAACCGCTTCAACTTCATTTAAGTCACTCCTTAAGCGGAAATCCCGCCGCGCTCCGATATTTTATCGCCCTAGTCATTAATTGCACAAATAGTTTCAATTGGTGAAAGGATACTGACTTTTCTATCTAAAGAATGCCAATTTAACAGTTCTTCAAACTAATCAAAATTCAAAACACTAGTCAGTATTTTAAAGACTCCCCTAGAACAGTCTAACTATTAACTAATATGATTATATGCGGTTTACGAGAGAAACACAACCGTAAAGCAATAAATGTTTTAGTCAGCCTATTTAAACTGACAACCATTCGCGGTTTAACGGGATTCCTAAGCTACAGACAAAAAAGGGCCTCAGTTTTCACAACTGAGGTCCTCTAAATAACAACTAGTTCAATTTTTAACGAGCCGGCAACCCGCGAGATAATCGGCCTACGTTGGCGTATCACCCAATGTCCAGGTGACCGTGCTGAAGTACGTGCCCTCTAATGCATCGGAATGGACATTCAGGAACAGCCCTTGCGAATCGTTCCAATCATTCGTGATATTGACCACATCATCATCCGAAGTGGTCGTGTGACTCAGCACGTTAACCGCCCCACTCATCAGGCTACTACTGGTGCCATCGCTGGTCACGTAAGTCATGTCTGCGGAAAGGCTCCCCCGCAGCTTGGAAATAAAGGGGGTTGCACTCGCCGTCAAGGTCCATTGGTCACCAGTACCCTCGGTATCATCAACGGTCACATCCCAATTACTATCAGGCGTCAAGGTCATTTCCGACCCGGACATGCTCCGCGGATCATCACTGTTAAATGAGGACTTCGGGGAAGCCACCAAGCTCCGGGACCCCGCCGACAGATTTACCGTCTCGCTGACGTCATTGGTCGCGTGCCCCTTACTGTCCGTCGCGTACAATGTCAGGACGTTATCTTGACCGGCAACCAGTGCGCTGGCTGGAATGATGTAGGTAAAGGTCCCAGCCGCGTCGCTGTTACTCAGCGTCTGCGTCTGAAGTTCCTTACCGTTTAAGACCGGGTGAAGAGTTAGACTGCTATTCGGATCGGCGGTTCCCGTAACGTAAGAGATTTTTCCCGTCACAGCAACGTCTGCTGCCTTGGTCAGTCGCTTGCGGGCCGTTGTGCTATCTGAATTAACATCATCCCCCGTCAACGTCATGCTAACAGTAGCATCATCGTTCTTCTCAACTTTGAAGCCCGTGAGACTTGCCTGCGTAATCGCATTCGAGCCATTAAACCTGTTGTTCGTCGCGGCAACCGTGGTTTCGCTGCTATCGCCAACGACGGCCTTCCCACTCAGCGAGATGGTGGCGCCGTCGTTGTCACTGGACAGTTCCTTGCTCAAGGTCTCACTGAGGGCCTGCCCGGTACTACTCTGCGCATCCAAGTCCGTCACCGTTTGCGTGTCCCCGTTAGCATAAGTAATCGTCGCATTGCTAAAGACGATGTTACTAGGCAGATTCAGTTTCGCCTGAACGTCCTGCCAAGAATCCCGGCCGCCATTATAATTCAAATTGTAGTCAAGCTTCATCCGGTCGCCGGCATTCACCGTATCGCTCGCTGAGGTGATTTCCTTGTCACTCTGCGTGCTATCCGTCAGTTTAGCCGTCGCACTCGCGTTGACCAACCCGGGGACCTGTTCAAAGACGACCAAGTTGTTTTCAAAGTTGGACCCGGTCGACCCTGTAAATCCCCAACGAATCTTATTATCGCTACCTAGATTGAGCTTATTCTTATCCACTGTGACCGTTTGCGACAGTCCTGTCTTGGCAGCCCCAGTGTCGGGATCCTTGTCATCAAACGTGTAGGTCATTTGACTACTCGACGCATCCCATTTCAACGTTAAATGCTTCCAGGCCCCGGTTCCCAGGAGATTAAAGCCGTTGGTAATCACACCTTGGTGATTCAGTACCGCATAAGGATAATTGTACGTCGTGTTCGTTGGTGTCAGATTTAAAAATCCCCCGTACGTGGTCACCGTAATGTTCTTCCCCGACATATTATAAGACGTCTTATCTCCGGGGTAAGCCGAAGCAATATGCATACTGCTTTCATTCAAATCAAATTGGTTCGCCGAATTAGCCGAACTGGCAAAATAACTATCCCACGTCTTTTTCTGGTCCGCTGCACTGTCATCCGAATTCGTGCTTGGCAGACTTTTGTTATTATAAGTGTCAAATTCCAATGCCCAGCTGTTCTGAATTCCCGTGGCAGCTAAATCGTCAGCGCTCTTGTACTTTTCATTGATGTCATCGCCCCAGACACCCAGCGTTTCACCGGTTGCGGGCGTGGGATTTGATTCATCACTGGTATTGAGGGCACTTGCGCCGATTCCCCGTTCATCATTTTGCATGACAAAGGTCATCCCATCACCACTCGAAGTAAACGAGTCCCCCGTGTACAGCCACATTGACGCCGTCTGGTCCTCGCTTAAATCCATCGCCGCGGCATCACTGGTCCAAATCGTTCCCAGCTCATCCCCGCCGGTCGTCGCATCCGTCAGCTGAACGGCCTGATTTTTCCCCTGATCCGTATCTGAAATTTTCGCCGAATTATTGGCAATGGTTCCCGTTTCAAAGTAACTATCGATAGCAATCCCCTGCGGCGCCGTCCCCAACGCAGCGGTCACATTTTCCTTGGTCGAGGCGAGCCCAGGCACCGTCCGTAGACCGAGTAATGTTCCAACTGTTAAGATGCTTAACACGACTGCCTTTATTTTCATATTGATCCTCTCCTAGTGCTCGAAAGCCTGCCGGTACTAGTCATCCCAACAATCTTTCCCACCCTAAACACCACGTTACGGGCGTTACCGTCTTCAGTGATTTTTCTAAACGTTGTTCCCAGGAACAACCGGTTGCAATTATGATTAAATTGGAATCCACCGCAACCATCTCGTATCCGAATAAAAAAACATTATAGTCGTTTTCCTGTATTAAAGACAAACTGAACCATAAAGCTAGCTTAAAGCCTCTTTACTATGATTATTGGTTACGGACATTCACCACAACATTCAGAACAAAAAGAAGGTCCCAACGCCGCCCACCATCCCTGAGAAGCGGTCATTGGTACCCGTCTATAACTGGTTTAATTTGTTTTCACGGCCAACATCCAATCGATTTATCCACGATAACTGCCGACCATGGCGGTATTGTTCAGGTTCAGTACAACGTCGCCCAAAATAAAAATCACCACTTATCAGGCTACACGCGTTAAGTGGCCTAAAAGTGGTGACCTTAAACTTTTTCTTAGTGAACCGCATTCGACAGCGTCCAAGTCACAGTTCCAGAATACTCATCTTGTAAGGCATCACTGTGCGTCTTTAACAACAGGCCCGTGTCACGCGACCAACCATCGACCACGTTCGTTGTGGCACTACCATCGTCCTCATGCGTCAAAACGGTCGTCGCCGTTGAATTGAGCGTGGTGGCGTTATGATCAGCATCCACATACACCAGATTGCCTTTCAATTGGTTATCCGGCATGTTGGTCCCCGTAAATGGCGTGGCACTGGCCTGTAACGTCCACCCGCTGCCACTGCCCCGCGTATCGTCAATAATCAGCGACCAGTCATTGCTACGTTCAATCGTCTGCGCTTGGCCCGTCAAGGTCGTTTCCTTAAACGAACTCTTGGGCGACACCTGGCCGAATCCAAAGATGCCCACGTTAATGGTAACCGTCACGGTCGGGGAAGAATCCCCGTAGGCGTCCACGACGTACAGGTCCACCGTGTTAGCCCCATTCTGCAAATCGCTCCCCTTGACCGGCAAGCTGAAGGTTCCGCTATTACCGCTGGTCGTAAATTTACTGGTCGTTTCCGCACCACCATTGATGGCACTGTGCAGGGTAAACAACCGATCACTCGGCATCGTCCCAGTCAACGTCGCCTTCCCGGTGATGGTCGTCGACTCGCTCGGCGCCATACTGACGGTCGCGTTCGAGGTCAGGTCAAGCGCCATGGTTCCGGTCGTTTGAACGATGCTAAAGCTAGGCAGGTCGGCCGTAGCAATTGCATTACTGCCCCGGAAGGTACTGGAGCTAGCATCAACGGCCGCATTCACGTTGTCGGCCTGACCATTCAACGTGATGGTCGCGGTTTTTCCGCCACCGCCATCGCTGGTGTCCTGGTTTAACGTCTTGGCCAACGTATAATCCAACTCACGACCATTTAAGCCGTCAATCGGAATCGTTGCCGAAGTGCCATCCGCATAGGCAATATTTGCCGTGCGTAACGTCACGTTCGCGGGAACGTTCATCACGGCCTGAATGTTCTTCCAGGCGGCCCGTCCGTCATTATAAGTTAGATTGTACGTCATCTTCAGCCGGTCGCCACCGGTGATTGCCGTACCCGTCGTCAACTGTTGACCAGCCGTCACGTCCGTCATCGTTGCTGAGGCGGTCGCATCGACCAACCCGGGAATTTGTTCAAAGACGACCAGATTATTTTCATATTTATCACCAGTGGACCCCGTAAAGCCCCACATCGCTGAGGTGGCCGTGGGTTCGCCCTCGGGCGTTAACTTAGCCGGATCAACCTCATACGAGTTGCTTTGCCCCGTCTGGTTGGCGCCGGTCAGCGGGTTCTTGTCGTTAATCGTATAGGTCATAAGGCCCTTGGCATCGCTGCCGGTTGGGGCCGTATAGGCTAAGGTCACATGGTGCCATGAGCCATTAGTCAGCGTGGGTAGATTGGGCACTAAGCCTTGGTGCTTGAGGACGGTAAAGTAGGCATCCGTGGTCCCACCGTTCATCGAGGCGAACCGTTTGGCATAGGTCCCACTGACGGCCGGATAACCCGCAGCGATATGCTGCTTGGTCGTACCAGCGTCTAGCCCGGCATTCGCCGTGTAGTAATCGAAGTCGGTTGCGTTGGCCTGGTTGGTGTTGATACTTTGATTATTGATAAACGTATCAAATTCGAGCGCCCAGCTGTCCTGAATGGCCAGCGCGGAAATCTTACTCGTGTTTCCCTGGGTCAGATAGTCGTACGGATAGCCCCAAGTTCCGAGCGTTTCTCCCCGGGCCGTCGCGCCGGTATCGGTGGTCGCCGTGGCCTTGGTCCCCCGCGGATCATTTTGCATGACAAAGGCCATCCCATCACCCATTTGATTGTTCGCCGGATTATTGCCAAAATACATCCACATCGAAGCCTTTTGGTTCTTGGTCAAATCAATGTCATAATCATCCTTCGCCCAAATGGTTCCCAGTTGGTTGTGATCATAGGTCAACCGCACCGCCTGGGTCGGGTCGGTCGGACTCTTGGGGGCCGTCACCGAAGCCGAGTTCGTGCCCGTAAAGTTCCCCGGCGTGAAATACTGGTCGATGTTCAGCCCTTCTGGCATCGTGGACAATGCACTGTCGTAGTCCGCATCCGTGGTATCAGCCCGAACCGTATCCGTTTGCCAGGCGATTAACCCCCAAGTCAGTAGTAAAGTCAGCACACTAGCAATTCTAACTTTTAGCCGCATAAGCTTACTCCTTCCCCAACTTTATCCCCAAAGTTATGAAGTTCGTTTTAACACCGCAACCTATTGTTACGTTTCTGTAGTTTCGTGGTAATCAACGTATTTGAAGACTGTTAGCCAAATTGATTACCAGTTCTAATATCTAATCCTATTATACGATGTTCCAGGTGCACATTGCAGGTTCCGCGTGTTTTGGGAGCAGGTGGGTCTAGATAATTTAACCTTGCTCAGTTAAGTAAACTTACCTACGCTTCGGTCATCAAGTTAGGAAATACCCTGTTTGACTATCACGCAAAAAAACGCCATCGAACCAACAGCACAGGCTGTCAGTTCGATGACGCTTCATCTGATTTATTTATTTTGTGGTATCCGTCTTGTCAGTAGCGGCATCGTCGTCATCGTGACGGCGGTTCTTCATTAACAAGTAGATGATGATGATCAGCAACAACACGATTAAGACCCCGCCGGCCACGAACCACCAGAGGTAGCTCTTTTGTTGTGGCGTGTTGATCTTATTCTTTAATTGGTTGATTTGGGCCTGGGTGACGTTAAAGTTCTTCACGAAGTGCCAGTGGTAACCACCCTTAGCGTAAGCATCGAGGGTCAGCGTGTATTCGCCGGCCTTTAACTGCGTGCTACCCCAAGGAATGGAGTAGTTGAAGTTAGAGTTAGGCGCCATGGACATGTTGCTCTTCTCGTTGCTCAAAACCGTCTTGGTTTCATTAGCCTTGGTGACCTTGGACTTCACCTTTAACTCGCTCATCAGACCCGGACGCGGGTTTTGTAAGTTTGCTTGGATTTGGTTGTAGGAGTTGATTTGACCAGCCTTGACCGCGTTAAGCTTCATGTCGGGGGCAACGTCAACGCTGCTTTCCCGTAACCGAACCCCAATGACATAGGCGAAGGCGTTCTTGATGGTGACACCCTTCTTCGCGCTAGAACTGTCATCATTGTTCAGTTGCTTAACGTAAACGCCCCCTAAGATCATCCCGTCAATCGTCTTGGCAGGCATGGTGTAGGACACGGAGACCTTCTTGGTGCTCTTGGCAGGAACGTTGACCTTTTGGGTGCTGTCCTTGCTGAAGACGTCCTTGATACCGACCTTCAGTGAGCTATCCAGAGTTGGATTGGCCTTACTGTAGTCGATGACCCCGTTATCGTTGGTAATCGCTTGATTGACCCCAACTTGGAATCGTTTCATGGACTTACTCGTGTTGCGAATCACAATCGTCAACTTTTGCTGTTGCTTAGGCTTGACCCGCAAGGCAAAGTAAGTGACCTTCTTGTCATCCTGGTTCTTTGGCAAAATGGCGCTTACCGAATAACCCACGCTTTCGGCCTGAGCAGTCTGTTGATACCAGCCAAACGCCATCAGTAACGTCCCTAATGTTACTAAAATCTTTAGCCAACGTTTCATGTTTCTCCCAACCTCCATAAAAACTCAACTTTATGTTCATTGTAACAAAGAATGCGGTAGCTGTCGCCACCGCATTCTTAATCTTTACCATTTTTAATGTAGTGAATCAGTCAGCGTCCACGTTAACTCACCCGTATAGGTCTGTGTCTCGGAGACGTGACTGCCGTTTACTAACAATTTTGTTGGTGCAGTGGTGTCGTAGTTCAAGCGATAGATCCATGTTCCGACGCCAGTGCCACGATCAGCCTGGCCAACCTTGGCCATCTCACCCAGTGGTAATCGGGTGGTGCTGGCCGTCGTGACGTGCGGATACTGACTGACAGTGGCACCGGAAGCCAAGAATCGGGTAACGCCCATCTCAATTGAGGCGCCGTCACCATAAATCTTTTGGTTATCCGATTGCCCCGTCAAAACGCTCGGCGTCAACATTAATTGCCAACCATCACCGGTGTACCGCCGATCACTGACCTGAACAAAGGCCCGATTATTGGTAGCCGTGGCGGTAATTAAACCGTCCGCATAACTATTTTCATCAAACACAAGGTTCGACGCATAATCAATGGTCAAATCCCCGGTCGACCCGGTCCCTTTATTGTCAGGATCAAGGTTATCGCCCGGAAACTCACCGCCAGACCCGTCTGGATCTTTGGGGCTAACCGGCTTGGAGGTATCGCCACCCACTAAAGTCACTTTAGCAGTCGTCGTTTGATCTCCGCCACCGCTTTTAGCGTTAGCTTGAGCTGTCGCTGTTGCACTCATGGTGAACGTTGCGAGGGCTAACGAAGCCACTACAACCGATGTCCATCTAGTCACTGCGCAGCCCCCCTTTTCATTCTAGACTGCTAAGCGATTAAGCTTGAGGGGTGTTGTTCAAAGTCCAAGTTAAGGTTGACGTGTATGAACCCTTAACGTTACCAGCAGGTACAGTCAAGTTAGCCTTGGAGAAAGTATCGGTCCAAGTACCAACACCACTACCCTTAGCAGCGTTGTAAACCGGAACATTGTCGGTACCTTCGGTGTTCAGGGAAACCGCGTTGGCAGTTGCGTTACCTTGTAACGTAACACCTGCATCAGCCCCACTGTCCTCAGAAGCCAGTGCTGCATTAGAGAAGTTAATCTTCCCACCTTGGATCAAGGATGCGATACCCGTTTGGGTTGAGTCGTCATTGGCCATCTTGGTGTTAGAAACTTGCACCGTCCAACCACTGGCAGTACCAGGGTCAACAACAGTGACAGCTCCGGCCTTAGCATTAGTGTCATGTGACTTTGCGCCATTGGCCAGAGTCCCATTCAAATCAAGCGCCGTCTTACCATCTAAAGTCCCACCATCGAACGTAACATCGGGAGCAGAAGTGATTGCTAATGAGCCGGCAACGTTACCGCCATCGCCATCACCGTTATCGCCAGCGCCCTTGCTATCCAAGGTAACCTTGGCAGTCGTTGAAACGGAACCAGTATTACTAGTAGCATCGGCATTAGCCGTTACAGTAGTAAATCCAAGACCAGCAACCAATGCGGCAGAAGCTAATAATTGTAAAGTTTTTTTAGTCATAATAAATATCTCCCTCAACTAATTTTGTTGTTTTCTTCTTTTAAGTAGAATCCCAATCCAAGCGAGCAGTAACAGGATAATTCCTGCTAATGTGCTAAAGCCGAACCACACTTCAGATGTTTGTGGTAACCGACCTGCTAAAACATGATGTGATACCTGTGAAGCCTGCGTAACCCTACCATTCGTAGGACTAACGGTCGCCCCTTGACCACCGTTAGTATTCGTGGCGGGTGATGTTGATGAGTTCCCGGAATTGTCGTTTCCAGTCGCTGTATCGCCATCATTACCATCGATAGTGGCTCCCGCACCGCCGCCAGTCACATCAGATGTGCCTGTTGCCGGTGGCTTGGTCAACGCTACCGAATAGTGTGATTGCTGAACATCATCCGCACGAGCAGTTGTTGGTATTCCCCAACCGACGATCAGCAGGCTCAGTACCAGCAAACCTAAATCTCGTAATCGCATCGCTGTCCCATCCTCACGTCCTTGTTCCTTGTCACAACCGCAACACTTACCTAAATTATGAAACTTATATGAAACTATCTGATGAATTCATCTGATTACATAAGTTATAATAGCACCGTTTTTGACTTTTGTCCACAATTAATCATCTGTGGTAACAAATGTTTTTATAACAAGTATTGTCAGGGGTGTATAAACGATTAGTCAGCTTACCAACAGCCTATTCTGTTCCTGCTTAATCGGCCCATATCGGGTTAGCTGGTTCGTTAATTAATTCGCGGTTTGTATCCCATTTTTTTGCAATTGGTTAATTTGTTTTAGCCAATTGTTATTGTTTTACACCCATCAACTAAAGCCATATGTAAAATGGCTGCAGTTTTCTCTATTTCAGCGATCTTTTACAGTCAATTTTCAGCAAAAACCTTTCGAATGATATAACTTCATTGATCCAAGTCCTCTTCTCAATCCGACTTCAGAGACAACGATTAACTATAATCCCAGAAATCACGCAACTTCATTTGAAAACAAGCGCAAACAAAAAAGACGGCTTCTCAGCCGTCTCCTAAAACAAATTCATTTAAATTAAGCAAGTGGCGCGTTGCTTAAAGTCCAAGTCAAGGTTGATTCGTACTTACCAGCAATTGCTGAAGCAGGAATGTTCAAGACGGAATCCTTACCGAAGTTTGCACTGAAAGTCCCAATACCTTGATTAGCAACAGCGTTCATAACCGGTTGATCGCTAGTAGCAGCACCGGTATTAACTGCTAAACCATTGAAGGTATCACCAGTAACATCGTCAGTTGCAGAACTAACTGTGGCAGTCGTCTTGTTGCTGGTATCTTCCGTAACGTTGTCTGACTGAACTGCAAGAGCCTTATCTGAGGCACTCTTTAAGTCATAAGAGCCACCGCTAAGCGTGTTGTTCCCAGCAGTCATCGCAGTGCCCTTAACAGTAACGGACCAGCCAGTAGCGGCCCCGGCGTTCTTAACAACCAAGTTGTTAGCAACACCCAAAGTGGTCGTATCCTTGGACCCAGTCAAAACCTTGTCACCAAAAGTTAATGTTGGTACTTGAACCAAGCTAACACCACCGGCACCGTTAGGATCAGCAGTTAAATTAACATTAGCAGCGGTAGTCCCAGTAGTTGCGCCATCGGCAACATCCGCGTTGGCAGTCGTCGTTGAAGCTAAACCCAAACCAGTCAGTGCAGCAGCAACAGCAACGAAACCTAAAGTCTTCTTAAACATATTTATTATCCCCTTTAAGCCTTTTTGGCTAAATATAAATTTCTGTCAACATTGGCTGATCTTCGTTTAACTACCTCGCGGGATTACCCTAGTTAATCATGTGCCCCCAACGTTTGGTGGTTTTCTCTGTATCAACCTTACAAGGATATAGTACATCATTTTCGATTCTTTGTCCACTCTTAATCATCTGTGGGGAGAACAACTAATTCGATAACCCATTCATGGACGATTAATTGATTTATAACGTGTTCGTTATTACAATTATAACGCCTACGTATCAGCATTTGTAGGCACATTTGCTAGTGAAAACAGTTTACATTTTATGGCAACTTTTTCGATTTTGCTGATTATTTTGATTTTCTTTTACAGTATGTGATACTTTCGACTAATATCGGATACCCTATATACTATGTGTTCTAAGCCCTTGGTACAACTGAATTTCACGCTGATCACCCATCTGCCGCGATTCTTTTAAAAATATTTTTAAAAAATTTCAAAAAAAATAAAAAAAATCAGCGTTTCCTGCTTTTTGGACAGAAATCACTGATTTTTTAACCTTATTTGTTGTTAAAGCCACCATGGAAACCTTTTTGCACGGAACTTGGGGCATCCTTGTAGGCCATCTGCTTCACGTATTTCCCACGAATCATCAAACGGTTCGCGCCAGTCGCGTCACAGGTGATCAGAGTGACTAGCTTTTGTTTCGTCTGGGCAACCACGCCAACGTCCGTAGCTGGAATGAACTTGCGCACACTGACCTTGTAGACGAAGACGGTCTTGGCATTAGTCAGGTAGATTATCTGGCCAACCCGAGTCTTCCAATACAGGGGGCTAAATAGAATCGATTGCGAAGACATGTGGTGCCCCGCCAATGGATAATTCCCTTGGCCCATCTTCTGGTCCGGCCGCATGGTCCCCGCTGTCAGTGCTAGAACTTCATTGCTAACACCCTTGGCAATCGGCAAATGGATCTTCGACTGTGGCATCAGGATTTCCCCCACCACATGAATGTTTGCAGTGTTCCAACGGGCATTCGCCACCGTCGAGAAGTCCAGCGACTTCACCTTGCTGAAATCATACGAGGCTTTCTTCTTCTCGTTGTTCTGAACGGCCTTACGCGTGATCTTAGGTTGATAGGAAGAAATCAACCAATTTTTTATTTGTTCGTTAAAGATTAAGCCCAGCGAAATGACAATCAGGAGGACAAACAGCGTACTCCATAACCATCGCCAACGACGTTTTGGCTGCTGCTTCTTTTTGTCTGCCATAATTAGTTACTCCAATCCCCAAATAATTCGGTCTCTACGACTTTGAATTCTACCCTTTTTACTAACAAAAACAAAGTCTGAGGCTCGACAGCGTCATAAAATTAACAAATTTATTTGAAAAATGACGACCGTGTGCGGATTTATAAACGATTCTGGGCGCCACTACGCGATTCTACTAGCACTTTATAAGATTATTCATGGGAGACCACAGAACGTTGTGCTGAGCTTCTGGGTGGGTTTCAACGCATTATTAAGGATGCTGGTCAGTTTGGATAAGTTACTCAGCCATCTTCTTCCTATGGAGAATACCCGATTTTGACTGGTATTTGTTCTGTTTTGACACGCCGCTTGGTTCTGTGATGATACTTGTTCAGACCGATAGTCTGGTTCTCCACGGAACCATCCCTGTCCTGCGGCTTCCGAAACGTGTTCCGCAAGGCAGCTCCTTCCGCTTAACACCGACTAAGCAAATATCTCAGCCCCGGAATTTACGTTCAATATTATATTAGTTTAGTTCGCTAAATCAGTTCTCCACGGAACTATCCCAGTCCTGGCAGCTTCCGAAACGTGCTACGCGGGGCAACTGGTTCCGCTTAACACCCTAACGGAAACGACCCAGGCCCGGGGTTTACGTTCAATTTAGATTGCTTTAGTTCGTTAAGCTGGTTCTTCACCATTCTATCCTGGTCCTGGCAACCTCCAAAACGTGCTCCACGAGCCAGACTCCTGCGCTTAACCCGGCTAAGAAAATATCCCAAGCCCAGGGATATTCCCTTAGCCACGTTAATGCTCAGAGTCTAAGCGGCTCGTTCCGCACTCTTATACTAAAAAAACCGGCCACGGGGATAACCCCGTAACCGGTAAGACAAATCATAAATTTTATAATTAGTCGTTGGATAAACCGTACTTCTTGTTGAAACGGTCCACAGCACCATCGGCTTGAGTAAACTTTTGCTTACCCGTGTAGAATGGGTGGGAATCAGAAGTAATTTCGACACGGATCAATGGGTAGGTGTTGCCGTCTTCCCATTCAACCGTTTCGTCAGAAGTTGCCGTTGAGCCAGATAAGAACTGGAAACCAGTACTTGAATCTTGGAACACAACTTCGTGGTAATCTGGGTGAATTCCTTGCTTCATAATGTAATACGCTCCTTTGCCCTGATCCATTGACTGAATCAGAGATTGATTTTAATCGTCAACCGTTGAATTATAACATGAAAACGACATAGCGGCAATGGCTAATCTTGGCCGTTTTCCACTAAACTGTCATCAACGATTTCTACATCGGCGTTTAATGCCGTTAATTTTTCAACAATTCGGTCATAGCCCCGCAAAATATTATCTGCTTGGCTAATCTCGGTGTCACCATCGGCCATAAGCCCAGCAATCACCAGGGAGGCGCCGGCGCGGATTTCTCCGGCTTGAACGTCACTCCCAATCAGATCATCGCTCGGGTCAACCACAATGGTGCCCTCTTCAGAACGAATGTGGGCGCCCATCTTCCGCAACTCAGCGATGTGCTTGATGCGTTTCGGATAAATGGTATCGATGACCACACTACTACCGTCCGCCTTAAAGAGTAACGGCGTAATTGGCTGTTGCAGGTCGGTCGCAAACCCTGGGAATGGCATCGTCTTGACCTGAATGGGCTTCAAGTCCTCAGACCGTGGCACGTAAATGCTGTCTTCGTTGATTTCCAATGGTACACCCATTTCAATCATCTTGGCCGTGAAGGCTTCCAAATGTTCTGGAATCACGTTCTTGACCACGACACCGTCACCAACGGCCGCAGCCATCGACAGGTACGTCCCGGCTTCGATGCGGTCAGGAATAATTGTGTGCGTGTTCATGGCCCGCAACGTTGGGACCCCTTCGATCCGAATGACATCGGTCCCGGCCCCACGGACATGGGCGCCCATGTTGTTCAGGAAGGTCGCGATATCAATGATTTCTGGTTCCTTCGCCGCGTTTTCAATCACCGTGGTTCCCACGGCCTTGACCGCCGCGAGAATCGAGTTGATCGTTGCCCCAACTGAGACCATGTCCAAGAAAATCCGTGCGCCGTGTAGCCCCTCGGGACCGGTAGTGATACGCACCGTGCCATCATGCTCGTCAACCGCCGCACCCAGCGCCTTAAACGCTTTGATGTGTTGGTCGATTGGCCGTGGCCCGATGTTATCGCCGCCCGGGAAGCTCAGCGTGGCCCGTTGGAACCGCCCCAACAAGGACCCCATAAAATAATAAGACGCGCGCAAGCTCTTGATAGCCTTGCTCGGAAGTGGTGCTTCAACGATTTCCGTTGGGTCAATGGTGAGGACCCCATCTTCAAACGTGGAGTGCACGTTCATCGATTTCAAAATTAACATTAAGTTGTGCACATCAAGGATATCCGGTACCATGTCAAAACGGACCGGTGTATCAGCTAAAATCGCTGCCGGAATCAATGCCACTGTGCTATTTTTAGCGCCGCCGATTGTCACTTCTCCAGAGAGTGGTCGGCCGCCGTGAATAATCATTTTCTTCATTGTGATGTGTTCCTCACTTAATTTATCTTCCATTGTAATTCCATACAGTCAGATACCATGATAAATAATACCGGGCAAAAAGACAACTGTTTCCCGGTATTTCGGGCAAATTGTAATATTTGGCAGCTACAAAACTGCATCCCGAATCTCTGACAGGTTCTTGGCTAGTATGGTGTTGATAATAATTTGCGTTAACTGCTGGGGGGTCTCGGGCATGCCGTCCTTGACCCACTTTTTAAGGATACTTTGCAAACCAGCGCCAATATAGGCCCCCTGGTAGTCATCGATCAACGGTGGCTCCGGGCCCGTGCGCCGCATTAATTCCTGCATGCGTTCAAGCAACTTGGTTTTGCCCTCGACGAAGACGAGATTACTGAGCTTCTTATCTTCGTAAAAGGCCGTTAACAGGTGCTCCAAAGCTGCGGTCGGTGTCGACTCTTCAAACGGCTGTAGCCCCGTCACAAAGGCTTTTTCGATACTGGCCACGCAGTCATAGATGTCGGTGTAATACCGGTAGAACGTGGTTCGATTGACATCGGCCTTGGCGCAGACCTCCGTCACAGAAATGGCGTTGATCGGTTTATTTTCCAACAACCCCAGCACAGTTTCTTGAATGATCTGCTGGGTGTATTGGGCCCGCCGATTGTTTTTCACACCAGCCATGAATTCACACTCCTATTGCACAACGCGTTACTGCCGCAACGACTCACCCCATCCCCAGTCACCGTAATTTCAGGGAGACATTACGTGCCGAAAGTAGGCACTTTATGGTATGGTAAAAGCCAGCTAATTGCTGTCGTTGTCATGTATACAACATTTTCATAAATTTTGTTGTGTTCACGACAAATCCGTCGACATTGACGGTTGTCACGACCACAATTTATTTTTATGATATTAGACACGGTGTTGCATTAATGTTTATTTTATCAGAAAAATAGCCTGAGCAACAGCCGAAAGCCAAAATATGGAAGGATTATTTTAAAATGCTGGAACTAAAACATATTAAGAAATATTACTACGTGGGTGATTCCGTCACGAAGGCCCTCGACGATGTTTCCGTGGCGTTCCGTTCACAGGAGTTCGTCGCTATCCTCGGTCCCAGTGGTTCCGGGAAGACGACCATGCTGAACGGCATTGGTGGCCTGGATATTTACGACTCCGGGGATCTTGCCATTGAAGGAAAATCCACCAAGGACTTCTCTGAAGCCGATTGGGACGCCTACCGGAACAATTCCGTCGGGTTCATTTTCCAAAGCTACAACATCATCAGTCACCTGAGCATCCTGGACAACGTGGAAATGGGGATGACACTGAGTGGTGTCTCCAACGCCGAGAAGAAAGAAAAGGCGCTGAAGGCCCTCGACCGCGTCGGCCTGTCCGACCACATCAACAAGAAGCCTAACCAACTGTCTGGTGGGCAATTACAACGGGTCGCCATTGCGCGGGCCATTGCGAACGAGCCCGAAATTCTGTTGTGTGACGAACCAACCGGTGCCCTGGATACCGAGACCAGTGAAGAAATCATGCAGCTGATCAAGGAACTCTCTGCGGAACGGTTAGTTATCATGGTCACCCATAACCCTGACCTGGCCCGTCAATACGCCGACCGGATCATCGAATTTGCCGATGGGAAGATTCAACACGATTCCAACCCCTACGACGAACACACCGACGCCCAACAATTTGAATTGAAGAAGACTCGGATGACGTTCTGGACGGCCTTGAAGCTGTCATTTAACAACATTCGGACCAAGAAAGGCCGGACCGCGCTGACCGCCTTCGCCTCCAGTATCGGGATTATTGGGATTGCCATCGTCTTGGCCCTCTCCAATGGGTTCCAGGCGCAAATCAACAAGACGCAGGCAAATACGTTGGCTCAGTTCCCCGTCACCATTTCACAGACGGCCACGAGTACCACGGGACAGTCCAACGATACGGTCAAGGCGAATAACAAGAAGGTCGTCACGGCCAAGGTCAGCCAGCAAGACAAGGCGACCCACACCAATAAGCTTACCAAGAGCTACTTAAATTATGTTAAAAATCTCGATACCAAGTTGAGTAAGAACGTCACGTACACCTACTCGACTGGGATGAACCTCCTGCGCCAAGTCAACGGGGAGACGAAAACGGTATCCTTCTCCAACGTTGATAACAGCGGCTCCAGCAGTGCCAGTGCCATGCAAACGGCCATGAGTGCCTCGACCGGGGTCGGCGGTTCCGTTTACCCTAGTGCAAACGATGGCGGGACCAACTTCCTGAAGAAACACTACAAGCTGGTGTCCGGAACCTATCCGAAGAGCGCCAACGACGTCATCTTAATCGTTGACCGCGATGGCTCCACCAACATCAACGCGTTGAAGAACCTGGGGTACACAGTGAAGAACAACCAGACCTTTAACTACAACAAGATTGTCGGCACCAAGATGAAGATCGTGAACAACAACGATTACTACCAAAGCTTGCCAACCGGGAACTATCTGCCAAACAAGGCTACTAACTCCCTGTACAACAACAGCCATAACACGACCCTCAAGATTGCGGGTATTGTGAAAGTTAAGGCGAAGTCTTCCGAAAACGTCTTGGCTTCCGGGATTGCTTACAGCGATAAGTTGACCCAAAACGTCATTAAAGACAACAAAGATTCCAAAATCGTTAAGGCCCAAAAGAAGGCTAGTGATAACGTCATGACTGGCCAAACGGTTGATAGCACGACCAAGAAGTCCTTGATCAGCTACCTTGGTGGCTCCACCACCCCAGCCAGCATTCTAATCTACCCCAACACGTTCAAGAACAAGGATAAAGTGTTGACGTACTTGGACAAGTACAACAAGGGTAAGAGCAAGTCCGATAAAGTGATCTACACCGACATGGCTGGGACGGTTTCCAGCTTGACGGGTGGGCTGATGGATGCCATCACCTACGTGCTGGTCGCCTTTGCCGGGATTTCTCTGGTCACTAGTATGATCATGATTGCCATCATCACCTACACCTCCGTACTGGAACGGACCAAGGAAATCGGGATTCTGAAGGCCTTAGGGGCTCGGAAGAAAGATATCACCCGTGTCTTTGATGCCGAAACGTTCATTCTCGGTGTCGGCTCCGGTGCTCTGGGTGTCGTCATTGCTTGGCTGTTGACGTTCCCAATCAACATTGTGTTGAAGAGCATCACCGACCTGAGTAATGTGGCACACCTTAACCCCGTTCACGGGATCGTGCTGATTATCATCAGTACCGTCCTGACGATGTTGGGTGGGCACATCCCAGCTCGAATGGCGGCTAAGAAAGATGCCGCTACCGCTTTGCGTTCTGAATAAAAATAGTGATCAATTGAAAACTGCGTCACTCCCGGAGTTGGGGGTGGCGCAGTTTTTTGTTGCGGTTATGTGCGTTTGTGGACAGTTTTGGGGATAAGTGCTCGCTCTTGGGGATATTCTGCTGAGTTCAGGTAGTCTGAGGAAAGTTATTCACAGGTGGTTGTTTATAACCCTTGTCCTACCAGGCATTCGCTGGTCGAAGGGCAATTTGCTGAAGATACTGACGTAAACCGCTAACTTTGCTCTCGCTATTATGTTCGGAAACTTGCGGCCTTTGAAACACGTTACTACCGGGCAACTGGTTCCGCTTAACCCCTTTTAAGCAAACGACCCAGGCCCGGGGTCATTCACTTAAAGCCGTTAATGCTCGCCAGCTAACCGCCCTTCGTATCGCTCTTGTCCGAAACAGCCAGACTCCTGCGCTTAGCAAAAGAAAGAGCTCCTGGCCGACGTTGTCGACCAGAAGCTCTTTCTTCGCTAATGCTCAGAGTCTAAGCGGATCGCTCCGCACTCTAATCCTTAACTTCCTTACTAGCTGCCGCGATGAAGTCCCGGAATAACCCTTCCGGACGTTCTGGTCGTGACAAAAATTCTGGGTGGTATTGAGCGGCCACGAAGAATTTCTTCTTTGGTAATTCAATGACTTCTACCAGGTGGTCATCAGGTGAGGTTCCTGAGAAGACCAGGCCCTTGGCTGCCATCTCTTCACGGTATTGGTTGTTAAATTCGTACCGGTGACGGTGACGTTCCTCAACCATTGGCTGATTGTCGTAAGCTGCGGCAGCGACACTGCCTGGCTTCAGCTTGCAAGGGTACAGGCCCAACCGTTGGGTCCCACCCATTTCGTGGACGTCGGCTTGGTCGGCCATCAGATCAATGATCTTGTGCGTCGTGCTGGGGTCCATTTCAGTGGAGTTGGCATCCTTGTAGCCCAGAATATCGCGGGCAAATTCGATGCTGGCCACTTGCATTCCCAGACAAATTCCCAAGAATGGCACGTCTTGTTCCCGAGCATACTTGATGGACGTGATCATGCCTTCGATTCCTCGGTCACCGAAACCACCAGGGACAATGATACCGTCAGCGTCGCCCAACATATCTTGGACGTTGTCGTCGGTAATTTCTTCGGCATCAATCATCTTCAAATCAATGTTAGCATCCACTGGATAACCAGCATGTTGTAAAGCTTCGTCAACGGAAATGTAGGCATCATGCAACGCCACGTATTTCCCAACCAAAGCAATCTTGATAGTCCGCGTTAAGTTTTGCATGTGATCCACCATTGCGGCCCACTGGGTCATATCCGCCTTAGGGGCCTTGACTTGGAAATGATCCAAGACAATCTGGTCTAACCCTTGGTCTTGTAACCGCAAAGGAATCGAGTAGATGGTTGACACATCCATGGATTCGATGACGGATGATGGCTTCACGTCACAGAACAACGCAATCTTCCGCCGCATCTCGTCGGTGATTGGGGCTTCGGTCCGGACAACCAAAATGTTTGGTTGAATCCCGATGCTCCGCAATTCCCGAACAGAATGTTGCGTTGGCTTGGTCTTCATTTCGTGAGCCGCGTGCAGCGTTGGGACCAGTGTCGTGTGAATATAAACCACGTTCTCGTCGCCAACTTCTGCCTTCATTTGCCGAATGGCTTCCAGGAAGGGTTGTGATTCGATATCCCCAACGGTCCCACCGATTTCGGTAATGACAAAGTCTGCGCCCAGCGTCTTACCAGCGCGCATAATCTTTTCCTTGATCATCCCAGTAATGTGCGGAATGACTTGAACCGTCGCGCCTAAGTAGTCGCCGCGCCGTTCTTTTTCCAAAACTTCCGAATAAATCTTACCAGTCGTGACGTTCGAATATTTGTTCAAGTTGTTATCGATGAACCGTTCGTAATGGCCTAAGTCCAAATCTGTTTCGGTCCCATCGTCGGTGACGAAGACTTCCCCATGTTGGTAGGGGTTCATCGTACCGGGATCCACGTTAATGTAAGGATCGAATTTTTGAATGGTCACGTTTAAACCACGGTTTTTTAACAACCGTCCTAGGGAAGCGGCCACAATCCCCTTACCTAGTGATGAAACCACGCCGCCAGTCACAAAAATATATTTGGTCATGTGCAAACTCCTCGTAAGATTATTTAGGGTCGGAAAACTATAAAAAAAGCTCCCTATCCATAGCGAATAGGGAGCTTACCGTCCAGTTGTCCTCGCTACAAGTAGCAAGGAGCCCAAAAAATATAATACCTGCTTTTGGGCAGGAGGTCAAGCGAAGTTCAGAAATTATTTCTGTTCTTCGTCGTCTTCATCATCATCGTCTTCATCGTCATCGGCGGAGAAGTCGAGATTCTCGTCATCGTCGTCCGGTGCTTCCATTTGGGAAAGCTGGTCTTCGATACCGTCCGGAATTTCTTCCGTGTCATCTTCTTCATCATCGTCGTCGATGCCTAAGCCGGTCTGGAGCTTGCCCAGATCTGGCGCCGTTGAACCGGTGGTGTCATCGTCATCATCGTCACTGTAAGTGCTGGTGGTGTCGTCATCTTCCGGATCATCATCGTCGTAATCGATCACGTCATCGTCATCGGTCGTATCAGCCAAGAAGGCGTTAACCTTCTTCCGCTTCTTACGCTTAGGTTGATCTTCATCTTCCTCGGCATGAACGGTGGCTTCATCGATGGATTCAAACGGATACCAAGTTCGCAGTCCCCAAAGGTTATCACCCAGAGAAATGAAACTACCATCGACATTTAAATCCGTATAGAATTGGGACAGCCGGTCACGAATTTCTTCGTCGCTGTCGCCCAAATATGATTGGACGGCGTTAGCCAAATCGGCAAACCCCATCACGTCGCCGTGCTGAGACAAAATGGCGTGAGCAACTTCGATCATTGATAATTCCTTTTTATTCTGGCCCTCAAAGACTTTTAATTCCAAACTGGTGCACGTCCTTTCCACAGTCTACGAAATATGATACTCGTTTATGCCGTAAATTGCAATCGAATCTTGTAGTTTCCGACCAGATCATCATTTGCGTAGAGTAAATAATCAATTTTAACGTTGCCACTAAACGGTTTCTCCTTGAAACTCGTTTCCAAGTAAGGCGTGACCGTTTCAATCGGCAACATGCCATAGGGCGTGTTGTACCGGGCCGTGACCCGCTTGCCACTCACAAAGTGCAGGCGTAATTCTGCCTCGGCGTTCCGCGTCAAATGCACGTCACCTTCCGGGGTAAATTTCATGGTCACGGGTGTTTGTTCACCGGTCTCTTTGTTGGGCTCTAAGTACCGTAAATACAGGTTGTGCCCCATCTGGACTAACTGACCATCCACATCCAAGCGGTAGTCGGAAACGTCCTGGTCTTGCTTGATGTGCGTCTCCAAGTGAATCATGACGGGCACGCCCGTAGATAATTGATCCATTTGCACACTTCCTTTCCGCGAATTGTCTGGGTTAATTATAGTTCATTTTCAGCGGAAAGCCTACCAATTATCTTGATTTCCTGTTCCGGACAGTTTTCCGCCATCCGCCCCGAGATTAAGCCCCGGGTAAGAACTGGTCCGGACCATGACGGCGCAAGCGTTTTCTAGTATAATGAGAGGTTGAAGATACTGAACGAAAGAAGGCGGGCGCCATGTTTCCCTTTGACCTCCCCACAGATACGATTCAAACCGTGACCACACCGATCCCGGCGGACAATAAAAATCAAGCTTTTGGTTACACCAATGCGCTCCTAGACCTCGTTGTTGACCTTCAGGAGCCCATACTGCACTTCTGGACCATGCAGCCGACCGTTATCATGGGACTGAAGGATAAACGGCTTCCCGACCTGACAGCGGCTGTCAGTGCCGTTCAGGCTCACGACTACGATTACGTTCTTCGTAATTCTGGCGGCCTGGCCGTCGTCAGCGATGCCGGGGTGTTAAACGTCTCGCTGTTTGCCCCACTGACCACCCCACCAATTAGTGTGGAAGCCGCCTACGCGCAAATGACCACGTTGGTTGACGCCGCCTGGCCTGAACTGACCTTGAAGCACTATGAAATTACTCGGTCTTACTGCCCCGGTGACTACGACCTAAGCGTCGACGGTCATAAGATTGCGGGAATCGCCCAACGGCGGAGTCCGCATGCGCTGGTCACCATGCTGTACCTGGGTGTGAACGGTGATCAGCCCGCTCGTGGTCAACTGATTCGGGACTTTTACCAGGCTGGTCTCGGGGATGCCGAGAATAAATGGGGCTTCCCCGACGTCGACCCTGAAGTCATGACCACGACTTCAGCATTACTGCACCAAGACTTAACAGTTGCCGACGCGGAACAACGCTTTATCACCGCGGCAGAATCGGCCGGCCTGCACGTCGGTCGTGAAAAGCTTGCCACCTTGATGGCCACGCCTAAATTCACGACAGCGCTCGACCACGCCACGGCCCAAATGGCCCGCCGCCAACCACGGCTCACTTCAAACTAGCAAGGAGGAATCAGTGTGACTTATGCCCAACAACGGCTCCCCCGGGAGAAAGTTTTCCGGGATCCCGTGCACAACTACATTTACGTGCAACACCAAATTATTCTTGACCTGATCAATACCCGCGAGTTCCAGCGGCTACGTCGCATCAAGCAATTGGGAACCGCCTCACTGATCTTCCACGGGGCAGAACATTCTCGCTTCACACATTCGTTGGGCGTTTACGAAATCACCCGGCAAATCTGTGATAACTTTCAACGAAATTACCCGACCAAGACGCCCGGGGATGGCGGCTGGGACGACAATGAACGGCTGACCGCGCTATGTGCCGCGCTACTCCATGACATCGGCCATGGCCCGTACTCCCACACCTTTGAACATATTTTCCATACCAACCATGAAGCCATCACCGTTGAAATCCTGACCTCACCGGAAACCGAGGTCAACCAGGTACTCCGCCGGGTCAGTCCAACCTTCCCGGCCGAAGTTGCCAGTGTGATTCAAAAGACTTATCCAAATCCCCAGGTGGTCCAAATGATCTCCAGCCAGATTGATGCTGACCGGATGGATTATCTCTTGCGGGACGCCTACTACACGGGGACCCAATATGGAACGTTTGATCTAACCCGAATTCTGCGGGTGATGCGGCCTTACAAGGATGGCATTGCCTTTGCCATGAACGGGATGCACGCGGTTGAAGATTACATTGTCAGTCGTTTCCAAATGTATCAACAAGTCTACTTCCACCCGGTCTCTCGATCCATGGAAGTTATCTTAGACCACCTCTTAGGCCGGGCCAACGAACTGTACCAAGCCAACGAAACGGATGAGAGTTTCATCCCCCATTTGCTCCTGCCGTTCTTCAATCATGAATTTGACTTGCAAGATTATTTAAACCTCGACGACGGTGTTCTGACGACCTACTTCATTCACTGGCGCCAATCTCCAGATGAGATTCTGGCTGACTTGGCCCATCGTTTCCTCGACCGTAAGCCGCTAAAGAGTGCTGAATACTCAGAGACGACCAAGGCCCTGTTACCACAGCTGCGCCAAATGATTCGTTCCGTGGGCTTTAACACGGACTACTATACGGCCACCGATAACAGTTACGACCTGCCTTACGATGATGCCTACGATCCGAAGATGACTTACCCGTTGACCCAGATTGAGCTACAAGAACCCGATGGTACTTTACTAGAACTGTCCACGGTTTCCGACTTAGTCAACGCCATTCGTGGCAAATTCTCGGGTGACCAACGGTTCTTCTTCCCTAAAGAAATGTTGAACCCCGGCAACGATGCCCCCGAGCTCTTCCAGCCCATCTATGATGAATTCGGCACCTACATTCAGAACAACCAATTGATTCAACCCAAGGAGTCCTAAGCATGACGGTTAAACTCATTTCACTCGATATTGACGGCACCTTACTCACACCCAATAATAAATTAGCGCTCTCCACCATCGACGCCATTAAGGCAGCGACCGCTTCCGGCATCAAGGTCGTTCTCTGTAGCGGTCGCCCCCTCGCTGGGGTGCAACCCTACTTAGATATGCTCGATTTAACCGGTGACGACCAATACGTCATCACCCACGATGGTGCGTCGATTCAAACCACCAGTGGGCACCCGCTGATCACCCATTCACTTAGCTTAAATGACGCCGAACGTCTGGCCGACCTGGCTGATCACTCAGAGGTGCACTACCATTTAATTACCCCCCAAGCCATTTACACACCCAATCGGCCAGCCAGTGCCTACTCGATTCGTGAGAGTCGGTTAGTCCATTTGCCATTAAACTACCAACCGGCCGATAAGATTCCTGCTGGGGAGGATCTACTGACCTTCGTCTACATTGACGAGAAAGACGTCATCGACCACTTCGAGCAGACCTTACCACCTGCACTGCATCACCAGTTCTACGTGGTTCGGACGGACCCACATTTCATCGAGGTCCTTAACCACCACGTTAGCAAGGCCGCGGCCCTCACGGAACTCGCCGAGCGGCTAAACATTACCGCTGACGAGACCATGGCCATCGGGGATGGTGAAAATGATTTGCCAATGCTCCAGGCCGCCGGCTTAGGCGTCGCCATGGGTAACGCCACGGCAACGGTGCAAGCCGCGGCCGATGCCGTTACCGGCAGTAATGCCGAAGACGGTGTAGCAAACGCCATTTTGAAATACGCACTATCACTTTAATTACCTAAAGGAGACGCATCCATGACCATCAAATTAATTGCGATTGACATCGACGGCACACTACTCAACGAAAAAAACGAGTTGGCCCAAGAAACGATTGACGCCGTACAAGCAGCCAAAGCCCAAGGCATCAAGGTCGTTCTGTGTACCGGGCGGCCTCTGACCGGGGTCCAACCTTACCTCGACGCCATGGAAATCAGCGGTGACGACCAATACGCCATCACCTTTAATGGTTCCGTCGCCCAAACGATTTCGGGCAAGGTCCTGACCAATCATTCATTGACCTATGACGACTACATTGACCTGGAAAGTTTGTCCCGCAAACTCCAATCACATTTCCAAATCGAAACGCCCGACTACATTTACACGGCCAACAAAAACATCAGTGCCTACACCATCGCGGAAAGCTACCTGGTCCGGATGTTGATTCGGTACCGCGAAGTTAGCGAAACACCCCGTGACCTGACGATTTCTAAGGCTATGTTCGTTGACGACCCTGCTGTGATTGACCGGGTTAAGGCCAACATGCCACAGAGTTTTAAGGAGCGCTTCAGCGTGGTTCAAAGTGCGCCCTACTTTATCGAAGTCATGAACAATCACGCCAGCAAGGGGGGCACCCTGGGCGAATTGGTTACCCAGTTGGGGCTGACCGCTGACGACGTGATGACCTTAGGTGACCAAGGCAACGACCTGACCATGATTAAGTACGCCGGTTTAGGGGTCGCCATGGGCAATGCTATCGACGAGGTCAAGGAAGCGGCCCAAGCAGTCACCCTGACGAACGCCGAAAATGGTGTTGCTGCCGCCATTCGGAAGTATGCCCTACAGTAAAACTAATCTGACCCGTTATCGACTTACCCGCTAAGCGGATAAGTCGATTTTTTAATTAACTCACCGAACCTCGGTTAAAATTCCAACCTGGATAGCATTTCTTAACCCTATCATTGGCTCACGTGGTAATCTTGTCGCAATCAGAGGAGATGAATGGCTTATGAATATAAAAGAATTCGCTGAAAAGGTGGACTGTCATCCAGACACCCTGCGTTTCTACGAGAAAATGGGTATTCTTGTGCCAGGTCGTACCGACGGCAATTACCGCCAATACACGGTCGAAGACCTCACCACCTATCGCATCATCCATAGTCTCAAACGCGCGGGCCTGCCTTTGGATGAAATCCAAGACATCCTCCACCTACGCTCGGCCAACGTCTGTGCCACCTGCTGTGCCGATACTCTCCGGTTCATCACGGGAAAGCACGCGCAGTTCATTGATAACCAACATTTTTACGCCGAACTTGCCGTTTTGACCGACCAAATGGCCGAGGCCCTCACAACCTCCACCCTATCCAAGAGTGAACTAGATACCATGATCGAGGAAATTGGTGAGTTGGACGATCAAGTCGTTTAACCGGAGACCGTGGCCCGTGCCGCGCGGAGATAGCTGCTATGCTGCAACCCTGATATCGGAGTGTCCATCGGGAAGCTCCGATTTTTTGTTGGCCTATTTTTTTAAATGGGGGGCATTTCACGGCCATGCTTCTTGAAATACTGGTAGTTTTTATCCAATCGTAGCCAGAATCCCGGTTTCATTGCGATGACGGTCGCCAATTTTTCCGCAAAAGCCACCGTTACCCGTGCATCCCCGCTCAGAACCGCCGCAACATAATCGGGTGGCGTGGCAGTTCGATGGGCCAATTCGCCTGGTGAAATGCCCAAAGCTGCCAACGATTCCGCCAATATTTCTCCCGGTTTTGATACATAATCCCGATTCAAAGGGAACCCTTTTCTGCTCAATATAGAAACCTCCTTCAGCCTGCCCACAAACACTGTTATATCACTAGTTTCATCTGGTGTATGGTCTACTATATCAGAACAAGTGTTCGCTGAATAGGGGAATCGTATTGGCTATCAGGCTAGTTAAGCCCCTGGACGACCACGAAAAAGGGACACCCCCTAACTGGAAGTGTCCCGCATAGCTGATCTATTTAATTTGCCTATTCGGCTGGAACTAACTGATGCGCTTGAATAAACTGCTGGAACGTTTCAAAACACGTCGTCAAAAATTTCAGTGTCCGGTCGTCGGTTAACTGCCCCGCTTCGTTGAATTGTTGTTTTGCGAAGCCCAGCATAAATTGATTGCCTGACAGAACGTGCGCGTTCAAGCCCGGTGAATTTAAAATTTCTCGTAACTGCGTTTGGGCGAATGACGTCCCCTGTTGACCGAGTGATGCACCGACCACCATCACGGGTTTATCTGCAAAGGGGTGTGCCGCGTAGGATAACCATTCCAAACAATTCTTGAGGCTGGCTGGAATCGAGTGGTCATATTCCGGTGTCGCAATGACCACACCGTCTGCTGCCGCAATTTTTTCTGCCATGGCAATGACACATGCCGGCGTTGGCTGGGCCGTTGATTCGTTGAATAAAGGCAGCTCTTTAATTTCCTGCACCTCAATCGTCACGTCCGTCGTAAAGTGTTGGGCCATGAACTGTAGCAATAAGCGATTGTAAGAGAAGTCGGCGTTGTTCCCAACTAAACCAATAATTTTCATCAGGCCGTCTCCTCTGCCACTTTTAAATAGCTGGCAATGCTTTGCCCGGCATTCCGCCCTGAGTAGAAGGCGTAACCCACGCACGTCCCTGGCATGTTCGGACCATAGGTGTCCCCAACCAAACCAGAAGAATCATTTCCGGCCGCGTACAGACCAGGAATCACTTGGCCATCGTTATCCAGAACTTCATTTTCTGGCGTCACTTGTAGACCACCCATCGTACAGAAGGCCCCCGTGTTCAGCTTGAAGCCGTAGTAAGGTCCTTGGTTGACCGGCACCATGTAGGCCGCATCCTTCCCAAACAAGTCATCTTCGCCCTTTTCGGCTGATTGGTTGTATTGGTGAATCGTCTGGCTAAGTTGCGCAACCGGCTGTTGCATCTTCTCAGCCAACTCTTCTAACGTGTCCGCCTTGAAAATGAATGGCTTGTCGGCAGCAACGGCGGCATCAATTTCGTCTTGGAGCTTCGTCATCTTTTCACCACGCTTAACGTAAACGCCTAAGCCCATGAAGTTTCCTTCAGTTGCCATCCGGTCGATGACGCCTTGATCCAGAATACTGTAGACGGCGTTTTGGGTGTACATAGCGTTACCCGCGTAGGAGAAGTTGTAAACGACACTTTCATCAACGAAACGTTCACCCTTTTCATTGACCCACAGCAGAGGTTGTTGGCCGGCCGCTGCGTTCATTTGTGAGCCCATGAACTTGAATGAAGGTTCGTCTGGATCTTTCAAGTAACCGCCAAAGAGCATTGCAGTCCCCGTACCAGAAGGCTTAGCGCCCGCATCCCAGGCCATTTGTAACCCATCGCCGGTTCCTTTGCCAGAACTAACGGGAATCAAACGGTCCGTGTCGTAGGCTGTTAACTCTGACATCATCTTAGGGTTGTTGAGGTAACCACCCGTGGCCATGACAACTGCAGGTGTTTGAATCTCAACGACTTTACCAGAATCTTCATCCTTCACATCAACGGCCACGATTTCACCGTTGTCATTGCGATGCAGACCTTGGGCTGAGGTTGACGTTAAAATTTCGACACCAGCTTCTTCGGCTTTAGGCTGCAGGGCACCGTGAATGACTTGGTTCCCCATCCCCTTGTAAATGTGCCAGGTGGCTTCACCGTCGCCCATTGCTTGAACGCCTTCGTACTCAACGCCTTGGTCGGCTAACCATTGCACGTTATCGGCACTAGCATCGACATACTTCCGCCAAATTCTGGAATCGGCCTTGTACTTGGAGTAGGCGACTTCTTCCTTTAAGACTTCCGTCCCAGAAACGTGAATGCCAGCGTCCTTTTGTAAGTAAGAATCAACGGCGAACAAGCCTTCCGTATAGTTACTGCTTCCACCAGTCGTGTGACCCTTTTCCAGCAATAAAACCTTCAGGCCTTGTTGTGCAGCGGTCAAAGCGGCTGACATACCGGCAGCACCGGTACCAGCAACGACAACATCGTAACTTTTTTCATTTGGGATAGACATCATTATTCCTCCATTTTGTTAGTGAATTTATACACAATAGGTTATAAAAAAATATCGGTTGAACTAATTGATTAACGAATGACTTCATTCTAACCTGTTAATATATGTTAATATAGTCACAAAAGAATTCGTCAGGCGAACCAAATAAGACCCCTAGGAGGAAGCATCGTGGATTTAGAACATCTTCATTTATTTCTCGAAGTCGCGCAATACGGCAGTTTCAAGCAGGTTGCCGACCGGCATTTCATCTCGCAACGTGCCGTCTCCAAACAGATTCGGCAACTTGAGTCCGAGCTAGGCGTCACCCTCTTTCAACGTAAAGCCAACGCCATCACGCTCAATACGCAAGGCCAATTCTTCTGGGCAGAGGCACAAGACATTGTGAATCATTACAACAATGCCGTTCACGAACTTCACGGACTGGACCGGCTTACCAGTCAAACGCTACAGATTGGTTACTTCTCCATTTTTGAGAGTCATTTACTAAAGAACGATGTCCATGCCCTGAGCCAAAACTATCCCGACGTTCACGTCACCGTTCGTGAGGAAAGCAATGAACATCTAATCAAGAGTATTCACCGTGGCTCCTTGGATATTGCTTACTCAATTGCCTACGGGAAGACCACCCTTCCAGAAACAACCGGTCTCACCGTACTCCCCGTCTTCACCGGCGAAATGGTCTTGGGACTCAGCCGGGATAACCCCCTCGCCCAACAGACCAAAATCAACGTGGCGGACCTACAGGAAACGCCAATTTTATACTACACCCCTGAAAGCTCAACTTTTCTGCTGGAAAGCTTTCTCGCCAGCCTGCCTCAGGGCCAACAAGCTGACCACGTGTTACGCGTGACCAGCATCGAACATATGCAGTTGCTGGTAGCCCTCAATCAAGCCGTAGCATTCTATCCAGCTGGCCTCTTAGAAAATGGACCCGCCGACACCCCGGACATCGTTTACCGGCCCTTTGCCCTAGACTCGCAACACTATCAAATCGTCATGGTCTATGACCCCCAAAATAAAAATCCAGCTTTGCACGATCTCTTACACCTCAAGCAAACCAACTAAACTGACTTTGCCAAAATCGCCAACTATTTGGGCGATTTTTTATTTTGCCAGCAATTTTCGTCAAAAAAAGAGCCCGTAGTCATCACGACCAAGGACTCTTCAAAGTAAGTTAAATTGTAAAAACGACCCCTAAGATCAGGTAGCAGGCGCCACTAACTAGTCCGAAGCGGGCCAACGTGTTGACCACGATGGGCGCGTTCTTCGTACTAGCCACTTGCCGCACCGGCACCTTTTCACCTGGCAGCGGCTCGACCTTTTCCTTGCGATGCCAGAGGTGCCGCCATCCGGTAAACAAATGACCTTTAGCCAAAACGCAAATGCCACCGAACATGATGAGTACTAAGCCCACCATGAACAAGAGGTTCCCAATGACCATAAACGATTGGCCTAAAATTTTCATGACTAACGCAACTAACAGCCCCGCCGCTACGGTTCCGGTCGCCGCTCTTTTCCAGTTTTTCATTCGCTTCATCCTTTGTTTTGACTTGGTTATTTGGTGATTTTCGGTTGGTGGTGCTGGTTTGTGGTTAATATTATACTCGTTTATTTCGTTAAATTAGTTCTGTGTGGAACTATCCCGGTCCTGGCGGCCTCCGAAACGTGCTACGCGGGGCAGACTCCTGCGCTTAACGTGGCTAAGAAAATATCCCAGACGCCAATATTGCTTTAGTGATCTGGACTTGTTCTCCACGGCACCATCCCGATACTGGCAGCCTCCGAAACGTGTTCCACGAGCCAGGTCCCTGCGCTTAACCCCGACTAAGCAATGACCCCAAGTATTCCATCTAAATTGCTTTAAACCATTTGTCTGGTTCTCCACGGAACTCTCCCGGTCCTGGCAGCCTCTGAAACGTGCTACGCGAGCCAGACTCCTGCGCTTAACCCGACTAAGAAAATATCCCAAGTGCGGGGATATTCTCTTAGTCACGTTAATGCTCAGAGTCTAAGCGGCTCGCTCCGCACTCTAAAAAAGACCCAAGCCACGCACCACCGCGCCACTTGAGTCTCTCCGTATCTTTTTTATTGTTCGTGACTCCGGAAACGGTTCTTGAACAATGGGCTGACTGGCCGGTTTTCGTTGATTCGCTTGATGGCTTGACCAATCAGCGGACCGACTGAAATTTGTTCGATCTTATCGATTTGCTTGTCGGCAGTCAATTGAATGGAATCCGTCACAACCAATTTCTTGATTGGTGATTTCTCAATCCGCTCAATGGCTGGGCCGGACAAGACTGGGTGGGTACAGCTAGCGTAGACTTCCTTGGCGCCCGCATCCATTAAGGCTTGCGAACCCAAAGTAATCGTTCCGGCCGTATCAATCATATCATCGATCATGATGCAGCGTTTGCCTTTGACATCACCGATGATGTTCATGATTTCAGCCACGTTTGCCTTTGGCCGCCGCTTGTCGATGATGGCAATTGGGGCCTTCAAGAATTCAGCTAACGCCCGTGCCCGCGTCACACCACCATGGTCAGGTGATACAACAACGGCATTTTCAGCCAAACCACTGTTGATGAAGTAGTCCGCTAAGAGCGGTGCACCCATCAAATGGTCAACTGGAACGTCGAAGAATCCTTGAATTTGGGCGGCATGCAGGTCTAATGCTAAGACCCGGGTCACGCCGGCCGTTTGTAACATGTTAGCGACTAATTTCGCCGTGATTGGTTCGCGGGAACGCGCTTTACGATCTTGCCGCGCGTAGCCGTAGTACGGAATGACCACGTTGATGGTAGCCGCACTTGCCCGTCGTAACGCATCGATCATGATCAACAGTTCCATCAAATTATCGTTGACGGGTGCTGACGTGGACTGAATCACGTAAACGTGACTGCCCCGCACACTCTGTTCGATGTTAATTCGAATTTCGCCGTCGCTGAATCGGTCCACCGAGGTTTTCCCTAATTCGACACCAACTTCGTTAGCAATTTTTTCTGCCAACGGTTTGTTGGAGTTCAACGCAAAAATCTTTAGTTTAGGGTCAAAATATTGCGTAGCCATAATTTCCTCCAATAGCCTATAGTCTGCCTGAATTTCCTACAACAATTTTATGCTATCGGGTCGGGAAACACAAGACCTTCGGCTTAATCTTCGCCACGATATGGCAGTTTTTGATAATAATTAGGCTTATTTGTCTGACGTTCCCGGGCAATTGCCATGTCGTATTTATTTACGGCGTCGGTAATCGTCGAACCGGCAGCGATGAAACTGTGGTCCGCCACATCCAATGGCGCAACCAAGTTCGAGTTAGATCCGATGAAGGCGTCGTCGCCCACGACCGTCTCGTGCTTGTTCTTGCCGTCGTAGTTGACGAAGACCACGCCACAACCGACGTTGATGTTCTTGCCCAGCTTGGCGTTCCCAACGTAAGTCAGGTGACCCACCTTGGTGCCTTCACCAATCGTGGCCTTCTTCACTTCGACAAAATTGCCAAGGTGAACCTTTGGCCCGATGTGTGATTCTGGCCGCAAATGACTGTTAGGACCAATGTTTGAGCCCGTAGCCATGTCGGAGTCTTCCAACAGAGAGGACGTGACCGTCACGTGATCGGCTAATTTAGCATTCCGTAATTCAGAGTGCGCACCGATGTAGCAGTCGTCGCCAATCACCGTGTCGCCCTTTAACAGAACGCCAGGTTCAATGATGGTGTCGGCACCGATCTTCACGCCGGCATCAATGTAAGTCGTTTCTGGGTCGATCAGGGTAACCCCGTTACGCATGTGGGCTTCGTTGATCCGCTTGCGCATGATCTTCGTGGCCGCAGACAAAGCAACTCGGTCGTTAACCCCCATAGATTCATCGAAGTCAGTCATTTGGTAGGCTGCGACGATGTCACCTTGGCGCTTTAAGATTTCAATAACATCGGTCAGGTAGTATTCCCCCTGCGCGTTGTTGTTAGAGGTTTCGTGAAGTGCCTTGAACAACTTTTGGTTGTCGAAAACGTAAACCCCAGTATTGATTTCGTGAATTTCTTGTTCTTCGGAACTGGCATCCTTTTGTTCCACAATCTTCTCGACGATGCCGATGTTGTTGCGGACAATCCGGCCGTAACCGGTAGGATCTGGCGCAACGGAGGTCAAAATAGTGGCCGCCGCGTGCTTAGCTTCGTGATAGGCGAAGAGGTCGTCGAAGGTCTCTGCCCGGAATAAAGGCGTATCCCCACTGACAATCAGCGTGGTGCCTTCTTCATCCTTGAGCATCGGTTCCGTCTGTAAGACCGCGTGCCCAGTTCCCATTTGCTTGGCTTGCAGCGCGTATTGCGTACGTTTGCCCAGCGTGGCTTCCACGTCGTCGGCACCGTAGCCCACGACCGTCACGATTTTATCCATCTTGGTCTGTTCGACCTGGGTCAACACGTGGTCGACCATGGCCTTCCCACACACCTGATGCAACACTTTGTACAGCTTCGACTTCATCCGGGTGCCCTTGCCGGCAGCGAGGATAATGGTATTTCTGGTAGTCATTCCAAATATCTCCTAGCTAATTTAATTGGGAATTTTCGTCGCCAAAGATTTGGGTCAAGTAGTTCCCTTGTGAAACGCGAATCTGTTCGTCCGCCGTCTGAATCTTCAGTAACGACGTATACTTGCTAACGGTCCGTTGCCCGGCAAAATCGCCTTCGGCAAAGACGGCCACGCCAGCCAATTGTGAATCAAATTCATCGACTAAAGAACGCAGACCACCAACGGTCCCGCCACCCTTCATGTAATCGTCGACGATCAACACGCGTGAGTTTGGCTTCACACTGCGCTTAGACAGTGCCATCCGCTCGATACGCTTGGTTGAGCCGGACACGTAGTTCACACTAACGGTCGAGCCTTCCGTGATTTGTGAATCATGACGCACGATGACAAATGGCACGTTCAGGTAGTTGGCAACACTTTGCGCCAACGGAATCCCTTTCGTGGCAACCGTCACAACGACGTCCACATTCTGATTCAAGTACTGGGTCGCTAAGATTCGCCCAATCTGACGCAAAGCTGAGGGCCGCCCCAGGATATCGGACATGTAAACGTAGCCCCCTGGCAGGTAGCGGTCAGCTTCGGACAGTTCGGTCCGCATTTCATCAACAAATTGTTCGGCTTCTTCCCGCAAAATGTAGGGGATGAACCGTGCCCCACCAGCAGCGCCGGGAACCGTCTCCAAGAGACCCGTCCCCCGTGCTTGGAAGGTGCGTTTCAAAATGGTCAGGTCTTCACTGATGGAAGACTTAGCCGACTCATAACGCGCTGCAAAAAATGTCAATGACACCAATTGATGCGGCCGTTCCAACAAATACCGGGTCATATCAACCAACCGGTCACTTCTTCTGACTTTCAACTTCTTCACCTCAACTATTTCTTTAGAGTTAATTGTAAAGCCAATTTTAGCATAAATGTTCGGGTTTTTCGTTACATTTTCGTGAGAATTCACATTACTTGCGGAAATTTAAGAAATCAGCGGGATATTTTCCTTGTTTTTGACGATTTCGTTGGGCGATTGGTCTACGCCACCTTCCAAATTACTGGACTGGCTGTTGCCTTCCGTTCCCGACGGCGGGTTCAAGCAGCCCTGCTATGGGGCCGGTTCCAGCCTGTGGGGCGGGCTTCCACCTCAACTTTGAGCCAAAAGGCGGTCTCAAAGGTTGTCCCGCGGGCTAAGCTGAGTAGGAAACCTCAGCTAAGACCGCCGACACAGCTGGGTTGCTTGACCCGCCTCTAGTCACTGACAGTTGTCTTTGTGATTTTTGGTGGCGTTGACTTTCGGGTTGCGGGTTAACCTTTTGCAAATTTTATTCGTCGTCAAAATTGATTAACCACTTTGTGATTACCGCTGGGTATGGAAAAAGAGCTGACCGGTTTGGCCAACTCTTTAGTTTTAGCTTAATTTATTTAAGTGTCGCTTGGTATGGATAACGATTGGATTACTTAGTCCCATTTCAACCCGAGACCTGCGTTCAATTCAGACTGGTTCAGTTCGCCAATCTTGTTCTTCACGGAACAGTTTTCGGCCCTGGCGTCCTCTGAAACGTGTTCCGTGGGGCAGGTCCCTGCGCTTAACCCCGACTAAGCAATGACCCAAGCCTCAGACTTTACGCTCAACTTAGATTTGCTTAGTTCGTTAATTTCGTTCTACACGGAACAGTTTTCGGCCCTGGCATCCTCCGAAACGTGTTCCGCGAGCCAGGTCCCTGCGCTTAACCCCGACTAAGCAATGACCCAAGCCCAGGGTCATCACTTAGTCGACGTTAATGCTCAGGACCTAAACGGCTCGCTCCACACTCTATTCCGCCGTTTGCAACTTCTGCCAGCCCAGCGCCAAGAAGTAAAAGACGGCTTCAATGGCGGCGATAAAGAACGACACGGGGTAGTTGGTCACGTAGCTCAACGTGAGGCCCGCCCAGACGCCAATCAAGGCTAAGCCGACCGCTAAGATCATCATGCCGCCGACCGTGTGGGCGAAGTATTTCGCCGTTGCGGCTGGTAACGTCAACAGGATGAAGATTAACAGGGAACCCACGATTTGGGCGGCGACACTGACACTCAACGCGACCAGAACCAAGAACGTGATGGACAGCGTGTTAGTCCACAGTCCCTTGACCCGGGCACCCGTGTGGTCGAACGAATCAAATTTCAAGAACCGGTAGATCACGAACACGATGATCAGGACCAGAATCGACAGCCACAACATTTGCTGGACGTCGCTGGCACTAATGCCGATGACACTCCCGAACAGGATACTGGTGGCGTAGCTCGCATTTTTATTAGCGAGTGACAGGAACAAAATTCCTAGCCCAATAAACAACGCGGAGATGGCACTGGTGGCCGCCTCACGCCGTTCACTGCGAGCACTCAGTTGCCCCACGATGACCGAGCTGATGACCGTGAACAGGAGCATCCCGTTCAGTGGTGCCCAGCCGGCAAAGACCCCGAAGGCCGCGCCGGAGAACCCAATTTCAGACAACGTGTGCGTCAAGAACGACATGTTCCGGGCAATCACGAAGACGCCCATGATACCGCAAATGATGGCGATGATGGTGCCGGCCGCGAAGGCGTTGCGCATAAATTCATAACTAAACATTCTTCTCGCCCTCCCAGACCTTTTCCTGCGTCAACCCACTGATGGGGCCCTGTTCGGCGCCGGCTGGCGTTAACATCAGGTATTGTGAACTATACTTACGGGCCATCGGAATATCGTGCGTCACGAAGAGCACGGTCAGATGGAGCCGCTGATTCAACTCGATGACCAGGTCCAGCAACTCGGTCTTGGTGACCGGGTCCAGACTGGCCGTCGACTCGTCCAAAATCAACAGGTTTGGTGATTCCACCAACGCCTGCGCGAGGTAGGCCTTCTGCCGCTCCCCACCGGACGCCTGGCCAATTGGCCGCTTCGCTAATTTTGTCAGACCCGTCTCCGCTAAAATGTGTTCGATTTCCGCGTGCTCCTTGCGTGACAACCATGGCCACTTCCAGCCGGTCAGGTTGAGCCCCACGAAGTCCTTGATAGTCAAGGGATAATCACTGTCGATGTTCCGAAATTGCGGGACGTAACCGATCTTCACCCCACCGGCGTTGGGTAGGTAGGAAACCTTTCCCGTCGTCGGCCGTAATTGGTGTAGGATGGCCCGCATCAGCGTGGTCTTCCCGACCCCATTTTTCCCGACGATGCTCCAGAACTCCCCCTGATGAATCGTCAGGTTGAGGTCAGTAAACACCGGGTGATTGGGGAAAGTCACGCCTAAATTTTCAAGTTTTAAAATGGCTGGTTCCGTCATTAGCGATTCTCCTCCTGAATCCGTTGGACCTGGCGATACTGTTGCAGCATCCAGGTCCGGTACGTTTGGTGGGTCGGCATGGTCTCCGTCACCTGAACCACGGGCACGTGGTACTTATGGGCGAGCTGGACCATGGCGGTCACGTTCTTACTGGAGTTTTGGGTATTCTCCACGAAAAAGGCAATTTGATGGTGCTTGATCTGCTTTTGTAATTGGGTGATGTCGGCCGGAGTTGGGTCACTGTCCTCCTCGATGGATTGGGCAAAATGACCGTCGCTGACCTGGTAGCCCATCGCGGTCAACGCCAGATCAAAGACTGGTTCACTCACAGCGACCTTCTGCCCGTGGGCGTGACGTTTGATTTGCTTGGCCGTTTTCGTTAATACGGCCAGTTGCTTCTCGTAAGCGGCCCCACGGCGTTTGAAATCAGCTGCGTGCTTGGGTGAGATGCGGCTGAACTGGGTGACCAACCGCTGCGTGACCTGCGTCATCACGGTCGGGTCCGACCACAGATGGGGATTGTCCCCCGTGGTCTTGCCCATGAGTTTGCCAATCGACAAGGTCTGCGTCCCAGAGCCCTCATTTGCGGCCACCACGCGGTCCATCCAGCTGTCATAGCCCAGACCATTCTCAACCACCACGTTGGCCTTAGCAACCAGCTTAGCCGTCTTCACGTCCGGCTCATAGCTCTCGGCGTCGATACTGGGACTGTTGATAATCGTGTGGACGTTGCCTTGATCACCTAAAATCGCTTCCGCCGCTTCGCCATAAAAGCCTAGCGTCGCCACCACGTTGATTTTGCCGGACTGCTTGGGCTGGGTCGTTGCTTGGCACCCCGCCAAGGTGAAAACCGCCACCAAACTGGCCACCAGTGCTAGCCACCGGAGGCCTTTCAGTCGTCCTATTTGTTTTCGCAAGTCCGTCATCCCCATCTTTACTTCATTTTTTATCAAATAGTGAGCTGTGTGCTTCGCTGTCCGTTCCCGGCGGTGGGCTCAAAGTGCCCTGCTGTGGGGAACGGTTCCAGCCTGTGAATCGTTCCTCCGCCTAGCCGCCTCCGGCCTTCAGGGATTCCGCCTGCTGTGGGGCCCGGTTCCAGCCAAAGAGCGGGCTTCCACCTCGCTGACTCCATCCCTGGCTGCCTGCGGCTATGGTAGCGCACCAATCAAGAATCAGTGTTGAGTGTCGCTTAAGTTCTGGTGCTCTTCTTCACCATTAGGTCGGTAAACGCTAGACAACAGATAAGCTAACTAACCATTCGCACGATTATTATTCTGACACGAATAGGCATACTAACCAGAATGTTTAAACAAACATACCTTTATGTAAACAGTAATGATTACCGTTTAGTAGTTTACCAGAAATTGAAAACTTGTCAACAGCTTTCGGGCGGCGGGGTGGAAACTTTGCACAAATGTAAAAAGCCAGCCCGGTTGGCGGACTGACTTGGGGTTAATCACTCATTTAGTTGAACACAATCTTCAATACTATTACCCCCGCTGCGCCTGCTCCCGCGTCAACGTCATCAGGTCCGGTAAGTGGTATTGCGCCAGCGTTGCCGGTAATGCTCGGGCAATGTCGCGACAGGCACAGGGGTTGCCGTACGTGGCCGCCCCGACCTGCACGGCGTTGGCCCCCGCCAGGAAAAATTCGATGACATCTTCGGGGCGCATGACGCCGCCGACCCCGATGATGGGCACGTCCGTCACGGCGCGCACCTGGTGAATCATGCGAACGGCTAAGGGATGAATCGCCGCGCCAGACAAGCCGCCCGTGCCATTGCTCAGGGTCGGTTGCCGGGTAGTTAAATCCAGTTGGAGTCCGGTCAACGTGTTGATCATCGTCAGGCCACTGGCCCCACCCGCGACCGCTGCCTGGGCAATCACCGTGATGTCCGTCACGTTCGGCGTTAATTTAACGTAAACCGGCTTTGTGGCCACCGCCACCACTTGGGTGACCAGGTCTTGGACCAATTTAGGGTCCGTGCCGAAGGCCAATCCCCCGGCCGCCACGTTGGGACAGGAAATGTTGATCTCTAAGGCGTGCACATTGGGCGCCTGGGTCAGCCGCTGAGCCACCGCCACGTACTCGGCAAACGTGCTGCCGGCCACACTCCCAATGATGGGTAGGTCTGGGTAGTGCGTGGCCAACCATGGTAAGCGGTCCGCCATCACGGCTTCAATACCGGGATTGGTCAGCCCGATGGCGTTCATCCACCCCGCCGGCGTTTCCGTCACGTTGGGCTTGGGGTTACCCAGGCGGGGTTCTAGCGTCGTGGATTTAATCACCAGTGCGCCTAGTTCATTCAAATCAAAATGTTGGGCCAGGCCTTGACCGTAAGCCGCCGTCCCACTCGCTGGGATGATGGGGTTCTTCAAATCAAGCCCGGGTAACTGCACACTAATTGTCGACATAATATCCTCCCGTGATACGTTAATGTCTTGCTGAAAACGTTTGGCCGGTCTCACTGGACCTCGAACCAAACAGAAATTAAATTAATCGTAGAATACCGCCGAAATGCGTGGCCGTCAACCCAAAATTTGGTGGCAAAAAAAGACGTGCTCCCCTAACAACGGGCAGACACGTCCAACACCAATTTTTTCTATTTAACATACGGCGCTAAGAAATCCGCGACCAACTGATCATAGGCCACCGGATCATCCTCCCGCGTCGCAATGTGGGCGGTATCCGGATCGCAGTATTTCTGTTTGGGACCGGCCGCTGCTTGGTAGAGCAAGTCCAAGTTTTCAATCGGCACGGTCTCATCCTTGGCGCCCTGAATCAGGAGCAGGGGAATCTGACTCTTCTTCAGCTGCCCGGCAATGTCACCGTCCGCCAAGCGGTAATCGCCCAACCGGGAATACTGGTCGGCAATCGCTAGCGTCGGTTGGGTTGGCACGTGAAATTCATGCCGCATCCGGAAACGGGCCTCGCCCAAGACGGACGCGTAGCCCGAGTCAGCGATGATGGCCTTGACGTTACTTGGCAGGTTTTCTCCAGCTGTGGCCATGACGGTCGCTGCGCCCATAGAAATGCCCAGCATGACAATTTGACTGTCGTTGCCATTCTGTGCAATCACCTGGTTGATCCAGCCCTGATAATCGTGTCGGTCCGTCCAACCATAGCCAATCGTATGGCCGTCGCTTTCGCCATGTGCCCGAGCGTCCGGCATCAAAACTGCGTAACCCCAGTCATGAAAGGCGCGCGCCCAGGGAATCATTTGTTCCCGAGCGTGGCCGAGACCGTGGGCCAGGATAGCGACCTTGGTCGTCGGCTGGTCCGCCGCAATCCAGCTCGCGCGTAAACACAGGCCATCTTGACTGGTCTGCGTCCACTCGACGGGATTGTGCCGCAAGTACCACACATTGTCGGCCGCCGTATTTTCACTGATGGCTCGTTCCTTTGACTGTTGCCGGCTGCGGGCATAGGACCGCGTAGCCGACAAATACAGGCCGGCTGCGGCACCTAACACGCTCACGGCCCCCACCGCAGACAGTGCGGCCACGCCACCAACGACCTTTTGCCAAGTCTTCATCATCACTACCCCATTTCTACTTAATCTGCTTGATCCGGGCTAAACCGGCGTTGTCTCCGAAATCGTGAAAATGAATCGTGGTGTCGGCTTGCCGTTCCCGGCGGCGGCCTCAAGGTGCCCTGCTGTGGGGAACGGTTCCGGCCTGGGGAGTGGTCCTACACCTCGCCTGAAAGACTGGAAAACCACCAGTCTCTCAGGTCGTCCCGTGCTCTAGACTGAGAAAATCACTCAGTCAAGACCACCGACACAGCCGGGCACCTTGGCCTACCTCTAGTCACTAACATTGATGATGCATTTCCACGATTCCTACGACCAACGCCTGTTTCTCCCGTCGCCGCTCATTCAGGTCATTGGTCCAGCTCTTGTTGCTTTTGCTAACTAATCACACAGCTGTGATTGCCACAATCCCTGGCCAATGTTCTACCCTTACTGTACCGAAAATTTGTCGCTGGTGCCACTAATTCACTTGAAAAATATCGGGTGAGTTGTCGTCTTAACTATTTCGTTTCAGTACTCGCTAACTGACTTTTGACAAAGGCAGTTAGGTCGGGAACGGCTTTTTCCGTGCTAATTTGTGCGTACAGGGTCTTAATGAGGTCTTCCATCGTCAGGTTATTAGCCTCGAGAATACCATCTACTTTGTCGGCTAACTGCTTATCTATCAATAGGTTCAGGCCATCTACAGCCATAGTGCTCACCTCCACCGAGACTATGCGCGACTTCGGTGGCCAATACAATCATTTGCTCTTGTTAAATCATTCACCCATTTCCAAATAAAACTGCCGGACGGCCCCAATCAAATTGGCATCGTTTAAGAATAAGCAAGGCCGAACATCGGCGGTTAGTGCGGCGCGCTGTTGGTGCATCAGGTGCTGGATTCGACGTTGCAGGTCGGCCACAAATCCTGGCCGGGCCGAGATGCCGCCGCCAATTAACAGGCGTTGCGGATTCAGCCCGACGTAGAGGTTGTAGGCGCCCAGACTCAACCAGTTCAGCAAATCGCCGACACACTGTTGGGCCAGGGTATCGCCGTTGTTGGCCAGGTCAAAGACGTCCTCCGCGGTCATGGCCGTGGGCAACTCCCGCAACCGCTGATAGCGCTGGGCCATCCGCACGGGACTGCCTAGCTGACTCAACGTTTCGTTGGCCGGGGTCATCACCATATAGCCGAACTCCCCGGCAAAGTGGTCTTGGCCCGTGATCAACTCGCCGTTGCGGGTCACGGCCCCACCGACTCCGGTGCCGACGATTAGAAATAGCGTATCGGTCACGTCCTTAGCATTGCCCCGCCAGGACTCGGCCAAAGCGGCACAGTTGGCATCATTTTGAATCGTCACTGGCACGCCAAAGGCCGTCCGCAGCGTCGCCTTGATGGGAAAATCATTCAGGTAGTCCACGGCGCTGGTCCCGGAAATTTTTCCAACGACGGTATCGACACCACCAGGCAAGCTCACCGCCACGCCAGCAAATGGCAACGCAAAACTGTCCTTGACGGTCGTTAATTTTGCCAAAAGTTCCGGCCAACTGGCGGGCGTATCAAAGCGGTCCTTCTGCCGCAACTGGTCGTCCGCCCACACGCCGTATTTGACGGTCGTGCCGCCGATATCAATGACCAGTAGTGGTTCAGCTTGGTTGGTCATCTGCGTCACCCACCGTCATCTCAAGGTCCACGCCATTGGTCGCAATCACGCGCTGGTACCAGTAGAAGGAATCTTTACGGTAGCGAGCCAAACTCCCGCTGCCATCGTCGTTGCGGTCCACGTAAATGAAGCCGTAGCGTTTGGACAACTGCCCGGTACTAGCCGACACGATGTCGATGGCACTCCAAGGTGTGTAGCCCATGACGTCCACACCATCCTCGTTGATGGCCAGCGCCATTTGGGCAATGTGGTCATGCAGGTAATCAATGCGGTACTGGTCGTGCACCTGGTGGTCGGCGGTCAGCTCATCGATGGCGCCAATCCCATTTTCCACGACAAAGAGTGGCAGGTGGTAGCGGTCGTTCATCCAGTTCAGGGCGTAGCGCAGGCCTTGTGGATCCACTTGCCAGCCCCAATCCGATTGCGGCACAAATTGATTCGTCACCAAATCAGTGGCTTCATTATAGGAAAATTGGTCGTCCTCATGGTCACTGGCCTGCGTGGCAAACGACATGTAGTAGCTGAAGCCCAGGTAGTCGACCGTCCCCTTCTTCAGGTTCGCCAAGTCGGCCGCCGTGATGTCGAGGTCAAATTGCTTGCTCTGGAAATACTGCGTCAGCCAAGTTGGATACTGCCCCTCGACCTGCACGTCCGAGAACCAGAACCGCGCCTGCATCGCGCGTTGAGCCTTGAAGACGTCGCGTGGCTTGTCGCTGGCCGGATAGACGGGCGAGAAGGCCACCATCGCCCCAATTTGAAAATCAGGGTTGATGCTGTGGCCAATCTGCACGGCCAAAGAACTGGCGACGACCTCGTAGTGGGCGGCCTGATACATCACCGCCTCGGCGTCCTCACCGGGTTGGACCTGAATCCCTGAGTTGGTGAACAGCGTAAAGGCCCGGTCATAGTTCGTTTGGTTATTGATTTCGTTAAACGTCAGCCAGTAGGTCACCTTGTCTTGGTAACGCGTGAAGACGGCGCGGGCAAAGCGGGTGAAAAATGCAATGGTCTTGCGGCTCCGGAAGCCACCGTATTCGGTTACCAAATGGTAAGGCATTTCAAAATGAGACAGGGTCACGACGGGTTCGATCCCGTACTTGTGGCATTCATCAAAGAGCCGGTCGTAAAAGGCTAGGCCCTCCTCGTTGGGTTCCAGTTCATCCCCCTGGGGAAAGATCCGCGACCAGGCAATCGACGTCCGAAAACTCTTAAAGCCCATTTCGGCAAACAGCTTCACGTCCTCGGGATAACGGTGGTAGAAATCCACGGCCTCGTGGTTGGGGTAAAACTCCCCCGCCTGGACGCCAGCCGTGATACGCCGTTCGTCGCGGTTCCCTGCCGCGGTCATGACATCGGCCACGCTGAGTCCCTTGCCACCAACATCGTAAGCGCCTTCAACTTGGTGCGCCGCAACGGCACCGCCCCATAGGAATCCAGCTGGAAAACTCTTCTTCGTCAAAATAATTTCCTCCTTGATAATACTTTTTACATAGTTATATTGTCTTTTACTGCCGCCTTACTGGGCGAGAAAAATGAGACCGGTTCGCGGTGGGCAGGGTGAAACTGAGTGTGACCATCCGTTCCCGGCGGCGGTCTCAAAACGCCCTGCTATGGGGCCGGTTTCAGCCTGAGGTACGGGCTTTCGCCTCGTCTTGAAACCTCGCTAAAAATCGCGAGTTTCCAAGGTCGTCCCGTGCTCTAAACTGAGAAGCCCACTCAGTTAAGACCACCGACACAGCTGGGCATTTTGGCCCGCCTCTGGTCACTCACATGGACGCCTCACTTTCATCACAGCTTTGATTTCTGTTCATCACACTGACACATTAATTAGCTAATCTGATGTACCGATTCACAATTATTTAAACCATTCAAGGCGCAAGCACCTGCCAAACCGGCACATCCAGAACCCACCCCGACTGGTTTGTTGAGCCCCGAACCAGTAGTTGGGTCGAGCCACCATCAAGAGCCGGAGGCAGCTGGGGACGCAGTCTTCTGTGTCGATGGTGTTAGTCCGGGCGAACTTTCCCGGGCTTACAGCATGGGACGTGTTTGGAGACGGCGGGCTTCCGACTTCAAACCGAGCTGGAGGACCGCCCCTCAGGCCGCAAGCGCTCCCCACAGAAGGCGGAGTACCCAGAGGCCGCAGGCGGCAAGTCATCCACAACCCAAATCCTCGAACCAACGAGACTGGTCGGGTCGCCGTCAAGAGTCGGAGGCAGCTGGGGACGCAGTCTTCTGTGTCGATGGTGTTAGTTCGGGCGAATTTCCCCGGACTTACAGCATGGGACGTGTTTGGAGACGGCGGACTTCCGGCTTCAAACCGAGCTGGAGGACCGCCCCTCAGGCCGCAAGCGTGCCCCACAGAAGGCGGAGTACCCAGAGGCCGCAGGCGGCAACTAAACACAACCCAATCCCCAAACCAATCTAAAAAAGAAAAGCGGCCCAGCAAACCCAAGAATGAGCTTGCGGACCACTTTGCTGGTGCTAATGGTGAAAAATCAGCCGCGTGCCGGGCATCGCCAACACCTCATGAATCGCCAAGGAAGCCCCACCCAGTAAGGTGGCATACTTCACATCCTTGGACATCACCAGTGGCGGGACCAATGGCATAAAGCTCAATTTCATCTGAATGTTCTTTAAAATTTCAGGCAATTGTTCAACCAACGGTGAGTTGAAGAAAATCATCTGCGGATCGTAGGCGACAATCAAATCGCTGGTTACGATGGCCAGGTGGTAGCACAGCTCCTCAATCAGCCCGGAAATCTCCGGGTCATCTTGATTGGCCGCTGTGACCAACTCCGGCAGGGTAATCTGTGCAACGCCCTTGATCTGGGCCGCCTTCTTGAGCAGGGCCGTTTCCGACCACTCCTCATCAAAGCTTGGCAGCTGGGCTAAGCGCTGGCGTTTCCGCCCCGTGTCCTGAATCATGATGTGCCCGACCTCACCGGCTCGCCCGTAATTTCCCCGGTAGAGCTGCTTGTTGACCAGAATGCCGGCACCGATACCCTCATGAATACTGATGGCAACAATGCTTTGCAATTCCTGCTTACTGAAGTCTTGTTCGAAAACGGCGGCCAGATTGGCCTCGTTTTCCAAAATGATGGGCACGTGGTAGCGGCGCTTAAAGTAGCCGACCAGGTCGAAGTCCGCGAAGTCCACGAAGGGCGACGTCACGATTTCATTTTCATAAACGACCCCGAAGATGGCGATGGAGATGGCTTGGAGGCCGTTCTCCGCCTTAAAACTCGGCAATTGGCCAATCATGTCGACCATCTTGGCGACGATTTCCTTCACGGCAAGGTGACTAATGGGACTTTCGTTGTATTCCAGGGCCCGCCCATCCAGCTGGGTCACCAGCATTTCCAGCTTTTCACCGGAGATACTAAAGTTGATGATGTAGCCGTAAGTGGCGTTAAAGGCCACCAGTTCGGCGCGCCGACCACTCCCCTGATTGGAGGTGGCTTCACCCTGACTCAGAACTAATTTGCGGTCGCTAAACGTGCCCACGATGTCTGACACCGAGACCTTGTTTAGCCCCAACAATTTAGAAATTTCTGACCGCGAAATCGGTCCGTGATTCACGATGGTCTGCAGGACAGACCGTTCGTTGTGATCACGCATCACGTCCTTATTAATAATCATGCCGTTCACTCACTTTATCTAGTTATTCGCCGTCCTCTGCATTTTCACGGGCGTGCTTTTCTGCTAACTCACTTTGCATTTGTTTTTCAATGCCATCAACGTGGTAGAACATCAAAGCAATTCCGGAAAGTGCGAAGCCCAACAGAGGAACCCAAATGTAGTTCAATTCGATTCCGTGTAAGGCCGCAGCCGATTGCGTATGGTTGGCAACGTAGCCACTCCCGGTCAGAATCCAACCGGTGATGACCCCACCAATCCCCATACCTAATTTAGCACTAAAACTAGAGAAAGAGGTAACAATTCCTTCGGCGCGGACGCCGTTCTTCCATTCCCCGTAGTCCACAGCATCGGCTAACATCACGGCAATCAGACCGGAAACGTACCCAGTTCCCAAGTAACCGACGATGGTGGCGAAGATAATCATTGGGACACTCAGATGCGTGGCACCCAGGCTCAAGAGTAATTGACCGACCACGGCAAGAATCATCCCACCGAGCATCGTGTTCCGCTTACCGATCAGCTTGGACGTCCATGGCGTTAAGACCACGGCGACCAGCGCAACCATTTGTAAACTCAGTACAAAGGAAGCCAATTTGGCATCGTGCATGTTGTACTTAAAGAAGTAAACCGTCACTTGAGACCGCGTCTGCATCCCCATCCAGTAGATGAAATTAATGAAGATGATGATGGCCCAAGGCCAGTTGCGCTTCAAGGCTTTCAGAGATTCCTTAATTGGAATAGATTGCCGAGAACTCTTGGTTTGGACCCGTTCCGTCGTGTTCTTGAAGACGAACCCAAAGATGATGACCACAATGATTCCGACAATCAAGGCCCAGATGAACCAGCCGCGCGCACTCGTGGTTGAGCCGTGGCCGAAGAAGGCAACCATGGTCAACGTGATCCCGGTAATAATGGTGGCACCGGCCGTTCCCATGAATTGACGAATCGTGGATAGCGTGACCCGTTCTTGGGGATTGCTGGTTAATGATGGCAAAATCGAAGTAATGGGAATGTTAACGGCTGAGTATAGCACGTCGACCCCAATGTAAGTCACGTAGGCCCAGACCAATTTACCGGTCAGACTCATATTTGGCGTGGTGAAGACTAACACACAGAAGACCGCAAACGGAATCGAGAACCATAACCAGTACGGTCGGCTCTTACCCCACTTGGTATGCGTGTGGTCGATCATGATTCCCCAGAATGGCCCATCAAAGGCATCCACAATCCGGGCGACCAGGAACAACGTCCCCACTGCAGCGGCACTGATACCAAACGTATCCGTGTAGAAAATCATTAAGTACGTCCCGACCATTTGGAAGGACAGGTTGCAGGCAAAGTCACTAAAGCTATAGGCAATTCGTTCGTTCCACGGCACCATGTTCTTCTCGGCAACCGCGACTTTAGGAGCATTTTCACTCATAAGTACACACCTCATTATTTGGTTGAATCAATTGTCTTGCGTTTGAACCGTCGACGTTCAAGAAAATTCAATTTTCAAATCACAGTTTACTGTAACCGCTTTCAGTTGTTAACGACAATTTTAGAGGTTGAACGAATTAGCAGTGATCTATAGTGGTTTCCAGCCAGACCGGGCCTAGTTTAGCAGTTAATTTTTAAAATTTCGGTTAATTGGTCTAGAACCATTATCGTGGCGATTCAGCACTACACAGCCATTTCGTTTCAATTGGTCAGTGCAACCGGTTGTCGTTTCAGCGGCTCTTTTTTCTTACCTCTATAGGCGTCCCACCGCTCCCAGACTAACCAAATTCTTCTCATGAAAGCGTTGACATTTAAATCAAATCCACGTACACTGTTGGTGTCGATTAAGAAATTCAATTTTCTAAAAAATCTAAGAGGTGTTTACCCATGAAGTTTACGAATGGCTATTGGTTAGACCGGCCACAATATCAGATTGACTCACCACGAGAAGTTTTCGATTACAAGCAGACGGACCGACAGTTAACGCTGTACGCCCCCTTCAAATTCATCAATGAACGTGGCGATGAACTGAACTTGGGGATGAGTACGATTGACCTGACCTCCCCGATTGAAGGCGTGATTGGCGTGAAGCTGACCCACTTCGATCAGGATACGCAGGGGCCTTCCTACCATATTGCCAATCAAAATCCGGACGTGGCCATCACCACGGGTGACGACGAGCTGACCTTTGCCACGGGTGGGCTGACCGCCCGCATCCCCTTTAAGCAAGCCTTCCAATTAGACTTCTTACATGGTGATCACCTATTGACCCAGTCGCTGGACAAGGCCCAAGGCGTGATTCACGACAAGGACACCAACATCGACTACATGCGTGAACAACTGAACGTTGGCGTGGACGACAAGGTTTATGGCCTGGGCGAACGCTTCGGTAACTTCATCAAGAACGGCCAAGAAGTCCGCATCGATAACCAAGATGGTGGGACGGCCTCCGAACAATCTTACAAGAACATCCCCTTCTACTTAACGGATGCCGGCTACGGGGTCTTCGTGGACCAACCACAACCCGTCGACTTTGAAATCACTTCCGAAAACGTTGACCGCGTTCAATTTAGTACCGAGGGCCAATCTCTACAGTACTACGTGATCTACGGTCCAACGCCGCAAGAGATTCTTCACCGCTACACGGAATTAACTGGTAAGACCCAGTTGCCACCTGCCTGGTCATTTGGCCTCTGGCTGACGACCTCCTTCACCACTGATTACAGTGAAGAAACCGTCATGAAGTTCATCGACGGCATGAAGGACCACGAGATTCCACTGGACGTCTTCCACTTTGACTGCTTCTGGCAAAAGGGCTTTGAATGGTCCAACATGGAATGGGACCGCGACGAGTTCCCCGACCCTGAAGGCTTGATCAAGAAGATTCATGACCGCGGCATCAAGGTCTGTGTCTGGATCAACCCCTACATCGCCCAAAAGGGGAAGATGTTTGAAGAGGGCAAGAAGAACGGCTACTTCGTCAAACGCGAAAATGGCAATATCTGGCAATGGGACCTCTGGCAAGCCGGCAACGCCTTTGTCGACTTCACCAACCCTGCCGCTGTTAAATGGTACCAAGGCAAGCTCCAGGCGCTGATCGACATGGGCGTGGACTGCTTCAAGACCGACTTCGGTGAACGAATTCCAGTGGACGATGCGGTCTTCTTCGACGGTTCCGATCCCAAGCGCGAACACAACTACTACACCCTGCAATACAACCAGGCCGTTTACGACACGATTGTCGCTGCCAAGGGTGAAGATGAAGCGGTCGTCTTTGCCCGCTCCGCTACGGTTGGTTCGCAGAAGTTCCCTGTTCACTGGGGTGGTGACGCGCTGTCGACCTTCAAGAACATGGCCGACACCTTACATGGTGGGCTGTCCTTCCTGAGTTCCGGATTTGCCTTCTGGAGCCACGATATCGGTGGGTTCGAAGACGGTCCCGACACGCCAACCGCCGACCTGTACAAGCGGTGGACCCAATTTGGCCTGCTGTCTTCTCACAGCCGTTACCACGGTAGCAACGTTTACCGGGTCCCATGGAATTTCGATGACGAAGCCGTTGAAAACACGCGGAAGTTCGTTAACCTGAAACTATCCCTGATGCCTTACCTGTACACCCAAGCCGCCCACAACACGGCTTACGGCAATCCGCTGATGCGGCCAATGTGGTTCGACTTTACCGAAGACCTCACCGCCCACACCCTGGATAACCAGTACATGTTGGGAAGCCAAATCCTGGTTGCCCCCGTCTTCAACCATGAAGGCCACGTCAACCTCTACCTGCCAGCCGGCAAGTGGACCAGCATCATTGACGACAGTGAAGTTTACGACGTCGCCGATGGCAAATGGTTCAGCAAGGACTACAGTGAGTTAGACCTCCCTGTCCTGGCCCGCGACAACACGATTCTGTTGCGGAATCCTAAGGCCGTTCACGCCGACTATGACTTCACCAAGGATCTCGACATCCACCTCTACGACATGCACGAAGGCACCACGACCGTTGCTGTTGTGGATCAAAAAGGGAAGGATGCCGGTCAGGTCGCCGTTGACCGTCATGGCAACGAACTGACTGTGACGACGACCGGTTTGACTGGTTCAGCCACCGTACTCGTTCACGAAAATGGTCACGTTACCCAGGCAGCCTTAACCGGCAACGCGGTCACTGTGACGCTCTAAGTTAAATTTCAAACAAAAATCCCCGCACTACCAGCGACCCGAGAGTCGTTAGTGGTACGGGGATTTTTTAGTTGCGCGGGGGTCCTTTACTGACCGTTGCCCCCACTAGCCATTCGCTGGTCTTCGGCGGCATAATAGGCATAGCTAACAATAGCTTTAGTCGATACGCGCAAAGAAAGGGACGTGAGTACAATGCGTCTACTACAGCAATACCATCATAGTCTGGTTCTCATCAGTCTCCTCGCTGGTGTGTTTCTTCTGAGCAAGCTGATGATTCTCCAGTTCGCCCTGCCCAATACGTTTACAACGACCGTCGTGATGATTTTTGATTTTGTCCTGCTTGTCGGTGTTTACCTGGTCGACCGCCTGCGCCGCCAAATTTCTTTGACGAAACGCGACCGACTCCTGTACGGTGCCATCCTGGTTTGGATTGTTTTGGCTAGTGTGACCTTTTAGCGTCTCATTATAAAAAAGAGGTATCCGGAAAATTCCCAGACACCTCTTTTGCCATTTTACGAAATAATCTCGCCAACGCGGACCTGCAGTTCCGGCACCACTGACGCCTCGAACCACGGGTGCTGATGCATCCAGCCGTAATTCAGCGGTGACGGATGGACCAGTGGAAAGAACTCTGGCAAATAGTCCGCGTAGTGCTCGACCGTTGCCGTTAGCGTCTTCTCGTGCTTGGGGAGGTAATACTTTTGGGCGTACTGCCCGATCAACAGGGTCAGCTTGACGTTGGTCATCAACGCCAGGAGCGGTGCGTGCCACTTGTCTGCGAAACCCTTGCGTGGCGGCAGGTCACCCCCGTGCGCGTGCTTGCCCGGATAGTAAAAGTCCAGGGGCAACACGCCCAATTTACCGGAATTGTAAAATTGGTCCTTGGTGACCCCCATCCAGTCACGTAACCGGTCCCCGCTGGCATCATCCCAGAAGGTCATGGACGCCTGGCCCTGACGGCTGGGCGCCTGACTGATCAAGAGGATTTCCGCCTGCGGCTCAACGTGGTAGAGGGGTAAAATCCCCTGCTGAGTAAAGCGTTGGTTGGCCGGATCATCCTGAATAGCTTGAAAAATCTCCTCTGCATCGATGGCTCTTCGCTCCTAACGATTTAATCTTTCTGTTGGTTCAATATTGCGCTGTTGCAAATACGAAATGTACTTATCGAAATCGGGAAAAAGATTCTTTTCCAAATAAAAATACTCACGTAACTTATGACTGATATCTCGACTCAGCAAATAACTCAATCTATCTTTAATCAATTCTGGACTTTTCTCACGAATTTCCGTAATCATCTTAATATTTTCAGCTAGTTGATTTTGCATTCCAACAGTTGAAGCCTCAGCTGTCTTCTCAGATTCCTTTAAAAATCCTACCAAACCTGTGAACTCTGTCTGCTGCTTCTGTAACGCATCACTTATGGCACTCATGTCGTAATCTAGTCTAATCTTTAGTCGCGGTATCTTTTGAATATTGGTTACTCGAATGTCATTCAAGTAATCATAATCAAAAAAGGCTCCCTTCTGAGCTTTAATGCGTTTATTACGGTCATTTTTGACGACGGCAACGAAAATATTAGACTCAGCATGCTTCTCTTCATCAATACAATACATGTCAAACGAACTGTAATGCCAGTGCTTAGCTGTCTCAAATCCCAAAACCATAAACTGCAAGGCAATAAATGGATTCTGCGTAATATCCAACAGACTTGTTCGCATACCGTAATGCTGGAGCATCGCTAATTGTTCAGCACGCGCCTCTGCCTGATCTTCGTCGTAAGGAATATAACTCAAGATATCAGGGTACTCCTTAGCAATGTCACTATAAATTCTGTCGTATGAGCTAATGAAGGACTTTTTGGTATTTCCCCGAAATAGGCTGGGGATCAACGGCCAATCATCAAATTGGCCTCTGAAGTAATTAAAATATCCTTCACTCCTATCCCGAACTAACTTTTGAATTAGTTCCTTGTACAAGTAAAAGATATGCCAGTTATCAATTTTTCCATGTTCTAGGTCCTGATTGATCATTTCAACAGTTTGAGCAACTTGATCAAATGCAACAACATCTGAATCGGTACTCGGGCAATAAACTAGTTTCTCAATATGATAATGATCAAAATCACTATATTGCGCTAAATTAGTTAACGCAATTTGACTGTCGCCTTTTTCTCGTAAATCCGGTTTCACAACAATTTTAATTTCAGCCTCAGTGAAGAGCGGAATATCCTTTAATCGCGTCTGAACCTCATCATATATTTCTATAGTCATCCATCTTCACAAACATGCTGACGTTCTGAAGACGATAAGTCATTGTCTCCTCAGATACCGCCAATTCTTGAGAAATAATTTTAGTCACTTCAGCAATTTGCTGTTTTGTTAACCCAGCATCGTCTAACCCCAACTGGGTAATTGCTTCCTTCACTAATTTCACCAATAACTTTCTTGGCATTAATAAAGTCGCTGCGAAGTTATTCGCCGCCATCTCATTGCTCTTCTCTAAGACACTTTCATAAGAGCCGAGAGCAGTTGAACGTAGTGAAATCCCATGATGACCTAAAACATCATGACCAATTTCATGGGCGATTGTAAATCGCTTGCGTGTGGCAGGATGATTTTGATTAATTTTAATCGTCTGATTAGTTTCGTCAAATGCCCCAGAATGGTTATCTGGTAAGTGAACATAATTGAGTTTAATACCCAGTAATTCCGCAATTTTTTTTAAATCAATGTACGGAGAAGAGGGAAGCAATAATAATTGACCAAAGCCATCAGCATTTTCACCAAACTGATTGATAAAATCAGATGAATATATTTCTTTAAGTTTCATGACCAGCTTCGCCTCCTTAGCATTCAATATAGCACACGCAAGTTACCAGGCCTAAACAAAATAGCCCGTACTAAACGACCATCAATTCACTTAAAAAAGAAACAACTAATCCCTAAAGCAACTAAGGCAACGGCCGCACCAAATACACTTCACGACAGAACCCTTTCATGCCGTTAAAGACCCGTTGGGCGCGTGACTGCTTGCTACACAGGCCAAAGACCGTGGGCCCCGTACCACTCATTTGCGCGGCATCGGCGCCGAACTTCATCATCTGTTGCTTCAACTGCGTAATCTCGGGGTAACGGTGCGCTGTGAGCGGTTCCAATGCATTGCCCATAACGGCGCACATCCCATCGATGTCCTGGTCCCGGACAGCTCGCAGCAGCGCCTCAATGTCTGGGTGTTCCAGGTTGTCGTAGCGAATCTGCTGCAGAATCGTCGGCGTGGAAACACTCACCTTGGGCTTGGCCAAAACGACCCAGGCCGCCGGTAGCTTCGACAGCGGTGTGATGCGCTCGCCCCGCCCGCGGACGTGGGCCGTCCGTCCGTAAACACAGTACGGCACGTCCGAGTCAATCTGGAGACCCAGCTCGGCCAGTTCCTGCCAGCTCAGCCCCAACGACCAGGCCTGATTCAGTCCCCGCAGGACCGCAGCGGCATCCGATGATCCACCACCCAAACCGGCCGCTACTGGAATATTTTTCTTGATGCGGATATTGACCCCCTCATCAATGTGGTAGTTTGTTTGCAGCAAATGAGCGGCCTGAAAGGCTAGGTTCCGCTGATCATTTGGTAAAAAACCGCTATCCGAGGCGACCCGGATGCGTTTGTGTTTGGTTAACGTTTGAATTTCGACATAGTCGGCCAAGTCCACGGACGTCATGACCATGTTCCACTCCTCCGCCCCATCCTGATGGTGGTACGGGGTGTCGAGCCCGAGGTTTATCTTAGCTGGCGCCTTTTCAATCAGTTGCATGTGCTCACCTGAATTCTACTAGGTAGGTTGCCTACCGTTCTCGTAATTCTAATTAAGCCTATTATACTATGGTTTTAGCCAAAATAAAAAGAGTGTGTCAAAAGCCAAGTAGTTAGCGGGATTAAGCGCCACTACCGGCCTTGACACACCCTTTTCGGTCAGGTCAGTCTGAAAAATTTAGACAAAATAAAAAGGCCTAATTGGCCCAATTATTGTTCATCAAAGTCAACTTCGATGTTTTTAGTTAAAATATCGGTATAGCTGTATGAAACCCGTTCGAACGAATTTTCGTTTTGGTCTAAATCCACCACGAAAACGGCTGGATAGGTTTCCCGAAGAATTCCATGCCGCTCTGTCGTTTTCTTACGACCGGCCTGGGCAATCACCATCAACTTTTCGCCGATACGATCGTCCAGTTTGTTCTTAATGTTCGCTAAACTTGTTGGCATGCACTTCACCTCTGTGAAACAATTATAGCACCGTTTCACAGAAATTGCAAATTATACCACAACAGCCGTCAAACCGCAAGAATCCACAGTTGGTAAGGGTTACATAAGCCCTTCATTGTGGAAAGCGTTCGTCAATTCAATGAAATTCACTAGCGTTAAGCGTTCTGGCCGTAGCTGACGCGAAATTCCGGTTTGATTTAAGACAACTTCAATTCGTTCGCGCACTTCCGGTTGCTTGCCGAAGATGCCTTGCAAATTGTTCCACAAAGATTTCCGCCGGTGCGCGAAGCATCCCTTAACAAAACTAAACAGGGCTTTGTCTTCGTACGGATTAACTGGTAGCGGCTCCCGCGGCGTTAAGCGAATGATGGCGGAGTCAACGTTCGGTTGCGGAATGAAGGCCGTGCGCGGCACGCTGAAGGCGACCTCGACGTGTGCCGGGTACTGCATGACCACGGACAAGGACCCATAAGCCTTCGTCCCTGGTTCCGCCACCAGACGGTCGGCCACTTCGGCCTGCATCATGACCACGATGGCATCGAAATCAACCGTGCTTTGGAGAACCCCCATCAGGATGGGCGTCGTGATGTAGTACGGCAGGTTGGCAACCAACTTCAATGGATGACCCGGTTCAAATTCAGCCGCCACGACCTCGGGCAGGTTGGCCTTCAGGATATCCTGGTTGATGACCTTGACGTTGTCGTAATCCATCAGCGTTTCATCCAGGACTGGCAACAGGTTTTCGTCGATTTCAAAGGCCACGACCTTGTGAGCTCGCTTGGCGATTTGTTCCGTCAGGGCACCAATCCCAGGGCCAATTTCAATCACGTTGTCTTGCTCATTGACATCCCCAGCGGCCACAATATTCCGCAAGATGTTGAGGTCGGACAGGAAGTTCTGCCCCAGACTCTTCTTCGCCACCAGATGGTACCGGTTCAGAATCGCCTTTGTCCGTGCTGGTGAACCAATTTCGGGTACTTCATTCATCATTATTTATCCTCCTTTGCGCGCACCTGCTTGAGGGCGGCCGCAAAATCAGCCGGCTGAATCCCAAACATCCGCAGTCGTTTCTCAAGCTGCTTCCCGTTCACGTAGCCAATTTGTAAAAGCTCGCCCAGCTGTTCCCGACGTTCCTTGGCGCCCGCGCCACCAATCAGGCCAGCGGCCATCAAGTCTTCGTGGGTGATCAGGGTTGGCGCAGCGGTCGTTTCCGTGTAAACGTGGTCCAGTGCCGCCCGAATAGCTTCGGGACTGGCGTGCTCCACCCCTAACGAGCCACCGGCCTTGTCCGGACGCCCTTCATTCTTGGGTAAGAAAGCATGCTTAGCATTGGGTACCGCCTCGGCCACAATCTTGCGAATCTTTTCCCCAGAAAAGTCTGGGTCGGTGAAAATAATAATGCCGCGTTGATCCGCTAATTTCTGAATCAAGGCTAACGTGTCCTCATCAATCGCGGAGCCGCGGGTCTCAATGGTATCGGCGTTGACTGCGCGGTTGATTTGTTTGGTATCATCTTTGCCCTCAACGACGAGGACCTCTTTAATCTTTTTCATTAATTTTGTAAAACTCCTCTGCGTTCTTAAACGTGGCGGCCGCAATTTCTTCCGGCGTGGTCTCGCGTTCCTTAGCAATGGCTTCCACCGTGTAGCGGGTGAAGCCAGGCTCGTTCTGCTCGCCACGGTGAGGCTCCGGCGTCAGGTAAGGTGCGTCGGTCTCGACCATCATGACGTCCAGTGGCGTCGCGCGAACAGCGTCGTGGACCTCGTGGGCGTTCTTGAAACTAGCAACGCCAGAATACGAGATGTGCATGCCCAAGTCAAGGAACTTCTTCAGCCATTCGGGGTCACCGTTAAAACTGTGCATGACGCCCCCAATTTCGCTGATGTCAGCGTCCTTGATAATTTGGTAGGTGTCTTCAAAGGCATCCCGGTTATGCACGGCGATCGGCTTGCCCACTTCCTTGGCAATCGCAATCTGCCGGGCAAAGACCTTCCGCTGCACATCACGTGGCGACGTGTCCCAGTGATAGTCCAACCCAATTTCACCCAGCGCAACGACCCGGTCATCGGCAAGCTGTTCTTCCAGCAACTTCTCAGCCGCGGCATCGTAGTTCTTGGAATCTTCAGGGTGCCAACCAACGGCGGCGTACAGCTGTGGGTACTGGTGAGCCAACTTGATGGCATCGGCGTTCAACTGCGTATTCGACCCGATATTGGTCATCTTGACCACACCCAAATCGGCGGCCCGCTTCAAGAATCCAGGCACATCATCGAGGAACTCTTCGCTGTTCAAATGTGTATGCGAATCAAAGATTTTCATCGTCATTCTCCTTTACCCTAGTTTGATTTAATAAACGAACAAAACGCAGCCGGCGTCTCATCGATCCGCCGCCCACGTTTTGGTTATGGTTTTATTTTGTTCGTGTGACTTATTGTATGCCCTAACTATGCTATAACGCTAACCCACAAACTACCTGCGGCATGCTGACAGTACCATGTACCATTTAACACGACGTCAGTGAGCTACGGGTTAACACCATGTCAGCCGCAGGGCTGGTGAGAATGGGCCACGCAGTCAATATTAGTGACCAGAGGCGGGCCAAAGTGACCAGCTGTGTCGATGGCCTTAGCTGAGTGATCTGCTCAGCTTAGCCCATGGGACCCGCTTCTTAGGCTGATTCACAGTAAAGAATTAATCCGTAACACCTAGCGCCCACAGGTTACACGTGGCGTGCTGACAACACCATGTGTCATTGTCAACATCTACGTCAGTGAGCTACGGGTTAACACCACGTCAGCCGCAGGGCTGGTGAAAATGGGCTCAGCCGTGGGAGTTGCCTTAGCGGTTTACCGCTTAGGCAACTGCTATCTTTGAGACGTGAACTTCGGCTCAAAGTAAGTCTGAAGACCGCTTCTCAGGCTTCAGGCGCGCGCCCACAGCGCCACGGCCCATTTTCACCAGCCCGGAGGCGTGGCCAGAGGGTTAAACCCCTAGCTGACGTCGGAACCGTTGACCATGGTGCTTGGTAATGTCAATAACTCGACTTGACCGTCATGCTCAGCGGACAACAACATCCCCTGACTGACTTCCCCACGCATCTTCCGTGGCTTCAAGTTGGCCACAATAACGACCTTCTTACCCACTAATTCTTGCGGTTCTGGATACCATTCGGCAATCCCAGATAAGATCTGGCGGTTACCTTGGTCCCCAGCATCCAGTTGGAACTTCAGTAGCTTGTCGGCCCCTTTAATGTGGTCGACGGCTTTGATTTCAGCGACCCGCAGTTCAATCTTTTCAAATTTATCGAAGCGAATCTCTGGCTTGTTCAGCGTCAGGTCTTCAGCAACGTCGGCCTTAGCCGCTTCTTGTTGGGCTTGAGCCTTCGCTGCCATAGCGGCACGACCCTTAGTCTTTTCAGACTTAGTCATTTGACCTTGGATGAAGTCAACTTCTTCTTGCACGTCGATCCGAGGGAAAATAGGGGTCCCCTTGGCAACGACCTGCTTACCAGCTGGTAAGTCGGCCAACTTGAGGTCGGTCATGGTCAGCGTGGCTGGGTCTAAGCCTAATTGGGCAAAGATTTCCTTTGGCGCATGGGTCATGACTGGGCTGATCAGCGTGGCAATGACCCGTAAGCTGGCAGCTAAGTGGGCCATGACAGCGGCTAAGTCATCAGCCTTGCTGTCGTCCTTGGCTAAGTTCCAAGGTTCCGTTTCGTCAATGTACTTGTTGCTCCGGGAAACCAGTTTCCAGATTTCAGCCAGGGCATCGGCGAAGTGCATCTTGTCCATTAAGTCATGGTAGTTGGCGATAACCGTTTCAGCCGTGGCTTCGAGGTCGTTATCAAAGGCCGTCACACCCGCCTTGAATTCAGGCAGCTTGCCGTCTTCGTACTTGTTGATCATGGCAACGGTCCGGTTCAACAGGTTCCCCAGATCATTAGCCAAATCATAGTTCAAGCGATCCACAAAGTCTTCGGGCGTAAAGGTCCCGTCGTTTCCGTAAGGCATCGCGCGCATCAGGTAGTACCGCAGCGCATCCAAGCCGTAACGGTCAACCAGAGTTTCAGGGTAAATGACGTTCCCCTTAGACTTGGACATCTTGCCGTCCTTCATCAATAACCAGCCGTGCGCAAACAATTCGTCTGGGGCTTCGATGCCCAAGGCGTGCAGCACGATTGGCCAGTAAATGGAGTGGAACCGAACAATTTCCTTACCCACCATTTGCACGTTGGCAGGCCAGAACTTCTTGAAAAGGCCTTCGTCATCGCTGGCGTAGCCTAAAGCGGTGATATAGTTGAGCAAGGCATCGATCCACACGTAAACCACGTGCTTGGGATTGCTCTTGACCGGCACACCCCAGGTGAAGGTCGTCCGGGAAACGGCGAGGTCTTCCAGGCCTGGCTTGATGAAGTTGTTGATCATTTCGGTCATCCGAGATTCTGGTTGGATGAAGTGGGGATGGCTGTGGTAGAAGTCTAACAGCCAGTCGGCGTACTTGCTCATCTTGAAGAAGTACGATTGTTCCTTAACCAGGGAAACTTCGTGACCAGAAGGCGCCTTCCCACCGATAACCTTGCCATTATCATCATGGTAGACTTCGGCGAGTTGCGTTTCGGTAAAGTATTCTTCGTCATCCTCGGAGTACCAACCTTCGTATTCACCCAGGTAAATGTCGCCCTGCTTCAACAGGCGTTCGAAAACTTCCTGAACGGCGGCAACATGTTCCTTGTCGGTCGTCCGGATAAATTTGTCGTTAGAAATTTCCAACGTCTTCCAGAGTTCCTTGATGCCCTTCGCCATACCATCCACGTATTCTTGTGGCGTTTGGCCTTGTGATTGGGCCTTGTCTTCGATCTTCAGACCATGTTCGTCGGTCCCCGTCAAGAAGAAAACGTCATAACCGTTGCTACGCTTGTAACGCGCAACCGTGTCACAAGCAATCGTGGTGTAAGAGTTCCCGATATGTAACCGCCCAGATGGGTAGTAGATCGGTGTTGTAATGTAAAAACTTGGTTTGTCTGCCATAAAATAAAAGCCTTCCCTCGCTCTAAATTATTCCGTTATTATCGGGTTAAAATTCATGATAAATTCTAATCAAGTATAGCATAAACCCCGGTTTAGCCATAGCGCTAACCCAGGATTTTGTGGTGAAACTAGCTATTGAAAAAGACAAAAGTACCCAACCGATTCACTCAGCTGCGTACCCCCTCATTTCATTTGTTCAGTTAAAATAGGTCCAGTTGTTGCGGCGCCAAATTTTGCCAGTACAGGTCCAAGATTTCTTGGAGTCGCTGGGCATTGGGCGCGGCGTCACGACCCGCGTTGTTGTTAAAGATCACACAGACGTTTTTAGCCTGCTGGTCTAGCCGCTTGACCATGGCCGCAAAATCCTGTAACTCCTCTTCCGAATAGTGGTAGAGGGTGCGGGTCTTCCGCCAATTCTGGCCCTGATTGAACCAGCCCTCGGCGTTACGCCCGTGAAGCCGAACCATTGCCAGGTCAGGCGTCGTCACGGTCTCATCCAAGGGAATGCCATCGTTTAAGTTGTGGGGCTCATCGGTCGTCACATTGGTGAACCGCAGCGACTGTAGATAGGCCAACACGTCTGCACGCATCTCGGGCGTCGCAAACCAACTCGGACTCCGGAACTCCACGGCAACGGGTAAGTTACCCATCAACACGCGGACCTGCCGCAAGTATTCAATGTTCGCCGTCGTCCGGTTGAAGAACGGTGGAAACTGAAAGAGCACCGTTAATAATTTCTGGTGCGTGACCAGCGGCTGGATTGCCGTGCGAAACTGATCAAAGGCCAGGTTCCGCTCGGTCTCAGGCAACGTTTCATCCCGGTCGTGCCGGGTCATCACCTGATTGGCCTTCAAAATGTATTGAAACCCATCCGGCACGGCTGCTTGCCACTTCTCAATCGTGCTCTGGCGAGGAATCCCGTAGAACGGCGTATCCAGCTCAACGACGGGGAAATGCCCCGCATACTCCGGTAACGTGACGGGCCGCGTATCGCCGCCAATTAACGCCGGATGCTCCGTCCAGGTGGTCAACCCAATGGTAATCATGCCAAACCACTCCTTACTTAAAACGTTCAAACTTCTTAATCAATTCGGCTTCAGGGGTCGTCAGGCGACCGCTCAGCTGACTGATCAGGCGCTTGCCGGCAATCCGGTCGTTGTAACGAATCCCGGTCACACAGAGGTCAATCAGCGCAAAGAGCACCGTCACGAGAACCGCTTGGTTACGAGAAAAACTCGCCTCAAACAGCGTCACGATTTGCCCGCTAAAGGCCAACTGGAGAATCCCATAGATGACCAGGGTATCTGGAATCAGCTGGAGCACGTTTAACCAACGCAAACGCCTCACCAGCCCGTGTAGTTGATGGATTACTTCTTGATGCGTCATCGGCTTACCCCCGAACTTGGAGTTCGTTGAAGAACTCAGTAGCGTCCGCCTGAACCATCGTGTAGTCAAAGCCCAAATCCAAGCGCTCTTGGTTGACCACGACCACCTTGGCCTGCTGATTGCGGTAATCTAGGAGCCCGGCAAACGGATAAACCCGCATGGAGGTCCCGACAATCACGACCAAATCGGCTTGGCCCATCGCGGCAACTGACCGCTGAATATTCAGCTCGTTGAGGCCCTCGTCGTAAAGCACGACGTCGGGTCGTAACCAGCCGCCGTCAGCGTCGTGGTGCGGGTCCTGCAAGTAATCTTGCCAGTCGACCTTCGCCCCGCAGAGCTGACAGTGAACCTGATACATGTTGCCGTGAAATTCCACCAAATGCTTAGTGTGCGCCACGTTGTACAGGTTATCAATATTTTGTGTGATGACCATCGCCCGGTCCTGTTGGGTCAAGGCCGCCTGTTTTTCATGAATGACGTTGGGTTTGGCGTCTGGGTAGTACAGGTTTTGTTTCACATAATCATAAAAGACCTCTGGCTCCTGTACCAGGCAGGCGTGACTCAGGTAATACTCGGCGTTGCGGTGTCCCGTATACAGGCCGTTTTTCGACCTGTAATCTGGAATTCCCGACGGCGTCGAGACGCCTGCACCGGTTAGAAACACGATGTATTTGGCGTCATCAAAGGTTGCTTGCAAGCTCGCTTCCATCCCCATCATCCCTTCTTAATCCTTAACTTAGATGGATCTGTGCCGTTCCCGGCGGTGGGCTCAAGGTGCCCTGCTGTGGGGCACGGTTCCGGCCTGAGAAGCGGTCCTTCACCTCGCCTGAAAGCCTGGAAAACCACCAGTCTCTCAGGTCGTCCCGTGCTCTAGGCTGGAAAAGAACTCCAGCCAAGACCACCGACACAGCTGGTCGCCTTGGCCCACCTCTGGTCACTGACATGGTCCATCTAAGTTAACGTTACTTCAGTTCGTTGATCTGATTACAACTGTACTTATGTCAAGCACAGTGTGCATATCTCATCCAACACTCTTGATGCCACAATGACTAACACTCGCCCGAAAACAATCGAACCATAAACAGATTTCGCCCTCATTGTATGCCGGTTTCATCTGCTTGTCGCGGATTCTTTTCGTAAAGTTTAAAATATATCCTGCCAATTCGATGAATGACCGTATCATCATTCAGTCTGACAAGCCTAACAAGTCTCATCCTATACTGTCGCGGGATACGCCAGTGTCAGCCGTGAGGGCGGTTAAAATAGGCTCAGCCGTGGGATTTTCTAAGTGATTTTCTTAGAAAATGGCGACTTTGAGACGCGGACTTTGCGGCTCAAAGCGAGTCTCAAGACCGCTTCTTGGCTTGAGACGTCCTGCCCACCGCGTTCCGGCCTACTTTAACCGCCCGGTAAGGCGAACCCTGACGCACGTCTAGCTACCGCAAGATGTATGGCATCTTGAGCTGCTTGAAGAGCTCTTCGACCGTCATGCTGTAAATCTTCGTGAAGTACTCTGGCGTATCGTCCTTGGGCGCTGGTGCTGGGAGCACGAACGCGTTTTGCTCGTCGGCGTGATTGAAGCCGACGTAGCCGCGGCGTTGCGTGGTCTTTTCGTGCATGTCTGAGTGGTACAGCTCAAAGATCTGCTTGACCTGTAAACTTAATTGTCGCTTGGACAAGACACTGGTCAACGTTGTGAACTCAGTGTTGTGCAGGGCTGGTAAGTTCCAGGCTTCCAGTTGGGCATCAAAGGCCTTGAACAGTTTGACCACGTTCCGGCGCAGGCTAAATGGTGAGTCGACTGGCTTTTCCGTGATAACTTTGTACAGCTTCTGAGCGGCGGCGAAACTGATTGGATAGTCCTTGGTGAACTGTGCCATCAAGTCTTGGTCGTCGGTCCCGAAGAAGACCAACGCATCCAGTAAGGTCAGCGTCCGTAGCGTCATTTCATCGTCAACCGGATTGGGTTCTGGCTTAATGGTTGCCGTGACCCCTTTCAAGTATAAATCCTTGATGTTGTCGTCGATTAAATGGTGCTTGCGTTGTTCACTGACCACGACTTCATGACTGACGATATCATACAGCTCGGTGCCCATGATCATCAGTTGTTCGTCGAGTTGGGGTTGGCCGGTCGTCAGGGAGAAGAAGACCTGTGGGAACCCGGATAGAATCATTAACAAATGGAGCAGTTCGTGCGAGGCCGTGTAGTTTGGCGCGGTCAAATCGGCTACTTGAATGGCAATATCCTTGCCCATTTGCATCTGTTGGGCCTGGTCATGTCGGACGAAACCGGCTTGCAGTTTCCCAATAAATTGGACTTCAACCTTACCTGGATAGATAGCATTAACTTGATCTAACAGGCTTTGAACCTCTTTATTTAATTTGACATCTTTTGCTTGCATACTGTTTGTTTTCACCTATTCCTTTAAATTTGCTTGACGGACGGCGGTTAGGGCCGCTTGGGCCTGCGCCATGGTTGGCTGGGTGATGGTCGCTAAACGGTGCATCACCTCTGGCAGTTCCGCGGGGGTCGCCCCAACGGATAGCGCCAACGACTTGCGTTGCAAGGACATGTGACCGCGTTGAATGCCATCGGTCACTAAGGCCCGCAATGCCGCCACGTTCTGGGCGAGTCCGACTGCCGCGGTGATGCCCATGAGTTCACGAGCACTCGTCACGTGCGCAATCTGTTGGTTCACCTTGACCAGCGGCAACACGCGCGTTGCGCCACCCACAAAACCCAAGGCTAAGGGTAACGTCAGCTCGCCACGTAGGTGCCCATCAACGATTGACCACTGGCTGAGGCCCTGATACTGGCCATTACGGCTAGCATAGGCATGAACGCCACTCTCAACGGCCCGCCAGTCGTTGCCCATAGCCAGGACGACGGCATCGATGCCATTCATAATGCCCTTGTTGTGGGTCACCGCACGGTACGGATCGACCTGAGCCAGGTCACTGGCCTCCACGATGCGTTGGGCCACCGCGGCCCCGGCAATCGTGGACGTTTTCAGTTGGTTGACTGGCACCTCACAGGTCGCGGTCACCAGGCTATGCGTCGCGTAATTACTGAGAATACTCATTAAAATATCCTCGTCGCGGTGGGCCTTGATGTCCGCCGCCACGGCTTCCGTCATGGTATTGACCAAATTGGCGCCCATGGCCTCGCCCACGTCAATGAAGACATCCAGCAACACCCAATCGGGCGGCAGCTGGCGAATCCGCAGACTGCTGGCACCACCGCCGTGGGTAATCAGGCTGGGGTGGGCCGCATCGGCAACGTTAAGAAGTCGCTTACGGTTAGCCGTCAACCATTTCACTAAATCACGGGGATCAATGACGTGACTGAAAACGATTTGCCCCATCAATTCTCGCTGGGTAACCTGGGTCTCAATCCCCGTTGGACTGGCCAATAGCCGGCCACCATTGCTAGCTGCTGCGATGACTGAGGGTTCCTCGGTCACCATCGGCACCGTCACCGGTCGGCCATCGACGGTCAGGTTCACGGCCACCCCCTCGGGCAGGCCGTACGTCGTGAGATAATTTTCAATTAAATTCTCGTCGGTCGCCTGCCGGTGGGCGGTCAGCTCAACTAACTGATCGACCGTCAAATGGCTTTGGCTGGCAATTTGGTCCCGGCGCGCCTCATAGGGTAGCCGGTAAAATGGTGGTTGGCTCATTGATGTCCCTCCTAACGTTGACTCAGGTACTCGGAGATGATGCCTTCCCGGACGCCACTTTCAGAGAAAATGACCCGGTCGGAATCCAGCATTTGAAGTAGCGTGACCAGAGGCAACATCCCCCCGATAATAATATCAGCCCGCTCCGTCTCTAGGCCAGAAATGCGCTTGCGTTCCCGCAAAGGTACCCGCAGTAACCGTTCAAACGTCTTCATGACTTGACCCGTAGTGAGTCGATACCCGTGAATGTTTTCGACGTGCAAAATCTTCTGCTGCTGACGGTTCATCCGGGCTAGTGTCCGGTTGGCACCACCCAGGAGCACCAGTGGCAGGTGTTTGGCATCATTGAGCCACCAAATATCCTGGAGGCGTTCCCGGAGGAAAACCTGGGCGGAGAACAAATCTACTGCCGTAACCCGGTCATCGAGCCGGAATTGTTCCGACAGGTTAACCGCACCAAACGGCACGCTAATCAGGTTGGCATCGCGGCCATCCTTGACGTGAACCAGTTCACAGCTGGCCCCACCGGTATCCAGCAACAGACAATCCTTAATTTTTAACCGGTTGACCGCGCCCAGGTAGTCGTAGTAGGCTTCCTGATCCCCGGACAACACTTCTAATTCAATGTTCGTGGCCGCTGCGACGCGTTTTAAAAATTCGTCGCGGTTGCGGGCTTGGCGTACGGCCGCCGTCGCAATTCCCCTAACAATTAAATGGGGTAATTGCTCATAGTACGGTCGAAACGACTTCAACGCCGCAATCGTGCGGTCCATCGCCTTCGGTTGGAGGATCTTTTCGGGACCCATCCCCTCTGACAAACGGCTGTCAGCCTTGATGCGGTTGACTTCGCGGTACGTACCGTCGTCATGCAGTTCATTAACGGCCATTCGGACCGAGTTAGAGCCCAAATCAACAATGGCTAAGTTTTGCATTGTTCATCCCCCGTTTCAATCTAACCGAAGTAGTCGATGCCAATCGCGTGCCGAACTTCACGTAAGGTCTGAGCGGCGACTTGGTTAGCCTTTTCGCTCCCCTGCTTGAGGATGTCGTAAACGGCGCCCTCATCAGCTGCGAAGGCTTCACGGCGTTCGCGAATTGGTTGTAATTTGGCTTGTAAGACTTCGTTCAGGTACCGCTTGATCTTCACGTCTCCCAGGCCACCGTGTTGGTATTGGGCCTTTAATTCTTCAACGTGTTCATGGTCGTCGGCAAAAATGTCGAGGTAAGTGAACACGGTGTTGCCTTCGATATGGCCAGGATCTTCGATGTGAATGTGTTCTGGGTCCGTGTACATGGACATGATTTTCTTTTGAATTTCGTCGGCGCTGTCGCCCAGGTAAATGGCGTTGTCGAGGGACTTACTCATCTTGGCGTTGCCGTCCAAGCCAGGGATCCGGCCTTGGCCCTTAGGTGGGAAGTAGCCTTCAGGTTCGACCAGAATCTCTTGTTGGTAGATATTGTTGAAGCTCCGCACAATTTCGCGGGTTTGTTCCAACATAGGTTCTTGGTCTTCCCCAACAGGGACCGTATCGGCCTTGAACGCCGTGATATCAGCGGCTTGGCTAACTGGGTAGATGAAGAAACCAGCCGGCACACTTTCACCAAAGGCCTTCTGTTTAATTTCACTCTTAACGGTTGGGTTCCGGTTCAAGCGGGAAACGGAAACCAGGTTCAAGTACGCCATGGTCAGTTCATTCAAAGCAGGAATCTGGGATTGTACCAGAATCGTGGACTTGGCAGGGTCGATACCCACGGCCAGGTAGTCCAAAGCAACTTGTAACAGGCTGTGGCGAATCTTTTCGGGATCCCGGGCGTTGTCGGTCAGGGCCTGCATGTCCGCAATCATGATATAAGTGTCGTAATCACCGGTGTTTTGCAAAGCGACCCGGTTCTTCAATGACCCCACGTAATGCCCAATATGTAGCTTACCTGTTGGTCGGTCTCCAGTTAAAATAACGTGTTTTTTACTCATTTTGTTCTTCCTTTCTGAAAAAGCGCCCTACTGGCCAATTGCCAATAGGACGCTCGTGCGCGGTACCACCTAATTTGTGGTCGTTGGGACCACCACTCTCGTCAATAACGGCGACACCGCGATAATTAATTATCGATTAAATGAAACTTGCTTGACCCATTTGGGCCGTAAAACCGTTTCAGCACGAGCGGTTTTTCTCTAATATTGGCCTACTTTTATCAAGTTCTATTTCCTTATTTTAGAGGTTTTTTCGGGTAAAGTAAACTGGTAACTTCCACAAAGATTTTTATACTGAAAGCGTTGGCGGTTGCGTCCCAGTTTGGGGTAACTCACGTGAATTGTTTGTCCCGGCTTACACGCCCAAATAATTCCTGATAACCTAAAAATCACCACCAGCATTTACCCGCCGATGATGATTTCAAATTTAAAATTAGCTAGTCTTGCGTGGCAATCAGCCGACCGGTCACGCCACCTTGACGCAATGTTTCCAGCCCCTCATCAATTTTACTGAAGTCGATGGTCGACAACGTTGGCTTGACCTGGCCTTTGGACAGCGCGTCGTAGCAAAACGCAATGTCTGAGCTGTCACCGCCCATGCTGCCAACGACCTGAGCGCGTTTCATAATCAGGTCCCAGGTGCTGATGGTTGAATGGAGAATCCCCATCCCTACCACGACGACTTTGCCACCGGGTGCGACAACGGATAAGGCGTGGCTCGTGGTGCTGTCAAAACCTGCGAAGTCAACGATGAGGTCTGGGGCGATATCTTTCATTTCGCTAACATCGTTGAAGATGCCCTTGCAGCCCATCGCTTCAGCCATCTTCTTAGCGGCTGGCTTCGGGTCAGCAGCATAGACGTCACAACCCGCCGCAATCGCGAGCTGGGCACCGAAGTCACCGATGCCACCAATGCCAACGATACCAACCTTCATCCCCGCCTTCGCACCACCGACACCAAAGATAGCCCGGTGAGACGTCATGCCGGCATCAGTTGCCGCGGCACCATCGATAAAGGACACATTGTCGGGTAACGGAATCAGCTCGGTTTGCGGAACAACAAGTTTGTTGGCGTAAGCCCCGTCAACGACCCCGCCGATTGAGACTTGCGTGTCCGGATCAATGGGGCAAACCCCAACCCGGTCACCTGGTTTAAATTTAGTCACACCCGTGCCAACGGATGCAATCACACCCGCACACTCGTGACCCAAAATAACTGGTGGCTGAATCAAATCCATCCACCCGGGGTCATCAATGATGGTCACGTCAGTATGACACAACCCAGAAGCCTTAATGTCAATCACAACTTGCCCAGCCGCCGCAACAGGATCAGCGACCTCAACCAATTGCAGGGGTTCATGCGTCTTCGTAAATTGCCAGCCTTGCATTCAAATCATCCTTTCCAATCTCAGAGAAACGACAACAATGCTTATGTACCACAAAATGTAAAACTAATGGAACAAGATAATCGTATCATAAAAGCGCTTACATAGTAAGGATAACTTATAATCTAGGAAATTGACAAGCCAGTAAATAAATTGCAAAAACACAAAGTGTCAGCCCAATCCCACTCCGATTATCGCCATCCCCCGCCACCGTCAGCCCTGCAGGGTGGTTCAAAATAGGCTCAGCCGCGGGACTTTCCTGAGGTGCCCTCAAGAAATGGTGACTTTGAGACTCGCCTTTTGAGGCTCAAAGCAAGTCCCGAGACCGTTCCCCACCACACCCACACGAAAAAAAAAGTGTCAGCGAATCCCACTCCGATTGTCGCCAATCTCCGCCACCGTCAGCCGCAGGGCGGGGCTAAATAGACTCAGCCGTGGGAATTCTCTTAGTGGCGGGCTTAGCCACTTAGAGAATTGGTGACTTTGAGACTCGCTTCTTGAGGCTCAAAGCAAGACCGGAGACCGCCCTTTGGCTCCGGTCGTCCGCCCACACCCCCCACTGTCAGCCGAAAAAAGATAAAGCGTCAGCCCAATTCCACTCCGATTGCCGCCAACCTCCACCACCGTCAGCCCTGCAGGGTGGTTCAAAATAGGCTCAGCCGCGGGATTTCCTGAGGGAACCTCAGGAAATGGTGACTTTGAGACTCGACCTTTGAGGCTCAAAGCAAGTCCCGAGACCGCTCCCTAGGCTCGGGACATCCTTCCAAACACGTCCACCTGGAGGAGAACAAAGTATCAGCCAAATCCCACTCCGATGTCGCCAACCTTCGCCACCGTCAGCCGCAGGGCGGGGCTAAATAGACTCAGCCGTGGGAATTCTCTTAGTGGCGGGCTGGGCCACTTAGAGAATTGGTGACTTTGAGACTCGCCTTTTGAGGCTCAAAGCAAGACTGGAGACCGCCCTTTGGCTCCGGTCGTCCGCCCACAGCGTCACGGTCTATTTAGCCCCGCCCGGAGGCGAAACCAAAGGCCAAAAGAAAAATGGCGACAATCGAAGGGGGATTGATTGACACGGCCGGGGAATATGACTAAACTTGTTAGGCACTTTAGCCTAGCAAAAGGAGGCGGTCAGTTTGACCACCAGCGAAGAAGCACAGGAACAACAGCGCGTCGACCGCGTGGCAAATGAAATTGGTAAGCGCATCGCGAAGACCGATGCCGATTACAACGCCGCGCACCAAGAATTGCGCAACGTCCTGCAGAATTATAGTGAAAACACCTCGGTCAACTGGTTTGAAGTCGATGACCGAATCGAAACCAGTGCTGAACTGCAACAACAACGGGCGCTGGTCTCCCGGCTGACTGAAAACCAAAACATTATTCAAGACCAATTGGATACCTTTAAGGAACTCCAGAAGTCCCCTTACTTTGGTCGCATTGACATCCAGGATCCGGGCGAAACGCAGTCCGAATCCCTCTACATTGGGACCGCCTCATTCGTCGACGATGACCAGAACTTTCTGGTCTACGACTGGCGCGCGCCCATTTCCAGTATCTACTACAACGGGGTGTTGGGGAAGGTCGCCTACAGCACGCCAGCCGGCGACCAACAGACCGACCTCTTAAAGAAACGGCAATTTTTGATTCAAAATGGTCAAATCGAGAGCATGTTTGACACCAACGAGACCGTGGGTGACGAGATGCTCCAGCATGCCTTGGGCGAGCAAAACGACGCCACCATGCAAAACATCGTCGCGACCATTCAGCGGGAACAAAACGACATCATCCGCGATACCAAGAGTGACCTCCTGGTGGTCCAAGGGGTGGCGGGGTCCGGCAAGACGTCCGCCATTTTACAGCGAATCGCCTTTCTGCTGTACCACAGTCGGCGCGACTTAGAGGCCGACCAGATTGTGCTGTTCTCGCCTAACCGCCTGTTCAGTCACTACATCAGCGACGTACTCCCCAGCCTGGGTGAGCGGAACATGCGGCAGGTCACGTTGGCAGAGTTCCTGACGCAACGGTTCCAGGGGCTCAATGTACAAACACAATTTGAACGCTATGAGGCCGATCAGGAAAAACCGGTCAATCTGCCCCTGCGCAATTTCCGGGAGAGCGCGGCCATGATGACGGCGGTCAAGGACTACTGTTACCAGTGTTCCCCGGCTGATTTGAAATTCACGGACATTCGCTTCAAGAGTCGCGTCTTCTTCAGTAAGGAAGAAATTCGCGATATCTACAGCCAATTTCCAGACGCCACGGCGCCGGCCGACCGCCTACTCCGGACGAAGAACGCCCTGGAAAAGCGGCTCAAGCACCGCATTGCCGATGAGGCCAAGGAGGACTGGGTCCGCGATACCATCGACCAGCTCAGCGATGAAGATTACCACAATCTGTTGGGTGAAAAACACCTCGGCCAATTCGAACAGTTGGACGATGAAATTGACTTCATTGCCCGTCAAATTGTTCGGCGGCGCTTGCGGTCGGTCGACGATGCCATTTACAACGGCTACTTCTTGGACGCCTACAGCCAGTACACGGCGTTTCTGGAGCAATGCCCGCTACCGGATGACGTTTCCGCTGCCGACTGGCAAACGGTCGTCGATGCCTACCAACACGACATCGAATTTCACCGGCTGGCGCTGACCGATGCGGCACCGTTGCTCTACCTGCGGGACATTCTCGCGGGTGGCGGGGCCAACCACCGGATGCAACACCTGTTTGTCGATGAGATGCAGGATTATTCGATGGCCCAACTGATTTACCTGCAACACGCCTTCCCGCGGGCCAAGCTCACCCTGTTGGGCGACAGCGAACAGGCCCTGTTCAAGGCCGTGGAAGCACCGGAAGCCATTTTGAAAAAGTTAGACGCCGCGTTGAACGTCAAACGGTCTCGGCTGATCACGTTGCGGCGGTCCTACCGCTCAACGCTACCCATCACCACGTTTGCCAAGGCGCTCCTGCCCGATGGTGATCAGATTGAAGCCTTCAACCGGCCGGGCGACCTGCCGAAGGTGATCATTCGTTACGATGCCGCGGCGGCCTTCAAGGCATTGGCCCACGAGCTGAAATTAGAGCTCGCGACCAACGGCACCGTGGCCATTTTGACCAAGAGCACGTCGGAAGCCAAGTACGTTTACCAGGAGCTTCACCGCGACTTCGACATCACGCGGCTGACAGACACCGACCGTTCCCTGCCAAAGGGCATCGTCGTCCTGCCAATCTACCTGGCCAAGGGCCTCGAGTTCGACAGTGTCATCGCCTACAACGTGTCCGCGGAGAACTATCCCGATGAGCAGCTGACCGGGACGCTCTACACGATTGCGTCGCGGGCCATGCACCACCTGACCCTGCTGTGCATCGGCGCGGCCTCCCCGCTGATTGCCTCCAACAAGATTCCCGCGTCAGACCTAACGATCGAACACGAATTTCAAAATTAACTGAAATTAAAAAGTCTCACCAGCAGAAATTGTTGGTGAGACTTTATTTTTACCTATGATAAGCCGGCTGGTGCCTTCATCGTGGCGAAGGTCGCCTTGCGAACATATTTTTTATAACCCTTGTAGAAGTGCAATTGTTGCTTGGTCACCTTGACCTTGTACGTCATGCGCTGACCGTCAAACTGGACCTGACTGCCCTTGGGTGAATACTGAATGCCGGATAACCGGTAAACGTGTTTGCCTAAGGATTGATATTTCAGCTTTTTCAAGCCATACCCGGGCAGCCGGTAGTAGCGTTCGCTGGTGCTGTCATAGCCAAATAGATTCCCCGTACTCTTTGACTTGCTGTAGGTGATGTAGGCCTTGTTGTCGTCCTTACCGTTGTAAAACCAGGTGTGGCGCAAAACCTTCGGCGTTCCCGCGTGCCACGTCGCCGCTTGGGCTGACGACACGTTGTTTGCCGTTAAGCCGAGGGTGACGGCTGCCAATCCGATTAAAAAATAGGGTTTCTTCATGATTATTCCTCCCGTGAAATGTTCCGCGCTGCGTCTGGCTTTCCCTAAATTTACGCGTCTTCCCCCGATAAAGCAAGTCTTTCACTGGACTGAGGGTTTCTATGGCTGGTTCTTTGTCGTTCCCGGCGGCGGGCTCAAGTGGGCCTGCTATGGGGTCGGTTCCAGACTGAGGGGCGGTCTTCCACCTCGACTTTGAGCCAAAGAACGGTCTCAAAGGTCGTCCCGTGTTCTAGGCTGGGAAAGGACCCCAGCCAACAACACCGACACAGCTGGCCAACTTGGCCCACCTCTGGTCACTCAGACTCGCCGTAGAACCCCCAATCCAGCAGACTAGCTTTTACACGACCTTGTATTCTGATTGGGTTGCTCCTGCTCAGGCCCGCCAGCGTGGGGATGCTGATTTGGCTTGGCTGGCAACTACGGCATCCCGGCTGGCATTCACATCAGTATTACCGCTACATTGGCTTTCCTAAAGCTTAAAGGCCCGGCTAAATTCATCACGAATTTAGCCGGGCCTTTAACTAACTTTTTCAACTATGCTGTTAGACCGCCTGTTCCAGCTGGCCCTCTGGCATATGTTTCAATGCCTGTTTCAATAACAAGGGGGCGATGACGGTGGCTAAAATAATGACCAGAATCATGGCGGAGTAGTCGCTGCCACCGAGCAGACCGGCTTGATGCCCAATCTGGGCGGTGATCAACCCCATTTCGCCCCGGGCAATCATGCCGGTACCAATCACGGTACTGCTGCCCATGGTAAACCCGCTCAAGCGAGCACCCAAGCCACAACCAATTAACTTGGTTACACAGGCCAGCACCGTTAAGATTGCGATGATGCCTAAGTTATCCGCTAAATGGTTTAGCGTCATATTTAACCCGACACTCACGAAGAAGACTGGAATGAAAATGGCATTACCCAATGGTTCCACGTGGTCGGCCAACACGGCACGGTATGGCGTATGCGCCACCGCGATGCCGGCAAAGAAGGCACCAATCGCCCCGCTCAGACCGACCAAATTGGCAATCCAGGCCATACCCAGACAGATGACCATCGACATGATGGTGACACTGGAGGCCATCACCAGGCGTTCGCTCAAATGCATTAAGTACGGGGCCACCCATTTGACCAGGATGTACGTGCCGCCAAAGAACGCGACCTGTTCCACCAAAACCAAGGCCAGCGCTGGCTGACTCCCGGCCGTCTCGATGCCCTGACTCGCCAACAGGCTGATCATTAAGGACAGAAGCACCACGCCAATAATGTCGTCGGCCACGGCCGCCCCCAAAATCGTGGCGCCCTCCCGCGTCGTCAAAGCGTGATATTCCTTCAACACCGCGACCGAAATGGAAACGGACGTGGCGGAGAAAATCACCCCGATAAAGAGGGATTCCAACGGTGTAAAGCCCCACCACCAAGACGTCAGCCCCATCAGTGTCACCGGAAAAATGACGCCAGAGGTTGCCACCACAATGGCCGGGCGCAGATATTTCATCAGTAACTGCAGGTTGCTCTCCAGCCCCCCGAGAAACATCAAAATCACCACCCCGATATCGGCAAATAAACTAACTAAGCTGTTGAGCTGTACCCAGTTTAGCAATGCCGGTCCGACGATGATACCTACTAGCAACTCCCCGATAACTGCTGGAACGCCCAGGCGGTTCGCTAAGTTTCCCGCCAGCGTCGTCAGTACCAGGATTAAACACAACGTTCCTAGAAATGCCACGCGGATCCCTCCTTCAATAAAATTTAATAAATTCTATCATACGCCACATTTGAGCAACACAAAAGCACCACCGGAAACTTTTTGGTGGTGCTTGCATAAGCTATGCCTGATGATGCGGCCGACAAGACCAGCCCAAAACCAGCAATCCCCACAAAATGGCCACGCCTTCCGCCGTCAAATCCACAGCGGATTGCCGCGGATAGATCAGTAGCCAACTCGCCGCGGGTAGTAACAAAAACCAACTAAACAGAAAACTGCACACGCGCTTTTCCCGTTCTAACCCCCACATTAGCCAGTCCCCCTCCTGGAATTGCCGCTAGTGTACCACGCTCACGAAGCCGTAGTGGCCGCTAACCATTCAGTTACTTGGGTAACCGCGCAATCTGAAAATGGCTTTGGTCTTAGCTGGCCGTTCCCGGCGGTGGATTCAAGTAGCCCTGCTGTGGGGACCGGTGGCGGCCTAAAGAGCGGTCCGCCACCTCGCCTTTGAGCCCAAGCCCCGGTCTCAAGGTCGTCCCGTGCTCTAAACTGAGAAGCCCCCTCAGTTAAGACCACCGACACAGCTGGTCAATTTGATCCACCTCTGGTCACTGATACTGGACAACTATTTTCTGATAGTTATTGTAACTTCTAAATAGCTAATCTCAAATCAACCACAAAAAGGCCCAACCACTTCACAACAACAGAAGTAATTGAACCAATAATTTAATGACAACTCAAATAAACTAGGCTTGTCGTAAAAGTGACCAGAGGCAATCCACGAATTAGCCCTCCTCAGTCTAGTAAATAACCTAACTTAGGCAATGACCACCCAAACAGTCGACAAACAACGCAGACCGGCTACTCGCAATTCAGCGGGCCAAACCAGTGTCAGCCGCAGGGCTGGGAAAACTGGGCCGGTCGTGGGAGTGTCCAGAGGCGCGCCACGAATAAGCCCTCCTCAGCCTAGTAAATAGCCTAACTTAGGCGATGGCCACCCAAACAGCCAAGACCAACAACGCAGACCGGCTACTCGCAATTCAGCGAGCCAAATCCGTGTCAGCCGCAGGGCTGGTGAAAATGAGCTCAGCCGTGGGAGTTACCTTAGCGGGTTCCCCGCTTAGGTAACTGCTATCTTTGAGACGCGTTTCTCAGCGGCTCAAAGTAAGCCTGGAGACCGCCCTTCGGCTCCAGGCGCGCGCCCACAGCGTCACGGCTCATTTTCACCAGCCCGGAGGCGCTGATTTACCCCGCTTAATTGAAGTAAGTGAGATCTGAAGCTAGCGTTGGATAAGCCGTGATCATCCGGTTGATATCCGCCGTAGTCATGTGGTTTTGAATCACAAAGTCCAGGTAGTTAATCACCTGCTCGGCCTCGCTACTAAGTATCGTCGCCCCCACAATGTCACCGCTAATCTGATTGACCACGACTTTGATTCGCGCCGCCGGGTCCTGAATCCGTTGGTAACTGTACCAGTGCGTCAAATCCAGGTCCGTGACGTGATACTTGTCGGGTGCCGTTGCCGCTTCAGCGGTTGTGACGCCGACCTGGGCCAGTTGCGTTTTGCCGTAAACGACGGACGGAATCGCCGGATAGACGATAGCCGCCGCATCTCCCGTTGCCAGGGTATCCGCCAGGTACTGGCCCTCGTAGCCGGCAACCGGCGTCAACTTAGGTTGTGGCCGGTCGACCACGTCGCCGATGGCAAACACGTGGTGGTTGGTCGTCTGGAGCTGGCCATTGACCTTGATTCCGTGCCGACTGGTGACCACGTCAATTCGTTCCAGGTGCAGGTCCGTGATGACCGGCGTCCGGCCAGCCGTGGCAAAGACTAAGTCTGACGTCCAATTCTCACCCGTGGCTGTCGTGACACGATATTGGTCATCCGCTGGCGTCACCTCGGTGATGTCGGTGCTTAATTTAACATCGACCCCCTCAGCGGTTAACCGAGCCAATAAGTCCGTGACCAGGTCGCCGTCGAAGGCCCGTAATGGCCGGTCACTGTGATGCACCAGGTGGACGCGACTACCCGCGGCGTTTGCAATGGCCGCCAGCTCAACGCCGACAAACCCAGCGCCCATCAGCGTAATGTCGGCCGGAAGATTGTCCAGGTCCAGGAAGTCATTGCTGGTCCGCAACCACTCCTGCCCCTTGATGGCGGGTAGATGGGGTTCTTGGCCGGTCGCAATGATCCAGTTCGTCGCGGTCAGCTGCGTCTCCCCCACGGTCAGCGTGCCGTCGGCGTTAAAGCTAGCGGTGCCGTGAAAGTTAGCGATGCCAGCGGACTGTAACCCACCCTGGGTGCCACTTGGAATTTTAGCCGTGTATGCCCGCTTGGTGGCCATTAAGGCCGGCCAATCCAACTGGGGCACACTGGTGAGGCCGTGACCCTGAAGCGCTTCACTGCGCCCCTGAGCTTCCACCGCGGCCATCAAAATCTTCTTCGGGTCACATCCCCGGTTGGGACAGGTGCCACCCCACAGGTCCTTTTCCACAACGGCAACGTTCATCCCCCGCGCATGTAACCCATAAGCTGCGGCTAGGCCACCGGGACCGCCACCGATGATGACAACATCAAATTCTTGCATGTCAGACGCCTCCATTTCGTGTTGATTACGCTTCCGAGTTTAGCACGAAAATGGGTCAATCAGGCGTATTTTGCTCCGCGCTGGCATGCCGATGAATGGCCAGGTAATTTCCGCCAATGTACAAGACGATGACGATCCCGGTCACCAAATAAATGGGTCCCGCGGAAACCTTTTGAAAAGCAAACCCGTAAAACGCCGTCCCCAATGGCAAGGCCAGTTGCAACAGCGTGGAAAACGTTGAACCGACTCTTCCCAGCAATTTGGTGGGCACGGTCATCTGCATGTAGACCGACATCGGTGTATTGACGAAGGCCAGGACACCCCCGATGATAAAGGAGATACCAATCAGACTAGCGACCAGGATGAAGCTGGAGATGGGCACCAGAAAGAGCCCGCCGATGACGCCAATTAGAACGCCCAACAGCATGGCTAACCGCAAGACGGCAACCAGCACATTTTTAAAACGAGGCAGAACCGACAGGACTAAATTACCGACCAGGACCCCACCGGCAAAGGCACTTAAAATCCAGCTCAAGCGGGCGTTGCCCAGGTGGCGGGTCTGTACGATGGCGTACGGCAAGCCGACGTCAATCGAAGAAAATAAGAAATTTAGAAAAATGCCAATCGTCACGATGGTAAAGAGCGTAAAGTGGCGGCGAATGAAGACTAGGCCCACCTTAAATTGTTCCCACTGGGTCTTGTCCGTGTCTGCCGCGTCTTCGTCCGTGACTTTTAACGGATGGAAATGCATGCTCAGGGCAATCAACCAGGTTAAGCTCTCGGCCACGATTTCGACTGCAACGATTCCCTCAAAGCCAATCCAGCCATACAACGCAGCGGCCAACACCGGCGAAATCAGTTGAATTCCAGCCGTTGCCGCCTGCTCAATCGTCGCGAGCGTTTTAATGTGCTCGTCATTGACCAGCTCGTGGATGGACGCGGTATAGGTCGTCGAGGTGACCTTGTCTGCGCAGGCAAGGATGGTTAGCACGACAACCGCCAATGCCATGACGTTGTTGACGCGGTTCGCTAACAACGCATAACCAACGAACGCCAGCAAAGCCACGCCACGACTGGTCAATAGGAGTGGCTTATGGCGCCGGCAATCCACTAAGTTGCCGACTGGCATGACTAACAGTAAGCCTACCAGTGGATAAATGATCGACCCCAAGCCAAAGCTGATGGCAGAGTGGGTCGTATGTAACAGCATGAGTCCCAGGGCAAAGCTGAAGGTGTCGCCACCAAGCGTCCCGATGATGTCGCTGCTAGCGGCCTTAACAATTTGAATGACCGACTGGCGATTCGTGATTTGAACGTCCATGGTGGTCCCTCCTAATGTAAATATTCTCATTATACTCTAATCATTTCTTAATTAAAATATTAATTGCTAGGTTGCCAAGTCAGTTTAATATCGAACACTTGAAACGACTTCTCCGCAAACGTGGTCCGACCCGCCACCGCCATTTCGTGATAAAATAACCCCTAGTAACTATTGAAGGGAGTACACGATGACATTCTATACTTATGGGTATCTAACCAATCATCACAACACCTGGCAATACGCCCGCATCGGCCTATTAATTGCCCTCTTGATTGTTTTCATTGGGTTGTTCGTTTACTACTTACGCCACCGGTGGAACGTCAAATATAAAGATATGAGTATTATTACCGGGACCCTACTTTTACTCGTGCTGGGCTTTCAAATCAACAGTCTGGTCTCCTTACGGTCGGCAACCGAACAGACTGGTGAGATTACCAGTACCGTCACGACCGTCGCCAAGCAGCTCCACGTAAAACCCGCGCAGTTGGCGGTCAATGCGACCAATACGAATACCAATTTATTGATCAAGGCCCCGCAAGGCTACTACCGGTTGGATTACAACGCCGATGGGTCCGCCTACGTTTTGGAAAAGGTCCAATTACACCGGCCGAAAATCACACTTATAAAGGAGTAAGCTATGTTCGTTTATTCAGATGTTTTCGTTAAACTGCTGGTTGGTTTTATTTTTATGACTCTCCTGATTAATTTTTCGGGGAAGGGTAACCTGGCCCCCACCTCCGCTATCGACCAAGTGCAGAACTATGTTTTAGGGGGAATCGTTGGTGGGGTCATCTATAACTCGGCCGTGACCTTAATCCAGTTCATTATGGTGTTGCTGATTTGGTCACTGCTGATATTGGTCACCCGCTACCTCAAGATTCACGTCCGGGCCGTTGGCAAATTCATTGACGGTGGTCCCATCACGGTGATTCGTAACGGCCAGCTACTCGTCCATAACTGTTTAAAGGCCAATTTATCTGCCAAGGAAATTGATTTCAAACTCCGAACGGCGGGCGTTTACCAGATTGATGATGTTAAACGGGCTATCGTCGAGCAAAATGGGAGTCTGACCGTGCTTCGGCAGGGTGACGGCTCCATTCGCTACCCCGTCATCGTGGATGGGCAGATTGACTACGACGTTTTGGAATTGATGAGCCACGATGAAACCTGGCTTCTGGCGCAGCTGAAGCAACACGACGTTCAGAACGTGCGGGACGTCTATATGGCTAAATACGAAAATCACCAGTTTGAGATTACCCGCTACGATGAAGCCTAACCCATTCAGTCAATTTAACAGTCAACGTTTTGTCCTAAAAGTGGTACGCTAGACTAAAAGGTAAGGAGATGACCGGCATGGCCGCGGATCGTTTAAGTGAGTATTGGGATATTTATAATCGGCGCCTACAACGCGTCGGCCAACAACAGCGACGTAATCCCGTGCGAGCCGGGGAATTTCACCTGGTCGTGGACGCCTTTATTTTTAATCCAGCCGGCGACGTGCTCTTACAAAAACGGTCGCCCAACAAGCTGAACTTTCCCGATTGCTGGGACTGCTCCGTTGGGGGTTCCGTGGTCGCTGGCGAAACCATTACGGCTGCCATGCACCGTGAAATGTCAGAGGAACTGGGACTGGATTTACCGGTCACACCGGCGGATAACTACTTACTCCAGCCCCATTCTAACTGGATCGAAGCCTGGTTCGCCTTTCAAACAGACCAACCAGCAAGCGCACTGACGATTCAAACGGAAGAACTCCAGCGAGTCGCCTACTTTGATCTCCCAACCGCCCACGAACATCTCAAACAAATTGGCTTCAACGCCTACACCCAGGAACTTCAACGCGCCTGGGCGCACATCCAGCAACACAGTCAAATTAATTCGTGACATCAAAAAAGGTATGGCCTCGTCGACTGACGGCCATACCTTTTATTTTTCCTACTCTTTGGCGTTGCTAGCGCTTATCTTACTTCACTTATTTTTGTTGGCGCCCCCGTAGCACCGCCAACAGTGTTCCCAGCCAAACCAACGGTGTCGCTGGTTGTCGTAGCGGGACTCCCCCAGTCCGCAACGACTTGTGCGCATCCTTAGCTGGTGCCATTTTGCCACCCTGCCCGGTCGTTATCCCAGCAACCGGTGCTGTCGGCTTCTTTGATCTCATAGCCAGCCTCCCATAATTTTCCAAATTTTCGTCTTTCACTACATCAGGTAATCATTGGACTTATATTCTGCTCAACTTCTATTTTTTCAGTAATGCCTAACACTTCTATTCTGCGTGTTACCCTGCTAGTTCTGACGTCGTTTCCGGTTGACCAGTTTCCAGCCACCTAACGTGATGACCGTTAGCAGAGCTCCTAACCAAGCAGCAGATGACTGTTGTTCGTTGGCCTGTGGTAAAACACCGTTCGCAGTCTGACCACCAATTGTATTGCCACTGTGGCCGTAACTGCCGGAACCGCTACCGCCAGTTGAACCCGTTGAGCTGGTTGAACCAGACCCGCTGTAACTTACCCCGGTTGGCGCATCGTCGTTGGTCGATGACGTCCCACCCGTTAACGTGTCTGCAGCGGAACCTGTAACGTTTTGGTCGCCCGTATCATCGGTATTCTCAGTGCCAGTCACGCTGCCAGTTTCGCCGGTTACGCCGCTGCTAGTACCATTGCCAGTTGTTCCCGTGCTAACGTCGGTCGTGCCGTTACCTGAGCCGGTGTTGTTTCCGGTTCCAGTACCACTGTTGTTATTGCCGGTGTTGTGATCATTACCATTGCCAGTGTTCCCACCGCCCTGGTTACTGCCATTAGCATTGCCCGTATTGGAACCGGAACCGCCGGTATTGCCGGTGTTGCCATTTCCGCTGCCACCCGGGTTACCGGTATTATTGCCAGAACCACTACCGTTGCCAACGCCAGTGTCGTTGTTGTTGCCTGAGTTGGACCCGTTGCCGGTGTTAGAGCCATTGCCTGTATTGGAACCATTACCGCTACCAGAGCCATCTCCGTTGCCGGAACCGTTCCCGTTGCCAGAACCATCTCCGTTACCGGAACCATTGCCGTTGCCGGAACCATTCCCACTACCGGAACCATTGCTGTTGCCGGAACCGTTCCCGTTACCGGAACCGTCTCCGTTGCCAGAACCGTCTCCGTTGCCAGAACCGTCTCCGTTGCCAGAACCGTCCCCGTTACCAGAGCCATTCCCGTTGCCAGAACCATCTCCGTTGCCAGAGCCATCTCCGTTGCCAGAGCCATCTCCGTTACCGGAACCGTTCCCGTTGCCAGAGCCATCTCCGTTACCGGAACCATCTCCGTTGCCAGAGCCATCTCCGTTACCAGAACCATCCCCGTTGCCAGAGCCATCTCCGTTACCGGAACCGTTCCCGTTGCCAGAGCCATCCCCGTTACCAGAGCCATTCCCGTCGCCAGAACCGTTCCCGTTGCCGGAACCATCTCCGTTGCCGGAACCGTCTCCGTTACCAGAGCCATTTCCATCACCAGAACCGTCTCCATTGCCAGAGCCGTCTCCATTGCCAGAGCCATCTCCGTTACCGGAACCATCTCCATTGCCAGAACCATTCCCATTCCCGCTACCGGAACCATTGCCGTTGCCGGAACCATCTGTACCGGTATCATTTTCGTCCCCGTCATTGCCGCCGCCAGAACCAGAACCGCCATCGCCGGAACCATCCGAACCGTCAGAACCATTGTCCTCACCGTTACTACCGCCGTTGCCAGAACCGCTACCACCAGGACCAGTCACGTTGCCATCGTTACCGCCTGAGCCAGAGCCGCCGTTACCGTTACCAGTGTCGGAACCACCATCACCGTTTCCAGCGTCGGAACCGCCATCGCCATTCCCTGAGTCGGAGCCGCCATCGCCATTCCCTGAGCCGGAACCGCCATCGCCATTCCCTGAGCCGGCACCGCCATCACCGTTCCCAGAGTCGGAACCGCCATCACCGTTCCCAGCATCGGAACCACCATCGCCGTTCCCAGCATCGGAACCACCATCGCCGTTCCCAGCATCGGAACCACCATCGCCGTTCCCAGCATCGGAACCACCATCGCCGTTCCCAGCATCGGAACCACCATCGCCGTTCCCAGCATCGGAACCACCATCGCCGTTCCCAGCATCGGAACCACCATCGCCGTTCCCTGCGTCGGAACCGCCATCACCGTTCCCGGCATCGGAACCGCCGTCGCCATTCCCGGTGTTCGTGTCACCATCACCGTTGTTATCACTACTATTGGAACCGCTATCATTTCCATCCGCTTCATAAACGAAGGTCACAGCTTGCTTTTCCTCGGTAAACGTCCCACTTGCTTGGCCCTCAACCTTTTTCAGTTTGTAGCCCGCAATTTTCTTTTCTTCCGCCGTATACGCCACACCTAAATTGTCCTTCAACACGACGTCCTCGCTCAAGGTCTTGCCGTTTTCATCAACGTAAGAAACCGTGACCGGCGCTGGATAAACATGGGATGAGTAGGTGTCAATGTACGTCCAAATTGGCTTGCCATCATCCCCTAATACTTCACCGATCATAGCGTACCGGTTATCTTGACCGGCGTTGGCAACCTTACCTTCCCCAATCGTATCCGTCTTCCGCACCTTTTCCTGGACAGCTAAATCCTTGAAGTCCAAGCCATAATCCTGGGTGTTTGGCGTTGCCTTGCCCCCGCTGAACCGTGGCTTGTAGAAACGCGTCGTCATTTGCCATTCTCCCAGCTCGTTGCGGTATTCCTGATAGTAGGAGGTGATGCCAAATTCTTGGGCGGCAGTCATTTGCTTCTTCGTCCCATCGACCCAGGTGAAGTCGTTGTCCAGATGGGCGTTGACCGTTTGGCCCTTCAACCGGCTGTTCTCGGTAATAACCTGTCCGGAAAGCTTCAAGACCTCAAAGTTCGTTCCCTTCAGTGGTGAGAAATCTTTGATGCGACAGCCTTCCAGCCGAAGCACCGACAGTTCAGGTAATCCAGCCAACGAGCTAACGTCCCTGATCATGTTGTTACTCAGGTCGACTGACTTTAGCTTGTGGAGCCGCTCAAGTTGCTTCAGCCGCGTAATTTTCCCCTGTCCCTGACAAACGGGCTTTTCACCAGCGGAAAAGTGGTTCTTGTCATCAAAGTTCCGAACGGACCCATCCAACGAAAGTTCTTCCAAGTCGGTAAAGTATTTCAACCCGTTCAAGGTGAATTCACCCGTCGGAATATTGGTCCCGTAAATGGTATTCTCCGTTGAAATGGACAATCGCTTGATATGGGCAACGTCTCGTACTTTTACTTCAGAAAATTCATGCCATTTTTTTCGGCTTTGATTTTCGCGATTAAGCGCTTGCAAAACAATTTCTTGTAAATAGGTGTTGGTCATTTCCTTGTCCAACCGGTCGCCAGGTTTTAAATCACCCGTTTCGACCACGCGGTGTTGGGCGTCCAACGTTGCGGCAAAGACGTGCTTACTTTGGTCATCCGTCATCAGCATTCCGGCCCCCACCAGAGTCGCTGCCGCCGTTAACCATAAACTTGTGCGTACGTGTTGTGTCATTATCTTTTCCCCCAAAATTTTTAAATTTAATTGTCTGTTGTTCTCTCTCCGATAACCAATATCCTATCAGGTTGATACGCAGAAGGAAACACAATTCGTTGTGCACAATCAAAAAAGGAACCACCGCCTTCGAACGGTGATTCCCTTTTTTAAATTAACGTACCGTAATTGCCCGTGAATGCCGGGATTGGTACACCTTCATAAAGTTTGACGATTTTGTCCAATAAGTTTTATTTGGCCAGCTCTTTTTCATGTACGGATCAGCAACTAAGAATTGACCATGTTGATACCCAACAAGCGCTAAAACGTGATAAGGACGGAATCCCTGCATGCGCCAAGCCCCTGAGAAAATCACGGCATTGCCGCGTTTGATTTCCGTGATCAGCTGTTGCTTGCTGGCACCGGTAATATTTTTGGCCTGCGCATCATACGTTTTGGTATAGGCCGTTAGCGGTTTGGGATAAATGGTCCGGGTCTCCCCTGGACGACTCTCCGTGTACGGATTGCCCACGAATCCCTTGCTAGGGGTCTTGGCCTTGGGCATCTTAGTGATGATGGTCTTCAGGCTGGTCTTGGTCGCAATTCCCTTGACCGACAGCGCCATCTTCATACTAGCCGCCTCGCACGCATTGGGCGCGTATAGCGGGTAAAGTTGACTGGTGTAGGTGTACGGCAGGACATAACGACTGGTGGTCTTCAATCCCTGGGCGTTGAGCCAACCGTAATTGTGCCCGCGCCGGCTGATCTGAAAGTACGTGTCGTTCCCTTGCTTGGCCACCCGATCCACTTGGACCAGTTGCCCGCTCAACTTTCCCGTCTTGCCCAACGCTTTAGCTTGCTTGGTGTACGGCTGGTTCCATAACCGCCAGCCCTTGCTCCGGACGATGCGGGAATTGTAGGTTCGACCAGATTTAACGGTATAACTGCTAGCACTGGCCGCTTGGCTCAGTCCCAATAACCCGAAAGCAACGACAAATCCGGTAAAAATTTTTGGCCACTTTGACATGTTCATTCTCCTATCTCTTACTGTACCGCAACGGCGAAATGTTTGTAATTATAACTCCGCGCAAATTTCTTGGCGCTGACCCAATATTTACCATGGTTCGGGTCGGCCACGTGGTACGCCCCAGACTTATAGCCATCGAGCAGCATGACGTGGCTGTTGTTGATGCCAGTCCCCCAGAAGTAATGGCCATACTGGGCCTTGGCAAAGTGCAAGGTCACATAGACCACAACGGGATTATGTAGCCGGAGTTGTGCGCGTAATTGGGCTAACTTGGCACCACTAATATTCTTAACCGGCTCGTACCGGTTCCCCCACTTGGCTAACGGTTTAGGGAAAATGGATTGGAACACCCCGGGCGTGACCTTATAAGGACTCCCAGCAAACCCATTGTTGGGATTATTATTTTTACTACGGGGTAGGTGTTTCATAAAGGCGACCAGCCCGGTAGAAGTCAAAACACCTTTGTAGTGTAGGCCCTCAAGTAAACTGGCCGACTCGCACCCCATCCAGGCCTTCACTGCCTGCTGACTCACATAGGGAGCGCCGAGTTTAACGGTCTTGGGCGTCTTGAGGTAGTGCGCCCAGACCCAGCCACTCACCGTCTTTTTAGTTTTGGAACTGGTCGACGTCACGTAGTTATACCGATACTGCTTGCCGTTCGCCTTTTGAATAACCGCAGACTTGCTAACGATCCAAGCCGTGCGCGGGTAATTCTTCAACTGATGAGTCGCCGTTAAAGTTAACACCTGGCCAGTGGTCCTAAAGGCGTATAACTTACCCTTAACGTTACCGGTCACTTTACCAGACCGCGTCACCGATTTTTGTGAAACAAGTTGCTGGTTACTAGCGGCTTGTGCGGTTGCGCCCAGCCCCAAGACTGCTAAACCGGCAGCAAGTCCTAAACTAAGTTGCTTAAACATGTGCGATCTCCTAACTTAAATTTGGAATAATTGTGCCATCATGGCCGAGCCATCAGAGGCGAAGCTAAAGCCCACTTGGCTATAATGTGCCCAAGTATTCAGTTCCGTATTCCGATGCAACTTATCAACCGTCATCAGCTCGTTGACAGCCGTCTGGGCAGTGCCCTTGTAGGTGATGTTGCCCTTGGCGTTGTAGACCAGCGTGGCACCAAGACCCCCAACCATCATGCCAGCTGGTGTGTAGTAGGCTGGCAATTCTGCCATGGTCTCGGCATAGCCACTCATCTTGGCGTTGTAGGATTTACCGTTAGGCCGAACATGGTCGTCACGAATCCAGAGTTCATGGGCGCGGACGTTCACCTTTTTCAGCAGGCTCTTCCGGTGCTTCAATGGTTGAACCCCTTGTTTCTTCCGATAGGCATTAAACTGCTTAAGATAACTCGCAGCCACTTTCTTATTGAGGACGGACTCCTTCACATAGGTCACGGTCACCTTGGTAGGCACTTGACTGTATTTGTAGGCCTTCTTCAATGAAAACGGCACGTAGCCTTTGATCTTTTTAACGTACCCGGTGCCGCCGTTACCAAAAGTCCCAGTCCCGCTAGCGCTAAACTGACTGCCATAAGCCTGAACCGTGGCGCCGGTCGTCGTGATCTGCTTGGCGGGTTTGAGTGTCTTGCCCGTCGTTGATTGGTAATGTACGGTCATCTGTTTTGCCGGTTGCGTCGTGGCTGCGAATCCGCTAGTCGTACTGAGCAAGCCCAGTAACAAGCCAACCGCAATTCCCCATTTAGTTGTCAAAATTTCATCCTCCTTAAAAATAGTTACAGCTAAAGTATACAGCCGGTAACGCAAGGAAGACAAGGCTTCCCATAACATTAACTGCTCTTATTCTAAGTTATTCACCCTGTGGCGTTTATCCTGGTATTCTGCCTTTCATTCCGCATTAGAACAATGCACAATACCCAGTGGATCATTAAGATTCTGATGTCGCTTCACCACACCATATCTTGCAGCATAACTGGCATCATCGATTTTAAGAATTCAAAAACGGTTCAAAAACAACGCGCAAAATCTGCGCAAACTTTTTGGAATCCAGGTCCCAATAGACAAAAGGAACCGCACCGGAATACGACTCCAGTGCGGTTCCTTCTAAACGAAAACCGGCAATTCCTTATTGATAAGCCGCTTATTGGATTTGAACCAACGACCTCTTCCTTACCATGGAAACGCTCTACCTTCTGAGCTAAAGCGGCATAAGTCCATTATCGCGAACTTCGCAGAAAATGGCAATAAAAAAAGAACCCAATCACTGGGTTCCTTACGTTTGCGTGGCAACGTCCTATCCTCGCAGGGGGCGATCCCCCAACTACTATCGGCGTGCTAAAGCTTAACTTCCGTGTTCGGCATGGGAACGGGTGTATCCTTTAGGCTATCGCCACCACACTATAAGAGAACTTATTCCCTCAAAACTAGATATCATCAAAT
>NZ_BOLN01000010.1 GCF_016861655.1 Levilactobacillus lanxiensis | reverse complement strand
AAACTGGAATCCTCGTTCTAGCATTGAATATCCTCAAGTTAGTCTCCACCAGGAGAAGACGGCTTGAGAATCAAGAGCATGGAAATAAGGCACGAAACCAAAGTTCGGTTTCGTGCCTTATTTTTGTTCTACAGAGGCTAGTTATGTCACAGCCTCTTTTCTGTACTATTAGAGATGCCTGGTCCCAAGCATCGTAACCCCTACTTCTTCGAAAAATACTGCTTAATGTACGAAACACTCACCAAAACAACCGTAAAAAGAAGCGCCGTCTTAAAATCAGTAACAAAAAATAAACCAAGAAAGAAACCGCACCAACCACCATTAGCAGCGCGACAATCCCATCAAACTTTCTCATTCATCTTCCCCTATTATTATGTATTCGACGAATTCTTATGACGCTTGTTTGGCCAAAAACTCCCCACAACAAAACAGCCAATCACCCATACCGCTAGCTGCCAATTAAGTTGGCCGGCCTGTGGCCACAACAACCGGGCTAACCAACTGGCGCCGAGAAAAGCGACGGAGAAAACCAGAATGCGGAAAACTTTCTGCCGCAACGTCTCCACCTTCTTTGGCACGCGTCGTTGATACCAAGCCTGACCAATCTCATAGGCCGCCACTAAAAACAACGCAATCGCCACGTAGTTTGCGACGTTGGCAACCTGCCAGACGCTAGCTTGCCAGCCCTGAACGGCCGGACTGATGGCCAAGAACCCATAAGCCAGATCTCCCAGCACCAGCCACACCAATTCCGCAAACCGGTCAATCGTACCGTGCCAAAATGTCTGCCAGTGCCGTTGCCAAAAAACTAGACTGAGGTTAAACAGCCCCACCATCAGTGCTAAATGCCCTAACCTCCACGGAATCGTCGCCTGCATGGCTAGTGAGCTGTACAGGATTCCCGCGTTACCTAGAATAATCACGAGGCCCCAAATAAATTTCTTTCGTGTCATGCCCCTACCCCTTCCTGGCCGTCCGCCGACCACGCGTCAGTAGCCAGCGCAAAATATTCACACCCACGATGCCTAACGCGATTGCCGCGCTATCCAAGCCCAAAAACAGATTGGTCGTGGGTGGTAAGTTTATTAAATCCGCACTAAAACTAATGGCCACCATTAAGATTGCCAGACCCCCGAGAAGGCCCTTTGACCAGGTCCACCAATTTTGCACCGGATTGGCACTGTGCTCATTTAATAAGTAGAGCCAATCCGCCGTCTGTTCGGTCGTTAATGACCGTGGATTGTGCCAGAATAAATGCCCTAAACTCACGGCACTCAGGCCAATAGCGGCCACGGCAAAGCCCGCCACCGCTAGGAACCGCCAAGCCCACTCGCCATCCCATTCCAACAGCATCATGGCTAACTGCAGCGTCACCATAACTAAGATAATATCCCCGAAAAATTGTTGCCAGTAATCTCTTGTTTGCTTCGTCACGCTTATTTCCTCCCCGAAATTTGTGTGCGTTTGCCCAACCGATAGCCCCACAACCCGATATTCATGAGATAGATTCCTGTGGTCAGACCGGCCACTCCCAGGCCAGCTTGCTCACGCCAAAGCGATACGCGTCCGACTTGCAGACTGAGAGCCCCCAGCGCGGCCGCGACAATAACGACCTTGGACCAGGTCAGGTTCATCTGCTGATAATCCCCATTGGGCTCATTCAATAGATAGAGCCAGTGCCGCCGCTGTTGCCAGTCAAAGTCGGCGGGATCAGGCTGCGGCCGCCATAGGGTAAGCAGTCCCTCAATACCCAACAGAATCAGCATCAACACCAGGAAAATAGTATTTCCCCGCTGCCAATACCACTCACTGAACTTAGGCACAGCTTGAATCCCTATGTTGACCGCGACAATGAAAAAGAAGGCGTCAAAAACCTGTTGTCGTAAATAACTACGAACGTGTGCTGTCATTACTTTCCTCCCCAGGAAAAACTAGCTGTTTGACTTATAACCCGGGTTAACCCGAGTATATTCCCCCGTTAGATCAACGTCCCCACGTTCATCTAACTGCCCTGTATCCGTGCAACTGCCGCCAACAAAATTGCCAACACCACCATTACCGTTAGTAAGGCCAACACCACTCGGCGCAGGCGCCAAGCCACTCGATAGTAACCAAAGTTTTGCTGATATCGTCGTAACGCTAGTGACCGCGTCAGCCAGTCACCGATGCCCACCCCAATCAGGACCGCATACAGCAGCTGATCACGAAACGAGGCAAAAAACAGCAAGGCTGGCAACGCAACCAGGCTCCCGATACAACAGATATCATAAATGATTAAATAAGGTTTCATACTGCGGTTCATGGCTAGTTAGCTCCTTTACCTGCTGACTACACCTTCCACGATACCTTACTTTGGGACGCTTGCATAGCCAAAATCACCACGCCCCCAAACAATCTCACCGTAAGCAAACTAAAACGCCGATTCCGCTGACTAACCGAAATCGACGTCACTATTTTCAAACTATAACCCGGGTTAATTCTGACATTTCACCCTATAACCAGGCGCCCAACGCAAACAGTAGCGGGTACGCCACGAAAAATAAGGACGCACTCTTAACCATCGTCATGAACGTCTGGCGCTTATCCTGAACCCGAAAGAACGGCTGCATGCCCCGCCACATCACGGGCAGCAACAGAACTGCCAGCGCGGTCCACACCGGTGCGAGGCCCAGGGCCACGTTGACCAGTGGCCACAGGCTACCCAGAACCACAACCCCTTGAATCAGCCGCACGGATCCGCGCTGGCCCAGGTAATAGGCCAACGTGTAGCGATGATTGGCAATATCTTCCGCCCGGTCAGCCGTATCGTTAGCCATTTGTAGCGTAAAGAAGATCAACGTCAACGGCAGACACAGCAAGAAGGTCACGCCCACCATGCGCCAGGTGAGCGGCCGTTGACCATAGATGGACACGTAAACGCAGGTCAGTTGAATCAGAAAGGCAATCGCCAGCGCCACAATGATTGCAGAGAACGGCGTCGCATTGATAGGCCGCGGTCCGGCCGTGTAAAAGATCCCAATTAAATAACCCACGAGGCCAAAGACCGCCACCGGCCAGCCCGTCCGCCAAACTAAAACGACACCCGGCACCGCAGCCAACGCATACAAGCCCCAGGCCAGTTGCGCGACGCCCATTTCAGGCAAGGCTAACCGCCCAACCGGATTCGTCTGTTGCGCGTATCCCGCTCGGTCATGGGCGTGCTGATAATCATAGTAATTGTCGGCCACGTTGACCGCCAAATCAAAAATAAAAACGACCACCAGGCACAACCCAACGTTCACCCAATCCACCGTTCCCGCATAGAACTGGGCAATCGCTGCACCCAAAATGAACCACATAACGTTGAGTGGCGCCGTGTAAATCTCCGTTAACTCGTAAAACACGGGCCACGTTAACCACCGTGACATTTTTCTCACTCCCCACATTGTTTGACACTATTTCCAGTTTACCAAACTTACAGCGCAATGCTGGCCCCCAAGCTCACCGAAATTTCCGTCAACAAAAAGAGGGTGCCGCTCCCGCCCCATGGACAGTCGCAACACCCTAGTCTGTTTACTTCAGTCTGCTTTTCCGTTTTCTCTGACGCCAATGCCACCAATCGACTTCACCGGCTAATCCGATAAGCCCGACCACCGTCAGCATCCAACCGAGCTTGAGTCCCGGTGTCTGGTACGTCAGCTTGATTCGGTGCGTCCCGCTAGGTAGCCGAGCGCCAACAAAGCCGTCGTTGACCACCAGAGTCCGGGTTGGCCGGCCATCCACCGTCAGTCGCCAGCCCGTTGAGTACGGCACCGACGTCGTCATGACGCTGGTCTGACCTGTCGTCAGGTCCCCGGTGATTTGGTTGTTCGTGACCCGTGCATGCTGCAAGCCCCGCCGTTGAACGCGGTGAACTTGCTGATCGTAAGATTGCCCAAATGGCACGGCAATCAACCGCGCCGATTTGAAATTGATCTGCTTCGTCGCGTTAAAGGTCACATCAATGGTCTTGCGCAATTGCTGAGAATAGCCCAGGTTCAGCAGAACGTGTTGCTTGGGTTCATAGTCGGATAAGTTATCGATCCCAAATTGAGAGAACGTCTTGGCCGCGTTACGCGTTCTCGCCGTGACCCAGTAATCGCCCAGGTCCGGTGTCCGCATGGCATCGCGCCAGGCATTCAGTTTAGTTAGCGCCGACCGTGGCGTGGCGCCCAACACGCTGGTATTGTCCTGCGCCTGAAGCTGTCCGGCCGTGGTCAATTGCTCAGAGGTAATGCCGTTGAGTTCCAAATACAACTCGGTCCCCTGCGCGCGTTTGGGCCGGTTCAACGTCAGCGTGTAGCTAATCGGATTGTCTTGCGCATCACTGGCCAGTTGGTGCAGCCCCGTCGCGTTTGCCGTCGTGGTTTGCTTCAGAATCGTCTGGTTCTTCGTCAACACCCGGTTCAATGCCTGCTGGTTCTGGTGCAAGGCAACCATGGGGCCATACTGCTGCATATCCTGCTTGCTGATCAAGCCATTCTCATCCACGGTCAGCTTGGGCGCCTTCAGCGTGCTACCAAACATATCCTGTTGCTTCTCGTTCAGCCCGGTCTTCAGACCCGCTTGCCCCTGTTTCAGGCGATACTGGACAACCTTGTTGGTGCTGTCAATCACTGGCACAGCATTGGGCATGACCGTGTAGCCCAGCGTCCGCTTAGGCGACTGGTAGTCTACCGTCTTCACACCCTTAACTGCCGTTGGCGTGACGGCCCCCTGTGTCAAACTCCGTTCCCGGTCGACGCCACTTAGCTGATGCCAAGCCCCGGTCTTTAACGCTTGCGGTTGCGTGTAGACCAACGGGAAGGCCAGCTTGGTCGTCAATACCTGCGTGCCCACCCCGTTGGATAACGCGTAGACGGGCTTCTCGGTGAAGACCTTTTTCTGAGCATGATAGCCGTACGGTAAGGCTTGATGTGCAGCCACCTGATCCTCGCGGGCAAAGAGGTACTTAACCCCCAGCAGTTGATTCAGTGTGGTTCGACTATCCCCTTGCCCAATCGGCGCGTTCATCGCATACTCCGAGTTCTGCAGGTCGCGGCTAAATTGCCCTACGTAGCCATTTTGAACGGAAAAATACGACATCGTGCCGTGGAGGCCGTGGGTCATGGTCATGTTGTTGCCAACCGTCCGAAAGAGATTGAAGTTCCGCGTGGCATCGACTCGACTGAACGTGGTCGACTTTTGGGCCACCGTTTGGGCACCATCAAAGTAATCCTGAATGTAGCGAGTCGCGTCGCCCCGGCGAAGTTCCTGGGTCGCCTGTACCCCCGCGTTCGGGTCGTAGTAGCCCCAGGCATTATTTACCAAATTGAGGCCGACCAGTGTCCAAACCACCCCCAGCGTGACGCGAGCTGGCGCATTGGCCACAAGGACCGCCGTTAACGCCAGCAGGAGGCCGTAGGTAATCAGGTCTCGGGCGGGATTACTAAAGACCAAGCCGTTACAAAGGTAAACCAGCGCTAACAGGCCAACCGTACTCCCCGCCAGCCACCACCGGTCCCGGTTGGTCAGGGTCGTCAGCTGGTCGGCCAACGTCATCGTTGCGAGTCCGACCGGCACGGCTGCCAGCAGAATCCAGCGGTTAGACGGCGTTGACATTACGTTGAAGACCGCTGCCACGGCCGGAAACATCAGGCCGATGACGACGGCAATGAGCGTGCCCGCCACCCATTTGTGCTGCCGCCAATGGACCAGCGTGTAGACGCAGCCAAAGAAGGAAATGCCGCTCAACCCCAGTACGCTCCAGTAATTTAGCGTGTTCCCAGTTGTCAGGACGGCGTTGCCTAATTTTAAATAGTAATCAATCGGATAGAGCCACAGGCCGTTGGCAAAAATCGACCCGGTCCGTGTGGAATTGAGCATCATCAGGAGTGAAGGGACTAGCAACACACCAGAAATTAAGATGCCCAGCCCGGCAGCGGCCAAGAAACGGGCAATGACCACTGGCAATTTCACAGCCAGTGTCCCCTGCTGCTTGACGTGCAAGTAGCGAATCACCGCGTAAATCAGACTGCCCAACCCTAAGATGTAAGCAAAATAAAAGTTACTGAGAATCGTCACCCCGGTCATCAGTGCCAGCAAGCCCCACCCTTTGCCGTGAAGGATTCGGTCGATGCCGACGAACAATAGGGGCAGCCAAATCATGGGCAGGAGGAAGAAGGGGTGATGGACGCCCACCATCAGCGAGTAGCCGGTAAAGGCGTACGTAATGGCCCCCAACAGGCAGCTGCTGGGCTTAAACGCGTATCGTTTGGCCAGTGCCAGGAAGGCTAGGCCGGTGGCGTAGAGCCGTAGAATAATGGCCCAGCCGAACCCCGCCTCTAAAAATTTCGTCGGTAGCAGTGCCAACACGTAGGCAAACGGGTCGCCGAGAACGTAATAAGCCAGCGTTGTCAGCTTGTCGGCGCCTAGCCCCATCGTCCAGGACCAACCGGCTAGCCCGCCGACGCCCTCTTTTGCTAGCAAGCGGTGCAGCTCTAAAATGACGGGATAATGCTGCGTCACCCCGTCCATGTACCAGATCATGGTGCGATTGGCCAGGCCAAACACGCCAAACCCCAATGCCGCAATCACCGTAAACGCTAAGGTGTAAAGCACCCACAGCGGCCACTGGCGGTGTCCGATTTTCATTTTGTTCCCTCCGTTTTCATTTGGTTGCTGGTCTGATTCGTCCCCTGTCTGCCGACTAATTCGGACCAACCAGTAAATTGTCATTTTTTTGATTACAATTAAAATGTCACTTCCAAAAACGCTGACCAAAAGCTTAAATGGCGTCAGTGTTAGCTAAGTTAACCTCAATTTTTGCAAGAAAAGCGCTCCGTGTCAATGATTCTCGCCAGACGATACCCGATTGTAATGTTTCACATGGAACATTTTGCCAAAACCACCCTTTTGCTGGAAACGCCGGCGTTGGTTAACTGGTCCATACAAAAGGTCGCCACGAGCTTGAAAACTGCTCATGGCGACCGAGGTTTGCTTATATTCTGTTCTGGGCAATCGTTCTTAGAACGCACCACCGCCGGAACCGCCACCGAATCCGCCCGAACTGCCGCCAGAGAAGCCCCCGGAGCCACCAGACGTGGAGCTTAGGTCGTTCGACGTTTTAATCGAGCCGGCAACGCTACTGCCAATCGCATCGCCCAGCGGTTGCCCCGTGACGTTAGCGAAGTACAGTGGGTAGAAATCGATAAAGCTGGCTTGCACTTCTGCTCGGCCAAAATCAATTTCCAATTTCCGGGCAACCTGCTTGGCTAATCCAAAGGCCGCGGCGTACGGCAGGATTTGTTCCCACAAAATCAGGTCACCAATCTTAGCCGTGTTAAAGTGCCCGATGTCTTTGAGCATCCGCCGAAAACCTTGAATTTCGTTGACCAAGATCAGGCCTTCCGTATTATTGCGGTCGATGCGACGCCGTTGAACCAAGGCGTAACTCCAGACGCCAATCAGCAAGATCACGCCGCCACCCGCGGTCAGGGCAAACTCGTCGAGTCCCATGACCCAGGCGAAAATGACCAACGCGATAACCAGTACACTGATACCCGCTGCCAACCAGACTAACCGTTGGCGCAAGGTGATGTTCGCGTCGTCCTGGTATTGGTCGGTTTGCTCGTCGATGCCCGTTTGCCAGTGTTCGAACCACTTGCCAACCTTGCCCTTCTTATCCTTCTTCGCAAATGCATTGAGTTCTTTTAACGTGAAGCTGTCGTTGGCACCCAGGCGCACAAAACATTTCTGCAAGAAATAATTGTCCACGGTCCCCGTCTTGGTGATCCGGACGGTGTTCCGTCGCCCATCCTTCACCGTTTCCACCTTAAGCTGGTGATTGCCCGCCGCCATCATGATATCACCCGTCAGCGCATTCGTATTTGGCCAACGCGCATCAACTAGCGATTCCGCTAAAGCTGGCGTTACGCGCGGGACATCAAAGAAGTGGTCGACTGGAATGGGCCGCGAATAAACGTTGGCCGGATGGCGTTTCAACCACCACCAGGACCCACCAAGCGTCGCGACCAACGCCACGAGTAGGCCCACGTAGCCACCGTAAACCAGTCGGCGCCGACTCTTTCGTTGAGCATTGGCATCCGCGACCAAGGCCGCTTCCTGTCGTTGGGCCGCGGCTTTATGATTCTTCGCAACGCGATTGGGGTTGGTCGCCGTCACGCTGGTTGGAAAGAGCAGGTGACTCTCAATAAAGCTGTTTGAAGGATTATTAGCCACCGTCATCGTCACGGTCCCGGCCGCACGATTGACCTGCGTGTGGCCGTCTAAAGGTCCGTGCGTCCACCCCTGCAGCTGCGTGATGTTTTTCGCTGGCAACTGAATCGTGACCGTCACGTTGGTCAGCGGCACCTCCCAACCACCGCCAACGACGCGCCAGTTAAGCTGAGCGGTGTCGCGGTAGTTCGTGATAACCCCACGCAAATGAAATTTATACGTGACTTTCAGGCGGTTACCCGCACGTACTGACCGGTACAGCTTGGCCTTGAGCCGTTTGGAAGTCTGCGTCAGCTGATAGGTATTGTCTTGTTGATGACTACCTGGCTTGGCCGTCACAACCTTGCCGCCATTGAGCTGCGTCTGCACCTCGGTGAGTTTGCCACCCCGAATTCCCCGCAGATCCTGCACGTTAAAGACGCCATGATAATCCGAATTGAAATGGTACGTCAACGTTTCCGTGACGTTGGCATCCCCATTTTTCAAGACCGTCACGTGCATGTTAAATGGTTGAATCTTATAGCTGGCTGACGCGGTCACGGGCGTGTTGCCCCACACCAATAGTATGGTCAACACCGCCACCAGGCTCCAAATCAGTCCCGTTCCTTTTCGCATGTTCATCCCCCCGTTTTCCCGTGTTTGTTTCAGTGTAGCATATCGTTCTCGGGGTGGGTATTCGTTGGCAAAGAATCTTTGGGCTGGTCTGCCGTTTCACGCCAATAGTCTGTGGTATGTAAAGATCTCCATTAATAACCAATAACCCAGCAACACGATTGTTGTTATCTTTGATTGCTATTTACCAGTTAGCCAGGTACCATAATGGTGAGAAAAGAATTCAGCACACCAAACACCCCAACGATTGCACTCGTTGGGGTGTTTTTTAGTTCTAAAAGTGAACTGGTGGGCTAAGGAACACCTACTTCCGATGTTTACGACTTAACCAATCCGCAAAACTAATAACCCGACAACACGATTGTCGTTGTCTTTGATTGCTATTTCAGTATCATCCTTGTATCATGTATTTGAAAGCATTCAACAAACACGCCAAACACCCCAACGATTGTGGTCGTTGAGGTGTTTTTTAGTTTTAAGCTACAAAACTGGCGAGCTAAAAATCGAAAAAATTATTTCCGATGTCTGCGACTTAGCCAATCGGCAAACCAAGCGACAAGTAATCCCACCGCCAGTGGAAATAAGAAAGCATTCAACAAGTTACTCACTCCTTCCCATCATCACCTAAATCGACGACTTCTTTAGAATACAGGAGTGACCCCCATTCACCGCCTAGTCTGTCTCGCTTTCGTACCCACCGGCTTAATAGCCCGCCAACTCAACCAATCGCCCGGTAATCCGATTGTGAAGCACTTTGATTGTGTTTCCCCACTTGCTCAGTTACTATTAAGCCTGTAGATGGGCGTTACCAACCAGCACCCACCTATGGATTGCATTGGCACCCCTAACTAGTCAAACCAATCCAGTACCTTCAGTCAAGAATTAGGAAACACATGCATTTGCCAGGCCCCGACGACACGCCTCGCTGGGGTCTATTTTTATGCAGAAAAATAGGCGAGCCTTCCGGTATTGACCGGAAAGTGTCGCCTATTAGAGATTTCTAAAAACTATCACTCGTCGTCATCGACTGGATTTCAGCCGTTCCTTGACCCTCTGGCCCATAACAATAAACACCATCAACACAGCCCACAAAGCCACCGGCGACCTCGGTGCTTAGGAAACTCGTTTCCATCTGGGTAGCCAGCCAACGATAATTGCCGATGGCCTCGTCAAAGTACCCAAATGACAGCTTCTGCCCGTGCTGCTTAAGAATTAGTTTCTTCGGCATCTCTGGACAGGTGACCGTTTCAACGACCGTCTCCTGATCATCCAGATGCTTCGTTACCGTTAACGCAAATTGCCCGTCAGCTTCACTGATCATAAACGTCACAAAGTGCGTATGGCTCTGATAAACCGCCAGTCCCACCTGACTGTTCGGAATTGTGACCTCGCCAAAGGCCACTTCAAAGGTCCCCGTCATAGTGCTTTGACGAATCCCCAAGAATGTTGGCGAGTCCATGCTTGCCAACGACTTCAGAGAAGAAACTACCTTCAACACCTGTTTTTGCTGGTCCAAAACGTAGTGGTCGCGGTAAGGGTTACGCAGATATAGCGTCCGTAAGTCTGCTTTATCCGTTTCAAAAGTCAGTTTATTCGCTAACTGTGGGACCGTCTGACTAGGGAGATTCAGTTCGCCGTGCGTTGCCAGACGACCGATACCAGGATTCAAGACCGGCCAGCCATCTTCCCACTGGACCCGACCTAGGAACGTTTCTCGACCCAGATTGACATAGCCTTCACACTGTCTGCTACCGAGGCACACAAAGTACCAGTCGCCCGTATAAGCCTGAACAAAGTCGCCATGCCCAACGTTTTTAACCGGGAAGTCTTTGCCCAAGAAACGATGCGTGAGAATGGGATTATCCAAGTCCCCTTCGTAAGGCCCGAAGATGTTTTTACTTCTGGCAACCGTCATCGCGTGTTGGTGCGACGTCCCCGCCTCCGCTATCAGCAGGTAGAAGTGATCGCCCCGGTGATACAGGTGCGGACCTTCTGGCCAAACAACGTTCCGTAAGGCGCCTTGCCAAACCGGGGTCGTATCTCCAATTTGCCCTGTTTCCAAATCATATTCAGCAACGTAAATTTCTTTATCTCCAGGATACTTTGGCCCGGCTGAATTGTCATGCGTCGCGGCGAAGTAGCATTTGCCCTGATAGAAGAACAAACTGGGATCAATCCCATCGGCAGCATCAATGAAGCGTGGTTCAGACCACGGCCCACGTGGGTCTTTAGCTGTGACAACAAACATGCCACCACGATTCTTCGTCGTTTCATGGTCTGCAATAATGTAATACGTTCCTTGATTATAGCGAATCGTGGGAGCATAGATACCCTCGTGATCATCATTTCCTCGTAGACTCACCTGCGAATCTCGATCCAAGGCATTCCCAATCTGTTCCCAATGAACTAAGTCCCGACTATGAAACACCGGAATCCCTGGGAAATAAGAGAACGTGGAATTGACTAGATAGAAGTCCTTACCCACCGCACAAATCGAAGGGTCCGGATAAAATCCATGTAAAATGGGATTTTCATACTGTACATTTGCCATTGTTTACGCCACCTAGCTTTATTTTTAAAACTTCTAATAACCTGAGACACCTTATATTGTAATCGCTTTCACAAAAGGCCGTTATCTTCCTTCATACCTATTTTTAGTCAATTTGTGACCTTGACGTTTCTGACCCATTTCCCCATAAAAATAGGCGACCCCTCCGGTAAGAACCGAAAAGTGTCGCCTATCACACATACAGTCTAATCTGCTACGCGGGTACCACCCCAGCTGACCGGTTTCCCGGCCTCAATCCAGCTAACGGTGACAAACCACTTGAGCGGGTCCATCATACACCCACCACTAAATTCCGCCAATTAATCTGCTTAACGACATATTCAGTCACCTATTGGACAAATTGTGAACCTAGATTAATGACCGGACAGACAGGCTCTCCCACGCATATAACACCTGAGAAAATTGCTTAGTCAGGAAGTTCTTGGTAGTCGAAGTGGTCAAACGTGGCCACCTGTTCGTACCCCGCATAATCAACGGCCGCTAGCCCCACAAAGGCGCCGGTGAAGAAGCCACCTGACGTTTGCAGGACGTAGTCATCGGACAGGATAGCAGCGTCTAACGTGACGGGCACCGTTTCCCAAGTCTTGCCGTCAAAGGAGTATTGGTACGTGTAAGATTCCTTGCGGGCTTGGACTCTGAACCAAACGGATTTTGCATCTGCTGGGACGGGAATCGCGTTGTCCTTCAGGAAAGACGTGTAGGTATTGTCGTCGTTTTGAGCGACTTCAATCACGCGGCCCTTCTTCTCATCGTTGGTGATGAAGATCCAGGAGTAGTGTTTATCGTTGTAGAAGTTGGCCAGACCAGCCATTTGTTGGTAGCTAAATGGGTCAAAGCTAACTTCCGTTTCGGCATCGAAGTTGAAGGCTTGCCAGCGCCGCGCCACGAAGGACACGTCGAAGGTGCTAGATAAGGACTGTTGCCCCACCAGCTTCAGCTTGCCATCGCCGACCGTTCCCAACTTAGGGGTAAACGGCTGACGCAGCGTGTTCCAGTTGAGGTCCAACGTGGATTTACTAAAGTCATCGTGTTGCGAGTGATCCTTGGGCGCATCGGTTAAAATGGCATCCTTAGGGGCTTCCACTTCAACTTGACCACCGTGACCGCCAACAACCCGTGGCCAGCCAGCATCATCCCATTCAACCTTTTGAATTGCCGTTTCCCGGCCCAACGTGCTCCAACCACGAGGATCATGACTGGATTCGTTGGCGTGGTTCCAAGGACGCGCTACCAGCGAAGCGTAGTACCATTCGCCACCTGGTGTTGAAGCCAAGGCACCATGTCCTTGTTTTTGCAGGTAGAAGTCAGGCGTGTCCACGTTTGTAATGAATGGCCCGTCAGGTTCGCCTTCAAAGGATAATTCATCAAGCGTCTTGGAGCGCGCTACGATTTCCTGGTGGGTAAAGACGGTTCCCCCTTCAGCGGCAAACAGGTAGTAGTAGCCGTTGATTTGATACAGGTGTGGCCCTTCAACTAACTTAACATCATCACCGTTGTAAATGTTGCGGGCCGTTTCCGGCTTCAGTTGCATCGTATCCAGGTCGAACTCAGTCAACGTAATCCCGTTAAAGGGTTGCTTATATTCACGGTGATCCCAGGTTTGTTGAACCAGGTACTTACGACCGTTCTCATCGTGGAACAGGGAGGCATCGAAACCAACCCCGTTGATCTTGATGGGATCCGTCCATGGCCCGTGAATGTCGGTCGCCGTGGTCAGGTAGTTGATCATATCCTTGAATGGCCCATCGGTAATTTTAACGTCGGTGTAGATCAGCCAGAATTTTCCATCGGCATAGGTCAAGTCTGGTGCCCAAATCCCCCCGGAAGACGGATTACCCGTCATGTCGAGCAAGGTCTTCGTGGACAGGGGTGATGGCAACAAGTTCCAGTGAACCAGGTCCTTGGATTCATGTAGCCGTACCCCAGGGAACCATTCGAAGGTTGAGTTCGCAATATAATAGGTGTCGCCCACCCGAATCATGCTGGGATCGGCATTAAAACCAGGTAACACAGGATTTTGAATTTTCATAAGAAATTTATCCTTTCGTGTAAACTGAAATTTAATTTAGCAGGGCCTTTCGTTCGGCCGTAAATAACGAATAAATGAGGATTCAAACCTGGCAAGCTCGCCAGACCTGAATCCCCATCTTTCGTCGTCATTTTGGAATCGCCGTGACGGCTATTTCTGGCCTAACAACGTCTCCTTGAAGAACCCGAGAGTTTCTTTAAGCAACGTTTCTTTCACAGCAACTGAGTTCCAAGCATGACTGGCGCCTGGCACAACAACCAGATTTGTTGGCTGTTGATAAACGCTTTGATATTTCTCTGAGTAGCTGAGCGGTGCAATGTTATCCGCATCCCCATGAATGATGGTCACTGGCCCCTTATACTTGGCGGCCTCTTCGTAGATTCGAATGTTTTGCAAATCCGCAAAGAAAGCTGGGCCTAGTTTTAAGCTATTGAAGTCCAGATAACCCGTCTGGGAAACCGTATCCGTCGACTTGCCCTGCAACACGTGTTTGTTCGCAATCTCATCAACAAAGACTGCCGCTGGTGACCACATGCACAGTGACTTGATATCGTTTGGTAGCTGCCCCGCTGTCATACTAGCGGCCACACTGCCTAAACTCATGCCAAGTAATGACAAGCGCTGGGTATCAACGAAATCCAGTGTCTGAACAAAAGCAACCAGTGCACGACTTTCCTGGAGTTCCTGACTGAAGGTAAAGTCGATGAAGTCCCCGTCACTCTCACCATGGTAACCGTAGTCAAACGCAACCGCCGCGATACCATTTTTGTTGAGCAAGCGACTCATGTAGACGAAGGAATTAAATGCTTCGTCACGATTCGAGCTGAATCCGTGAAACATCAGGACGGTTGGCTGTTGACCCGTCGCACCGTCAGGGATGTGCGCCGTTCCGCGCAAGGTCAACCCGTTGATTTCCGTTGATAACTGTTTAATCATTGCCTATCTCCTCCCGCTACTGACTGTCGGTTGGCAGATGCTTCGTGATAAATCTGGCAATCTTGTCCCAAACAGCCGCGCTCCAAAAGTTACTCTCGTGGTCGGCACCCGATACCGTGACGGCTTCTACTTCATAGCCGTTGCGGTCGAGGCACTCGGCCATTTCCGGCATCTGCTGATACGGGACCAAGGTATCCTTGGACCCGTGCATTAACAGGAATGGCGGGTAACTTTGGTCGGGCCGGACTTGATAGACGGGACTCATTTGTTCGAGCGTCTTGGGAAACGCGGTGTTTTCTAAGTGCTGAGTCACTTCGACAAATTCCTTTTGATTCTTCAAAGCAACGACATTTGACACGCCGAAACAGCTAACGACCACGTCAACCTTATCCGAAAATCCTGCGTAATCAGCCGTTTCGTAGCGCGGATCATCCGCGGTCAACCCAACTAATTGCATCGCATTGCCCCCGGAAGAAGTTCCCAGACCAATAACCTTATCCGCATCAATCGCATACTGCGCGGCATGTGCCCGCAAAAACCGGATCGCACATTTAACGTCCTGGAGAAATGCTGGGAACGGATGGCCCTCAAACGCATTGCGGTGTTTGACCATCGCCACCACGTAGCCCTGTTTTGCCAGGTTTGCTAATTGGATGACTTCAAAGCCATTATCACCGGTTTGCCAGCCACTTCCTTGAACAAAGACCACCACGGGAAATGTTTGATCCGTTGGGCCCTCTAAGGACAGGCGCCACGGCACAATCAAATCCAACACTTGGTTAGCTTCCCCGCCGTCTTCGCAGTAGGAAATGTTTGGTATCACCGAGTACATCCCGGTGTAATGGTCATTCGATGACAAGTAACTGCTAATCATTCACTCAACCCCTTGTTCTTGGTTCTCTAAACAATTTAGTCTTTCTTCGGGTCAATCTTCACCTGTAAGGCAACATTGACCAGTTGTGGCTTGAGGTCCAAGTCCTCGGTCATCCCCAGGTCTGGCTCACCATCAACATCGAAGTGCACGCGCCGAATACCAGAACTCCGTGGCCCCTCTTTACCTGGGTGCGCATGGTAGCTGTTCCAGTAATGACCGTCATCATCAATGACGTAAGCGTTATGGCCGGGGCCAAATTCGCCGGCAACCGTGTTGGATGTCAGGATTGGGTAATTACTCTTCTGCCAATTCTCTGGGTCTAACGGGGATAACTCCCGATCAATTTGCATCAGACCAACCACGTAGCTGTCATCGATCAACGCCCCAGAATAGGTCAAGTACACCTTACCGTTTCGTTGAATCGCAAATGGTCCTTCATTAACTGGCGCACGGTTGTTTTCCCAACCATAGATAGGTTTCGCAATCACGACGGGTTCCGAAATCATTTGCCAAGGATGAGCGGCATCGACTTCAGCAATGTAGAGCCAAGCACCTAAGTCGTTGGGCACAAACTGCCGCTGCGACCAGGTCACGTAAATGTGCTCATCAATTTGAAATTCCGTCATATCCAACGTAATCCCTTGCTTGATCAGTGGGTCACCGTTGGGCTTAACTACCCGTTTGGGTTCACACCAGTCACTAGCTAACATGGGATTGCCATTGGGCTTTAAAGCCATGACATACGATTGAACGTCTTCAAACCGGTCGATGGTGGCTGAGTGGAACACGAACAGCTGACCATCGATGATATGAAATTCCGGCGCCCAAAGCAGATTGCCAATCGTATCGTACATGTTACTGTCCAAGATTTTAACTTCCTGTGCCGTTACTAATTCAGGAACCGAATCGGCTTCACGGATGTACAAACTGTGGTTCCGGTCCGCATCATTCGTCGCAATGAAGTAATACTTGTCCTGCCAGCGACCAATGCAAGGGTCCGCACGGTCTAACGCCATTGGGAAGATAAAGTGATCTTGGTGAATCCGCCCCTTGATAGTGAGGCTTTGTGGCTTGGTAAAATCAATGTTGCGACTGTACCAGTCGACGCGTTTGTTGGTCTCGGTCCCATCGCTATACTTCGCGACAGCCTTAACCTCTTCTAATTCTTGCTGACTACCGACTGTGACTTCCTTAGGGAGCTCATTAGCTGTGTTGTACGGTTCATCTAACTTATTCAGTAGATAATCACCGATGGCATCACTAATGCTAATCTCACCGCGAGGAATGCAGCCATCAATATTTTCGGCAGCAACCTTAGGCTGGTTCGGAATCGTGGCAACTTCGCTTTGTTCGTTACCACTAATTTCAAATGCCTGGGTGTCTGCATTAAACCAGAAGCTGGCGGCGTAACACTTGCCGGAAACTTCCCGCCAGAAGACCTTCTGTGCCATCTGACCATCGACTCTGACCTCTAAGATCACGTCGTTGCCCACCTTGATTGACGACAATTGTTGATAGTGGACAAAATCTTCGGTCGTGAAGCACAGGAGTTCACCTTTGCTGGTTAAGTCATTCTCAGCCTTGGAACCCGTTTGAATCGCAAAGATACCAAATGTGGTGTCATTGATTTGGAAGATGCAAGGTTGAATCAACGTTTTCGCGTCGATACTGCCGTCGTCCTTTTCAATGCCCTTAGGGAAGAGCACCCCATAATTGTGATTCAACTCTTTAAAGGCTGCCCCATTTTGGGAAATCCCTAAATGCATTGAATGAGATAACTTGGCGTCATAGCCCTCATCGTTCCACGGATCACGTTCATAACAAAGTAATTGATAATTTTTCATAAGCTAACCACCTCGTAAGTTCTCCTGGATTGATAGACTAGTCTTCAGCTGCTTGTTCTTGTTCAGCCTTTTTGTTACGAGCATCAATTTCAGCACTCATTTTGTCCATGCTACTGTCGGTGATTGGGTAGAAGATAAACAGAATCATCCCGGCGATGATGAAGATCAGTGGCAATAAGGATTGCATGGTCAAGATACCGTGTAAGGTACTTGCGGTTTGCATCTTCAAGCTAGCGTTGAAGCCGATAAACTTCAAGAAGTAACCAGGAACCACACCACCTAAAGCCAAACCTAAGGCAACGGCGAAGGAACAAACGGAACTGATGATAGCGTTTTCACGTTTGCCTAACTTCCAGTCACCGTAGTTAACAACTTCGGTTTCGAAGGCCCACATGTAACCAGTGGTAACGATCATCCCGATGGAAGCTAATAATTTACCAGTCATAACCAAGCCAACGCTGTGGGCGTTACCAAAGTACATGATCAAGAGACCTAACATTAAGACGCCACTGAAACCGAGCATCAAACCTTTACGACCCATGTGACGCTTAAACCATGGGAATAATGGAACTAAGATAAATGAAGGAAGTGACCCTAACAAGTTAAAGTACTTCAGTAAATCAGGACGGCCCATGTTGTAAGTGACGTAGTAAGAACCGGATGAGTTAACAATACTCATGAAAATGAAGGCCAAGATGAGGTAGGCCAGTAAAATAGCAAATGGTTTGTTGACTTTCATTTGAACAAAGATATCTTTAAAGGAAACATCGTCCGTTGCTTGAGCAGACATGTGGTAGTGTTCGTGAATCATGGTGAAAGCAAAGAGTAACCCAATCAGACCCATGATGGCGAAGATACCCATCGTCAGGAACCAACCTTTTTGAGAAGCTTGGCCGGTGTAGGCGCCAGAGAAACCAGTAACTAAGAAGGGTACCCCAAATGAGATCAACATCCCACCAACGTTTGAGCAGAACATGCTGTAAGCGTTCAGTTGGGCAATTTCATCGTTGTCCCGCGTCATGGCAGCTGGCATCGCACCTAATGGTGACAGGAACGTGTTCAGTAAGGATAACCCAACGTAAGTCGTGTACGCGTAAACAAGTTTGAATGTGTAAGCGCCACCAATTGAGTAGAAACAAAGGACGGATAAGACCGCATAAGGAATGGCTAAGTAAAGTAAGTACCCACGATATTTACCAAATTTGGTCGTTCGTTTGTCGACCCAAGTACCATAAACTGGGCTGGCAACCGCATCAATAATTCTAACGAGTAAGAACATTAACGCGGCATCTGCTGGCTTCAACCCATAAACGTTGGTATAGAAGAATAACAGATAAGTACTGACCACGTTAAAGATCAGGTTGACGGACATCGAGCCAATCCCTTGACCCAACTTTTCTGTGAATTTCAGCTTTGGCATTGCCTGAGCTTGTACGCTTTGCGCTTCATTATTTTCCAAAAGATTTTCCCCCACTCTATTTGATAGGAAGTTTCATCGTCACAATTTCTCGTGGATCCAAGTTCATCTTGAGTTCATTACCCGTGACCGTGTAGTCTGCGTAATCCTTGTCGACAACGGCATCTGGATGATCAAGATCGTTGTGCGCATTCATTTCAGCTGGGTTCAAGCACTTCGTGTAGGTGATGTCGCCAATTGCTTTAGGCAAGGTCAGGGTTAACTCGTGTGCTTTATCAGGATTAACATTACATACAGAAACGATGTAGTTATTATCCTTTTCTGAAACGGTGTAGTTTAAGTCATTGTTCATTTCATGGAACGCTTGTAATAACCGCGCATCTTGATGTAACTGGTACATCTTGAAGACGTAGTAGGTTGGCGTCAAAATAATCTTGTCGCCCTCGGTCATCACCATGCTCTGCAAAACATTGATCATCTGCGCAATGTTCGCCATCTTAATCCGGCCGGCATACTTGTTAAAGATGTTCAGTGACGTGGCAGCAACAGCGGCATCCCGCATCGTGTTTTGTTGAATCAGGAAGGCGGGGTTCGTGCCCTTCAACGGCTGGAACCAAGTCCCCCATTCATCCACAACTAAGTCCGTGGACTTTGGCATCAATTCCAGGTGCCGTGAGATCATGTCGTCAATTTGACGGGCACTGTTCAATAGGCTCGTCCAATCTTCAGCGTTAAAGTCGACCGCATCACCCTTGTCGTTCCACCCATTGGTTAAGGCGTAATGGTGTAAGGCTAAGCCATCCATAAAGGGTTCAGCGCGTTCAGTAACTTCCTTGGTCCAGGCATAATCGTCATCGCTAGGACCACTGGCAACCTTGTACATTGGACCGTTATATTCTGAAACATAGGTCTGGAAGCGCCGGTAAACGTCTGAGTAGTACTCAGCGCTCATAAAGCCGCCGCCCATCCAAGCTTCGTTCCCTAATCCCAAGAACTTAATCTTGTAAGGCGCTGCGTGACCATTTTGCCGCCGTAAGTTAGCGAAGTAAGAATCGCCATCGGCTGTCATGTATTCGATCCAATCAACCATTTCCTTGACGGTCCCACTACCCAAGTTAATGTTGATGTAGGCCTCACACCCAAGTTGTCGGCAAAGTTCAAAGAACTCGTCCGTCCCGAAGGAGTTGTCTTCCACAACGGCACCCCAACTATGGTTGATGGTCTTTGGCCGCTGATCGACTGGCCCAATCCCATTTTCCCAATGGTACTCATCAGCGTAGCTACCGCCGGGCCAACGTAGCACTGGAATATGTAAGTCTTTCAGCGCATTGACCACGTCACTCCGCAGTCCATTGACATTTTCAATTGGGCTGTCCTTGCCAACCCAGATACCATCGTAAATCCCATGCCCCAAATGCTCTGCAAATTGTCCTTGTAAATACTTACTAATCAGAATCTTGTCATTTGACTCATCCGTAACTTTCGCCTTCATAGGCTCACTCTCCAAATAAGTAATAGTTAAGATATCTTGTATTCCTGTGCACAACCCTATGTTAGCGCTTGCAAAGTCGAAGTCAATATCATTTTTGTTGATTGTTTAACTTTATTTGAATCTACTAATCATTTTCGTTATCAAGGGGGTATAATTGAACTATCGGTAAGATGGATTAGTAACATATAGACTACTTAGGAGATGTATTCATGGATTTATCACTTACAAATAATTCATTGCCGGCGTTCTCGGCGTTAGATAATCCGGTTAGACTAGAAATCATCAATTTACTGTCAAAATCAAAGATGAACGTGAAGGAAATTGCGACGGCTGTAGGCCTCAGCAGTACCATCACCATCATGCATTTGAACAAGTTAGAAGCTGCACATATTATTCGCACCGAAAAACACGGGAATCAGCGAATTTCCATCTTAACGGTCGACAACATTACCATTCATTTTCCTCAACAGCTTTACGTCCCCTATGAAAAATACGAATTCAATATTCCCATTGGGCAATACACCCATTACCAAGTTGCCCCAACGTGTGGCCTAGCTGGACAAACTGGTTTCATTGGCAAGGTCGACAATCCCAAATACTTTATGAACCCTGAACGAACCGATGCTGGGATGCTGTGGTTCTCCAACGGCTTCGTTGAGTACACGGTACCCAACTATCTGGCCCCCGACCAACAGATCAAGATGATTGAATTTAACGTTGAGCTGAGTTCAGAATTTCCGTTCTCAAATAACAATTGGTTATCCGATATTACCCTTTCCTTGGCGGGCAAGACACTGGGAACCTGGACTAGCCCTGGTGACTTCTCCGACGTTCGGGGGAAATTCACGCCTGAATGGGTCTACAGCGATATGAATCAATATGGTTTACTAAAAACGATTCGAATCTCTGAGTATGGTACATTTATCGATGGTCACCATTTCTCCGATGTAACCATTTCAGATATCGATGCCAAGCGTGACAACTGGACGCTACGGTTCTCCGTGCCAAAAACCGCTGAACACTGCGGCGGCTGCACAATCTTTGGCAAACATTTTGGTAATTATAATCAGGATATTAGCTTCCGAACCTACTACCAGGAAAAGATTAAGAGCGACTAACTCAGGTGCGGAGAAACCAAACGTCTTTCGGTGCCTGAACCTCTGTGGCAGTCGCCTGTGTTTTGGAAGCCAAGTGCAAATCCCCCCTTTCAAATTGGCAAATACGTTACCACAATTTTGGCGATGGCCTCGTTGGCCGACGAGCCACCATTTTCTGTTAGCTAACTTACAATTTGAATTGTATTCGTTTTCACAAATACTGACCATCTTCGTTCATGACTGTTTTTAGTTAAATTATGACCTATAAGGCAAAATAAAACCCCGCCAAATCAACATTTGACGGGGTTAGTTGTCTTTTTCTAACCAAACTTATTCAAAATAGCCACTGTCCTTAACCGTTCGGACCCGACGCTTTTGCTTCAATTGGTGCTGATAACGGCTGGGTGTGATGCCAGACCACTTTTTAAATTGCTTACTAAAATTGGATATACTACTGGCTCCCATCTGGTAGGCGACACACTCAATTGAATGATCAGGCGAGCCCAGTAGGCGTTTCGCCCGATTGTATTTCTGCCCTTCAATATAATGCAGGGGCGTGACCCCATAGACCTTCTTGAACGTCCGGTGACCATAGCCGCTACTAACTCCTACCTGCTGACAAATTGTTTCAAACGAAAATGACGGGATTTCCTGCTGCGAAATGTTTTTCTTAATCAGTGAGGCAATCAGCCGACTGGTCTTCGCCTCACTCTCACTATACTTGGCCGCCTCTTTTGATGGCCGACTTTGTAAGTTCGCCGAAATCGCGTAGAAGAAGGTCAATACCGCAATCTGAATCTTAAGATTGGCCTGTTCCTTGTTCAGGGTCCGATCTGCACTGGCCGCCACAATGGTCGTTGCCGCTGTCATCGCAGCTTGCGCCAGTGGCTGGTCTGCTGGAATCACAGCATTTACAATGTTACGCAACAATTCTGACTTCAATTCGAGGCTCTCAATGCTGAAGTGAAAACAAATATAGGTCATTTCTGCATCTTGACTGGAATTTTGGTTCGTATGGAGTGTTCCCGGTGAAATAATCATGACATCCCCAGATCCATAATCATAGGCGCCTAAATCCTTGATGGTCGTGGTCTGACGGCCATCTACAACACACATCAACTCAAAAGCTTGGTGTTTCTGTTCAAAAAACTGCCAACCACCAGGAACGGTTCGCTGGTGACCTCCAAATAAATATAGGCTTGAATCAACAACCGGAATGGGTATAAATGGCTTCATCCCCAGCTCCCCCTTTCGCTAACGGTCAACCCCTTAAAAATGAAAGCGGTTTACTATCATACATTCATTATAGCAACTTAGTTGTCGAAAGCAACCAACTTGGCTTTACCTGGAATAAGTTGTTCCTATTTGCGCCCATACAAAAACGGCTCACCAAGTTGCGTAAGCCGTTCTGATTGTTTATAAAATTGGTGATAACAGCCGTGAAGCCGTCTGCTTAAAGCGCAGGTAGGCCGACTGCTGCTTGAATTTTTCGGGCGTAATCAGCTCACTGTGCCGCATGTCAGCCTCGTAAATCTCTTCCAACTGCGTGGCGACGGCTGGGTCGTAAATAAACGCGTTGATTTCGAAATTCAATTTAAAACTCCGGTAATCCATGTTGGCCGAGCCCACAGAGGCAATCCGGCCGTCGACAACCATGGTCTTGGCGTGGATGAACCCGTTGTGGTAGAAGTAGATCTTCACGCCATCATCGGCGAGTTGGCGGGCATAGTACTGCGTTGCCCGGTAAACGAAGGCGTGGTCCGGCTTGTCCGGAATCATGATTCGCACGTCAACGCCGGCCATGGCCGCAATCCGCAGGGAGTCCAAGACACTGTCGTCCGGAATCAGGTACGGCGTCTGAATCCACAGGCGCTTCTCCGCCGTCTGAATTAGCCGCATGTACCCCATCTTAATCTGTTGCAGGTCGGAATCCGGCCCACTAGAGACAATCTGCAAACTGGTTTCCCCCTTAACCTTGGTCAGTGGGAAATATTTGTGCTCGATGCGGTCGTCCTTGAACGGATGGTCGCGGTCGGTGGCGTTCCAGTCCAGCATGAAGCGTGCTTGCAGGGAGAAGACCCCGGAGCCCACGATGCGTAAATGGGTGTCGCGCCAGTAGCCAAACTTTTCCTTGCGACCAAGGTACTGGTCACCGATGTTAAAGCCCCCGACGTACCCGACCTGGCCGTCAATCGTCACGATTTTCCGGTGATCACGGAAGTTCAGCCGGAAGTCGATCACGGCCGAACGCGTGCCCAGGAAGGCCTCCACGTGGCCACCAGCGTCGATCAACGGCTTGAAGAACCGTTTCCAGGTGCCCATCGACCCCCATGGATCATAGATCACGCGAACCTCGACGCCGTCCTGGGCCTTTTTTACCAACAGGTCCAGGATGTCATTTCCAATCTTATCGTTATAAAAGGTGTAAAATTCAATGTGAATACTGGAGTGGGCCCGCTCAATGTCCTCCATCATGAGATGGAACAGGTCGTGACCATCCGTAATCACCCGCACCCGGTTCTTTCGGGCTAAGAAGGCGTGGTCGGTCTCCATAAACATATTAACCATGTTGATGACCGAGTGACTAATTTGGTCAGCCGGCATAATTTTGTCGCCAATTTCTTCACGTTGCTGATTGAGCCGTTCCTCTAACTGAACCGCGACTTGTCGCTTCAGTCGAAACATCCGGCCCTTGGGCAGTTTCCGCCCAATAAAGGCGTAAGCGATAAACCCGACGACAGGCAGTAAGACCAGCACCAACATCCAAGCCCACGTCGCGGCAATATCACGTTTCTCGCGGAAGACCGTTATAAAAGCCAACGTCGAGTTGACAAGCACAATGATTTCCAGGATGAGCATGTAATTCACGTTCACGGGTAATCCCCTCCTCTAACTCTCTGTGATTTTATGATACGCTAAATCATCAAAATGTCTTTAGTTTTCCTTAACTTTTTTCAATTAATTCATCCTAAATCGATCAGGAGGCGTTTCCATGTTTTCTCACTTGACCACGTTAATTGGCGGCTTACACGGCACCAGCCCCTTCCGCGTTTTACACTGGATTTTCCGGGACAACCCGACCATCGGGATCATTCTGTTGGCGGGCATTATTTTGTACAGCATCTACCGCTACATGAACCGACGCTAACATGTCGTTCCCGCTGGCGGGGTCAAGGTGGCCTGCTATGGGGTCGCTTCCAGCCTGAGAAACGGTCTTCCAGCTCGACTTTGAGCCCCAAAACCGGTCTCAAAGGTCGTCCCGTGGTCTAAAACTGAGAAATTCACTCAGTTAAGACCACTGACACAGCTGGCCACCTTGCCCCGCCTCTGGTCACTCACGTTAGCGCATTAATTTTCTGACTCGTTTTTCGTCGAGTCCTTTGAACGATCATTGTGCCCATGGCAATACTTGTTTAGCCCGTTCAACGTATTAGTGTTGTTCTACCACTGTGGTTTTATAGCTTCGTCCTTCCCAAAAAACAATTGAATCCAGTCAACTCATATCAAAAAATCACTCAGCCACAAATCAGTGGACTGGGTGATTTTAATTTTTCGTTTTAAAAGCTGCTGGCCGGGTCGCCGTATTGGCTGGTCCCGGTTGTGTAATTGATTTTGACGCCGGCCTGGATGTTAAAGATGTAGACGTTGTAGGAAACGCCGGGGTTGTTGACCGACTTGGCCTGCATGTGGACGCCGCGAGCGACTAACTCATTTCCCCGGAAGACCGGTTGAACCTGGTAGCGAATGTAATCGCTAGGATGGCTCTTCAGGTAACTGGCCACCGGATTTTCATAGGCGGTCATGCCGGGGTCGTTCAGCGAACGGGTCCCGGTCATCAGGTTCTTCAGGTTGTTATTTTGCCCGGTCAGTTGGTACCCGATTAAATGACTTCGGTTATACAAGTAGCCCTTCTTGCCATTGACCGTGTACTCCTTGTTCTTCCAGCCAGTGGGACTGACGTTGAGCGGTTGCCGTTTGGCCGTGGGCATCGTACTCTTGCTCAACAGGGCATTGGCCGTGGTCACCCGGTTCAAGGTATCCAGCTCGCCGTACGTTGCCCAGGGCCCCTTCTTCGTAGACAATTGGGCCGCGGTAAACGTTGGCTTATTGTGGTTGACCGCCACAATTTGCGTACCGGTGTATTTCTGATCCGCTAGGGCCTTCGTCGCAACCGATTGCTTGGGCGCCGTGGCCGTGGTGCTCGAATTCGTTGCCTGATGGCTGGTACTCCCCACTAAACTCGTGGCCACATTGGTAATTTTACGGGCGGTCGGGTTGCCCTGACTGCTCAAGGTACCTACGACCCCAATCAAAATCACCGCGATGGCGGTGTAAATGGACACGCGCCCACCCCGGCGGCGTCCCCGATAACGTTTGCTCATTTTTCTCTTCCTCTCAGCTCTCATAGTGTTACCCTCTATTTTAGCAAAGGAACATACGTTTGTCTTCCTTTATTAACTATTAATCACTATTTTTAATTATTAAGAATTGATTATTACGGTCAGTCACGCCAACTTAACACTTTTTTAACTGCGCGTCCCCCTTTTCTAGCGTGTCACCATGCTATACTATAGGGGAGAAGTAGGCGGTTTGTGTGAACAACATAAAACTGTTATCATTTGCGATGAGGTGATTGAGATATGAAGAAATCCCGTACGATTGCCGCCGCTCTGAGCCTTTTGGCTGTATTTGCCATCGGCTTGGCCGGCTGCAGTAGCTCCAGCAGTAAGTCGGGGAGCAACCAACAAGCTAGTTTTAAAAACAAGACCACGAAAAAGGCTGACGTGAAGTCCACGTTGACGGGTTCCAAGCAACTCTGGTACGTCAATGGTGCTATCAATGCCAAAAGTAATTCGGGTCTGGAAGCCTACAGCTTCGACGCTAACGGTAAGGCGACCGTCTACAACGTTAACAAGTACTACAAGTCACTTAGCGCTGCCAAACAGGACAACGCCTTAAACAAGATTGGGACCCTGAACACGACCTTTAAGACCAAGGGTGACAATACCGTCATCAACTTTAAGGGTAAGCTGTCGGACATTCCGATGACACAAAAGTTCACGGTCAAGAAGACGGTCACTGGTAAGAATGACGCCGCTAAATTAAAGGTCGCCGGTTACCACATTTCTCGTGACGTCGATGATGACGTGACGCAGGCCGTTTTGGTTAAGGTCGCTGAATAAACTATCCGAGAAACGGCGCTGCGCTGGCAGAGCCGTTTTTTGTTTGGAGGAAACTTTTATGAAAAAATTGGGTCCCTGGATCGGGGCGATTCTGGTCGTTGGCGGTGTCCTAGTCTATCAACGACACCGTCACCTCCCCGCCATCGTCCTCCTAGAAACGGGCGTACTGGGAATCGCTGTGGTCGTGGGAATTCTCCACCTAATCAGCCTCTGGCGTAACCACCGTTAACCCGTCGCAGAGAATGGCTGACAGCGCTTTCTCTTTGGGGTATGATAGGGCCAAAGGAGTGTGATACTGATGTTGAAACACAAGTTTACCATGGACACTATGGACCCCGCAGAATTCAAGGAACACCGTGAACGCTTCAGCACACTGGTTTCCGAAAACCCTTGGCTGATTCCGACGGTGATTTCCTTAGAGATCATCCCGGTGACCACCATGCTACACGGCTTCTGGAAGAATCGCCAACTCAAGAAACAACTCCAAATTGAACGTGAAAAAACCAAGCAACTCCAGTTAGGTGGCGGCTGCCAACACGGTCATTGTCACGGTGGTAAGGGCGGTCACTGTCACCACCATCCAAGCGGCAAGCCCCAAATGCTAGCGGATGACGCCCCTGAACACGCACCCATGGGTCATTGCCATCATCACATGGGTTAATGTAGAGAATTAACTTAAAAATCACCTCCAGCTCACGGGCGGGAAGTGATTTTTTCATCTCTTAATAAAATTTTATCGAAATGTAACATATGTATGAAATTATAAACACGATTAGTTTTACGAATTTTAAGCAAATAAGTAGCGTCAAATTCTGCGAAATCGCACAAAAACAGTGTGTAAACTATTAGATAAAAGTAATCCAACCCCCTTTTAATCCCTAAAATACCCCTATTACACTAACTGTTTAGATATATCTAATGAGTTGTATTATTAATTGATAAATTCCCTTCACACTTTCTTCACAATTACCAGTTAGGATACAAGCATACCAATAAAAACCTATTAACCAACCTTTTTTCATTTTATTTATCAATAAAATGATCCACTTACCCTAACCAAGTAGGTGACCTGACCGTCCTCTAACCAGGGACGGTTTTTTGTTTTCTCAGGAACCAAAAAAAGGGACGTCCCGCCATCACTGACAAACGTTCCTACCTAACATTAAATCGTTAATAATTCCGCCGGGGTACTTAACAAGTACGTCGGCTTTTCAGCCTTCACTGAGGCTGGGTCGGCGGCGCCCCACATAGCTGCAGCGGTGGCTACGCCAGCGTTATGCCCCATCTGCATGTCGTACTTGGCATCCCCGATCATGACACTCTCATCAGCCGCCAAGTCAAACCGGTCCAGCAAGCTTAAAATACCATCGGGCGCTGGCTTGTAATGGCTCACCGTATCGGAGCCACTAATGGCCTCAAAGGTTTGACCCAGGCCAAGTTGGTCAAGGTTGCGTTGCAGCGGGACCGAGTGCTTGCTAGAAACCACGTATAAATGGTCCCCCCGTTGTTTCAAGGCCGTTAAGGTATCCGCAATCCCATCAAATAAGGTGATACCGAGCTTTTCAGCTTCGTGATACTGGGCGCGAAATTCTGTATAGAGTTCAGCCAATTCCGTGTCACTGAGCGTTTCCGTTGCCATTTTCGCAAAGGATACCTCAATCGGCACGCCCATGTAACTCACGACCGCCTCCCGACTGGGTTGGGTCAAGCCTTTAACAGCGTATGCCTGCTGGGTCGCCAGCACGGCCACGTCCCGGGTATCGGCCAGCGTACTATCAAAATCAAACAAAAAATTGTGCATCAGATCACCTCATCAATTTGTCTTGCCAACGTCTCTCTTATTTTACGCGTTGCGGGTGCCTACTGGCCAGCGTTAACGCCTATCTTTTTGAAAAAAGCTGTCGACAATGTTTCACATGAAACATTTTGCCAATAAAAAATCAGTCGCCAGGGTGCACGACTGATTTTATCGTTTATGCTAAGGAATCCCAAGGCGCCAAAGCCTGTGGTGTCGTGGCTAAGACGGCTTGTTGTTCTGGCGTTAAGAAGCGCTTGTGCACGACCACTTCGTAGACGAAATCATCCATCCAGTCGTCGGTCATGACAAAGTACCCCTTGTCGCCGTTCTTCTCGCCCCAACTGTTTTCAACCTTCCAACGGTTGGGTTCATCAGCAACCAGGTTGACCCCGGTCAGCGTCATGGCGTGAGACACGTTGGCCTCCCCCGTAGCGAGGCGTTGGGCCTTGGTCAAGCTCAGGTCGACACCGAATAGGTCGCTGACTTGGAACAAGTGACTGTCTAAGAAGCCGCGTTCCCGGCTCATTTGTTGCAAGACGTCGTTGCCGAACCAGACCGATTCACCACTCTGGAGTTGGGCAATCGCGGCCTGCTTCATGTCGGCCAGTGGTAAGTTGATGAAGCTGATGTGCTTGCCACCGACGATGTTGTCCTGGCTAGGCAGGCTGTAGTGTTGGTTGAATGCCTTGTCTGGTGAGTTAGCAATCACGACATAGTCATCAAGATCGACGTCAAAGTAATCGTGGAAGAAGCCTTGAGGCGTTAACCCTTCGGCGCGGTGAACCTTTTGCTTGTCGTCCTTGAATTCCAGGTCAAACGTGGTTGGAGGTTCACCGAAGGCGTAGGCCGCCATCCGGTAAACTTCCTTTAAGGCTTGCGCCCGCGTTTCCGCAATGGCGTCCTCGTCCGCACCGTCCGCGACCAATTGGCGCAGCGCCAGTGCATCCTTACGCAATTTCAGATTCAACGCAGCTCCGATACCGGTCGTATCATTGCTGTTAAATGATTCTGGCATGGCACTCACCGGAACGACCCCGTACTTCTGCACGAGGGCCGCTCCCATGGCCCACTGGCCACCGTCATTATCGGGATGGCCCAAGTAGTAAGCGACTTCGCGGTCATCGAGTGGCTGGTCGGCCGTGCGTAAAATATTGTCGAAGAACATGTTGGCCCGTTCCACGCGATCCCAGAAGAACAGATAGCTTTGGGACAATTCAAAGTCCTTCACGTCGTATTTCGCCGCAAATTGATGGCGAATCGTGTTCAACGTGGCAAACAGCCAGCAACGGCCGGAATGCTTCTGGTTGGAGACCTTCCCCGTCGGTAATTCCACGGAGAACGTGCGGTTCAAGCGCACGGTGGCTTGGGGATCTTCAGACGCTGCGAGGACCCCGTTTTTGATAACGGCCCGGCTCACAACATTGTGGGCGGGTTGTTTTTGTAAATCAGCACGTAAATCCGCCGTCTCAGCAGCGGTTAATTCATGATTGGTCTTGGTTTCTGGCATAGAACGAACTCCTCTCGCGATGACTTCATGAGAACTCTCATGAAAATCTCATAATTTACATAGATTCATTCTAGCCCTTTCGCTTTAGAAAGGCAATTAATTTTTGACGACACGAAAAAACGTGACCAGGCCCACTCGCCTAACCACGTCAATCAACCTATGTATACTTTTAAACCAACCCTACGTCTGATCAGCCGGCCCAGTCTCGTTTCCCACGGCCCGCAAGGCCAACTGCCGAATCTGAGCAACCAACGCATCGTGCTGATCTGCCGGCACGTCTGCGAGCAAGCTGTCGGCCACTTCCTGCCGCAATTTAACAATATCGGGATACAACGCCTCGCCCCGCTTGGTCAACGACAGCTCGTAAACGCGCTTGTCCGCCTTGGATTGGCGCTTGCGCACGTAACCCAAGTTGACCAACTGATTGACCGCCCGGGTCACGTTGCTGGGGTTCAGGTAAGTTAAGCTGATCAACTTATCCTGCGTCAACCGCGGTTGTTCGTGAATCCGTAAAATATAGTAATACATGCTGGCGTTTAACCGGTACGGTTGGAGGCGCCGGTCAAGCGCGATACGCGTGTAACGGTTGGCAATCGACAACCACTTTAAAATGTCGGGATCATTGCTACTGGTGACCATAAGCCGCCTCCTTCTCTAAAATTACGTGCGCAAGCATATACTAAATTATCACGATTGTCAAGCAAACACGCCGGTTACCCGCCTCCTTAGAACCCGAAGGACAGCGGCCACTATGCCGTCTGAGGACAGTAAAAAAGCGTGGCCCCCATTACGGTTCCACGCTCTCATTTTAACTAATAAGCTAAGCTATTCACATTGGCCCGGCGCGTCTTGCTAGACGTCCAGAATGGCACCTTAACGACCCCTAAGACCTTGTCCTTATCGACGAAGCCCCAGTACCGACTGTCGTTAGAAACACTCCGGTGGTCCCCCAGCACGAAGTATTTGCCCTTAGGCACGACCGTGGTGATTTTCTTACCATCATTCCACTTCTGGGTCTTCTGCAGGCTAGCCAGCGTCCAGTTCCCAGTCCCAGCAGTCCGTTCGCTGGTGGAAATGAAGCCCTGATCAACCTTCTTCTTGTTGACGTAGATGTAGCCGTTCTTGCTCGTCACCGTATCGCCAGGCAGACCAATGACCCGCTTGACGTAGTTGGTGTTGGGCTTAGCGGAAGGATCTTCGCCATGGGCATCAAAGACGATGACGCTCAGGTGCTTGACGCTAGCCTGTTTCCAAGCAAAAACCTTTTCGTTGTTTTGGAGGTTCGGTTCCATGGATGGCCCGTCGACCCGGACCCGGGTGAAGACGAACGACTTAATCGCAAATGCGATGGCTAACCCAATGATCACAGGGATAATCCAACTCATGACTTCCTTTAATGCTTTCATGATTGAGCTCCTTATTTTCAGATATTAATATATTTTTATCATACACCCCGACTGCCCTTAGGAAAACTTTTTCTATCAGTGAGGGTCAAGTATCATCTTACCATTTACTGACTGAAAGTCCCACGTTTTCCCGTAAATTAATCCGCGGGTAACGTTTTTGTTGGCTGACAATCCGGCATTTTTTCAAATGTCGCTTGCAAATTGACGTATTTCCAGCAATAATAAGGAAACGAACTTACGTCAGTAACTGATGTTCTGGACCGCCATTCTGCCCGGCAGAGTAGCGGTCCAGTAGTGTTTCTAGCAGTAATTATTCTATTATTTATGAAAGGGCTGACTGTTTTTGAATCCTACGCTTTCTCGACGTCGTCAAATTTGGCTGACGTTACTCCTGGGGACCGTGAGTGCGACCGGACCCCTGGCCATTGATCTTTACTTACCGGCCCTCCCCCAAATGAAAATTCAATTTGCCACCAGTGCCTCGTTGATGCAATTGAGTATCACGGCCTGCCTGATTGGGCTGGCGCTGGGCCAATTGATTGCCGGCCCCCTCTCCGACCAGTATGGCCGTCACAAGCCGCTGGTACTGGGATTTATCATCTTCGGCCTGGTCTCCCTGGCCATGGCCTTCATCCATTCGATCACGCTCCTGATCATCCTGCGGTTCATTCAGGGACTGGCGGGCGCGACCGGTCAGGTGTTGGCCCGAGCCGTGGCGCGGGACCTATTTTCCGGTAAAAAATTGACGCGCTTCTACGCGTTGCTAAACACCGTCAACGGGGTCTTCCCCATCATCGCGCCCATTATTGGGGGCTTCATGATTCACTACGTCGACTGGCAAGCCATCTTCATCCTGCTGGCCATCATCGGTTGGGTCATCGCCCTGGCCGTGGCGTTTGGCCTCCACGAATCGCTGCCTGTTGACCAACGGCAAACGGGCGGCTTCACCGCCTCCTTGGCAACCATGGGCAAATTGGTGGTGCAACCCGCTTTCTGGCCGTTGATTCTAGCCACGGGACTGGTCTACGGTGGACTCTTCAGCTACATTTCCGCCTCGACCTTCGTCTTCCAAACGGGCTTTGGCCTGGCACCGCAAACGTTTAGCCTGCTCTACGCCTTCAATGGTTTGGGCATCGTGGTTGGCAGTAACTTACCCGGTCAACTCGCGAGTCGCTTCACCAATCGCCAACAGGTCACCAGCCTCCTGACGCTGGCGGCCGGGGTCAGTGCCGTCTTACTGGTGACGCTCCTGTTCCCAGCTAACGTCTGGGTCGTCAGCGTGCTCGTTTTGGCTCTCGTCATTCTGATTGGGGCGCTGCTCACACTGACAGTCACCATCATCATGGACCAAGCTACCAGTAACGCCGGCGGGGCTTCAGCCGTCATCGGTCTGGCGCAAAACGCTTGCGGTGGCCTGGCATCCCCACTGGTTGGCCTGTCCGGTAGCTCCTACGCCGCTATGGCTACCATGTTGCTGGTCTGCAATGTGGGCGCCCTGGGCCTGGTCCGCTACCAAGCCAAAACTGCGGTGGCTAAATAGGCTTTTGCTAAACCAGTCGTTCCCGGCGGTGGACTCAAGGTCCCCTGCTGTGGGGTCGGTTCCAGCCTGAGAATCGGGCTTCCACCTCAACTTTGAGCCTGAGAAACGGTCTCAAAGGTTGCCCCGTGGACTAGGCTGCGTGAGAAACCTCAGCTAAGACCACCGACACAGCTGGGGACCTTGGCCCACCTCTGGTCACTGAAGTTGATTGAGCTGGTGTAATTTAGCTCGAGTCGGCGTTAACTTTTTAAAATAACTATATGACTCTAGTCGATACGAAGGGCCCAACCAAATCTACGGTTGCGCCCTTTTTAATTACCTATCAGTTACTCCCAACCGCGGCCCTACCGCCGCCAAATACGCCAACAGTAAGCCAACATGGACGAAACCAACATCAGCCACAAAACCAGCGAAACTGAGTTGGGTTACGCAGTGTCAGTGACCAGAGGCGGATCAAAGTGACCAGCTGTGTCGGTGGTCTTAGTAGAGCGATTTTCTCTACTTAGAGCACGGGACGACCTTTGAGACCGCCCTTCGGCTCAAAGTCGAGGTGAAAGCCCGCCCCTCAGGCTGTAACCGGCCCCACAGCAAGGCACTTTGAATCCGCCGCCGGGAACGCCTGTCATCGCATTCCAGCTCATTTTCACCCCCGTTGGTTAGGTGATTAGGTTAACTGTGGGCGTTTTTTAGCCACTTCGGCCACTCTGGGTCACAGCCAAGTCACTCACCACCAGCCAACCAGCGACCTATGCTACACTGCAAGTGAAACAACGTATTAAGGCCGTCCACTAAAAATGCAGATCACGCCAGTTAACGAATCGCACTCCCCCCAAAGGACGTGGCGTTACTAGCGGCACTCACCTTAATTGGATTGACAAAAGGGGCTGTGACAACCGTCACAGTCCCTTTTCGCGTCTGCCTAACCACTACCTAGCCTTCGTCAGCTAGTCGGCAGTTGTCCGGCAGATCTTCACGTCCCCACTGTGTCAGCTGGGCGACGACGTTCTTTAAAATTTTAATGCCTAATTGATAGTCCGGTTCGGACCCCAACATGCGGAAGGCCAACGTCCAGGCATCATGATACACGCTCACGGTCAGCTGGAAATGCGGCATCGTGCGGTAAGCCCCAGCAAAGTAAATCTGCGTGACCGCCACGCCACCAAAGTCCAAGCGGGTGTGATCAATATGACCGAAGTTAGCAAACGAAATGGCCGCTTGCGGGCGGTGCTTTTCGGCCAATCGCCGCACCAGTTGCGGTGGCAGCGCCCGACTCATCCGATTCAATTCGACCAGCGGTGGCAGGTAGGCCAACTCGTCACGTAGCCGACTGATGGTGGCTTGCGTGCGTTGGACCACGTCGCCTAGCCGGTCGCCATCTTCAACCGTAATCGGGATGGGCATTTCGCTAGTCAGGTTGGCGACCTGAACCACGTTGCTGGCGGCCACTGGGCCGTGTAAACGTAGGTCGACCTGATAGGGAATAATCAGCTGCTTTTCACCAGTTAAGGCAAAGAGCGACAGCGCGTAAGCTGACAGGAGCATGGCATTCATTGTCACATTTTCCGTCTGGGTCCGTTGCCGCAGTCGCCGACTCACCACCCGGGGGATGGTCGCCTCGCCACGGTGATGGTGCACGTCCCCTTGGAGACTCGGAAAGGTCTCGTCCGAGTTGCCATTCAACGTTGGTAGCGCCCGATGGGGATGGCGTAGGTGGGCTAAAATTTTGCGCACGCTACGCTCATTGATAAAGTTGGCCAGGTCCTCGCCATCGTAGGCCGCGGCCAACAGGTACAGGTAATGCTTAAAGCCCTCGCCATCCGTTAACAAGCGGCTCATTGACAGGCGCAGGGCGTCGTAAGCCGGATGGTGAATGATCTGAATTTTTAATTGGGGCCCGGTCAAAACGTCCAGGTTGCCCCGCCCCGGGTCGTGAATCGCCGGGATTTCTTCAATCACTTGGTCCAGGGAATCCGCCGCATCTTCAAAGCGGTTCCAGCGTAAGTTGTAGCGGCCCAACACTTGAGGGACCACTGTTTGGGTGGTCGCAACGGCTGCTTTTAGCCGCGCAACGTCAATGGGGTGCGTCAGGCTCAGTGTGCACTCGAGTAACGGGTACGTTTCCGCCAAATCCAGCGTTGGCATCAAGTCCAACGGTTCACCATGATAGATCATGAAAACACCCCTCCTTACTAATTTACGTTCAGTATAGCAAGCCGGCCGGCGTCATTCGCCTATTTCACATAGATATTGATAAAAATTAATAAAGCTGTAACTTGCGGCCCCTATCGCCGTTTACAGCCCACTCTGTTAGAATGGAGGAAGTGCAACGCCATTTGGCTGGGCGGTTAGCTATCCACCACGAGCACCGACTCCGCTCGCCGGGTCCCAGCCAAAGGTTATTCTATTAATGAGGTGAACCAATTTGACTAATGTAATGACGCCCGTTTCCTGCAATGCCACGCTTATCGTGACCAGTCACCGGGTCTTTCAACCAGATTTAAACGAACACGAATCCGTCTTTGGCGGTAAAATTTTGTCGCTGGTAGATGATAGCGCTTCCGTAGCAGCTGTCCGCCTGACCCACAAGACCGTCGTGACCGCTTCTTTCGACCACGTCAGCTTCCTCAAACCGTTCCATTTGGACGACTCCATGTGCCTGGAAGCCTATGTTAGTGGCACGGGGACCCGTTCGCTAGAAGTCTTCGTGAAGATCATCGGCGAGAACCTGACGACCGGCAAACGCTTCGTCGGTTTCACCTGCTTCATCACCTACGTGATTGAGGACGCGACATCCACCAATCCACTGCCACCAATGACGCCCGTGACCGATGAACAACGCTACATCTGTGACGGCTACGCCAAACGAAATGCCCAACGGAAGGAACGGCGGAGCGAACAGACGGATTTGAATGCCCATGTCTCCATCGAGTCCCCGTGGCCAATTTAAGAATGTTCCACATGAAACATTCTGACTAAGTCCCTCGTACGGAATTCATCCTCAATTTAATCACAAACCAAATGGCCGACATCCCAATAGCTCAGGGACTGTCGACCATTTTTCAGCATCTATTCTTCTGTTTCACGTGAAACATCCTGCCACTCACTAGCGAGGATGCCGTACGAATACAGGTCCAGCCAGCGGCCATCCTGGTAGACGCCCTCGCGATTGATGCCTTCACGCACGAAGCCGACCGCCTGATAGGCGTGGATGGCCGGCACGTTATTGGCATTGACCTCCAGCGTGACCTTGTGCAGGCCGAGTTCATTGAACGCAAACGCTAGCACCGTGTTCAGCGTATCTTCACCGAACCCCTGACCACGATCACTGGCGACTGGCAGGGCGATACCCAACGTTGCCCGCCGATTTTTAAAATACACGTCATCTAACATGACCCACCCCAGCAACCCGTCATCAGCGTTGGCCCGCACCATGAAAAAGAAGCGCTCATTGTTGTCGGGTTCCGCGGCCAGTTCACTGTATTCCGCCGCCGTAAACGGATGAAAGGCATCCGCCGACAGATTGCGCAAGAGGCCGGGCTCCCACTGCGTATCCTGGAGCCATTCGGCATCCCCATCCCGCATTTCTGTTAAGTGTACCAAGCTACCTTGTACCACGTCCTTCATGGTCGTGACCCCCTCTGTTTTCTTTTACTCTACCACAGGTTAAAATCGTTGTCGCTACCGACCAACTAGCCTATACTAAACGCAACGAAAAAGGAGGACTTTCATCTATGAAAATTACTGTTATTGGTGCCACCGGGATGGCCGGCTCTGCCATTGTTGCCGAAGCCTTAAAACGTGGTCACAGTGTCACGGCCCTGGCCCGCTCAGAGGAAAAATTGGCGAAGCTTCCGGCCAACCCAAACCTGACGACGCGCACCCAAGACGCCTTTCAACTGACGACCGCTGACCTCACCGCCAGTGATGTGGTGGTTGATGCATTTGCGACCGCCCCCGCTCAGGCTTACCTGCACGTAGACTTGGCCACTCATCTGGTCAGTCAGTTGCGGGAAACCACGACGCCCCGTCTAGCCTTCATTTTGGGCGCAGGCAGCCTGTTGACCGGTGACGACCAGCACCTGTTCGTGCACGATCTGGAACAGGCACCCGAGGCCGCCAGCTTCATTAGTGTTCCCCAGAACCAGTTGAAGGAATTAACCTTCTTACGCGACGTCGACAACGTGAACTGGTTTGGCGTCTCCCCTGCCGCCAACTTCCATCCCGGCGAGGCCACAGCAGCTAAATTAGGCACCGATGAGCTGTTGGCCAATGACCAAGGCGAATCCGGTACTAGTGCCGGCACCATGGCCGTTGCCATCTTAGATGAAATCGAGAATCCGCAACACCACCAGACCCGTTTTACGGTGGCAGATAACTAAACCGCTACGCCGCCATATCATCTGGCGGCGTTTTTTGGTATGCTAGTCTGCGGTAAAACTCTGACATAGAAAGTTGCGATTACTTTGAAAACAAAATTAAATTGGCGGGAAATGTTGTTCATCGGCATGATGCTGTTCGGGCTGTTCTTCGGTGCCGGCAACTTAATTTTCCCCGTCTTTCTAGGCCAACAGGCTGGTAGTCACGTGGGGGCGGCCATCGTCGGCCTCCTGCTCACGGGGATTGGCTTGCCGCTCCTGGGGGTCGCCGGCATTGGGCTGACCCGCAGTGAGGGCGTCTTCGACCTGGCAACCAAGGTCAACCGGCCGTTTGCCTACACCTTCACCATCCTGCTGTACCTCACCGTGGGTCCATTTTTTGCGCTCCCCCGACTCGCCACGACCTCCTTTCAAATTGGTCTGGCACCGTTCGTCCATCACGCCCAGCAGGGGTGGGTATTGGCAATTTTCTCCGTGCTCTTCTTCCTCGTCGCTTGGGCGCTAGCCCGGAATCCCGGTACGCTAATGGTCTACATTGGCAAATGGCTCACACCGACCTTTCTGGTGCTGCTGGGCCTCCTGATGCTGGCGGCCTTCATCAAACCCATGGGCGGCTTTCACGCTACAGCGCGCGGGGCGTACGTGGCCAGTCCCCTAGCAACCGGCTTCACGGAGGGCTACAACACGCTGGACGCCTTGGCCTCCCTGGCATTTGGCATCGTCGTCATCGATAGCATTCGTCAGCTGGGCGTGACCGAGCCCGGCCAGATTGCCAAGGACGTAATCAAGGCCGGCATCATCTGTGTGGTCCTCATGGGGATCATCTACTCGCTGCTGGCCCTGATGGGGACCATGAGTCTCGGCCAGTTTGCCGTTGCGGAAAATGGGGGCATCACCCTCGCCCAGATTGCCGACTACTACTTCGGGACGTTTGGGAATCTCTTGCTCGCACTGATCGTGATCATTGCCTGCCTGAAGACGGCGATCGGCCTGATCTCAGCCTTTGGGGACACGCTTCACGGCCTGTTTCCTCGGCTATCTTACGTGAGTCTGACCATTTTCGCTGCGGCGCTTCCCTGTTTATTTGCCAACGTTGGCCTGACCAAGCTGATCAGCTATTCGACACCCGTGTTGATGTTCCTCTATCCACTAGCCATCGTCCTGATTATCTTGGCCGTGTGCTCACCGATTTTGGGCACCAGCCGCTGGCTCTTTGGCCTGGGGATGCTCTTCACCCTGATTCCGGCGATTTTCTCCGCCGTGGCCGCTCTTCCCGCCGCCTGGCAACGGGCCGACTGGGCTCAGGGGATTCTGGCGTTAAATAATCGCCTACCGCTGGCTGCACAAGGATTTAGCTGGGCAGTTCCCGCTCTGATAGGCTGTCTCCTCGGCTGGCTGCTGAGCCATCTTTTTGACCGTCACACCAATTAACGAAAAAAATATCGTCGTTTCACTCCCATTAAATGAGAAAATCTGGTAAAATAGACGTAAGTTCTAATCGTATGGCCATATTCTCATTAAGTGAAACGAGGTGTTTCGGATGACTCACGTACGTTACCCAGCTACCCCACTCAAGATTGGCGTTATGATTCTAACATTGGTGATGCTAGTCGCGATGTTACTCGCTAGCAATCCCATCTTAGCCGCCTTTCTTTGTTTCAGTTCGTTGATTACGGCGATGCTTCACTTCAATGTCTTTGAAAGCACAGCCGATACTCACTCGCTTAACCGCATTGACCTCGGCATTCAAATTACGTTTCTGGCTCTCTCCATCGTTAAGGCGTTCGCCCTTGGTGGCGGCGCCTAACCACCAGGTCCCATCATCCCCACGATGATGAGGCCTTTTTCTTTTGGCACGACAAAAAGACCGCGGGCCACTCGCCACCACTGAACTGCTTCAGTAGTTTTGATTGGCCCGCGGTCTTTTAAATTGGCCGTTCCTTGCGAATCCCTGAATCTATGCTAAACTCAGAAAAAACGTTTCGAAAGGCGGCTCTCATGAAAAAATACGCAATCTTTGACCTCGACGACACCCTCCTCGACTTTACACGAGGTGAAACGGAAGGTGTGACGGCCATTCTCAACCAGTATGGTGCCCCCGACGTGCCAGCCGCCATGGATGCCTACCTGACCATCAATCACGGTATCTGGCAGCGCATCGAACAGGGCGCCGACCGTGGTCCCTTACTGGACACCCGGTTTGCCCGGACCTTCGCTGCATTTGGCATGACCGTGGACGGCCCCGCCATCGAGGCCCAGTACAAGAGCATGCTCAACCATAACTACTACACGTTGCCTGGGGCCACGGCCTTTCTGACGCAACTAGCCCAGGCTGGCGTGACACTGATTGCCGGGACTAACGGTACCAAGTCCGTGCAAGAAAGCCGGTTAGCGGGATCTGGCATTGCCACGTTCTTTGATCAGATCTACATCTCCGAAGATGTCGGCTATGACAAGCCCGACCAGCGGTTCTTCGCGCCCATCAAGGCCGCCTATCCAGCCATGACGGCGACGAACACGCTCATGGTCGGCGACAGCCTGCGCTCTGACATCCAGGGTGCCATCAACGCTGGCTTGGCCAATGTCTGGTTCAATCCCCACCACACCACCAATTCAGCAGCGTTCCGGCCCACCTTTGAGGTGGATTCCTACGCTAGCCTGACGCCTTTAATTCTCGACTAGCCCCACTCCATATTCTCCATGTCCACGTGCTCAAAGCGCCGGGGCGTTGGGGTGAGCTTAGGTGTCTTATCGGTCACACTGGGTTGTACCAAAAACGCCAGCTCGGCCATCGCTTCCCACTCACGTTTGGGTAACAGGACGGCAGCTTGCGTATCATCCCCATCCGTGGGGGTAATGACGACGGTCTCCTGAAGCCGGTGAACGGCGGCCAGAATGACATCTAAATCTTGTTGTGCAGCTAACGGTGTATAGTGTTTCACGAAAACGCCTCCTCTGGGGTAAAAAAGCGCCCGTTAACGTCGGCACTCCAACCCGCTAACGGACGGCAATCTCATTTATTTTAGGTGCGGCTTAGCAACGTCCCCAGCAAAACAGCGGCCAGTATGAGCTGACTGCCGAGGAGGTACCAAGCCTGTTGGTGCCATAACCGACGCGATGCAACTGGATAATGGTGGTGCCGCCGCTGATACCAGCCAATGACGATAGCCACGGCGTTGACGATCGACAGCAGTCCCAGTACCCGGGCATTCAGCCACGTAGGGTGCCAGAGGCCCAGTGCCACGTACAGGACGCCCAGGTACAGCAAGCCGTGGTAAATCGTATGGTTGCGGGCCAACTGCCCTTTAAGCTGGCCACCACGTTGGTGTAACTGATCCATGACGCGATGATGCTGCCAATGACTGGCTAACGCCAAGATGATGCCGATGATCAACAGACTCGTTTGCATCTAAAACGCCCCTCGTTTTCAATCAGCAGCTTCCCACCGATTGCCCCTAAATGGTGTTGCCCAGGCTATTTTTCAAAGATTAAGGGGGTCGCACAAACCGAGTCGACCAAGTCACCCGCATCAGTGCGCCACTCTCTTGGTTGTCTCACTACATCCCCCACTTTACCGGACGACTGTTGTGTTTCTGCAAAGAATTGGTAAAGGTCTTGTATACTATCTTTTTAATTATCAATATCTATATTTAATAATTAATTATTAATAACAAATAGGACTCCCATTGGCTAAGCTGCTAACCAATGGGAGTCCTATTTTTATTTACTACCGAATCACTCGGGGGACTAGGCATTCACCTAGAAAATCGCCCACACGACTCGCTAGTTTCGTATTAACTAGTCAACTTTAGCAATCTTCCCCTGTTCGATGTACACGCTCAGGATGGCGATATCGGCGGGGTTGACCCCACTGATTCGGCTGGCTTGAGCCAACGTCTCGGGTTGGATCTTCTTCAACTTTTGGTGAGCTTCGGTTGCGAGCCCGTCGATGGCATCGTAGTCGATCTTAGCGGGGATGGCCTTGGCTTCCATCCGCTTCAATTTAACCACGTTGTCCTCAGCCTTCTTGATGTAGCCGGCGTACTTCAGGGAAATCTCGATTTCCTCAATGATGTGGCGGTCTAACGGCTGTTCTGGGGCTGGAATGAACTGTGCCAACGTTTGGTAGTCGACATACGGCCGCCGCAGGAAGACAGCAGCGAGAACACCGTCTTGTAACGGCTTGTCGCCATGACTCTCAATGAAGGCGTTGATCTCAGCGCTTGGCTTGATGCGAATGCTGTTTAACCGGTCCAGCTCAGCCTTCAAGGCGGCCTTCTTGGCTAAGAAATCTGCATAGCGCTCGTCGCTGATCAGGCCTAATTCGTGGCCCTTGGCCGTCAAACGCAGGTCAGCGTTGTCGTGCCGCAAGATCAACCGGTATTCGGCCCGACTCGTCAACAGACGGTAAGGTTCGTTCGTTCCCTTGGTAACCAAGTCATCGACCATGACCCCAATATAGGCGTCAGAACGCTTCAACGTGAAGCCTGGCTTGCCCAGGGCCCGCAAACCGGCGTTGATACCGGCTAACAGTCCTTGGCCTGCCGCCTCTTCGTACCCGGACGTCCCGTTGGTCTGACCAGCGGTGAACAGGTTCTTCAACGGCTTCGTTTCCAACGTTGGCCGCAATTGGTAGGGCGACACAACATCGTATTCGATGGCGTAGCCTGGCCGCATCATCTGGGCATCCTCTAACCCCTTGATGGAGTGCAAAATCTTCTGTTGCACTTCTTCAGGCATCGAGGTTGAAAGGCCCTGAACGTACCATTCGTCGGTGTTCCGGCCTTCTGGCTCCAAGAAGAGTTGGTGCCGGGGCTTGTCAGCGAACCGGACGATCTTGTCTTCGATGGATGGGCAGTAACGGGGGCCGACCCCTTCGATCACGCCGGTAAACATTGGGGCGCGGTCCAGGTTGGCCTTGATGATTTCATGCGTCTTTTGGTTGGTGTAGGTCAACCAGCAAGAGAGCTGGTTTTTCAGGTCTAAATAGGCACTGTCTGGCGTGGTGAAGCTAAAGTGGTTCGGCTCCACGTCACCCGGCTGTTCCTCGGTTTCATCGTAATGAATCGTGTTCCCATCGACCCGTGGTGGCGTCCCCGTCTTGAACCGTTCCAGGTCAAAGCCGTACTTAGGCAGGTTAGCCGTCAGCTTGGTGGCTGGTTGGGAGTTGTTCGGGCCGGAAGAATACATCAGTTCCCCGATGATAATCTTCCCGCGAGCAGCGGTACCGGCCGCAATGACCACGGCCTTGGCGCTGTAGTGGGCCCCGGTGTTGGTGATGACCCCTTTGCAGACGCCATCTTCCACGATCAGGTCGTCCACGATGCCTTGACGCAAGGTCAAATTGGGTTCGCGTTCGATGGTGTGCTTCATTTCAGCGTGGTAGGCGTGCTTGTCAGCTTGTGCCCGCAAAGCGCGGACGGCTGGGCCTTTACCCGTGTTGAGCATCCGCATTTGGACGTAGGTCTTATCAATATTACGACCCATTTCGCCACCCAAGGCATCAATTTCACGGACGACGATACCCTTAGCTGGGCCCCCGACGGACGGGTTACATGGCATAAAGGCCACCATGTCCAGGTTGATCGTCATTAACAGGGTCTTGTTGCCCATTCTAGCAGCGGCCAATGCGGCTTCACTACCAGCGTGGCCGGCACCCACGACGATGACGTCGTAGTCCTGACCGGGATATGCAATTACTTCAGTCATGCTTCTTTCCCTCCAAGCCTAGCCGCTGATGGGAGCGGCCAAGCGGTCTCTTTTATGGTTTTATTTGCCTAAACAGAATTGGCTAAACAACTGGTCGAGCAACTCGTCTTGGTAACTGTCCCCGGTAATTTCACCGAGCAGGTCCCAAGCCCGCGTCATATCAATTTGCACCAGGTCGACGGGCATCCCCGCCGCAATCCCGTGTTGCACGTCATCCAGGGCGTCGTTGGCCTGATGTAACAGACCAATGTGCCGAGCGTTGGTGACCATCACGGTGTTTTGGCTGGACTCGATGCCTTCATCAAAGAACAGGTGCGCGATAGTGGATTCCAATTGATCCATCCCGGTACTTTGTAAAATGGACGTCTCAATAATCGGGCTATCACCGGCCGCAGCCTTCACCGCGGTCATATCAAGTTGTTTTGGCAGGTCCGTTTTGTTTAAAATAAGAATACGTTGGGTGTCAGCCGTGGCGGTTAACAGCTCACGGTCTTCGGCGGTCAACGGCTCACTGGCGTTCAGCACCAACATCACCAAATCGGCGGTGTTGATGGCCTTCCGCGAGCGTTCAACCCCAATCTTTTCGACCTTATCCTGGGTATCCCGAATCCCAGCCGTATCGATCAACTTGAGCGGCACACCCTTGACGTTGACGTATTCTTCAATCACGTCACGCGTGGTCCCGGCAACGTCGGTCACGATGGCCTTGTCCTCGTGCAGCAGGTGGTTCAACAGACTACTCTTCCCAACGTTAGGCCGGCCAACGATTGCCGTGGCTAATCCTTCGCGCAAGACCTTCCCTTGCTTAGCCGTGGATAGGAGCACCTTGATTTGCTTTTGGACCTCTTGGGCCTTCTCTAGCAGCATTTTGGTGGTCATGGTTTCCACGTCATCGTACTCGGGATAGTCGATATTGACTTCAACTTGGGCCAGGGCATCGAGGATGTCTTGCCGTAAATTCCGAATCAGTTTAGACAAATCCCCGTCCAGTTGGTCTAAAGCAACCTTCATCGACTTGTCCGTTTTGGCCCGAATCAAGTCCATCACGGACTCGGCCTGGGTCAAATCGATTCGGCCATTTAAGAAGGCCCGCTTGGTGTATTCACCGGGTTCGGCCAACCGTGCGCCATAGCTCAGGCACAGCTGTAAGATCCGGTTTGTGGCCACGATACCCCCGTGACAGTTGATCTCGATGATATCTTCCTTGGTGTAGGTTTTCGGTGCCCGCATCACGGTGACCATGACCTCATCGACCTCTTCGTTGGTTTCGGGGTCCATGATGTGACCGTAGTGAATCGTGTGACTCCCAACCTGGGTCAAATCGGCCCCCTTAAATAGCTTGCTGGCAACGGCGAAGACCTCTTCTCCACTCAACCGAATGATGGAGATGCCCCCTTCACCAGGCGGGGTAGAAATTGCCGCAATCGTATCAAATTCTGTTGTGGTGACTGCCATGAGCCATCCTCCTTTTTATCTGCGGATCAAACAGGTGCTAACCACCCGTTTGACCCGTCTTGATTATCCTGTATTGGTTACATGCTTGTTTTCTTATCAAGCGTTAACGCACCGGGCGTATCATTTAACGCCATAAAAAAAAGCACCTACTCCACGCCACCTAACTGTGCGTGGATAAAGTACTTTCACTACTTTATCGTAAACTTGATAAGAATGATTGTCTTCACTATAAGGGCTAACGCCTCATTTGTCAAACAGAAACTAAGCCGGCTCGATCACAACGGCGCGGTGGGGTTCTTTTCCTGCCGAATAAGTCGTGACGTAACGGTTCTTTGCCAGGACGGCATGAATCTGTTTGCGTTCAAATGAGGGCATCGGATCCAAATAGATGGGCTTACCGGTCGCCACAACCTCGCGGGCTGTGTTTTCGGCCAGCCGAGATAGCGTAATCGTCCGCCGTTCGCGGTAACCCGCCACGTCCAACACAGCGTCCACATGAGCGGCGCCATGATGGTTCAAGTACAGCTGGGCCAGACTCTGCAGGGCGTTGATGGTCCGACCATGCTTCCCAATCAGCAGGCCCTCCTTGTCGGTCGTAAAGGACAAGTGAATCTGCCGGTGCGCCGTGCTTTCGACCTCAAGGGTAGCATCGATACCGAGCTGTTCAACGATGGTCGCCAGGTAATCCTGGACCCCGTCTATGGCCGCCTGACGCTGCTGACGGCGTTTAGCGGGATCGACCGGTTCCGGTTTAGGGGCAACCGGTTGTGCTGGCTCAGTCGCCGTTTTGGCCGTGACAGGCGCCGGCTTAGTCGTGGGTTGGGTGGCCGCTGAACGTGGCGCGGCTTTAGCCGGCACGTCCTTTTCTGCAGCCATTTCCTTGGCAACGGGCTTCAACGTCACGTCAACCATGGCGTCACGCCGGCCAATTCCCAGCCAGCCTTTCCGTGGAGCGGTGACCACCTTGGTTACGACTTGGTCGCGACTCGTATTCAGTGCGGCCAGTCCCGCCGCAATCGCTGCCTCTTCCGTTTTCCCCGTGTAGATCGTCATCGTCCATTCCTCCATGTCTTTTTCGCTAAGCACTAGTATACCATAACGCGTCAGGTCCCCGTTACTCGGATGTTCGTTGCAGAGCCGCGCACACCCCACTGAAAGGAGGTGAAGGTGATTTTGTTAAGGTAACGACGTGGCGTCGAAAGGAAAGCTGTGACAAGTCCTATCAGTGTCAGCCACGACCTTAGCGAAGCTGGGCCATTGTTAGTGACCAGAGGCGGATCAAAGTCCCCTGCTGTGTCGGTGGTCTTAGTAGAGCGAAATTTCTCTACTTAGACCACGGGACGACCTTTGAGAACGTCCTTCGGCTCAAAGTCGAGGTGGAAGCCCGCTCCACAGGCTGGAACCGACCCCATAGCCGGGTAGGTTGAATCCGCCGTTGGGAACGAATGGCCTTTACCCAGTTTCACTAACAACGACAAAAAAGCCGCCCTAGCAAATTGCCAGGACGACTCAGAAATGCATTTTCATTGGTTTTACTTACGTTTACTTTGCTTGGCCCGCCGAACAGCTTTCTTAACGGCACGGTCATGCTTGGACTTTTCTCTTTCTTTCTCATCGCGTTCCGCTTGAATCTTCCACGGATTTTGAATGAGTAAGGTTTGGCCCACTTGGAAAATGTAGGAAACCGTCCAGTACAGGGACAGTGACGAAGCCACGTTTAAGGCGGTGAAGAAGACCACCACGGGCATCCCGACGACCATCATCATGTTCATGGAGTTGGTTTCCGGTGCTGACTTGGTGGTTAACCACGAACTTGCGAACGTCGCTAAGGCCGCCAAGATTGGCAAAATGAAGTACGGGTCCTTGTGGCCCAATTGTAACCACAGGAAGGTCCCGGACCGCAGAACGGCCGTCCGCCAAATGGCCTGGTACAAAGCCCAGATGATTGGCAGTTGAACCAAGGCTGGCAAGCACCCCATCACGGGGTTGATGCCGGCTTCCGAATACAATTTCTGTTGTTCGGACTGCAACTTAGCCATGGTTTCGCGGTCTTTAGACGAATATTTCTTTTGGAGGGCCTTCAGTTGCGGTTGAACCTCTTGGGTCTTCCGCATGCTGCGCGTTTGGAAGATCATCAGTGGTAACAAGATCACCCGAATGATAATGGTGAAGACGATGATCCCGACACCGTAACTGCCGCCGAACAAGTTGGCCAACCAGATAATCGCCCGCGAGAAGTTTAAGACGATTAAACCGTCCCAGATCCCGGTACTTTGATTGGTGATTGGCTTGTTGCTACAAGCGGAGAGGATAAAGACCAAACTCACAATGCCCAGCATAAGTAGGGTACGTTTGTACTTTTTCACGTTTTTCACGTTTATTCCTCGCTATAGTTGGAATCCAGTAGTTTCGCTAACTTTAACACGTGAATCATGCTGCTTTTCGCATCGGGCATACTGATACCGTCCGCTCGGGGCCGCGCAATCACGAGAAAATCCACATCCTGCTTCAGGTATGGCTTCAACTCGAGAAGGCTCTGCCGGATCCGGCGCTTCACCCAGTTACGGTGAACGGCGTTACCAATCTTTTTCCCGACGGAAATGCCGACCCGAAAGTGCTTCTGGTTAGGTTTTTCCATTGAGTAGACCACGAATTGCCGGTTTGCGACTGAATTCCTGGTTTCAAAGACCTGCTGAAATTCCGCTTCTTTCTTAATGCGGTAAGATTTTCGCATGTGCATCTCCAAAATTCTCGATTTACAGTCCGCGCGGGATTGGTGTTCCAGTCTCCCCGCAGATAAAATAAAAAGACCACTGAAGCTTCAGCGGCCTATGCAGACAATACTTTACGTCCCTTTTGACGGCGACGTGCTAATACTTGACGGCCATTGCTAGTGCTCATGCGCTTGCGGAAGCCGTGGACACGGGAACGGTGACGTTTCTTTGGTTGGAAAGTGCGCTTCATCGTAAAATCTCCTCTCTTATCTATGACTATTTTTTATCTGGTGTTGCCAGACAAATACTAAATGCATTTCCTGAACATAATAGCATAAAGAAAGGAGAAATGAAACAGCAACTTGGCATTTCATAAAAAAAGTTGTTCCCAGCAAAATTTGTTTCATGCACTTTGCTTGTGGATAACTCAACTTTTTCGAAAAAGTTATTCCGGACTTGCCAACCGAGTTATCCACCGTTCCACAGCCTGTTTATTTCTAAAAATTAGGATTTGTGCATTCTGTGGATAACTTGTGAAACACTTGTTGCTGTCGTGTTTTAAGTCCACAGATGGGTGTGCATAACTATATTAAGCGAATTTTATCCACAGTTTCTCACAGCCCTGTGGATAACTCTATTCACTTCCTGTGAAACAATTATGCACACCCCACAATACCCTGTGGAAAACTTTTTTTCTTCATGCTACACTGGACTTACGTTTTCGTTTGGTCGGAGTCCGTCCAAACGTCAAATGAGCATCTAAACTAAAATAGGGGGATACATCAGTGCCAGATATGTTAACTTTGTGGGCTGACATCAAAAAGCTGTTTAAAGAAAACAGCCAGACGACAGCCTACGCGACTTGGATTGAAACAGCCAAGCCGATTGCCCTGAACGGCAACAAATTAACGTTGGAACTCCCATCACCCCTGCATCGTGATTACTGGACCCATCAACACCTGGACCAGCAATTGGTAGAATACGCATACCAAGCCGCTCACGAAGATATTCAGCCCGTTCTTATTTTGGAAGGGGAGCGTCAGCAACAAGCAACGCTCAAGGCCAAGACCGCGACCCCAGGGGAAGCCGTCCCAACCGAACCCACGCCAACCTTTATGAAGGAAACGGCGCTGAACTCCCGCTACACGTTTGACACTTTCGTCATCGGAAAAGGCAACCAAATGGCCCATGCTGCGGCCTTGGTGGTCTCCGAAGAACCCGGCGTGATGTACAATCCGCTGTTCTTCTATGGTGGCGTTGGGTTGGGCAAGACCCACTTGATGCACGCGATTGGCAACAAAATGCTAGAAGATCGCCCAGACACCAAGGTCAAATACGTGACTAGCGAGGCTTTCACGAATGACTTTATTAATGCGATTCAAACTCGGACGCAGGAGCAGTTCCGTCAGGAGTACCGCAACGTTGATCTGCTACTGGTCGATGATATTCAGTTCTTTGCTAATAAGGAAGGAACGCAAGAAGAGTTCTTCCATACATTCAATGCCCTCTACGACGACGGCAAGCAAATCGTGCTGACGTCTGACCGCTTACCCAACGAAATTCCTAAGCTTCAAGACCGCCTCGTTTCGCGGTTTGCCTGGGGATTATCCGTGGATATCACGCCGCCAGACTTGGAAACACGAATCGCTATCTTACGGAACAAGGCCGATGCCGATCAAATTGACATCCCCGACGACACGCTCAGCTACATTGCCGGGCAAATCGATTCCAACGTCCGTGAATTAGAGGGCGCGCTGGCCCGCGTTCAGGCTTATTCGCAGTTGATGCACCAGCCAATTACCACTGACTTGGCCGCAGAAGCGCTGAAGAGTTTGAACCTAGCCAATGCCAGTGATGCCATCACGATTCCCGTGATTCAAGACCGCGTGGCCGACTACTTTAACGTTTCCCTCAAGGATCTAAAGGGGAAGAAACGCAAGAAAGCCATCGTGATGCCCCGGCAAATTGCCATGTACCTTTCTCGTGAACTGACCGAGGCGTCACTGCCCCGCATCGGGAACGAGTTTGGCGGCAAGGACCACACCACGGTCATCCACGCTTACGATAAAATTACCGAATCGTTGAAGACCGACGCCGAGCTTCAAAAAGATATTGATAGTCTCAAAGATGAACTGCGGCGCTAGGACGGATAGTCCCGGGTCACCCAATTTTGGCAGACTCGCGACGGTCTTTTTGTGACCAACTGCGGTATGATTAATTGGGTCGCACCGAACACGGTGTGGATAAGATTCTAAAAACATCAAAGTTATCCACAAGTTATCCACAGGTGGAAAGACTAGTAACACAGGATGTTCCTCAAAGTTATCCACAGAATACACCGCTCTACTACGGCTACTATTTTTTTCTTTTAATTAAGTTAAACTACCTGCACCACGAAAAGGAGTGTCAGTTTATGAAATTCACCATCAACCGGGCTGCGTTCATTAAGGAACTGAACAACGTCTCCCGTGCCATCTCATCAAAGACCACGATTCCCATTTTGACGGGGTTAAAAATTGTTGCGAGTGACGCAGGGTTACTTTTAACGGGGTCCAATGCGGATATTTCTATTGAAACCTTGATTCGGGCCGATGATCCTGATATTGGCTTAAGCATTGATGAACCTGGTTCCATTGTCTTAACTGCCCGGTTCTTCAGTGAAATCGTCAAGCGGTTGCCTGAAAAGGAAATGACCGTGGCCGTTAAGGATGGTTTCCAAACAGAAATCACTTCTGGTGCCGCAGCCTTTAACATCAACGGCCAAGACGCCAACAACTATCCCCATTTGCCAGAAATTGACGCGGCTGATTCCGTGGTCTTATCTGGCGCCGTCTTCAAGGAATTGATTGGCCAAACGGTTATTGCCGTTTCCAACCAAGAAAGTCGGCCGATCCTGACCGGGGTGCATTTCGTGTTGTCTGAGGACCAGTTCTTAGCCGTTGCCACAGACAGTCACCGGTTGAGCCAACGCCAAATTGCGTTGCCAACCCACAGTGATGCCACCTTTGACGTGATTATTCCTGGGAAGAGTCTGACCGAATTGTCCCGGATGATCGGGGATGACAAGGCTGACGTGAAGATGCAATTCTCAGAAAACCAAGTCCTCTTCTTGCTGGGTGACACCTCGTTCTACTCACGCTTACTGGAAGGCAATTACCCTGACACGTCGCGGTTGATTCCCAAGGAAGCCTCCACGACCGTTGAATTCGAAGCACCAGAATTGTTGTCCGCTGTTGAACGGGCCTCTCTGTTGTCTCACGAATCCCGGAACAACGTGGTTAAGCTAACGTTGACGCCAGCCGATAACCAAGTGACCATCTTCAGTAACTCACCTGATGTCGGGAACGTTGAAGAAGAGTTAGCTCCTAAAGCGCTTGATGGGGAAGATCTCGAAATTTCCTTCAACCCTGATTACATGAAGGATGCGCTGCGGTCATTTGGCCAAAGCACGATTCGCGTGGCTTTCACCTCAGCCTTGCGGCCATTCACGTTGGTGCCAACTGAAGATACCAGCAACTTTATTCAGTTGATCACGCCAGTGCGGACGTTCTAAAATTTCACAAGCAGTTTCACAAGCCAATTCACAAGCCAATTCACAAGCGCCGTTTCCCGTTGAGGAGACGGCGTTTTTCTGTGCGCTGTTCGTGATAAAGGGAAAATGAAATAGGGTGGCGAGCAGGCGGTATTCTGAGACAAGACCGACTGAAATGATCAGGCAGATGTGCCAATAGGGCCTACTTTTGTTGGCCACAGCCTGTGGTTTCCCAAAATGTCGGCCAGTGCTTCTAAAATTTGGGGACCACGGTCTGGTGCCTGGTTAGGTGCCTTGAACATAGAATCTGTTCCTCCTAATCTGATTGGTGCACCTCACGAGAGACGGCCCGACGATTAGGTTGTTAGGCCCACCGATTTTCTGTCAGGCTTCTCGTGAAACCAAGCTAAATTCGCGGCAAAAATAGCCCATTGCGTGCGCATTTGACCGGAGTCAGACGTTACATAACGATTTTTATTGAAATTAAAGCTAAAAATTATGGGATTTCGGCCATAACCGGGCTATTTTTGATTCTGAGCAAATTTACCGGTTTTTTAGCAAAAATATCAAGAATGGTATAAATCGTCTCAGACGGCAAAAATAAGGTTGTTCATCTGTACCTTTTCGTTAAAAAGCGGTATAATATAAGAGAAGAAAATTAAGGGGTGAAATTGTGAAAAAAGAAGTTTTCATTGAGACGCCCTACATGACTTTGGGCCAGATGCTCAAAGAAGAATCCGTTATCAGTACGGGTGGCCAAGCCAAATGGTATTTGCGGGAAAACACCGTAAACGTCAATGACGAGCCAGATAATCGTCGGGGCCGCAAGCTGTATCCAGGCGATACGGTCGACGTACCTGAAGTAGGATTATTTTTTATACGCTCAAAGCAGGGTGAATAATGTATTTGCAAGAGTTGCAGTTGCAGCATTTTCGCAACTACCCAACTGCTGATCTGCAGCTGGGCAAGGGCATCAACGTTTTGTTGGGAGAAAATGCGCAGGGCAAGACCAATCTATTAGAGGCCATTTACGTGTTGGCGCTGACGCGCAGCCACCGGACGGCTAACGACCATGATTTGGTCAACTGGCAAGCCAAAACGGCGAAGGTCAGTGGCCGGGTGGTCAAAGCTGCCGGGTCGGTACCGTTGGAGCTGACTTTTTCGCGGCAGGGGAAACGCGCCAAGGTGAATCACCTGGAGCAGGCCCGGTTGTCACAGTACGTGGGCCAGCTCAACGTGATTCTATTTGCGCCGGAAGACCTGGCCATTGTTAAGGGGGCGCCGTCCGTGCGTCGCCGCTTCATGGACATGGAATTTGGTCAAATGAATCCGCGTTATCTCTACAACCTAAGTCAGTACCGCACGTTGTTAAAGCAACGGAACCGCTACCTAAAGGATCTCCAGCACAAACAAAAAAAGGACCTCCTTTTTTTGTCGGTGTTATCGGATCAATTGGCAGCGTACGGGGCTGAGATTATCGCGCAACGCTTGACCATGCTGCACAAGCTGGAGCATTGGGCCCAGGCGATTCACGCGGAAATTTCACAACAACGTGAGGAATTGACGTTTCACTACGCCACACAGGTGCCTGACGACCAGTTAACGGACGCCAAGACCATCTGTGCCGCGCTCACGGCGCTTTACGCTAAGCAACGCGACAAGGAGCTTTACCAGGGGACAACGCTGGTGGGGCCACATCGTGATGATTTGCATTTTCAGGTCAATGACAAGAATGTCCAAACGTTCGGGTCACAGGGCCAGCAACGCACCACGGCGCTTAGTGTCAAGCTCGCTGAGATTGATTTGATGAAGGAAGAGACCGGGGAATACCCCGTGTTACTTCTAGATGATGTGCTCTCTGAATTAGATGATGCCCGGCAGACCCACTTGCTGACGGCAATTCAGGATAAAGTCCAAACGTTTATTACCACCACCAGTTTGAGCGGTATCACCCGCCAACTGATTAAGGACCCAACCATTTTTCACGTGGCTGATGGAACCGTGGTGGCCGACGCGTCGCCAGATAACGACGCAGCAACAAAGGAGGATTAGGCAGTGGCTGATTACGAACATGAAACCAAAGCAGAACAGGCGAAGGAATACGATGCCAGCCAAATTCAAGTCTTAGAGGGCTTGGAAGCGGTTCGTAAGCGTCCCGGAATGTACATTGGCTCGACCAGCGCCCAAGGCCTGCACCATTTGGTCTGGGAAATTGTGGATAACGGGATTGATGAAGCCTTAGCGGGCTTCGCCAACGAAATTCACGTGACGGTCAACAAGGATAACAGTATTACCGTGACCGATAATGGCCGGGGAATTCCTATCGATATCCAAAAGAAGACCGGGAAACCAGCGTTAGAAACGGTTTTCACTATCTTGCATGCCGGTGGTAAATTCGGCGGTGGCGGGTACAAGGTCTCCGGTGGTCTGCATGGGGTCGGGGCTTCCGTCGTGAACGCCCTGTCGACTGAACTAGATGCCCAAGTTATTCGTGGTGGCAAGAAGTACGGGATGACCTTTAACCGGGGTCACGTGGTCTCTCCGATGAAGGTGATCGAAGAGGGCTTGCCCGAAGAACAACATGGCACGATCGTTCACTTCCTGCCAGACCCAGATATCTTCCGGGAAACGACGACGTTTGATATCAAGACGTTGCGGACCCGAATCCGGGAACTGGCTTTCTTAAACAAGGGCTTACGCATCACCATCCGTGATGAACGTCCGGAAACGCCAACCGAAGACGATTTTCTCTACGAAGGTGGGATTCGCCACTACGTTGACTTTTTAAACGAAAACAAAGAAACCCTGTTCGAACCCCCAATCTACGTTGAAGGGGAAGAGAACGGGATTACGGTTGAAGTGGCCTTACAATACACTGATGATTACCACAACAACCTGTTGACCTTTACCAACAACATCCACACCTACGAAGGTGGGACCCATGAAGAAGGGTTCAAGCGTGCTTTGACGCGGGTCGTGAACGATTATGCCCGGCAAAACAAGCTGATGAAGGATAACGAACCTAACTTGACCGGGGATGACGTCCGGGAAGGCTTGACCGCCGTGGTTTCCGTGAAACATCCGGATCCCCAATTTGAAGGTCAAACCAAGACCAAGTTAGGGAACTCAGATGCCCGGACCGCCGTGGATCACACGTTTGCTGACCACTTCATGCGTTTCTTAATGGAACACCCTGACGTGGCCCGCAAGGTTGTAGACAAGGGGACACTGGCGTCTAAAGCCCGGGTTGCCGCTAAGCGGGCTCGGGAAGTTACCCGGAAGAAGAGTGGGTTGGAAATCTCTAACCTGCCTGGGAAATTGGCCGATAACACGTCCAAGGACCCAGCTATTTCCGAACTGTTCATTGTCGAAGGGGATTCCGCCGGTGGTTCTGCTAAGCAGGGCCGTTCGCGGTTGACTCAAGCCATCCTGCCAATTCGGGGGAAGATTTTGAACGTGGAAAAGGCCTCAATGGACCGGATTCTGGCCAACGAAGAAATTCGTTCGCTGTTTACCGCCATGGGGACCGGCTTTGGTAACGATTTTGACGTGTCTAAAGCCAACTATCACAAACTGATTCTCATGACCGATGCCGATGTCGATGGCGCCCATATCCGGACGCTCCTGCTGACGCTGGTCTACCGCTACATGCGGCCATTGTTGGATGCCGGTTACGTGTACATCGCTTGCCCACCGCTCTACCGGGTGCGTCAAGGGAAGATGCAGCGTTACCTGGACAGCGACGATGAATTGAAGGAATTACTGGGGCAGTTACCACCAGCACCCAAGCCTCAGATTCAACGGTACAAAGGGTTAGGGGAAATGGATGCCGAACAACTTTGGGATACCACGATGAACCCTGACAACCGACGGCTCTTGCGGGTTGACGCCGATGACGCCATCAACGCAGACCAAGTCTTTAGCATGCTGATGGGGGACAAGGTTGCTCCCCGGCGTGAATTCATTGAAGACAATGCCACCTTTGCTGAGTTGGATGTTTAGTCAGTGTTAGGCAAGAACGGAGGGTAAAAATTTGGCTGATGATCAAGATTATTTAGGTCGGATTACCGACGTTGACCTTTCACAAACCATGCGAACATCCTTCTTGGATTACGCAATGAGTGTGATTGTTCAACGGGCGTTACCGGACGTGCGGGATGGCTTGAAGCCAGTCCACCGCCGGATTTTATATGATATGCATGAACTGGGGATTACGCCCGACAAGCCATTCCGGAAATCTGCCCGGATGGTTGGGGATGTCCTTGGGAAATACCATCCGCATGGGGATTCCGCCGTGTACGAATCCATGGTGCGGATGGCGCAAGACTTCTCATACCGGTACATGTTAGTCGATGGGCATGGGAACTTTGGGTCTGTCGATGGTGATGGGGCCGCTGCCATGCGGTATACCGAAGCACGCCTGAGCAAAATTGCGATGGAAATGCTGCGGGACATCAACAAGGATACGATTGATTTCCAAGATAACTACGATGGGTCCGAACGGGAACCCGTTGTCTTACCATCACGGTTCCCGAACCTCTTAGTTAACGGGGCTTCCGGGATTGCCGTAGGGATGGCAACGAACATTCCGCCGCACAACCTGACCGAAGTTATTAGTGCCCTGCACATTTTGATGGACAACCCAGATGCCAGTTTAGCTGACTTGATGGAAGCTTTACCTGGTCCCGATTTCCCAACTGGTGGGATCGTGATGGGGAAAGCCGCTATTCGCCGGGCTTACGAGACCGGGAAGGGCACCATTACGCTGCGGGCCAAGGTCGACATCGAAGAAGAAAAGAACGGCAAGCAACGGATCGTGGCCACGGAAATTCCGTACATGGTCAACAAGGCTAAGCTGATTGAACGAATCGCTGAGTTGGCCCGGGATAAGCGAATCGAAGGCATTACCGATGTCAACGATGAAACCGACCGGACTGGGATGCGTATCGTGATCGATGTTCGTCGTGACGCCAGTGCTGAAGTCATTTTGAACAACTTGTACAAGATGACCTTGATGCAGACCTCATTCGGGATCAACATGCTGGCCATTGTTAACGGGGCGCCAAAGGTATTGGGCCTCAAGGCTATTCTGCAATACTACTTGGAATTCCAACTGGAAGTTATTCGGCGGCGGACGCAGTTTGAATTGAAGAAGGCTGAAGCTCGGGCCCACATCCTGGAAGGGTTGCGGATTGCCCTGGACCACATCGATGCCATTATCACGATTATTCGGCAGTCACAAACGGCCGAGGTCGCTAAGAATGAATTGATGACGCGTTACAGCCTGTCAGATAAGCAATCGCAAGCCATCTTGGACATGCGGTTGGTTCGCCTGACCGGTTTGGAACGGGAAAAGGTCGAGAAGGAATACAATGATGTCATGGCAGCTATCAAGGATGACAAGGAAATCTTGGCATCCAAGGAACGCCAACAAGCCATCATTTACCAAGAATTACTCGATATTCAAAACAAGTTTGGGGATGCCCGTCGGACTGAATTAATGGTCGGTGAAGTCCTCAGCTTGGAAGACGAAGACTTGATTGCTGAAGAAGACGTCGTGGTTTCTTTGACCCACAACGGCTACATCAAGCGGTTGCCAACGTCTGAATTCAAGGCACAAAACCGTGGGGGTAAAGGGGTTCAAGGCATGGGCGTGCATGATGATGATTTCATCGAGCACTTAGTCGCAACGTCGACTCATGACATGCTGTTGTTCTTTACCAACACCGGGAAAGTTTACCGGATGAAGGGGTACGAAATTCCTGAATACGGGCGGACTGCCAAGGGAATTCCGGTCATCAACCTGCTCGGTATCAATACCGACGAGCACGTTCAGGCCGTGATCAACGTGGCTAACCCTGGGAACAATGGCCAACGCGACCTGTTCTTTACCACTGTGCAAGGAACGGTTAAGCGGACGCCAGTTGATGAGTTTGCCAACATCCGCAGCAATGGGCTGAAGGCCATCAACTTAAAGGAAAACGATGAACTGATTGACGTCGACATCATTGATGCCGCAGCCAACATGATCATCGGGACCCATTTGGGTTATGCCGTTAGCTTTGCGTCCCAGGACGTTCGGTCCATGGGTCGTTCCGCTACTGGGGTTCGCGGGATTCGTTTACGCGAGAACGATTACGTCATCGGTGCCAGCGTCCTCAAGCCGGACAGCCACGTGTTTGTCATTTCCGAAAAGGGTTATGGGAAGCAAACGGCTGCCAGCGAGTACCCAATCAAGGGTCGGGGCGGTAAGGGTATCAAGACTGTGAACGTGACCGCCAAGAACGGTCCGTTAGCTGGGTTGACCACCTTGAATGGTGACGAAGACCTGATGTTAGTGACCAACAAGGGCGTTATGATCCGCTTTAGCGGGGCTGACGTTTCTGAAACGGGTCGGGCAACCTTAGGGGTTCACCTGATTCGCTTGGCCGATGACACGGCCGTTGCGACCATGGCGAAGGTTGCCAAGGAAGACGAGACGGCTGATGATGACGCCACGACTGCCGGCGAGACCACTGCACCAGCTGAAGATTCAGCTAGTGACGTGGCCACCACGCCAGTTGCGGACGATAGTCAGGCAACGGCGCCGGATTCCGACGCACCAGAAGCTTAATTAAATTGAACTTTAGAGAGCTCTGCCAATTTGGTGGGGCTCTTTTTGTCGTTGCGGATTGCGGTTAATTCGGGGTGACTATTTGTATACATCTAACCAATTATTAGCAGAAGTAGTTAATCTATTTAGTCAGTATTTATAGAAAATAAAATGGGTCACTATCACTTATATATCAGCAATCTGATATCGAATATTTAAATAATTGTATATGGTTTAATCTGTTTACTTTCTCTGCCCGATTTGGTATCTTAGCCTTAATGAAGTTTAACGGAAATTAGACTGGAGGAGAATCATGACGTTTGAAATGGTTGGGAGCTACTTACAAAGGTGTCGGCAACAACGGGGACTGGCGTTGACCGCCCTGGCGACACGGTTGTGTCCGTTAAATGTGTTGGCAGCCATCGAACAGGGGCAGCAGACCCCGAGTGTGGCGCAGCTGACGCAACTCTACCGGCAATTGGGCATCGTGCGTAATCAGCCGTTGCCACAGAGTTACCCCATTCAGCGTCTGCCGACGTTTAGTCAGCAACTGCAGTCTTGGTGGCAAAACCAGAAATACAGCGAGCTGGTGGCCAATATCGCCGCTGGTGACGTGCTCCATCGGTTGACGACGGATACGGATCGGCAGGCCGTGCTGTATTACTATGGCCGGTCGCTAGCCATTATTGGGGATGTCGATGCGGCCGAGCTCCATTTGCGCGCGGGCCTGATGTTCATGACGCCCCAGCACCCGAAGCAGTACCGGTCGCTGGACTTGTTGCTGATGGCTGCGGAGAATGCGGTGAGTGTTCAGACGAGTCAGACGCCCAATTTTGAGGGGTTTGAACGGGCGTGGACCATCATCCAACAGGACCGGGTACTGGACAATCCGGTCAATTTACCAGCCGTTTACTATCAGTATGCCCAGAGCCTGCTACAGAGGAACGCGCCCGCTGAGGCTAGTCGCGTGCTTCAAGCAGGCATTCAGTGGAGCCAGGAGCAACGGTTAGTGTATTTGTTGCCAGACAGCTACTTGTTGTTGGCGTTGGCTTTGAAGATGGTACCTAGTCAGGTGGAAGCGGAATTATCATAGGGATGAGTGCAACGGGGCGTTTACGTCGAGGGAGGTAAACGCCCCGCTGTTTGGATATGTGGGGCTTTCTGTCATGATAGTTGCAAATTAATTGAAAAAGTTTCAAAAATAAAAAAACATTTGGCCTTCTTTTACGGAGTTAACCTATGTAACGTAAGCAACCACCCATCGGTCGGCCCCGATTTGCTTAAGATTGCATTCTATGCTATACTACTAGCTTGTGAGTATCTGGCTTACGCTAGTGTCTCTCCTTGCTTCCACATTGCAGTGGGGGCCTGAAGTCCATAAGGAGGTGTAACATTCATGGAAACTACTAAATACGAAATCACCTACATCATTCGTCCAGATCTTGACGATGCCGCTAAAACCGCTCTGGTTGAACGCTTCGACAAGGTACTGACTGACAACGGTGCAGAATTGATCAACTCGAAAGACTGGTCAAAGCGTCGGTTCGCATACGAAATTGGTGGCTTTAACGAAGGTATCTACCACGTTATCACGTTAAACGCTACTGATGACGCAGCTTTAAACGAATTCGACCGTTTAGCTAAGATCAACGACAGCATCTTACGTCACATGATCGTTAAGCGCGAAGATTAATTTAAACTTTAACTATTGAGAGGAGTTATTCAGCAATGATCAACCGAGTAGTACTTACTGGCCGACTGACACGGGATGTTGACTTACGTTATACCCAAGGCGGTGCTGCTGTTGCCACCTTTACGCTGGCTGTTGATCGGCGGTTCACCAACAAATCTGGTGAACGGGAAGCTGATTTCGTAAGTTGCGTCATCTGGCGCAAGTCCGCGGAAAACTTTGCTAACTTCTTCCACAAGGGTTCCCTTGTCGGAATTGAAGGGCGCATCCAGACCCGGAATTACGAAAATCAACAAGGCCAACGTGTTTACGTGACCGAAGTTGTCGTCGAGGACTTTTCATTCCTTGAACCGCGTTCTCGCAACGCCAACAACGACGGTGGTAACTACAATGGTGGTTCCGCGAATAATGCTCCTCAGCAAAATCAGAATCAAAATGCCAACCCGTACACGAGTGGGAACACAGCTCCGGCTGCCCCAACTCAAAATACGAACCCGAACCCGGTTAACAACAACCAGGGGAACGCTGGGAACAATAACTCAGCCGATCCGTTTGCGAACTCCGGCGATTCAATTGACATTTCTGATGATGATTTACCGTTCTAAACACTAATTATCGAGGAGGGAATTCCACATGGCAGGACAACGTCGTGGCGGCCGTCGCCGTCGGAAGGTTGACTTTATTGCAGCCAACCACATCGAATACATTGATTACAAAGACACTGACTTATTACGTCGGTTTATCTCCGAACGAGGCAAGATTTTACCTCGTCGGGTTACTGGCACTAGTGCCAAGAACCAACGTAAGTTAACCATCGCTATCAAGCGTTCACGGATCATGGGCTTAATGCCTTTCGTCAGTGAAGAAGGTTAATTAAAACCGAAATGAGACCAACTACAGAGATGTGGTTGGTCTTTTTTTATGTCTAACAGATGAAAGTTACAATGTAAATAGGTAACAATCTGCCCAATTCTACAGATTCATGCTAAAATGGCGGGTATGAGGAGATGATGTACATGAGACAACGGGGATTTAAGTTAGGTGTGAGTTTGGCATTAGTCGGGGCGGCAGTCGGGCTAGGCATCGGTCAGCCGGCCACGGCCCACGCGAAGAGTTGGTTAAGTGGGACCACAACGCATCAGTTACTGACGCAGCCCAATGGGGACGCCAATTCACCGAGTCTGTATGCGACCAGTGTGACGACGAAAAAAGCGTATATGTGGAATTTAAAGCATACGAAGAAGATTCATAATCTGAATAACTATCCGAAGACGTCTTGGTATTTGGTGGGCACCGTCACCAAACCGGGGAAGGGCGTTTACTACCAGGTCACGACCTATGACAAGAAGATTAAGGGGCTGGTCTGGAACAAGTATCTGACGGCCTATAGCCAGAAGACACCGCGGAACTTCAAGAGCGCCGCGGCGTATACGAAATTCATTCAGACCGATCCGTCGCAAAAACTCACGCGAGCGGTTCTGAAAGTCTTTCCTAACGTTCCATTAGATTTCCAGTTGTCTAAGTACACGGCAACGCGCTTTGATTCATTCCCAACCAGTATTAGTGGCTACAAGAATATTGTACCCGTCAGCACGTTCTCGCTGGATGCAAGCGACTTCAAGAACATTCAAGGATATACCGATGAATTTAACCTGGATTTTAGCAACAAGCTGTACTGGTACTGGCAAGTTACCTACGGCCAACCGGTCGCTGGTCGAGTTGCCAAGCTGCAGGAGGCTTTAACCAGTCAGGGGTGGACCGCCGAAAAAATCGCCAGCCTCGATAGTAGTTGGCGACTGGGTATTTGCCTCGTTGAAAATGGTCAAATCGCGGTAGTTTTGGCACAAACGACAAAATAGGTTTAAGTGAAGGCCGGTTGCCTATGGGCGGCGGGCTTTTTACGTGGGGCCAGCCCTTGTCGGGGACGACGGTGATGGCTATACTTGAGAATAGATTCAGGGGATAAATGATAACGTTAAGGGGAGGATATTTATGTGTAAAGCTAGTCATTCCACCTGTGGGGACAGGTCCTTAAGCAAGGGGAGGCGACAGTAGCATGCGAAAATTGTGGGCATCTTACTGCCATCTTTACGTGATTGCGTGGCATCAATTTCGCGGCTACACGAAGTGGTTTCGTGTGCTCAACGTCATGTTTGGGCCGGTGATCACTATTTCAATTTTTTCGTTTCTGGTACCATCCCCAGCTAACGATATCTTGTTTGGGGTCATGAGCCTTTACTATATTCTGTTGATCGGAACATTTTTAGTGGAAACGATTATCCACGGCGTGAAGTTCGTTTACCGACAACGGCATGTATAAGCTAAAATCAAAAAAGCAATGCCTCAGCGTGAGGGGTCGAATCCTTCGCTGAGGCATTGCTTTTCTGTTGTCTAAAATTCCCGATGGCCACCTAAGTAGACTTGTTTGTCAGCTTGTTTGACGTTGGCTGTGTCCGCCAGCGGATCAGCTTTCAAGACCTGGAAATCAGCAAACTTGCCCACTTCTAGTGTGCCGTATTCCTGGTCGACGCCCAGCAGTGCCGCCGAGTTCAAACTCGAGCACTGGTAGGCCTGCGCTGGGGTCATGCCCACACGCGTCAACAGGCCAAACTCGTCTGGCGTTAGGTCAAAACCATTGAAGGGGGTGCCGGCGTCGGTCCCACAGGTGAATTTGACACCAAGCTCAAAGGCCCGTTTCAAATTCACGTAGGTATCGTCCAAGGCGTCGGCACATTTCTTCACTTCCCAGTCCGGAAGCACGCCCTTACCGAAGGCGGGAATCGTCCATTCGGCAATGAGAGTGGGCGTGAGGTAGGTGCCCTGTTTAACCATTTGCCGCGCCTCATCCGCTGTTACGTAGAAACCGTGCTCGATGGAATCGACGCCGGCGTCCAGGGCGTTTTGGATCCCCGGGTTGCCTTCCGCGTGGGCGGCAACTAACCGACGCTTGTGATGGGCCTCTTCAACGGCCGCGTGCATTTCTGCCACGGAGAGTTGCGGGTCTTCCATGAAGTCATTGGGCGTCATGACACCGCCGGTCGCCATGACCTTCACCGTTTCCGCACCGGCCTTAAAGGCTTGGCGGACGGCCTTGCGCATTTCATCGGGAGAGTCGACCAGGTAGGCGGCGTGGGGCGCATCCCCGTGGCCCCCGGTCATGGAAAAGGCGCGCCCAGACGTCAGCATGTGCGGTGTATGAGGCAGGAGCCCCTGCTGTTGCAGGCGTTTGAGCTTAACGTCGGCGTCGTAGGTCGTCCCGCACTGGCGGACGTAGGTGACCCCGGATTTTAGCAGCGTTTGTAAATTCTCGTAGGCAAAGACGGCGACCTCGGACTCGGATTGGCCAAATTGGCCACTGAAAGAGTCGGGACTCAGGGTCACGTGGGTGTGGACGTTGAAGAAACCGGGCATCACGTATTGGCCGCCCAGGTCGACCTGATCATCAGCGGCGGCCGGTGTGCCTTGGCCGCGGTCAACTAATTTATGGGTGTCATTATCAACGGTGAACCAGGCATCAGGCACGTTGTGGTCACCAGCGCCATCGAACAGGGTGAAGTTATGGAAAGTAGTTTTGGTCATAGAAATTCCTCCTAAGATTTAAAGTGCATTTATTATGGGTTATATAGCTGTTTAATAAGTTAAAAGATTACGGGTTAAGCCAGTATCAGCCGCAGGGGTGGTGAAAATGAGCTTAGCCGTGGGAGTTCCCTTGGTGGGTTCGCCACCTAGGGAACTGATAGCTTTGAGACGTGCTCTTTCGGCTCAAAGTAAGCGCGGAGACCGAACTTTGGCTCCGGGCGTTCGCCCACAGCGGACCAGTCTCATTTTCACCGACCCGGAGGCAAGGGGGTTAAGCCTATTTCCAGTAAGCGTATTGGTACTGCGCCTCGTTTAACAGCGAGTAGTGCAGTCCGCCGACCTTACTGCTGATCAGCTTGGCCTCGGATGGCTGGTAGAGGGGCAGGTAGCCCTTGACGCTCATTAGGTATTTGTCGGCCTTCATCAGCGACTTGTAGCGGGCCAGTCCGGTTTGACCATCGGCGGTCGCGAGCAGCTGGTTGTAAGTGCTGTCGTTCCAGTTGGTGAAGTTGACGGTATTGCCCTTGGCTGCCAAGTTGAGGTAGTCGGAGGCGTCTAGCCAGTTGGTCGACCAGCCGGTGAGGTTGAGCTCAAAGGTTCCGGCAAAGTCTCGAGCCACGTGTTGGGCGTGGGGGATGGCGGTCGTGGTGACGGTCAGGCCCTTTAGATTCTTCTCCATTTCGGATTGGAGGTAGGTGCCGACCTTCTTATCGTCATCTGTATCATCCGTCAAAAGGTTCAGCGTGACCTTGGTCTTACCGGTCTCCTTCAGGTATTTCGCCCAGTAAGTCTTGGCCTGGACGACGTTGTGGGGGAGCAGGTTGCCGACTTCCTTGGCCATGTCCTGCCCGGTCTTCGGGTTCGCCTGGTCGCCTTGCGGCACGGCGCTCAAGGCTGGCTTGGAACCATCCTGGAGCACCTTATTAGTTAATTGCTTGCGGTCGATGACGGCGGAGATGGCTTGGCGCAGGTTCTCGGAGTTCGTCGCGGTCTTGCGGCTATTGACGTACAGGTAGTTCAAGCGGCCAGTCAAATGGGTATGTAGGCTCGCATCATTACTGTTAGCGCGCACGTATTCACCAGTGACCGTGGTCTCCTGGACCTTGTCGCTCTTAAATAGGTTCGCGGCGGTGTTCACGTCCTTGGTGACGGCCACCTTAACGCGCTTGATCTGAACCTCTTTGGCGTTCCAGTAGTGGGGGTTCTTGACGTAGTGCCAGGTGGCGTTACTACCGGTCCAACCAACCAGCTTGTAGGGCCCGTTACCCACGGATTTTGCGGCGCTGGTCCCGTATTTCTGGCCATATTTCTTGACGGCAGCCGTGTTCAGCGGGTAATACTTGCTGGCGACCAGGTCATCGAAGTATGGGACGGCCTTACTCAGTTGAAATTGGAGCTTGGTCGTGCTCAGCGCCTTAACGCCTAACTTGGAAGCTGGTAGGGTGCCCTTTTGGACGGCAGCGTAGTTCTTAAATGCCGAGAGGACACTAGCGTACTGGGCCTTGGTCTTGGGGTCGGCCATCCGTTGAAGGGACGTCACGAAGTCCTGGGCGGTGACGCGCTGCCCGTTGGCCCATTTGGCGTTCTTCTTCAGCGTGAAGGTGTAGGTCTTGCCATGATTAGTGGGGGTGACGACCTTCGTCGCGACACCAGCCACGATTTTATTGGCCTTGTTATAGGTGTAGAGGCCCTCCATCGTCTGGTAAATGACGCTGGCACTGTTGGTGTCGGTGTCCTTGTTGGGGTCGGCGGTGGCGGGCTCACTGGCCAGCGTCACGTTGAGCGTGCGGTTCTTATTGGTCGTGTGACCAGCCGCGCTGCCACAACCGGCTAGGGATAAGACAGTGAGTAAAGCTAGTGGTGCAGTCCAAACAAAATGTTTCATGTGAAACACCCTCCTAGAATTCAATTGATTAGAACATTAGCGGCGGTGGACAAACAAAAAGCACCCCTACAGAAAATACTTCTCTGTAAGGGTGCTTGCGCACGGTACCACCTTATTTTTGCGACGCGAAAACGCATCGTCTTGATTATGAACGGCGGGCTTCCTAGGAGTCGAGGCCCAAGGGCTAGGATCGATTGAAGCCGCGACTACTCCCGCGATTCACTGCATTGATAACGGATGCTCCCGGTTGACGCTTACTTGGATTTCAGCTAACTGCTCCGAAGGGATGTTCACGGCGACTGGCTTGACCCGCTCTCACTTTACCGGGCTCGCTGACAAGGATGGTCACTGCTACTGGACTTCATCATCACATTTTCATTTTCTAATCAATTGTTAATAATTGCTAGTTTAGCACCGAAAAATTATTTGTCAACGCGAAAATTGAAATTAATTTTTCCGAAGGGGGTTAAAACTGTTGAATACCGCCCACGTAAACGCCCTTGTCCGTTTGCTTTACGGCGGCCGTATCGGCTAATGGGTCAGCCCGGAGCACTTGGAAATCGGCGTGCTTGCCAACTTCAAGGGTACCGTAGTCATCGGCAACGCCTAAAAGCGTGGCCGAGTTGATGCTAGAACAGTGATAGGCCTGTGCGGGGGTCATCCCCACCTTGGTGAGCAGGCCGAACTCGTCGGGGGTCCGGTCAAAGCCGTTGAAGGGGGTACCGGCATCGGTGCCACAGGTGAATTTCACGCCGATTTCAAATGCACGCTTCAGGTTGTGGTAGGTGTCATCAATGGCGTCGGCAGCCTTTTTGACCTCCCAATCGGGAAGCACGCCGCGGCCTTTTTCGGGGATGACCCATTCGGCAATCAGTGTCGGGGTGAGGTAGGTCCCCTGGGCAATCATCTGATGCGCCTCGGCCTCGTTAACGTAGAAGCCGTGTTCGATGGAGTCGACGCCGGCATCGAGGGCGTTTTGAATTCCGGGATTGCCTTCCGCGTGGGCGGCGACGATGCGCCGCTTGTGATGGGCTTCCTCAACGGCTACGTGCATTTCGGGTACGGAGAGTTGCGGGTCTTCCATAAAGTCGTTGGGCGTCATCACGCCGCCGGTCGCCATGACCTTGATGCATTCGGCGCCGGCCTTAAAGGCTTGCCGCACGCCCTTACGCATTTCGTCGGGGGAGTCGACCAGGTAGGCCGAGTTGCGGCCATCCCCGTGGCCCCCGGTCATTGAAAAGGCGCGACCGGATGCCATGATGTGTGGAGTGCGCGGCAGGCGTCCGTCGCGTTGGAGCCGCTTGAGTTTGATATCGACGTCGTAAGTCGCGCCACACTGGCGAATGTAGGTGACACCTGACTTGAGGAGCTTCTGCAGATTCTCGTAACCAAAGACCGCGGACTCGGATTCGGACGCGCCGAAGCTACCGCTAAAGGAGTCGGGATTGCTGGTGATATGGGTATGCACGTTGATAAAGCCGGGCATGACATATTGGCCGTGGAGGTCGACTTGTTCGTCGGTGGTATCGGGGTGACCCGTGCCGCTGGCAGTGATCTTGCCGGTGTCGGTGTCCACGGTGAACCAAGCGTCCGGCGTATTTTGATCGCCAGCGCCGTCAAATAGGGTGAAGTTGTAGAATGTTTTTTTCGTCATGGGTGAGTCCTCCTGAATTTGGTATTTTTTAAATTTTGATAACGGATTGATGGTGATTGGTGACGCGGTTTCTTTGGGATTGATTACGGTTTAGTCAGTCCTTTTGGGTGGGGATTGACCTAATCTTGCCTTAGGTCGTTGAACGGGTTCTGCGCGTGTCTATCCGGAAGCTTGCAGCCTTGGAAACGTGCTACACAAGGCAGGCCCCTGCGCTTAGAAAGTCCAAGCACTCCTGGTTGTTTAAGGTTACAGCATCTTAAATCATTTGACTGGCTCTGCGCGTATCTATCCGAAAATCAGCAGCCTTGGAAACGTGCTCCGAGAGCCAGACTCCTGCGCTTAACCCCGGTTCAGTAATCCCCCCAAAGACCGGGGGCATCACTAAACCGACGTTAATGCTCAGAGTCTAAGCGGCTCTCTCCGCACTCTACTTCCAGTAAGCATACTGATACTGGGCGTCGTTGATCAATGAATACGTCAAGCCGCCAACCTTGTTGCTAATCAGTTTGGCCTCTGAAGGTTGGTACAGGGGGACGTAGCCCTTGACGCCCATCAGGTATTTATTGGCGGTGACCAAGCCATTGTAGCGGGCCTGGCCCGTTTTATTTTCCGCGGTCGTGAGAAGCTGGTTGTAGGTCGAATCATTCCAGTGGGTGAAGTTGACGGAGTTGTCCTTGGCCGCCAAATCCAGGTAGTCGGACGCGTCCAGCCAGTTGGTCGACCAGCCAATCAGGTTGATGTCAAAGTCGCCAGAGAAGTCGCGGGCCACGTGTTGGGCGTGGGGCAGCGCGGCCGTTTTCACGGTCAGGCCCTTGAAGTGTTTCTCCATCACGGATTGGAGGTAGGTGCCGATTTTCTTATCGTCGTCACTGTCGTCGGTCAAAATGCTAATGGTGGCAGTGGACTTGCCGGTCTCCTTCAAGTATTTCTGCCAATAACCCTTAGCCTTGGCAATGTCGTGGGGGAGCAGGTTGCCGGTTTCGGTGGCCATATCGCCGCCCGTCTGGGGATTGGTTTGGTCGCCACGCGGAATGGCACTCAGCGCGGGCTTGGACCCGTCCTGGAGCACCTGACTGGTCAATTGATTGCGGTCGACGATGTAGGAAACGGCCTGCCGCAAATTTTCGGAGTCGGTAACGGTCCGTTTGTGGTTGAAATACAACAGGTTCATGCGGCCCTGCAGGTGAGTGTGGAGCTGTTTTTCATTGCTATTGGCCCGGACATACTCACCACTGACCGTGGTTTCTTGGACCTTGCCCGCCTTGAATAGGTTAGCGGCCGTCGTTTCGTCTTTGGTCACGGCGACCTTAACGCGCTTGATTTTAACGTTCTTGGCGTTCCAGTAGTGGGAATTCTTCACGTAGTGCCAGGTCGAATTGCTCCCAGTCCAGCCGACCAGCTTGTACGGGCCATTGGCCATGGCCGTAGTGGCGCTGGTCCCGTACTTACTGCCGTATTTGGTCACGGCGGCGGTGTTCAACGGATAATACTTGCTGGCCAGCAGGTCATTGAAGTAGGGCACGGCCTTGGTCAACTGAATGCGCAGCTTGGTTTTACTGAGCGCAGTGATTCCCAGCTTGGATGGGGCGGCCTGACTGTGTTGTATGGCGCTGTAATTTTTAAACGACGACAGGAGGCTCGCGTATTGGGCCTTAGTCTTGGGGTCCGCCATGCGCCGAAGCGAAGTCACAAAGTCTTGTGCGGTGACGGGCTGACCATTGGCCCATTTGGCCGTCTTCTTCAGGGTAAACGTATAGGTCTTGCCGTGATTCGTGGGCGTAACGACCTTGGTGGCCACCCCGGGGATGATTTTGTTGTTGCGGCTGTACGTGTAGAGACCTTCCATCGTTTGAAAAATGACGCTGGCACTGTTGGTGTCGGTATCCTTGTTAGGGTCGACAGTGGCTGGTTCGTCGGCCAAGGTGACGTTCAAGGTTTTATTCTTATTGGTTTGACCCGCGGCACTACTGCCACAGGCACTCAAGGTGATGGCCACCAGCATGGTGACGGGAATTAGTGCTGCAAAATGTTTCATGTGGAACACCCTCCTAGTTTCAATTGCTTAGAAATAGTGGTGGACACAAAAAGCGCCCCCACGGAAAGAACTTCTCCGTAAGGGCGCTGTCGCACGGTACCACCTTAATTTTTACTCGAACGTGAACGGCGACACTCCTAGAGGCCGGTAACCATCAGCTAGGTCCGATGGGCCAGCCAGGTCGCGATTCACTGCAGGGATAACGGTTGCCACCGGTCGGGCTTACTAAATTTCAGCTGACAGTTCAGAAGGGAGTTCGCGTCGTCAGCCTTGACCCGCTTGCACTTAACCGGGCTCGCTAACAAGGACCAAGGACGTTACTAGTCTTCATCATCACTTTTTAATTTTCTAATCAATTGTTAATGATTGCTAGTTTAGCAGGAATCTAGCGAATGTCAACGGAAAGTTGGCAAATAGTTGTGGCAGAGACGACCGATTTTTGTGGATGTCTTATAGAAATAATGGTTTCGAAAAAAATATAGACGAACACCGATCGTGCTGTTGCCAAATAATCAAGCCTAATCACTACCGGTTTTTGCCAGTGATTGGTACACTTAAGCCATCTAAATTGAGGAGATGGTTGTCCATGCAATCCCGTTTGATTCCTAGTTTTGCGTTTGAAAATGCCAAGGAGGCGTTGACCTATTACCAAGACGTGTTCGGTGCGACCGACGTGTACCGATTCAGTCCCCAACCCGAGCAGGCGCAACAATTTCACCTGCCGGCTGAGGCTGATTTAGACAGTATGACCATCCATGGCGGCTTTACCGTCTTAGGGATGAGTTTTCAAGTGGCAGATAGTTTCCGTGGCCCGGTCCAGTCGTCCAATCAGGTCGATATGATTTTAGACATCGATGGGGATGATGCTGCCAGCGTTCAGGCGGCCGAGGACTTTTACCAACACCTGCAGGCCAGCGGTCAGGTCACCATTGATATGCCGTTTGCCGAGCAGTTCTGGGGTGGCAAGATGGGCCATTTCACGGATAAGTACGGGATTTCTTGGATGCTGCACGTGATGAAGTGGAGTCAGATCAAGGACCCCAATAAGTAAGCAAAAACGACCGATACCAGTCCCTTTAGAGGTGCGGTATCAGTCGTTTTTAGTTTAGGCATCTAGCCGGAGATGTAGTGCTTCGGTTAACAGTTTTGAGAAATTAATGCCTTGTTCAATGCCAAGGTCATTTAAGTAGTCTGGAATCGAAACGTGCTTGCGAACCATTACGGGGTGCTGCCGGCAGAAAAGTTCCAGGTCAATTGAAACGAGGGCCTTCATGTCTGGGGCAGATACCTCGATTTGATCGAACGGTGTGGCTGGCGGCACGGTATCCTCACCAGCTAAGGCCGTGCCGATTAAGTCTTGAGCCATTGCTAAAGCATCGGCCGGGTCATCACCCTGAGTCCAACCGATGTCCGGGACCTCGACGCTGAAGCCACCAACAGTTTCCTTATGCAGAATGATGGGATAAACCAGTAAGTTTGGCAGCATGAATTTCCTCCTTGAAAATGGGGCTCGTTATTTGGCGTATCGTGTAATCACGGCAACCAGTGTTTGCGCGGCGTCGGGCAGCCCAACGTGGTCGTTATAGTAGTCCGCAAACCGGCTATCGGCAGCGTACATTTGGGCCAGGCCACGGTGAGCTTCTGCGGTGTAATTGTTCCACGTGAAACATAACCATTGCCGGTGTCGCGTGAACACCTGTTGTGCTGCCTCACTAGCTAAGTCACCACTGCGGGTCACCGTGCGGAGCGCTTGAAAGAGTGCCTGCTCAGTGGCCTGCATTTGCTGGTAATCGGCTTCGCTCAGGTTGGCAAATTTCTGTTGACTGGCGGCAAAGCTCTCGGCGCCATAACGTTGCCGAACCTCCGGGCCAAATTGCCGGTCGTTCTGGTCTAATTGTGCTTGCTTAAAGGCGCTAAATTTTTCTGCATTGGTCATTTGGGGACCTCCATTTCTAGCCGCTAGGGTGCGGTCTAGGGTATTTAGCAAGGTCGTCAGGTGGTCGCGTTCAGCGGCTAAACGCTGGCGTTGGTCGGCTAAGGCGGCTGTTTGCGCCGCTTTAGGCTGAGCTAGTAAATCTTGGATCGCGGTGAGCTGAAAGCCAAAGGTTTGGAAATAACGAATCATTTGTAGCTGGTCCACGGCAGTCTCTGGGTATTCGCGGTACCCGTTCGTGGGATTGCGTTGGGCTGGCAATAGGCCAATTTGATCATAGTAGCGCAGGGTGCGCGGACTCACGCCGGTGAGCTGGCTGAGGGCTTGGACACTGTAGGTCATGCGACCACCTCCTTTTCTTGCCTAAAACCTACTATAGAGGTTGCCGTTACGTCAAGGTCAAGCACTTATTTACGCTAATCAATCACCCGCACCGCTCGCGGATTCGCGGTTACATAGCCACCCGGTACGCGGTAGCGCCGCGGGCTGGGCTTACTTAGGTCGTGGGGGTGCGCGTAGGACCAACCCAGAACCTTTAGCCGCCGTCCCGGCCGGTAGGTTTGCCGCCGCTCCGTGAGATTTGCCGTGCCGTAGCGGGTCACCCGAGTTTTGGTCTGAATGTGGGTGGGCGATACGAGTTTCCCGGCCCGGATGAGTTGACGATTGGCCGTTATGTAGGTCCCATTGGCGAGTTGGAAGCGCGTCGTGAGGTGGCGGTGCTGAATGGCGACCACCTTGAGGACGCTCCCCTGGGCGTAGTGGGTGACCGGATTGGCGGTCGTCAGATGGGGTTGCGAGTGCGCATCGACCCCGGCCGGATCAATCACCGTAATCTGGCGGGGCGCCGTTCGATAGTAAGCCGCCGTCACGTAGCCGGTGCTGGCCGTGATGTAGCCCGTTTGCCCATCCGTGCGACTCGCATGATTGATGTCCCGCACGCGGTAACGGCGACGGCCGGCATGAGATTTGGTTTCACCGATAATGATAAATAGGGGCCGATTAGCCCGCGGCTGTTGGGCGTATCTGGTTTGGCGCTCCTTGACCCGAAAGGTCGCGTGGCGGTAGAGGTAGAGTGACTTGATGGCGTAAACGACCCGTGGCTGGAAATGCTGGGGAGGTTGCTTGGCAGCGGCCCCTTTCCGTGGCGGCTGAGGGTGACTGGTCGTGGTGGTGTGTGTCGTTGGGGTGGAGGTGACTGGTTGCTTAGGTGCGAGTCCTGGTTTCGGGGACGGCTTGGCTGGAACCGGGGCCTTCGCCCATTTCAACCGGTAATACTGGAGGCTGTCGGTTAGCAGGATGCTGCCATCAGCGTAGTCGATTGGGGCCGCTTCGGAATAATTAGCGTATGTATGCACAGGCATGATGATGAGCCACTTAGTCCCGGGATAAATGCCGCTCACCAGGGCATCCGTGCCGTCCAGGGTCAGGGTTTTGGAGACATTGTTGAAAACTTTCAGGCTATTTTGGACGGGCTCGCCGTCAAGTCCCTTGACCCGCGCGGGCAGACGGACGGTCGAGTCGGGAGTGAACGTGGCGGGATCAATGTAGGTGACTTTCTGTTTGAAGTCGACGTACTGGCCGATGCCCAGGACATTGACCTTGCCAAATTTTCTGAAATAGGAGAAGTCGGTGACCCGCTGATTACTAATGGTTAGGTTCGTGCGGCCGTCCTGATTGTGATATTTTAGGTTACTAAATTTGCTAAGAAGGGGGTCTAGCAGGTGAATGTCCGCATCGGTCAATCCGGCATAGTTCATATAGCCGCTAATCCCGGTGAGACACAGCTGACGGGGAAAGGTCGACGGGTCTTCCAGGATGTTCACCTGGTTGAGAGCGGTGAAGTCGGTGTTGTGCATGCCATCCTGAAAGACCGTCAGACTGCCCGAGACCGGAACACCGGCCAGTGGCGCCCAGGAGACGCGTTTAGCAACATCAAACTGAATGGTGACGCCAATGCCGGTGGGTAATTCGCGTAGACTCTCGAGACCTTCTAGGGAGGTAGCGACTAGAGAACTCGTATAGTCGCTGATGTCCGGTTGAACACCGCGGTAGTGGCGGATATCCCCGTACGTGACGGGGCGACCCTCAGTGCCAAAGGCGTTGCCAACCAACGCGGCTAGGTTGGCATCCGCGAACGCGACGGGATCCTGGTCAGCATGGGCGGGACTGGGCAGTGTCTCGGTTGCTTCCGTTTCAGCGGCTAGCACGGGACTGGGGAAGATGACTGGCAGCCCGCAGACTAGGGTGAGGGTCGTGAGACTTGCCCAGAGTAACTGTTGGCAATGACGATGTGTTTCCATGACGTGCTCCCCCCAACTGAGCCAATTAGCTGATTCTTCAGTCGGGGTAAGTATAGCATGTTAGAAAGATGTTTCCTAAAGAAAAATGCACAAATGGTTTAATGTGTGCGGCTGATAATTTGAGCATAAATTTGGCAAATACGCTGCGATAAGAAAACTGATAAAAATATAAAAATCCTTATATAGCCGGGGTAATCCAGATTAAGATGAAATGGATACGATTGAATGGTTTTAGAAATTGTCAGATAGAATAGTTCCACGTATAAAATTGAAATTGTTGTATTTGTGATTGTCCAATATCAAGCTCCCTCGAGTAATTTGTCACAGCACCCAACGTCCCCGTCCCCAGAAACACTGTATTCCCCACGCACAACCAGCCCCACGCCCGCTTCCCATGAAACACCAAGCCCAGAACGACTTTTCACCATCCCTAAGAATCCGAACCCAACGCCGCCATGCCGGGGTTTCATCCAAGACCGTTGTTTTGTACTGACCCCGAAGTGTGATAAAATAAGGGTATTATTTGTAACTTTCTGACCCCGTCAAAATGATGCGGGTAACCATAACTTTTTAAGATGAAACAGATGAGGAGCAAGTATGAATAAAATATTTTCACGAGACAACGTGCCCGAGTTTTTGCAGAATCGGCGCCTGCGGGGAATCGCGGTACTCACGGCGGTCTTGGCCATTCTGGGTATCGTGTTGTCGTTCCTGTTGAACTGGATCTTCGGGATCGTGATTCTGGTGCTGGTGGGGGTGGCCACGCTATTTCTGTTCAATACCATGGCAGAGATTGGTGCGGACACCACCCAGTACATATCCGACCTGTCGTTTCGGATTCAACAGGGCGAGCAGGAGGCACTGATTCGGATGCCACCTGGTGTCATGATTCTGGGCGACACGGATCAGATCGAGTGGGTCAACCCGTATCTGCAGCATTACTTTGGTGATACGGATGTGTTGAATCGCACGTTAAGTGACGTGGATGCCGACCTGGCCAAGCTCGTGGCGACGACACCACCGCAGACCATGACCACCGTGAGCTGGCGCGACTACCGCTTTACGCTGTACGTCCAACCGGATTTTCACGCGGTCTACCTCTACGACATCACCCACTATCAGTTGATTCAGGAACAGTACGATGACGAGAAAATTGCCATCGGCCAAGTCTTCTTGGATAACTATGATGAAGTGACGCAATCAATGACCGACCAAGACATTTCCAACCTGCGAAATTACGTGACCAATGAGCTATCGGCCTGGGTCCAACAGTTTGACATGTACCTCAAGCAACTGGATGACGACCACTACTTCGTGCTGGCCTACGCCAAGTCGCTGGCGGCCATCGAGGCGGATAAATTTAAAATTCTCGACACCATTCGGGAGAGCACGTCCAAGCAAAACTTCCCGTTGACCCTGAGTATGGGAATTGCGTACGGCGATGCCAACCTGAATAAGCTGGCCGACCAAGCCCAGAGTAACCTGGACCTGGCGCTCGGCCGGGGTGGCGACCAAGTTGTCGTCAAGGCCGCCGACCAAGAAGCCCGCTACTATGGTGGGAAGACCAACCCGATGGAGAAACGGACGCGGGTCCGGGCGCGGATGATTTCACAAGCCCTGCAAGAGCTGATGAACGAATCCGACCAGATTTTCGTCCAAGGCCATACCCAACCGGATATGGATTCGTTGGGGGCCTGCCTGGGGATTCGGCGGATTGCCAAGATGAACAACAAGACCTGTTGGATCGTCCTCGACAAGGAAACCGTCCATTCCGACGTGCAGCGCTTGCTGGATAATTTGAAAGCCTATCCGGACGTGGATGCGGCCATCATTTCACCAGAAGAGGCGCTGGAAAAGGCGACCGACCAGAGCATGCTCTTGATGGTCGACCATTCCAAGCCGTCCATTTCTATCACGGCCGACCTGTACAAGCGCCTGGAGAACCGCGTGATGATCATTGACCATCACCGGCGGGGCGAAGAATTTCCCGAGAACCCCTTGCTGGTCTACATTGAACCGTATGCCAGCTCGACTTGTGAGTTGATTACTGAAATGTTTGAGTATCAATCACAAGAGGGGGAACCCATCAACAAGCTGGAAGCCACGGCGATGTTGACCGGGATTTTCGTTGATACCAAGCACTTCTCGCTACGGACCGGGACCCGGACGTTTGACGCGGCCAGTTACTTGCGGTCCGCCGGGGCCGACGCCATTGAGATGCAACAGTATATGAAGGAAAACGTCGATAGTTACCTGCAACGCAATCATTTGATTGAAATGGTTGAGTTCGTGAACGAGGACATGGCCCTGATCACCGGTGAAGAGGATCAAACCTATGACCCTGTTACCGCGGCGCAAGCGGCCGATGACCTGCTGAACATGTCCGGCGTGGATGCCTCGTTCGTGATTACCCGTCGTGCAGACGGTCGCGTGGGGATTTCTGCCCGTTCGTTGGGTGAAATCAACGTGCAGCTGACCATGGAAGCCATGGGCGGTGGCGGTCATTTGTCCAACGCGGCGACCCAAATCGCTGATAAGACGGTGGCCGAGGTCAAGCAACAACTGTTAGATATCCTGACCCATGCCGATGAACCTGAGCCAGCAACGACTTAGTTAATTGCTTCTCGCCAGTAGGTAGCGTAGGATAATTATTAGATATGTAATAAGTGAGGAGTGAACGACGTGAAAGTTATTTTTGTCAAAGACGTTCGCGGTAAGGGTAAGCGCGGGGAAATCAAGAATGTTCCCGATGGTTATGCCCAAAACTTCCTGATCAAGCGGGGGCTGGCTAAGGAAGCCAACCAATCCGCCATGAGTCAGTTAAGTGCCGAACGTAAAGCGGAACAACGCCGTGAGGCCGAAGATTTGGCCGAAGCGCGCGACTTGCAAAAGCGGTTAGAGGCCGACAAGACGGTCGTTGAAATCGTGGCGAAGGCGGGGGAAGACGACCGGTTATTCGGGTCAATTCCTAGCAAGCAAATTGTTCAAGCCTTGCAAAAGCAATTTGATTTAAAGATTGATAAGCGTAAAGTTGAACTCCCAGAACCGATTCGGACGCTGGGCTTCACCAACGTGCCCGTTAAGCTACACAGCGATGTGACGGCTAAGATTCGGGTACACGTGGTCGCTAAGCAAAAATAAGCGATTATTTAATTGAAAGTCGATGAAAGGTCACCTGTTTGGGTGGCCTTTTTTTCAGGAATGAAATCGGCGGCTTGCCAGCCGATTCGGAAAAGGAAGTCGTTAGCATGCTCAGAAAAATAGTCACTAGTCTTATTGGTGTTTTTGGCATTTTGTTTACGGCGTATTTGGGTTTTTATTTTGCGTGGAATGCGCAAGCCATTGATTTTCACGATAGCCCCGCCATCAGCAATGTGCCCCTGGGATTTTGGGTGGTCGGTGCACTGGTGGTGACCGTTAGCTTGGTGTCCCGCAAGTTGAAAATTTTCGGCCTGGTTGCGGCAATCGTCGGAATCATTGCGATGATGGTGTTTGATCATTGGTTCGATGACTTCGGGGTGATTGGCATCAACTACCTAGTTTTGGTGGCGATGACTGCGGCTGTCACGTGGCTACCGCGCCGCTCGGCTACGAAGGGGTGAGGGCCAGATGCTCGCGAAATTAAAAGCGCATTGGCATAAAATTGGACTTGCGCGAAAAATAATCGAAGTCGTGGTGGCGGTCATGCTGTTGCTCTCGACCAGTCCTAGCTTGGCGGTTCGGTTTTCAATTTTGACCGACGCGGAACCAGCTGTGGCGGTGTCTTGCCATCCCAAGTATGACCCGGATAGTGCGACCATTTTACCAGGCACGGCTATTGGCAAATGGGTCTTTCCGACCTATACAATTTACCCGCAGCGTTACTCGGGCTTTTTCCATGAGGATACTGGGACGTCGATCGTGGATTTTCAAATCTACCGGATTTTAATTTTTAATGTGGCCTTACCGCAGGTGTCTCCGGGTCCGTAGAATTCGCCGAAAAAAGCCACACTAAAATCCACCGACTTCTCGCATTCCATGGTAAAATGGAACTCTAGTTTATGTCGGGGTTTTTCTTTAAAGAGGTAAATACTAAGCATGGATAATAACGTTCTAACAGATCACACACCACCACAGAACCTCGAAGCCGAAAAGGCCGTCCTCGGGGCGATCTTTTTGAGCGCCGACGCGTTGGTGGATGCGCTGGAATACCTGGCCCCAGAGGACTTTTACCGCCGGGAACACCAGATTATTTTCCAAGCGATGATGGATTTAAACGACCGGGACGAGGCCATTGATGTGGTCACGATTACCGACCGGTTAACGTCTAAAAATGAGCTGGATGACGTCGGTGGCGTGACCTACATTGCCGAATTGGCAGGGTCTGTGCCGACCGCAGCCAACGCAACCTACTACGCGAAGATCGTTCAGGAAAAGGCCATCGTGCGCCGCCTGATTCAAACGGCCACGAACATTGTTACCCAGGGTTACCAACAGGACGAAGACGTTGCCGACATGTTAGACAACGCCGAAAAGGACATCATGAGTGTGGCGGAGACCCGGAATCAAACGGGATTCAAGCCAATTCGTGACGTGCTGAACAGCTCCTTTGAAGAGATCAACAAATTGTCCGAGCAGGGGGATGTCATCACGGGTCTCTCGACGGGCTATGCCGAGCTGGACAAGATGACGACCGGTCTGCACGACGATGAATTGATGATTCTCGCCGCCCGCCCAGCCGTCGGGAAGACCGCCTTTGCCCTAAACATTGCGCAAAACGTGGGGACCAAGACCGACAAGACCGTCGCCATTTTCAGTTTGGAAATGAGTGCCGAATCGTTGGTCAACCGGATGCTCTGTGCGGAAGGTTCCATCGACGCTAATCACCTGCGGACGGGGCAATTGTCCGAAGAAGAATGGCAAAACCTCATCGTTGCGATGGGCAGTCTGGCCAAGGCCAGCATTTATATCGACGATACCGCCGGGAATAAGATTACGGAAATTCGGGCCAAGTGTCGGCGATTAGCTAAGGAAAAAGGAAACCTGGGCTTGATTGTGATCGATTACCTCCAACTGATTGAAGGGACCAACCACGAAAGCCGGCAACAAGAAGTTTCCGATATTTCACGGCAACTGAAGAAGCTAGCCAAGGAATTGCACGTGCCCGTTATTGCGTTGTCCCAGCTCTCTCGGGGTGTGGAACAGCGGCAAGATAAGCGGCCCGTGTTGTCCGATATCCGTGAATCCGGGTCAATCGAACAAGATGCCGATATCGTTTCGTTCCTGTATCGTGATGACTATTACGAGCGGGACGGCGACGAAGACGGTGGCGGCAACGACAGTGATCCTCGTGACGAGGGTGACCAAGATGTCGGGGAAGTTGAAGTCATTATTGAAAAGAACCGGTCGGGTCCGCGGGGAACCGTTAAACTGCTATTCGTGAAGTCGTTTAACAAGTTCTCGTCAGTGGCTTATACACCGGATCAATAGAAATAGCGTTTTGAAAAGGTTGCGGACAGTCGTGTTCCGCAGCCTTTCTTACTGTCTTGATGAATAAATACAAGGATATATGTATAAACGACAAAATTCGTCCCCCACGGAACGTGGTATTCGTGAAAAGCACTAAAAGTAGTTGACCAGCAAATCCCTTGCGCCCCTAAGGCTTTACCCAGTAACATCGTCAAGTAGGTTAAAATTCATAAGAGTGTGCCAGAAAGTTCACAGTTTCATCATATTTTCCCATTAGTATATGAAGCATAGAAGTTAACCAATCGGTTGCTTCTACCAAAGATTAACAATCTTTTTTCATGTACTCCTCCTCCCCTGGAATAATGAAAAAATAGTTAACGTCATTCTTATAATAGTGACGTTACCCCTACTCCGATGACCATCGCTTTCCCCGAGCGGTGGTTTTTTTTGTGCTCTGGGTTCTGCGCCTCCGGGCTGGTGAAAATGGGCCGTGACGCTGTGGGCGCACGTCTGGAGCCGAAAGGCGGTCTCCAGACTTACTTTGAGCCTCTGAGAAGCGAGTCTCAAAGATAGCAGTTGCCTAAGCGGGGAACCCGCTAAGGCAACTCCCACGGCTGAGCCCATTTTCACCAGCCCTGCGGCTGATACTGGTTCGGGGCAACCACCGCTCGGGGAATGGGTTATTGCTGGTAACTTATATTGAAGGTAACCATTGGGAAGTCATCTAATCCGTCTTAATCATGGAGGAAGATTATCTCATCTAAACCAAAAAATAAATCCCGATATACCAACCAGAAATGGCGGTATATCGGGATCTTTGTCGTTATTTCAGATTTAGAATGTTTCACATGAAACATTGTTAAAATTACGTTGAATCGGAATTGACCGCTATGCGTTTTCGTTGGCGCGGAGCCGGCCGCCGAGTTGCCAGAAGCTGCTAGGCATGTCGGACATGTTCCGGACATCATCGGGGCCATCTGCCGTTACGGTGGCCGTGCCTTCGAAGCTCATTTTCAACCATTCGCAGGAATGCTGAACGGCCTGGGTGATGCCTAGCGCCTTGGTTTGTGGTTCATCGGCGCCTACGACTAAGAGGTAGACGTGTTTGTGACTGAAATCAAAGTCGTTGGTATAGCTGTCAAACCAGCGATCCATGAAGACCTTGAGCTGGCCGGTCATGCCGTACCAGTAGACCGGCGTACCCAAGACAATGTCATCGGCTTGAGCAAAGGTGGCCATCAGTTGTTCGTAGTCATCGGTCAAATCCTGTTGCGGCTGGTTAGTGTCCCGTTGGTCGTGGACAAAGTTTAGCTGATGCTCGGCCAGATTCACGGTGTCATGTGGAATATCCTGTAAAAAGCGTTCGCCTAGGGCCACGGTATTGCCGTGTAGTCGGGGACTGCCATTAATAAATAAAACGGTCATGTCGGATCACTCCTTTGGTTTCAGTGTACGAGAAGTATGGAGGAAAAACAATTAATTGGCGAGGGGATTGTCCTTGAGAGGGTGCTGTTTATGGGGATAGTAATTACCTGTCGGGAAGGGATAAATGAGTTAAATCAATAGGTTAAATACACTGGAAAGGCAGCCTAATAATGAGGATGGCGCGTGTGGGCTAAACGCGTGTTAGCCGCAGGGATGGTGAAAATGGGTGGTTAATGTCAGTGACCAGCGGTGGGCCAAGATGGCCAGCTGTGTCGGTGGTCTTAACTGAGTGATTTTCTCAGTTTAGAGCACGGGACGACCTTGGAAACTCGCGAACTTCAGCGAGGTTTCAAGGCGAGGTGGCGGACCGCTTCTCAGGCCGGAACCGGTCCCCATAGCAGGCCATCTTGAGCCCACCGGCGGGAACGAACGTGACCATCCGTATTTTCACCATCCCGGAGACGCGGGCAACAACCAGTCTAACCCATACCCCGCACCAGCTTCATTTTCTGCAAAGCGTATGCTAGAATTAATCTAATTGAATTTTAATCTTTGAAAGAAGTCGGCTTATGCGCGAGATTCGCTTGCGGTGGTTGCTGCTGGGCGCCTTGTTCAGTAGTATCGGTATGAGTTTTATTTGGCCGTTGACCACGATTTACATGCACAACCGACTGGGGGCGTCGTTGACCGAAGTCGGGATTATTTTACTGTTATACTCTTCCGCGAACGTGGTGGGGAGTGTGATTGGGGGCCGACTATTTGACCGGCTGAACCCGTATTACCTCACGCTAGGGGGCATCAGCGTATCGCTAGTCACCTTGGGAACGCTGATTTTCAGCCACGGCTGGCCGGCGTTTCCGATTGCTCTGGTCTTCTTGGGTCTGGCTTCCGGCTGGACGCTAACGATGGTCAACTCCCTAGGGACCACGATTCACAGCCGCGACGGGCGGTACATTTTCAACATGCTCTACTTCGCACAAAACCTGGGGGTGGTGCTGGGGACGGCGCTAGTCGGCTTTGTCTATAGCACCAGCGTGACGCTCCTCTTCGTGATTGCGTTTAGCCTGTTCATCTGCTTCTTCACGGTCGTTCTGACCTGCTACCACGCGCCAGCCGTGATGCAACGGCAGGTGGTGACCAAGCAAGCCCAAGACGTGACGATTGCCTTGCCTAATCGACGAATTATGGCGACATTTTTTATTTCGTTGATCATTATCTGGGTGATGTACGAGCAGTGGGTGTCCAACTTGTCCGTTTACATGACGGGGATGGGCATTCCAATGCGTGAATACAGCCTGTTGTGGACGATTAATGCCGGCTTGATTGTGGTGTTCCAGGCGCTATTAAATTGGCTCGCCAACTTCTTTAGCAATCTGTATCTCCAAGTCTATGCTGGGATTTTCTTCGTGGCTTTGTCGTTTGTCACGCTCATCTTTGCCAAGGACTACCTGCACTTTGTGATTGCCATGGTCATCCTGACGATGGGTGAGGCGACGGCGTTTCCGGCCATCCCGGCGATCGTTAACGGGTTAACGCCCCACGCGGTTAAAGGGAAATACCAAGGCATGGCCAATGCGTGGGCCAACGTGGGGAAGGCATTTGGCCCACTCTTTGGCGGTCTGGTGATCGACCACGGTTCCTACACGCTCCTATTTATCATTGCGGCGGTCGCCAATCTGTTGATTCTGGGGTTAAATGGCGTCGTGATTCACGCCAACCAACAGAATGTGGAAACTTATAAGTAAACTGCTTGACCTTTTGGTGTATAATTAACGCAGAGGAAGTTATCTGTACTAAAGGGAAATCAGGGGAAAGCACATGACAAAAAAATTCAGGGGAATCAGCGGCGTTATGCTGGGCCTGGTTGCTGGGGGCTTGCTCTTCAGTCAGGTTCCGCAAAACAGCTCAACTGTGACGGACTCGGTTGTTCAACCGACGTCTGGCCAAACTGCGGTGCAACTCGACACAACGGGTAAGGGGCACGTTGCGGTCAAGACGCAGACAACGACCAGTCAAGCGGGGAAGACCGTTAGCCGTCAAACGACGACTGTTTCACAAGGCCATCGGCAACAGGACATGAATAAATAAAAAAGTTTATCGGTAAAATAACGGTTTCTTAACCAGAATATACAAAAGGGCCAACCTACGGCGACGCGGGTTCGCTCTTTTTTTTGCCAATTATGCAGAAAATATGCAAAGAAATGAATGTTTATAAAAGAATTGACATTTAAAATGGATGATGATAGATTTAGTATCAATCAAGAAGACGTTGCCCAGAAGAGTAGCCCTTCACCGTTTGTTCAGCGAGTCCGGGTCGATGCAAGCCGGATCAAACGGTCGGGGTGAAGCGCATCTGGAGGTCGGCGCGGTGAATCAAGTAGCCGTGCCTGGGTCGTGCCCATTACCGCACGGGTGTGAAATGCACCATGAGAGATAAAACAAGGTGGTACCGCGAATCGTTCGCCCTTGTTAGCCAGAGATGGTTAACGAGGACGGGCGATTTTTTTGGTTAGGCAAACAAGATGAGGGGTCGATTATATGAAGAAATTAATGGGATTAGGTTTTGGATTATTGGCAGTCGCAGCATTGGCCGGGTGTGGGTCAACTGCAGCGCAAACGAGTGCGGACAAGGCAGATAAGGCGTTGAGCGTCACCATGGTCGGGAATCCCGCCACGGCCGACCCCGCCATTTCGGGTGACAGTAACAGTTCCAGTTTGATTGCGCAGACTGAAGAAGGCCTGTACACGTTGGATAAGAATGGTAAGGTCATCGCCGGGATTGCTGAAAAAGTAGTTAAGCCCACGAAAAATGGCACCGTTTATACGTTTAAGATCAAAAAGGCTGCCAAATGGGCAAACGGTGATCCGGTGACGGCACAAGACTTCGTGACCTCCTTTGATTGGCAGGTCAATCCGAAGTCCAAGTCGCAGGTAGCCAACAAGCTCAAATACTTAAAGAATTATGATGCCGTTCAGGCTGGGAAGAAGTCTCCATCTGCATTGGGTGTGAAGGCCCTGGATAAGAGCACGTTACAGTTGACGCTGTCCAAGCCACAACCCTGGTTGCCAGACATCTTGGCTACGGCGGCGTATCCAATGAAGACCAGTCTCTTCAATAAATATGGCAGTAAGTACGGGATCAGCGCTGAAAAGACGCTTTCCGAAGGGCCTTACAAGTTGGTTGGCTGGAGTGGCGCGGCTGACAGCTGGTCTTACGTGAAGAACCCACATTACTGGAATGCCAAGAATGTAAAAATTTCCAAGGTCAACGTGCAAGTTGTGAAGGATCCGGGCACGTCAGCTAGCCTGTTCAAGTCTGGCAAGGTTCAAGAAACCGTGCTTTCCGGGCAATACATCAAGCAAAATGCCAACAACCCAGAAATGAATACGACGCTGAACAGTTCCATGCGGTTCCTGGAATTTAATGATAAAAAGACGGTGACGCACAACACCAAGGTACGTCAAGCCTTCTCCTACGTGGTCGACCGGAACGCCCTGACCAAGAATGTGCTGCAAGATGGGTCCGCCGCTGCTAAAAGCCTGATTCCGTCCGGTGATGGGAATGACCCAACCACGGGTAAGGACTTCTCCGAAGATGTGGGTAACCTCTTGAGTTACAACCCTAAGAAGACCACTGAATTGTGGAACCAAGCGAAAAAGGAGCTTGGCATCAAGAAGGCCAATTTGGAACTCCTGACCGCCGACACGGATGAACAAAAGCACGTGGCCCAATACCTGCAACAACAGGCACAGAAGTACATGCCCGGCCTGAGCATCACCATCAAGTCGATGCCATTGGCTCAACAGATTGCCAAGGGTGCGGCCGGTAACTTTGATATCGACCTCGACGGGTGGACCACGGATTGGCGGGATCCAGCCGACTTCTTACAAATGGCTGATGGGACCAGCTCCGTGAACTTTACCAAATGGGATAACGCCCACTTTACCAATTTAATGAAGCAAGTCGACGATACGGCCAGCCACACCACGCAACAACGGTGGGACCTGTTGAAGCAAGCCGACACCTACGTGACCAAGCAAGCCGGCTTAGTTCCGCTGTACCAACAAGCCAAGGCGCACCTGGTTTCCAAGTCCGTTGGCGGGTTGAAGTACACCATGATGAGCGACGCGCAATATAAGTATGCTTACTGGAAATAACGGGTTTATGGGCTAAACTGATTTCTAGCAGCGCCTCCGGGCTGGTGAAAATGGGCCGTGACGCTGTGGGCGCCCGCCTGGAGCCAAAGGGCGGTCTCCAGACTTACTTTGAGACGAAGATCACGTCTCAAAGATAGCAGTTGCCTAAGCGGGAAACCCGCTAAGGCAACTCCCACGGCTGAGCCCATTTTCACCAGCCCTGCGGCTGACACGGGTTTAGCCCGTAATTCTGCGGATGTTGATCTAGCAACTATTGTATAGTGTCCACCGCGTTCCGATTCGTTTTCCTCGCCCCGGAGGCGAAAGACAACACCGTTTTAAACAAACTAATCAGTGAGTGCTTGCCCCGTGAGACAGGGCTCACCGACTAACCTCAAATTTTCGACCTCTAGAAAAGCAGTCGCTCCGCACTTTAGCGGACCGGCTGCTTTTTGTTTTGCCGAAAGGGTGGCGTTCACTGATTAAACTGTCGTATGATGAGTGGCAAGAACTATTCCACCGCTTAACTTTGGGGAGACGCTATTGGCGTGAAGTTGGGGGTGGTGGGTAGTCATTGTCGGAGGAGGTACGGGGATGCATTTTCACAAATTATTTATGGACCAAGTTGCACAGACGGTGGATCTATTCGAAATATTTTTGTTCTTATTGGTACCTGTCTTCCTTGTCAAGGGGGCCGTTGATCTGGTGACGCTAGGAGAACTGTTCTGGGTCGATTACGGCCGGTTCTTCCTGGAGGCTATTGCAGGCTTCATCGGGTTGTTTGCGGTGATCGACCTGATTGAGGCCGGACTGCGGTACTTCCATCGCGAGTAGTTTTTTTACATAAAAAGCCGTCGTCTCGAGCATTGTGCTGGGGACGACGGCTTTGCTGCCTAATGCAGCATATCTTCGGTATAAATGGTGTGATCTGAGACGTGTTCAAACAGCTCGTGGCCATTGCTGGTGTGGGTATCGACGAACATTCCCTGCCCATCGTTAATGACGTAATAATTGCCAGCCGCGTTCTTGGCTAGCATAACCACGACTTCTTCACCCTGATGGAGCACTTCGCTGTCGGTAACGGCCATTTTCGTGGTCCCACCCTGGGTAAAGGTGACGGACTTGCCGCTGAGACCCTTGAAATGTTCATTGATCTTTAGCGTTTGGGTGGTGTAGTAGTTCTTGGGGGCCTTGTGGTGGGCGACACTCTTGGTAATGGTGCCCTCCACGATGGTGCCGGCGTCCTTACGAATCGCTTCCACCCCATAGATGCCATTGGAGTAATCCTTGAGGTGGTCAACGGTCAGCGTGGGCTTGGCTGAGGAAGCCAGCACCTTTTTCGTACTGAGCGGGGTCGTGTAGACCTTCTTAGCCCCACGGATATCGACGTTGCGCAGGGGATGTACCCGGTTGGCCGGATTCATCACGCTGATGGAGCCGGACTGATTGTGGCTCAATCCCAGCGCGTGACCCATTTCGTGGATGGCGACGTTGGTGCGTTGTTTCTTATTGTATTTGTATTTTTTTAGAACAGTGCGGTTGAGGTACATGGCCGCGCCGGTCTGGTGACCAGTCTTGTCATAAGACATGCCATTGTAAGCCATCCCGGTAGCGTTGGTCCAGATACCGGAATTCTTGGCAACGCTCGTGGTAAACGTGCGCGATTTTTTATTCTTGGTGGTCGACCATTTGAAGGCCTTAGAGTTATTCCAGGACTTTCGGGCCGCCGTCCAGATGGAGCGGTAGTAAGCACTGGTTGATTTATTGTAATAGGACGCCTTCTTAGCGGCGTAACGGTACTTGTTTGCCGGCGTAGGGTTCTTGGTGGCTGCACGGGCAGAAACGCCGCCAAGGAGCGCTAAGCAGGTCGTTAGCAGGATGACAGATTTTTGCAAACGAAACGACTCCTCTCCAAATTAGCTGGGGATGGAACCAGTCACTAAAATGCCTTGTTACTAAACTGTCCAACCCGCTTATTACCTAAGCTTAGTCCCGCAATCAGCGCTTGTCCAGACTGAATTAGGGTATGATGGCTGGCAAAAATTGTGATGCAGTGTCGTGTAGGCCGTTCCCGGCGGCGGGCTCAAAGCGCCCTGCTGTGGGGTCGGTTCCAGCCTGAGAAGCGGTCTCAAAGGTTGTCCCATGGTCTAAGATCTACTAAGACCATCGACACAGCAGGGCACTTTGGCCCGCCTCTGGTCACTAACGTTAAGCTTGCGGTCCAAGACTCTGTTTGTTGTTCGCAGATGTTCCTCGCTGAGGCACGTCGTTATGCGATTGAGCGCGTGAGCAATCGGCTAATTTTTGCTGCGTTTCTCCCTATATGTAGACTAGATAAAATTTAACCCATGGTAACGCTCCTCATGTTGCCAGGCGGCGACGAGGTCTTGGGCGATGAAGAAGTAGTCGGCGGCGGTCATGTTGGGGCGAATTTCGTGTAATTTTTGGGCGACGTCTTGCGTGGACAGGGACTCCTGTCCGAAGGCGTGATCAAATAAGTAGGTATCGAGGACTTGCAGTTGGGAATCGGTGAAGTGAAAATTCAGGAGTATCAGAGCGCTGGGCTTGATTTTGGTCTTGGCGCAGATGGCGTTCAGGACCTCTAGCAACAAAAATTCGTGAGTCAGTGTGGCATCGTTCATATGTGGTTCTCCCCCCTTGTCCTGTTAGAATACGGGAAAGCGGCGGCAATAGCTAGTAAATTGTCTTATAAATAAACTTGATAAAATATTTAGTATGCGGCATTAAATGATTTGTCAAAAAAACCGCCAATCAGGTGTGATTGGCGGCGTGAATTCGTCTTTAATGGGAAACGCGGAAATTGTGGTACAGGTGCGGCATGATGTGTTTGTCGGACGCCGCAATGATGACCCCGTTGAAGAGGATGGAGTAAAGCGTCCCCACGTTCACGGAGTAAATCTGCCGGGTGAACGCGTAGCAGACCGCAATCATGATGATCGGTGGAATGAAGTCGACGAACTGTGACGCCGTTGCCCGACCACCCAGGTACATGAAACGCAGGATATTGGAGGTGTCATCATTGGGATGCATAATCAGGTTGGCCCGCTGGTAGATGGAAATCGAGCAGGCAAAGATGGTGACCCCTAAGATGCTCAGCAGCATGCGCCAAGCTAAGTTCAGGTCGGGAATTCCCCATTTGGTAAACATCGCCACAAATAAATCAATGAAGTAGCTGAAACAGGAAATGAAGACAACCTCACCAACAAATCGGGGGATATCGACCTGATGAATCAGAAATTGGTTCAACAAGGCGCTGCAGATTCCGACAATCAGGAGGATGACCCCCACGTTGCCGTGAATCCAATAGGCGATGTTGACGGCCGCCGCAGTCCAAATCCCACTACCGGCATTGGCGGCGACACTCAGGGCGTTTCCAAAGGCGTTCAGGACCAGCCCGATGATGAGGGCGACGACGCGATAAGACATGTGATTCTTCTTCTGTTGCTGTTGCAAAACGACTCACCTCGACATAGTTTCCGTAGCGTTTCCCCCTATAGATAGCGGCGCGAGAAAAAGCCAGGTGGCGTTATGCATAGATATTAAATGTAGCGGATATTTATTACCTAGTTATACAAAAAAATCAGCAACCACGAAGTTAACCTCGTGAAAGCTGATTAGTAAGTGATGGGCAGTCAGGGGATCGAACCCTGGACCCACGGATTAAGAGTCCGTTGCTCTGCCAGCTGAGCTAACTGCCCATGTGATTGACTTGTTGCTGTTGTATGTCTTCCATATCAACGAGAACTATCATATCATGCGGGTGCAGGGTGCGCAACCCCTTTTCCGAAAAAAGTTGATTTTTATTCAAAAAAACTGGGTATTTTATCAAACGTGAGGAAAACTTATCCCCGGTTTAATGCGGATTATAGGTATTTTTATTTCGCCAAAAAGTTTTTTGGGTTTTTTGGCATTTTTTTCAAAATTGCGGTAAATCCGGGGCAAGTAAGTCGGTTTACGTGGCAAAAAAAGTTGAAATTTTTTTAGTTTTTTTTGAAAAAGGCTGCTTTTTGCAAAAATTGCCGTGATTTTGACTGAAATCAATCAAATTAAGGGGCAGTCAGAACTTTAGAAATTTGGTAGTAGTTGATGTCGTTATTGGAGGCGGCGTAAAAATCAGTCGCTTGACGATGATGACAGATTGGTTGGAAACGATTTTTCAACTGCGAAGCAATTAGGTTAGCTGAGAGAACCAACGAACCGACCGATTATTTTAGTCGATGATCATAAAAATGCTCCGGGTTATCCTACCCAAGTCTGCCGTTAAAGCAGAAGAATCGCCGACTAACCCGTAATCGATTTGACCTGAAATTGTAAAGAACCTCTTACTTGGCCGGCATGGGACGGGGCTTTCAATTGTTTTTTATGAACTTAGTGGACAAAATGTTGTGTTTTGTCCACTAAGTTAGTATATTTCCCGGGAAATATAAAGTTAAAACCACCTTAAATCCTTGATACACTAGGACTGAAAGAAACTTCATGATGTGTTATAATTCAGATAGCGTTGCTCTCAACGACACCGGAACCTTATCGGGTCGGACAACGCCCCTTAAAAACACCAGGCGTTCAACAAAGGAACGCCGATATTCCTTGACTTTAAACGATGAAAAAACTGAAAAGAAACTGCTGTGGCCCCATTGTCGGTGGTATTTTGACACCCAACGGCCGGCCTGCCGGTAATCCTGCAATTACCGGATCGCTCGTATTTCCCTTAAGGAGGAAATTTTTACTATGCCTAAGAAAATTCTCGTTGTCGATGATGAAAAACCAATTACTGATATTATGAAGTTTAATTTGGAAAAAGAAGGTTACGAGGTGGACGTCGCCTACGATGGCGAAGCCGCTGTCCAACAGGTCGAAGAGGGGAACCCCGACCTGGTTATTTTGGATTTGATGTTGCCTAAGCTCGATGGCTTGGAAGTTGCCAAGTCTATCCGGAAAAAGCATGATATGCCAATCATCATGGTCACGGCCAAGGATTCCGAATTGGACAAGGTCGTGGGCCTGGAAGTTGGGGCCGATGATTACGTTACGAAGCCATTCTCTAACCGGGAATTGGTGGCACGGGTCAAGGCTAACCTGCGGCGGCAAAGTGCTGCGGCACACGCCCAACCCGAAGAACCTGAGAACCAAGACATTGAGATCGGTGATTTAACCATCCATCCCGAAGCCTACTCTGTCTCCAAGCGCGGCGCTAACATTGATCTGACACACCGTGAGTTTGAATTGCTCCACTACCTGGCCCAACACATTGGCCAAGTCATGACCCGGGAACACTTGTTACAAACGGTCTGGGGCTACGACTACTTCGGTGACGTGCGGACCGTGGACGTCACGGTTCGGCGGCTCCGTGAAAAGATTGAAGATGCCCCTAGCCACCCAACTTGGCTGGTCACACGGCGGGGTGTCGGGTACTACCTGCGCAACCCAGATTCCGACCAAGCCTAGCGGTAACGCTAAATCTCGCATTGAGGAGTATGTGACTTCGTGAATAGTAAAATAAAATTTTTCCAGTCGATTCATTTTAAAATCGCGCTGGTCTTCGCGCTACTCCTACTTTTAACGCTGGAGATCGTTGGCGCTGTGTTTGTCCGTCAGTTGGAACGCCAGAACTTAAACACGTTCAAGGCCCAACAGGTGGTGCAGACCTACATTGTCAATCGGCTGTCTGACGAGTTGACCACGACGAATGCCACTAAGAGTGACAAACAAATCAAGTCGACGCTGTCGGAAATCAACAATACCAATAACGCTCAGATTCGGGTCATCGATAACAAGGGGACCATCCGTGGAACCAATGAAGTCGATAACCAGGGAATCGTGGGCCAAAAAACTACTGATAATAACATTAAGAATGCCATCTACAATAACCGTGACGTGGTGCGGACGACCTATAATTCACAGAATAATAGTCGGTACTATACCACGATTACGCGGTTGATTCGGACCCAGGGAAATAACAGCGAGTTAGTCGGGGTTATTTACATGCGGTCCAGTCTGGACTCGGTCTATCAAAATATCAATCAAATCACGCTGATCTACGTATCGGCAACGTTTGTGGCGATTATTTTGGGGCTGGTCATGGCGATAATTATTTCCCGGGCTATAACCCGGCCAATCGATGAAATGAAGAAACAAACGTTGCGGATCGCTCGAGGGGATTACTCTGGCCACGTGCACGTGTATGGGAACGATGAACTGGGCCAACTGGCCAGTGCCGTCAATAACCTGTCCGTGCGGGTGGAAGAGGCCCAAGAGTCTACCGAGTCCGAACGGCGGCGACTCGACTCCGTCATGTCCCACATGACCGATGGGGTTATTGCCACCGATCGGCGTGGTAACGTGACCATCATTAACGAGACGGCTAGCAGCTTCCTCGACCACGACCCCGATGATGCCGTGGGTAAATCCATCTTGGACTTACTGGATATTCGTGACGACTATACGTTGCGCGAACTGCTAGAAGATCCCGATGATTTAGTCTTGGATTTTTCGACTAAAGAACATGATTTGATTCTGCAAGCCTACTTCTCCTTGATTCAACGGGAGTCTGGCTTCATTTCCGGATTAGTTTGTGTGCTCCACGATGTCACCGAACAACAGAAAATCGATCAGGACCGGAAGGAATTCGTTTCCAACGTGTCCCATGAGTTGCGGACGCCGTTAACCTCCGTGCGGGCCTACATCGAGTCCCTGTCCGAAGGGGCTTGGAAGGATCCCGAGGTGGCGCCCCGCTTCTTGAAGGTCACCCAGGAAGAAACCGACCGGATGATTCGGATGATCAACGACCTATTGACGCTGTCACGGATGGATTCCGGGACGCAAAAGGTCGACCTGGAAATGGTCAACTTAAACGAACTATTTAACTACGTGCTCGACCGTTTTGACATGATGTTGAAGCAAGATGATAAGCCTGAAAAGACCTACACCATCAAGCGTGACTTCACTAAGCGTGACCTCTGGGTCGAAATTGACACGGACCGCTTCACGCAGGTACTGGATAACCTGATGAACAACGCCATCAAGTACTCACCCGATGGTGGTATCGTCACGGCCCGCCTGCTGGAGACGCACAACAACGTGATTTTAAGCGTGTCTGACCAAGGACTCGGGATTCCACGGGCAGATATTCCGCGGATCTTTGACCGGTTCTACCGGGTAGATAAGGCCCGTTCACGGGCACAAGGCGGAACGGGACTGGGTCTCGCGATTTCCAAGGAAGTCGTCCAAATGCTGGGCGGCCGAATCTGGGTCGACAGTCGCGAAGGCCGTGGGTCCACGTTCTACATTTCCTTGCCTTACAAGCCGTACGATGAGGAGGATCTCTGGGATGAAGATAACTAAAGCATTTCTACCACTGGGATTGACCTTAGCTGTGGCAGTCAGTGTGACGTTATCCGCCATGATTTGGACGAATCCTGCGCAGTATGAGCGCAGTCGCCAGCGCAGTTCCAATACGCCGACGACCGAACTGAATACCCGACCACAGAAGGATATTTACCTCCCGACCGAGGTGGTGTACACCAACGGCAGTGGCAAGCAAGAACTGCTGAACAACCGGAAAGTTAACCTGACCACGGAGATTCGCGAGGCCCTGTCTAAATGGGACCTGGGGAGTATCCGCCGGGTCCAACCGGGCTCGCGTTCAGCGTACATGCATTATTTAACCACCAAGAGTAGTTTACTGATGTCCTATTCGGCACCGGTCAATATTAAAATGTTTAATACGATTTTTGGCAGTAAGCTGGCCCGAACCTCCGCGGAATTTTCCCGGATCATGGTGCCGCTGAACGATGCCAAACACCTGTATTTGCTGGATGACAAGGATCAAGAAGTTTACCGTATCAGCGTGCGCAAGAGTGATCTCGCCGCGTTACAGAAGATTTTGAAAGAAAACTTATTCCGCATCGACGTCCAGATGAAATGGTTCACCAAGTCGGCGATTCCGTACGTCACGAACAGTGTGACGGTTCAGTCGTATAGCTATTTGGTCAACCAACAGTCGACGGATTACTTTACCACCCGCCTGCTTAACAAGGGGGAGTCGACCAACGTTTCGGCCAAGAAGAATAAGGATAATACGATTTATAGCGACGGGGCCTCGCGCCAGCTGACCGTTTACAACAAGAGCGGGACGGCGTTGTACGAGGACTACAGTGCGCTGCAATCGTCATTCAACTTCAGCCAGGCGCTTAGTGCCAGCTATAGCGCGGTCAAGTCCATCGGGATTCCCATGGAAAACCTGCGTTATTATGGCTACAATTCTGGGAAGTCGACCGTGACCTACCGGAGCTTCGTTGAAGGGTTCCCCATTTTTAACCAGAGTAACTACGGGGCGGCGCGGATTCAGATGTTAGCGCAGGGCGTTCGGCGGTACAATTTCTCACTGTATAGCCTGCAAGTGCCTGTGCCTAACGATAAGAAAGCCGAGTCGTTGCCTAGCACGCAAAGCGTCATTGACCGACTGGTAGCGGCCGGGTATAGTAAGAAGAAAATGGCGACGTTGCAGTTGGGTTACCAGTGGTTGGCCTCGTCCTCATCGGATAAGGTCGTCAATTTGACGCCAACCTGGTACGTGTTCTACAACGGAAGCTGGAAAACTTACGACCAGATGCTAAAGCAGTCATAAACCGGTCAAAAAAGGAGGGCGGTCCGGCATGGATTTTCGCCGCATCGAGTGGTTATTCTTAGTCGCGTTCATTGTTATTGATATCTTCTTGTTCGCCGCCTTTCAGCGCGATACGTCCGGGGAGACCGATACCACGTCCAGCCGCTCGGCCGATAGTGACACGACGATCATTAAGGAAATGCGCTCTGACGATATCACGTTTGACACGCCATCGAAGAAGAGTGGCGAAGGCTACTACATTTCCACGACCAACGACGACAGCATCAAGAGTAGCTTGACCAGTCTGAGCGACCAGACCGTGCGTTACGAAACGGACGGGACGATTGCCTCGACGTTTAAGACGGCCGTGACCGGCGTTGACCCCAAGCATCCGGATAAAACGCTGGATACTGTGGTCAATAACGGCGCGCTCATTTTAAACGGCACGAATTACTTCTATAACAAACAGTTGTCGAGTCGCAACACCGTGGTCTACACGCAACACGTGACGGACGGTCAGATTTATTCGCGCTACGGGGAAATCCGATTCAGCCTGACCAATGACGGCCAGGTGACCGGCTACACCCAAGGGTATCTGACGGACGTCGCGACCTTGCGGGAAAAGACCGAGACCATTTCGGAACGCAAGGCGCTGATCTGGTTGTACCAGTATAACCAGATTGCCAACAACACCAAGATCGTCTGGACCAAGCTGGCGTACACACGCTACTTCACGTTGAAGAATAGCAGCGTCTACATCCCAACCTGGGTCATCGCGGTCAAGGCCAACAGTGGCAACAACGCCGGCGTCCTCCAGCTGAAGCACGTCAACGCGTTCACCGGGGCCATCCTGACCAACGATAGCAACGTGAAGACGGTCAGCGGGACCTCGACCACCAGCAACTAAGCCACGTTAACTGAAAAAAGATGAAAGGCGGCCGCGAGCCGCCTTTTTTGCTGGGACGAAATTTTCGTGATGGTCGCTCCCGGCGGCGGGGCCAGGTGCCCTGCTGGTGGGGAACGGCTCCAGCCTGGGAAGCGGTCTTCCGCCTCGCTTTTAAGCCTGGAAGCCCGCCAGTCTCAAAAGTCGTCCCATGGCCTAAGCTGAGAAAATCGTTCAGCTAAAGCCATCGACACGGCTGGGCACCTAGCCCCGCCTCTGGTCGCTGTTGATGGTGGAAATTTTCACAACGGTAACCAGTGTTAGACTGATTTGGGTTTGGAAATTGCATGAGGACATTAGCTGAATCGTCTGAGTAGTCATGAGTGGGGGGAAAAACTGAACACTGTTTGTGGGTTAATCCAGTCTAAGCCGCAGGGTGGGTGAAAATGAGCTCAGCCGTGGGAGTTATCTTAGCGACGGGCTTTGCCGCTTAGATAACTGCTATCTTTGAGACTCGGGCTTGGAGGCTCAAAGTAAGTTCGGAGACCGCTTTGTGGCTCCGGACGGGCGCCCACCGCGTCACGGCTCAATTTTCACCCGCCCGGTAAGGCGCAATACATCCGGTATAACCCAATTAATATTAGTTACAAGGAAGCTGAAATGCGGTATGATTACGGTATTGAATTTTAAGGAGAGGTCGAATTGAATTTGCGAACGGATACAGCAGTAGCAGATGACCTGCGCATCAGCATTTTATCTAGTGGTAGCACGGGTAATGTGGCCTACGTGGAGAGCCCCAACGAACGCATCATGATTGATGCCGGGTTGAGCGGCAAGAAGATTGAAAAGTTGATGGGTGATATCAACCGGAACATGAACGACGTGAACGCGTTGCTGGTCACCCATGAACACTCGGATCACCGTCAGGCCGTGGGCATTTTGGCGCGGCGGTACGAGCAGCTGAACGTGTACGCCAACAAGGGCACTTGGGACGCCATGGATAGCAAAATTGGCAAGGTCGAGTTGGCCCAAAAGCATTTATTTGCGCCGGATACGGTCCAAACGTTCGGGGACATTGACGTGGAGAGTTTCTCCGTGTCCCATGATGCCGCCGAGCCCCAATTTTACGCGATTCACTACCATGGGAAAACGTTTGTCATTTTGACGGACACCGGCTACGTTTCCGAGCACGTGGAAGGTGTGATCAAGGACGCCGACGCCTACTTGTTGGAGTGTAACCATGACGTGGAAATGCTGCGGATGGGCGAGTACTCGTGGCCATTGAAGCAGCGAATCCTGGGCGACAAGGGTCACTTGTCAAACGAAGAGGGCGCTGACGCGTTGATGGACGTGCTGGGTAACCGGACCAAGAAAATCTACCTCGGCCACCGGAGCCTGCACAACAACATGCAGTCGCTGTGTCACCTGACTGTGGCCTCCATGATGGAGAACCGCGATTTCGGCGTCGGCCATGACTTCCAGCTGATCGATACCAATCCGGAAGAAGCCACCCCGTTGGTTGCGTTGTAGGCGAAATCGGTGAGTTGTGGAATTGTTGGTTGGGGTCAACTGAATCGCGTCGGAATAGCCAGACAGATTAACAGCAAGACTACGCAATGTCACAATCTGCGTAAAGTCGAGCAAACCAACCAGTAATGCCTAGAACCAAACCAACATCCAAACAAATGACCACCTAATTTACCAAATAACGACGAACCGGGGCTAAGCCAGTGTTAGCCGCAGGGCGGGTGCAAATGGGCTTAGCCGTGGGAGTTCCCTTAGCGACGGTCTTTGCCGCTTAGGGAACTGCTATCTTTGAGACTCGGGTTTGTGAGGCTCAAAGTAAGTTCGGAGACCGCTCTGTGGCTCCGGACGGGCGCCCACCGCGTTCCGGTCCCATTTGCACCCGCCCGGAGGCGGACCCAACACAGCTTAACCCCAGGTTCTTCGTAAGATTTGGTAAACTTTAGGACTTCAGCACCGAATCATCGAAAAAAATTCATACTCACTCGTTAAGATGAATATAATTAAAAAACGACGGCCAGAGCGTCAAAGTCCCTGGCCGATAAATGAGGAGGGTTCGCGCGTTAGCGCAATGTGATGGATAACAATAACAACGATAATAATCAATTTGAAAATAATGATCAAAACCAAGCAACTCCAACGCCCACTCCGGAACCGCGGAAACGGCAACGGGGCGGCCTGACCTTGACCAAGGTGGCCGTGACGGCACTGGTCGCCGGGCTGTTAGGTGGGGGTGCCGCTTACGGCGGAATCACTTACCTGAATAATAGTGGCATCAATGATACCGCGGTGCCAGCCGGCAGTAATAAGAGTGGCAACGCGTCGACGTCTAACGTGACGGTCAACGTGTCTAGCCAGTCGACCAAGGCCTTTAATCAGGTCAAGGGGGCCATGGTCTCCGTGATTAATTTACAGAAGCAAAACAGCAGTAGCAGTACGCTGGGTCAATTGTTTGGCGCCGAATCTTCTAGCTCGAATTCCAAGTCGAAATCCGAACTGGAAGAGGCGTCCGAAGGGTCCGGGGTCGTTTACAAGAAGGACGGCAATACCGCCTACATCGTGACGAACAATCACGTGGTGTCCGGGTCTTCCGCTCTGCGCGTGGTGACCAGCTCAGGTAAGCAGTTGCAGGCGAAATTAGTCGGGAAGGATTCCGTCACCGACTTGGCCGTCTTGAAGGTCAACGGGTCTGATTTGAAGACCGTCGCTTCCTTTGGGAATTCCGATAAGATCAAGGTCGGCGAGACTGCATTGGCCATCGGGTCACCGCTGGGTAGCCAGTACGCAACGTCGTTAACGGAAGGAATCATTTCCGCTAAGAAACGGACGATTGAAACCACGAACTCATCAGGTACTCAGACTGGGAATGCCACGGTTATCCAAACCGATGCCGCGATTAACCCGGGGAACTCTGGTGGTGCGCTGATTAACGTCGGCGGCCAAGTCGTTGGGATCACCTCTTCCAAGATTGCCAGCGATGCTGAAGGGACTAGTGTTGAGGGGATGGGCTTTGCCATTCCATCAAACGAAGTCGTCAACATCATCAATCAATTGGTCAAGAAGGGGAAGGTTGTGCGGCCAGCGTTAGGGATTACCTACGTGGATCTCGCCAACGTTTCCAGCGCCCAACAGAAGTCGATCCTGAAGCTGCCATCTAGTGTGGAGAGCGGGGTCGTTGTGATGAGCGCCAGCGCCGGGTCACCAGCGAAGAAGGCTGGTTTGGCCAAGTACGACGTCATCACGGCCATGGGCGGTCACCAAATTTCTGACCAGTCCACGTTGCGTGACATCCTCTACAAGTATAAGCTGAACGATACGGTCTCGATGACGTACTACCACAATGGCAAGAAGAAGACGGCCAACGTCAAATTGACCGAGACGTCTTCTCAGTTGAGCTCCTCAACGTCAGCCAACTCAGAAAGCTAATTGAATCTGAAATGAAAGCGACCACCGGAATTTTCTGGTGGTCGCTTTTTGCGATGATAATAAAATTAATGAAAAACCGAAGTTTCCGACTGGCTTGAAGGAAATGAAAACGTGTCCGCCGGTCGGGAGCCCGAACGAAATAGGCGGAACGCCGGGTGGTAATTCAGGGGCAAAAATAAGCCTGTGGACAACTGTGGATAACTTGGGGGATAAATGGCATAATAGAACAGTGGAAAAGTTATGAACAGGGCCAGACCGGCAATGGAACCGGTGCAAAAGTTATCCACAGGCTCGGCAAAAAGCTGTGGATAGAAAAAGTTATTCGCTACTTTATCGGTGACAAAGCCAGTGCTCATGTAGTTTGTAAGCGGATAGTCCGAACAGACGTTTCGTCTTAAAACGGTGGATAACTTATTTGATATTGACTTTTTAACAAAAAATAAATATGGGGGGTCTCCAAGTAGAACCCCCCAATATCTAGGAAATCAGGTTGTGCACCTGTGGATAACTTTGTGGACAACCTGTGTACAGGAGGCTAATTATGAACATCAAATTTGTCGTTGTCGGTAAACTCAAGGAAAAGTATTTTAAACAGGGAATCGCGGAATACGCGAAGCGGTTGTCGCGCTTCTGTAAGTTTTCAATCGTCGAGGTGCCCGATGAAAAGGCGCCAGAAAGTATGTCCCAGGCGGAGATGGACCAGGTCATGGCTGCGGAGGGTGAACGTATTCTGAGTAAGATTAAGGACCGCGAATACGTCTACGCGTTAGCCATTCTGGGCAAGGAACGCTCGTCGGAGGAGTTTGCCAAGGAGCTAAAGGACTTGACCACCTACGGCCACTCAGACATCACGTTCGTCATTGGGGGCTCACTGGGTCTCACACCGGCCGTCCTGAAGCGCGCCAATACCCAAATTTCATTTGGGCGGTTCACGTTGCCCCACCAGTTAATGCGGCTGGTGTTGACGGAGCAGGTTTACCGGGCGTTTATGATTAATGAGGGGTCTCCGTATCATAAGTGATGCGGTTTTTCTTAAAGCTAACGGCAACTAGGTTCATTGTGTGAGGCTTGTGTCATATGATTGAATAAGAGTATGTAGGGAGATCAGTATTATGGATAATCAGGTAGATACGTTAAGCAAGCGGATGAGAAACTTAGCAATAACGAAACAACTGAATTTTTTACTAGGTTCGGGCACGTCTGTTCCAGCGATTCCTTTAATGGCAGGATTGACGAATAGTGAACTACTTAAAAAGGTAGAGGTAACGAGTCGTGAAATTTTAGATCGGTATAGACAAAGTGCTAATGTAAGAAACACACAAAGTACATATGACGGGTTTATTCAAGTAGTTATCGATCTTTTAAATCTATCCAATTCAAGACAGTCACCTAAAAACGTTAACATTTTTACAACGAATTATGACCTTTTTATTGAAAAGGCTATCGATAAAGCTTCGAAGAATAATAGAATTGTATTTAATGATGGTGCTAATGGCTACTTTCAAAGAATGCTAGACAGTTCTAATTACAATCGAACTGTTTCGTATAGGGGATTGAACAACGATTATTTAAATGAGGTACCGTCGATTTCTGTGATTAAACCACATGGTTCTATGAACTGGGTTAAGGAAAAGGAAAATATTCGGATAATTAATCGAGTTAGCCCAATGCCGGTTGTCGTGCCACCAACGGGGCTTGAGGCTGCAACAACTTTTTTACAGAATCATTTTTATGAAATGCTAAGGATATTTCAATTAGAATTAGATAAACCACAATCCGTTTTATTTATAATTGGGTTCTCATTCCAAGATAAACATATTGGAAAAATGGTTAGAAGAGCGCTTCAGAACGCTGAATTAATGGTATATGCAATTGGATATAGTGATGCAGATAGAGGAACCTTTTTGAATAATTTAGGCTTCTTAGAAGAGAGGCCGAACTTCAAAATAATCACTCCAAAGGATGTTTTTGTGGATAAAAATTCTGATAACCTTAATTTAGAATGGTTGACACGTACTTTGAACGGGATGTTATCAGAGGGGGATTAAGATGCAACTGACTAAACGAATTGGTGTAATAGTTGGTGTTGATGGACCTGTTGCCAGTGTTGGTGTATATAATATGTCTAATGCTTCTGAAATTATTTGGTTTGGGGATATTCTTACAGGACCCAAGATTGGTGCATTATTAACGATTAATCAGAATGATGTAAAAATTATCGCATCAGTTATTACTGAAAAAGTAATCGATCAGCAAAATACGATTAGAAGTACAGAATTCGATAATAGATATAAGAAAGATTCGATAAATCGAGTAATCCAGCTTAAAACACGCGGCGTAATTATTGATAATACATTTCAAGTTACGAGTTCTTATGTGCCAATGATTGGGAATGAAGTGACATTAACCACTAAAAAAGAGTTAGGAGAAATTTATAGCGTAGATAAAACGACTGGGTCCATCAATATAGGGCAGTCGATTCTAGAAAACCAACCTGTTGAGTTGAATATCAATACTTTTTTTGCGAGTCATATTGGTATTTTTGGGAATACAGGCAGTGGTAAATCTAATACATTGCAGAGATTGTACTTCGACTTATTTCATTCCAAGTATAAAAATCGGATATTCCAAAAAAGCCAATTTTTCATCATTGACTTTAATGGGGAATATACAGGAAAACAATTTGATATTGGTGATAAGAAAAAGGTTTTCACGTTGAGCACCCGAAGCGCTGGAGATAAGGTATTTATCACGAAGGACTACTTGTTTGATGCAGATATTTTATCGACTCTTTTTAGTGCAACTGCAGCTACTCAAGCACCCTTTTTGAAAAAAGCTGTTTCATTATTTAATGAAAAATATGATGATATGAATTTCGAGTTTGGAAGATTTGTTTGTGGAACTTTAAAAAAAATATTGACTAGTGGTTCCTCAGCAAATCAGGATAGTATACAAGATTGGATTCAAAGTTGTAAAAAGTACGTTCAGGATGGGAGTATTTATTCGGAAATTGATAAAATTCAGTTCAATTCTACTTACGAAAATTATTATATTGATACTACAAATGGAAAAATGTATTTTAACGCGGGCTCAGAGGGGGCAATCAGTGATTCAGATTGGATAGGTTTAAAGGGTGAGGAGATTGAAAAGGCATTATCAAATTACTGGAAATCAAGTAATAGAACCCCAATTGAAAAGCTTGCAGTTTTTTTGGATTTTCAAAAAGTTCATAGAACGGCATGGGGGAAAATTAATCGGGATTATCTAAACCCCTTATTTCATCGTATTGATTCAGTATTTACTAGCCTCACCAAAGTAATTGAAGTGGTAGACGATGTCGAAGATAAGTATGATCCAGTAAATGTTTTTTCCTTGGTCCATACTAATCAAGAAATCAAGAGGGTTATCCCTATGATGTTGTCTAAAATGTTTTATGATTTTCAAAAGGAGAACACTACAGGCCATGGTATTACCAAAACTAAGCATTTGATAATTGATGAGGCACATAATATCCTAAACAATCAAGAAACGAATTTTGGAGATACTTGGCAAGATTACAGGCTCCGTACATTTGAAGAAATAATAAAGGAGGGTCGAAAATTTGGCTTTTTCTTGACTATTAGTTCACAGAGACCGGCGGATATTTCACCAACAATTTTATCTCAAGTCCATAATTATGTAGTTCACCGGCTAGTTAATGATAGAGATTTACGTATGTTGGAAAATACAATGCCAACCTTGGACAGAAGTTCTTTTCAGATGATACCCAGCCTTGGAAAAGGAGAAGCTGTAATTACAGGAAGTGCAATGCAAATTCCTGTCTTTGTAAAGATACCTAAAATTAAAGATAAGGAAGTTCGTCCTGCTAGTGATGATGTGGTACTTACTGATCTATGGGGAATAGATGAATGATCTGATTCAGATATGAAAATTAAGTTTATAAATTTCAACCGGTAGCGGTTGGCAGATTGTAGCAACGGACCCTGTTGATTATCACCACTGAAATATTCACCGGTATTGTTCGGCAGGTACTATTTACAACAGTTATAAAATTTATGAGGTACTTCAATGAGAATGAGCCTGGATGAGCAAGGAAATTTGGAGCAGAGATTGTTTATCTAGTCTAGTGGGTTATGATTTTCCCAGTGTGTTCTCGCGGAAATTTAAATAATGGTTGATTTAGGTCCAAATACTGACCGAGTATCGGTTGTATGTGGGGGCACGTAGGAGTAGTATTCGAATCCGCGAGCTCCAAAATTTTACTTATGGGCTTCAATATATCATATTTGAGTTAGCCGATTAGGGTAATTGTAGAGTAGGTTATTATGTATCTCCATATCATAAGTGACGCAGTTTTCTTGGGTTTAATCGCTGAGTGGGTAGTTATGAGAGCCCATATCATAAGTAACACAACACGGCAAACAAACAGGCCTCGAAATCATCGAGGCCTGTTTGCTTAGGTTACTCACATCACTGCGCTGTCCCCAGCTAAATACCGCTCAAGCTTATGATCAATCACTTTCAGCTGCTCCTGCTTATCAGCGATTGCAGCGACGACTTGCTTACGCTGTTCGCGCATTAATTCAATTCGTTGCGGTAAGCTGCTAGCGCCTTCACGTACTAAAGCGGTGTAGTGTTGCAATTCAACAATCGACATGCCAGCCTCTCGCAAATAATGCAAATTGGTTATCCAGTGTAGGTCTTCATCATTAAAGATTCGCTGATTATTTTCATTGCGCTTTTCTGGTGGTAACAAGCCACATTCTAAGTAATATCGGACTGTTCGAATAGTAACATTAGCGGCTTTCGCAAACGCACCGATTCGCATCAATTTATTATTTGCCATTTCGACTTGACCTCCCGTTACGTTAGGCTGATATAGTAAATCCATCATAACAGAAAAGGAAGCTATGGATATGACTATTAAGACATTAATTACGGGTGCTGATCGCGGGATGGGTTATGAATTAGCCCTAGAACTTGGTTTGAAAGGCCAGTCTATCTATGTTGGTTCTAGGAATTTAGCGCGTGGCCAGGCCGCTGTTGCCCAGCTCGAGGCTGCTGGTGTGCAAGCTCAGGCGGTCCAGTTAGACGTGACCGACCATGAGTCGATTGTTGCCGCGAAAACGAGTATCGCTAATTTAGATATTCTCATCAATAATGCGGGTATTGCCGTTGATCATGAGACCAAGCCGTCAGAACTATCACTAGACGCAATTCGGCAAGATTTTAACGTAAATTATTTTGGCTTGATTGACGTCACGCAGGTCTTCTTACCACTTTTGAAGGCCGCACCGGCTGGCCGGATTATCAATATCTCCAGTGCGGTGGGGTCATTGACGCTGGCCAGCGATGCCAGTACCAGCATCCACAAGCTACAAGCATCTGGCTATCAGGCTTCTAAGTCAGCGGTCAATATGTTTACCGTCAAACTCGCCGCCGAACTTGAGGGGACGCCTGTTACGGTAAACGCCGTCAATCCTGGTTGGGTAGATACCAGTTTTGGTGGCGGTGGCGGTAATCGGACCGTGCAAGTGGGTGTGGCGCGGACTGTGGAATTGGCCACTTCTGATGCGTTGACTGATTCTGGCACGTTTTCGGATATTGATGGTATTGTGCCTTGGTAACCGGCTCAAAGCAAGGACGATTGACTTTCTAGATAGAATGCAATACATTGAAAATTATGGAACGGGTATTAGGTAAATATATAAACAAAAATTGGGAGACGTGACTACATGTCTGAAATTGCTGCACTAGAAATTTTAATCGAGCTAAAGGATGTTAAGCCGGCTGTTTCACGGAAGCTGATTGTTCCTGTGACAATTCGTTATGATCAGCTCCACGTGCTGCTACAATTGGCGTTTGGCTGAACCAATTCACATCTGTATAGTTTTCGAGTAGAGCATCAGCAGGACCGAGAATACGTGGGTTATGTAGATGATATGGATATCAGCGGGGAGCAAGTTCTAGCCAGTCAAGCCTATGTCTATCCGGATTTGCAGCAGAACGAAATTTTATACACGTATGATTTCGGCGAAGACTGGGAGCACGTGATTACCTTAAAGCGTGCTCTAACATTTGACGAACTTCAAGGTGTTCAGGTGCCAAGCTGTACCTGGAGTCGGGGAGCCAATCGTGCTGAAGATGGGCAGGATGCAGAGGATGCACTGGAATTCAATCGCCAAAGCTTGAATCAGGAACTTGCCTTATGGTCTCGTGCGGGGGAACAAATGATTCGGGCAGATGATTTGGGATTGATACCTAAGTATTATTAGAAGGGTTAATCGGTTGAAATACCAGCTTCGATAATGGGCCTCAAGTCTTACCAATACGTGGGTTATTTAAGTGCTAAAAGTCTCACGTTATTTTTTTAAGAACGGCATGATTCCGAAATTCTATCGGAATCATGCCGTTCAGTGTTTCTGGCGTTTTTAGGGTCTACATGACTTGAACGTTTTGACATTTTTTGCTAATCATTTTTGGTGTAAGACCCGTGCTTCTATGGGTGCAGAGTATGTTAAACTATGGTTGTTAGATAAAACGGTTTCATATAATACTTAGTTGAGTAGTTATTTATATATTGTGGTAATGAGTGGGAAAAGCAGATGGACTCAGCTAATACTAGGGAGGATGTAGTTCATGAAGCGAAGTGTGGTTGGTATTGCAGTAGCAGCGGGGGTAGCCTTTTTGGGTGTTCAGGTATTAGGAACGATGCCCGTGCTTCCTACGATTGGAACGGAGGTCGTTGCCCATGCGTCGGATGCAGAAACGGTTGTTGATTCGGGAACACTAGGGACGTGCCCATGGACCCTAACAGCTGATGGCGTTATGCATGTTAAAAGTGGGGAGTTACCGGAAGCAAAGCCGCAATATGAAGGTGGCGACCCTGTGACACCCTTCCTCAATATTCAAATACAAGAAAGCGGAGCCCCCAAGGAAAATGAATTTAATACAATTTCATTAGATGATAAAGTCACAACACCTGAAAATGCGTCATATCTATTTTCAGGGATCTTGGGCGACGAAACAGCACCACAGATAAAAAATTGGCAGAATTTGGATACTAGCAAATCAACCAACTTTGCTTTTATGTTTGATGCCAGTGCGCAGAACAGTGTTGACGCATCAAATCTTGATACGAGTAAAGCCACGGACATGCAGGGCATGTTTAGTTATACGAAAAAGGTTACGGGATATGAAAATCTTAAAACAAATGAAGTTACTATTATGAAAGGGATGTTTCAAGGTTATGGCGATCTAGATAATCCTTCGTCGTTAGATTTATCCAGCTTTGATGTCAGCAAGGTAAATGATGCTGACGGGGGATTTTCCGATATGTTTTCCAATTCCCATCTTAAGAGTATCAGTCTTGGAAATTGGCAGCCACAGGTACCTCTAACCGGAATATTTGATGGTGCAGACGTTTCCCAATTAACGCTAAGTTCAAAAGACAATCTGACCGGGTCAGAACTTTCCGATCTAGATCCAGACACCGACCCGGAACTGACTGACTACACTGGAAAATGGGAAAACAGTAACGATCAATACTTAAAACCTGATAATCCAAATAAAACCACGTATACGTCGGCTGATTTGATTAGCAAGTACAATGGGAGCACGGCGCCAGCTGGAAATCAAACGTATCAATGGGAACCAACAGTCACGCCAGGAAACCCCATTACGATTCATTACGTTGATCAGGATGGCAAAACAATTCAACCTGACAGCCAACTTCCTGGGACTTTAGGAGATAACTATACCGTTAATCCAGACACTATTAAGGGTTACCAGTATGTCAGTGCGACTAAGGGATCACTGAAGGGAACATATACGTCCAATCCGCAAGAGGTTACGTTGTCATATAAGGTGGCACCCGTGACACCAGTTACGCCAGGCGGTAATGGTGGTACGAGTAACGCAACAAGTGAGTCGTCAAACACAAATGATAGCTCCTCAACCGGTGATCAAGGTCATGCCGTCGTAATTGCACAAAAGGACCGGGCAATTTCGGCTGTTAAAAAGCTGGGGTTATACAGTACGCCAAACTTTAGTAAGAAGACGCGACAATTCTACTATGCTAAGCAGAAACGAACGTTGCGGCCCCAATTTGTGATTACTGGGGTTGCGCAATCCAAGAACGGCGTCAAGCGCTACTTGGTTCGAGACGTGAATACCGGCTCCAAGCGATATGGCAAGACCGGTTATATTACGGCTAAGCAGGCATTTACGGTGCATACGTATTACCAGCATAGTCCTAAACAAGTCAAAGTAATCTCGGGAACGAATGCGTATCGCGACAAAGCACTTAAGCAGCAAGTCAAGCATTTGAAGCGAGGGGAAGTATTGCGCGTAAAAAAGCTGGTTCGTTATCACTTAACGACGCGCTTGGTTCTCAATGATGGTAGTTTCATAACGAGTAATAAAACAAAGGTGATTGAAAAGTAACTGCTGCAGGTGAACTGAGAGTCATCGATTATAAGTAAGGAACAGTAGACTAGGCAGACTTGAATCGTAAATTTCGATTCGAGTCTGCCTAGTCTTTTTATGTCAGCCAATCATAGAATAAAAAAGATACCCGCGGCCGTCAGAACTACGTCATTCTTTAAGTGTGTCGTCGGGGGTAGTTAGCGAAATTGTTTAGAAATCGTCACAACAGTTTTAATGTGTAACACAGCAATGGTATTAATAATATAATAAAATACATATGATGTTCATAAGTTATTCACAAATCACTGATATTCTGAAATCACTCGAAAAAAGAAAACAGCTTGCAACCCACAGGGATAGGGAGGATTGCCTCATGAAAAAACTATTAGCAATTATTGCAGTGCTAGGATGTGTCCTAGGTTTGACCTCATACTTACGCATTCAAGCACAGGACCGAAACGACATTATTGAAAAGGCAACCCTCCAAGACCAAACGGGGCGAGTTGTTAAAAAGCTGACCAGCCATCAGGCACAGGACCTGCAAGTGGCACTGACCGTCAAGCTTCCTGCTGGGGAGACGATGGTGACGTTAGCCGATCAGGACAATGCCAAACTAATGACTGGAGAAATCACTGTAGATTCAAACCAGGAAGTTACGGCAATGGTTGATCAGAAGCGCCAACTTATTTTCAAGAATGGCCAAAGCCAGGATCAGACGGTAGATTTAGTGGTACCGATGAAGATCACGCCGGCACCACTCAGCAAGGACTTACAGTTGAAATTAAACGTTGCTGACCCAGACCAAGAATATGAATTAGAAAAAATTGCGGTTGTTTCTAAAGAAGCTGAAACGACAACCGAGGAAACTAAAGAAACAACGGGTGAAGCGGACGCAAAACTAGCAACGGAAACGAATGACGACACCAAAAAGGCTTCAGACAAAACGTCAGACACGAAAACGGCAAAGAAGTCCGAAAAGAAACCGACGAAGAAATCAGTTAAGCCGTCAACAAAGAAAGCGACAACGTCAAAGGACAGTAAGACTACCAAGGGTACACAGTCAAACCAGCAAACTGCTGGTAAGACCCAATCACAGAAGTCAGCGACGACTGACAGTGAAGAAGATGCGACAGAAGCTGAGGAAGATGAAGCAGTTCAGAAACGTATGGCAACTAAGCAGTTAACTGAGGCACCACCAGCAGTACCAACTGACTCAATTAGAATTAGTCGGGGTCAAGTGGAGATGGAAGAGTGGTCGAAAGAATTAAGCATTGGCGGAACATTACTAGAAAATACAACAGACGTCGAACTTATCAAAAAGGAATTGACTGATCCCAACATCAAAATTGACGGCTACTACGGTAGCTATGCCCCTGGAAAGTTTGACTTTTTTGAAACCCATTACCACTCTTCTTACCATAGGAAGAGCGCAGAGGATGGCTGGGGTGGGGATGGAGAAATCGCCTATGCGGTGGCAATTGATAACAAGCCAACGCTAAAAGCGACCGACAGTATCATCGTTTACTACCCAAATGTTGGATTCTATACTGAACAAGCCAATGTGGAAACGCCAGATCAACCGATGGGAGCCATTGTCGAAATTTCAAAGATTGAGTACCATAACGAGATTGATGGTGCACCCAAAAATGGCAGAATTTACATGGATTTTTCCAACAATTTCTACTCAGGACTTGTCTACAAAGGCATTCGGACTTTTGACATAGATGTGACGTTCGTAAACAAAGATGCATCTAAAGCACTCGACTTTCCCGATGGAGATGGCGATAAGTATCTAAATTACTTTACGTTCGGGTCCCTAAATGGTAATGATAAAGATCAACACGAGTGGGCTGGTACCAATTCAGGATTGAAAGGGAAATTAGCTGATGGTGCGTTTATAGAGAATCATGATGATATCTGGTATGAAGGTATTGGCGCCGGAGTCGCAAAGGGCAAAACTGGTGATTGGGGAGACTACCTCGGTTCCGTTGACTATGAACTTGGTGCAGTTTCCTTCCCAATGGTTGGGACAAAGCAACCGTTTATGTTAAGAAGTGATGCTGGGTTCACGTGGCAGTCCTTCTCCAGCGGATATGTTATGCCGTTGGAACAGCCAGACCCACAGAAGACGGTTCATTCAACAGGTGAAGTTAAACCAGAAAATAATGACTTAGATGGTGTGACTATTGATCGTGATGAGGAGGATACAGACTTCTTGTACTACACGATTTATCAACCGACGTATAAAATTCCGACTGAGTCTATTGCCAAGCCTAATGCGATTACCATGTGGGACGAATTACCAGCTGGCGTAACGGTTAATAAAAAGAACATTAAGTTGTTCAATACGACTGGCGAGAGAATTAGGATAAGACCACGCGATATTACCATCGAAGAAAATGGTAAGGTCACTTACAAGTTATCTAAGGCAGAAATTGAAGCGTTGACGTTCAATGGTGATTCCTTTGCCATTCAGATGAAGGTGAAGCTTGATTCTGACTTTGTCGGGACGTTGGAAAATGATGCTGAAATTGAATTTAATTCTGGCGAAAAACTTCTAACATGGAAAAAGAAGACGAATAGGGTAATCACACACTACTTCCGAGGAACGTACCAATTCGAAAAGATTGATAGCACCACTAAAAAGTCACTCGCCGGAGCAGAGTTTATCATTCAAGATAAAGATGATAACTACCTGAAGTTTGATACGAATGGTAAACGGACGGGTGAGGTTGCTGACAAAAATGAGGCAACCGTACTGAAGGGCGACGACAACGGAAACTTTAAGATCACAGGTCTCAAGACTGGCACGTACACGTTGATTGAAACTAAGGCGCCAGACGGTTACACGATTGGCGAACCTACTAAATTTACGATTTCAAGTGATAAACAGACTGGGCCGATTGAATCCAAGCAAGTTGAAAACGACCCAGAATACAGCTTACCCATCACTGGAGGCCACGGCATCATCTGGTTCATCATTGTTGGGCTCATGCTCATTCTATCGGCGCTCGCCATTTGGCGCACACACCCTAGAGGAGGATAACCCATGAAAATCACAAAATTAAGAAAACTAGTGCTCGCGGCCTTTGCCGTTTGTGGCTTGGCGCTGGGCGGACAAACAATCGCCCATGCTGCCGAGTCCGCAGCACCAGAAAAAGTTACGATAAAATTGCACAAGATGGATAATGCAACAACGATTGAAAACACCGGGGACGACTTGGGCGTTATGGAGGGGGTTAATCCCTATGACGCCAAGCAGTTTGGCTCAGTGACCTATCAGATTTATGATTTAACCGACTACCTTAAAGGTAGAAATATTGTTAGTGGTCAAATGAGTCATGAGGATTTTGAAGCAGCACGGAAAAAACTAGTTAACGAGATTACCAAAGAGCGGACGGAACCAGAAGCCGTGCTCAAAGCGCAACGAGCCTTCGTGAAGAAGAATAATTTGAAGAGCATCGCGACAGAAGCATTAAGTGATAATAGCGGTATTCTAACGTTCTCAGAAATCCAGAATAAAGGCTTCTATCTGATTTTGGAAACGAAGGCGCCTGTTAAGAATCTGAAGGCAATCTCCGCCCCCATACTCATCAGTTTACCGCTGAATAACAAGAACACGATTCATCTGTACCCCAAGAACCTGGTTGCCCGGAACGTCGACCCTACGATTCACAAGGTGGGACGTGACCCGGAGAATCCAACTAGTGGGGAAACTGTCACATTAAGCGGCGTGGTGTTCACCTTGGAAAAAGTGGGCAGTAATGAGACTCCCGAGAAACTGATAACCAATGAAGATGGAAACATCGTTTTCGGTGGGTTAGATGTTAGCACGGAGTATCGGCTGACGGAGGTTTCCAACGAAGAGCAACCCTGGTACAAGCAGACGCATAGCAAGGATGGTGACGTTCTGTCGTTGACTTTTATGGTTGATAAAAGAGGGTTCATCGAACCACTAGAAATGTTACCGGATAAGAATCACTTCACTATCAATAAGGACCAAATTGGCATCAAAAACGACCTGATTCTCGGTGGCGCTGAGTTCCAAAAGATCGACGCCAACAGCAAGCATGGCTTGGCTGGTGCGAAGTTTAAGGTCCAAAAAATCGATAATGCGGGCAAGACTTTCTGGGCCAAATTTGACGGTCAAACTTTTGTGAAATGGGTGACTGACGAAGGCGATGCCACTGAATTAACGTCAGGCTCTGATGGAAAGTTCAATTTCACCGGCGTCCCTTACGCTTACGACCAACGAAATGGCGAAGTGATCTACAACCTGGTAGAAACACAAGCGCCCGCTGGTTACGCGCTACTAAAGGATGCCACGCCGTTTAAAATTGGCGAGAATACAAAGCTCCAACCAATCGAAAACGAAAGCTACGCGCTGCCAACGACTGGTGGCATGGGCATCTGGCTCTTCCTGGTCATCGGGGCCCTCCTGATGGGTGGCGCCGGCTACCTATACTACCGGCAAAAGCGTTCAGCATAGATTGATTAACCACTTAGACAATTAAAGAAGGGAGAAACCCCCTCATGCGTAAATGGCTCATGATTTTACTATTCTGCGTTGGCCTGGGCCTGATTGGCTACCCGGCCGTCCGCAACCAAGTGACCGTTTGGCGTCAGCAGGGGGTTCTGGTGGCGTATAAGCGCCAGTTGCGGACGGCGAGTAAGACACAACGCCAAGTCCTCAAACAGGCCTTACAGCGGCAGGCAACGGACAAGCAGACGACCGCCTATGACCCGTTCAAGGATGAAAATGGCAGCTTCATTGACATGACGCCCCTAGCGCTGGTGGCGATTCCCAAGATTGACGTGGAACTGCCGGTATTTTCCGGCACGAGCGACCCCATTTTGCAAAAATATGCGGGGTTGGTTCACGGCACGGATATCCCGCAAGGCAAGCGTAATCAGCACAGTCTGATCACGGCACACAGGGGATTGACCAGCGCGAAACTCTTCACTGATCTGCCCCGGCTCCAACGCGGTGACCGGTTTTATTTGAAAAATGCCTACGGGCTGATGACGTATGAGGTCGCGACCATTCGGACCGTGAAGGCGGCCACCCGCCAACCGATTCTGCGGACGGCGAACCAGAATCAGGTCACACTGATGACCTGCACGCCGTACATGATCAACACCCATCGGCTCCTAGTCACCGGCCAGCGGATTCCGAACGAGACCCAGACGATTCCGCAAGGGAAAACGGTGTGGGACTGGTACAAAATTGTCCTGCTGATTCTGGCGGCAGTGCTCGTCATTGGGGGCACGTGGCTGGGTTATCGCCGCTACCGCCAAGCAAGGGAGGGAAGCTAAATGGCCACACGAAAACGACATGCCCAAAAGGGCGCCCTCTGGTTGCTGGCGATGTTTGTGATTGGGGCCGGGCTGATTCTGTTGGCCCTGACCCAGACCTTCTCGGTGGAGCAGCTGGGTGACACGGCGAAACGAGAAATGACGGTCGCGAGCATCCAGCGCGCGACTCAGGAAGCGAAGAAACAGCCGGATGCGTTCAACTACGCGAAGACGTCACAGCTGAATCCCCTCACGGTCGGCAGTTACGGCTTGCGTGAGCTGACCGGCAGGAGCACGTATGGTGCGGTGGGTCAGGTACGGGTTCCTGCGGTGGGGCTGGACTTGCCCATCGGCATTGGTGTCAGTAACTCAGTTCTGGTCCGGGGTGCGGGAACGCTTAAGGCGGACCAGCGCATGGGCCAGGGAAATTACGCCTTGGCCGGGCACTACATGACGCCGCGGCGCCTCCTGTTCTCACCCCTCGAGGGCGTGCGCAAGGGCAACGCCGTCTACCTCACGGATAAGCGCCAAATCTACCATTACCGCGTGACTCGGGTCCGGGTGATCGACCGCCACCAGGTGAGCGTCATCAACGATGTCCCCGGTCAGAAATTAGTGACGCTGGTGACCTGCGCCTCAGCGAAACGTGGCGAACCCAAGCGGCTGGTGGTACAGGGAAAATTGCAGTCGGTGAGACCGGCGACGATGGCTTGAGCGAATAGTTAATTGGATACAGTAAAGGCCCAGCATGTGCCGGGCCTTTTTAGGGGGTATTGGGATTGTTGGTAATTAAGATAACCTTATTTGCCACCGTAGAAATTGATGACGGTCATATGCTTAGTGCTCTTGTAAACAGGATGGCTATATTTCTTCTTGGTTAGGAGCATGACCCTAGACGAGTCTTCACTGACAACTGGGACATAGGCCAGGGCTGGGTGATGCTTGTACGTAACTGGGAGAACTTGGCCGCAATAGAATTGCGAAGACTTGAGATCTGAGCTGGGTTTTAGATTAATGGCGAAGTAGTACCAGCCTTTGAACGGTTTGCGTAAATCAACGTTAGGGTGGTTTTTCGCTTTACGTGACCACATCATTGACTTGGCGTACTTGATGGTACGGATACCCTTAGTCGTCTTCACGGTGAAGGATTTTTTGTTAACGACCAGCTTCTTGGGGTGCTTATCTTGAGAAAGTGCAAACCCGTACCACGTGCCGCGCAAAGCCTTTGGCGCCGTGCGCAAACTGTGTTTCGTGCCAAAGGTCCAAACGGTTTTGGCGTTGGCCGAGGTCGTTGCGACCCCCAGGAGACCTGTAGCGGCAAGTAAGACAAGCAGTGCCTTAATATGTAAATTTTTCAAAATGGTTCCCCTCCTTAGTGGCTTTAGTATACGAAAGTTAAGTGCCTGTTTAAAATGCGGATTGCCGGGAAGTCTGCTTTGGATTGGACGATGAAATTTGAGACAGAATAAATGGTAATAAAGATTTGCAGAAATATGTTTCGTCTCAACTTTTTAGCTAAAAAATCCACCCAATTCATTGACTGTCACGTAACGTCATAGTTTAGTATGGCAGATAGTGAGTCAGTTATTGGGTTTGAAAGTGGGGTGGATGTGCCATGAAACAAGAATCACTCTTTGCCGGTCAGCCGGAGAATACGCCGTTAGCCAGTCGCGTGCGGCCCAAGGATTTGGACCAGTTCGTGGGGCAACAGCATTTGCTGGGATCAGGCAAGATTTTACGTGAAATTATTGAAAATGACCAAGTGTCGTCCATGATTTTCTGGGGACCGCCGGGTGTTGGGAAGACGACCCTGGCGGAAATTATTGCCCGCAAGACGAAGTCCAGTTTCCTGAGCTTCAGTGCTGTCGACAGTAGCATCAGCAAGATTAAAAAGATTATGAAACAGGCCGAACTGGACCGCGAGATTGGGCAACAGACCATGGTCTTTGTGGACGAAATCCACCGGTTTAACAAGGCTCAGCAGGATGCTTTTTTGCCGTACGTTGAACGCGGGAGCATCATCCTGATTGGCGCGACCACGGAGAACCCGTCGTTTGAAATCAACTCGGCCTTGCTCTCACGCTGCAAGGTGTTCGTGCTCAAGGCGTTGAAGCAGGCCGACATCGTCACGTTGCTTGAGAATGCGCTCCACAATCCTGAAGGGTTTGGCAAGCAAACGATTAAAATTGGCGACGACGAGATTCAGGCCATCGCTAACTTTGCGGACGGGGATGCCCGGATGGCGCTGAACGTCCTGGAGATGGCCATTTTAAACGGCGACAAGGGCGAGCAGGCCACGACGGTCACCATGGCCGACCTGAGCCAATTGATCACGAAGAAGTTCGTGCTCTACGACAAAAATGGCGAAGAGCACTACAATATCATTTCCGCGCTGCACAAGTCGATGCGTAACAGTGATACCGACGCGGCCATTTACTGGCTGTCGCGGATGCTGGAGGGTGGCGAAGACCCGCTGTACATTGCGCGGCGACTGGTGCGCTTTGCCAGCGAGGACGTTGGGTTGGCGGATACCAATGCGCTCAACGTGGCCATCAATGTGTTCCAGGCCTGCCAGTTCCTGGGGATGCCCGAGTGTGACATTCACCTGATGGAGGCGGTGACCTACCTGTCGCTGGCGCCGAAGTCCAACGCCATTTACAAGGCCCGGCTTGCGGCGGCCAAGGACGTGAAACAGATGGCCAATGATCCCGTGCCGCTTCAGATTCGCAACGCCCCAACTAAGTTGATGAAAGAGTTAGGGTATGGCAAGGGTTATGAGCTGGCGCACTACGCCAAGGATAAATTGACGACGATGAAGACCATGCCACCTTCCTTAGAAGGGCATGAATACTATTTGCCAACGAGTGAAGGTCATGAGCAACGGTTCAAGGACCGGTTGGCACAGATTAAAGCCTGGCATCAACAGAATGGGTAGACGAAAAAGGCGTTGCAGAAAATCCTGCAACGCCTTTTGTCAGGGCTTAGACTAAAGTTTTCGTTTGACCAAAGTCCATATCCATTGGCCGGATGAAGGCCCAAGTGGAGTGGATGACTTTCCAGTCGTCACCCTCGCGTTCGTAGACTTCAATACAGTTGTAGCGCATGTCGTTCAGCGAGGTCTTGGCGTACAGCTGGTAGGTCAGGACGGCCATGTCGCCGTTGATCTGCACCCGGGGGTCCTCGAAGTCGTAGGAATCAGCGAAGAGCTTACCCTCAACGTGAGCCAGGACAAACTGCTTGATTTCGGCATAGGTGTCGACGCGGTGCGGCTTAGAGCTGTCAAAGTAGGAAAAGTTGGTTGGTGACCATAGGGTGAGGTAACCAGAGGCATCCCCCTTGAACCATTTGTCTAAGGCGCCCTTTTCCAGGGCAATAATTTCATCGGTTAAGGTATCGGTTTTGTTTGTCATGAGCGTTCTCCTTTGTTTGTTCAAGATAGACTCAGTCTAAACTATGCCGTCGCGTTACAGTCAAGGACGGGGTAACCGAAATCGAAAAATAATGGTTGATAATTGGTAAATAGGTGTACAATTTGAATTAATAATAGATTGAATAAAAGGGGGAGTCGCCCATGATGTTCGTCGTGGTGCTTGTACTGATTCTGCTAGTCCTCGCTATCGTCTATGGCGTGCGTTACCGGCAGTGGTGGCTGGTTATTTTGGCGGGGGTGGTCCTGCTGGCGATTGTTGTTTTTGAGATTGCGATGGAAATTGTGATTGTTGTCTTGGATGAATGAGCGTGGGTTTAAAATTAAATCCGTAATCAAATAGACCTACTGCGATTTTTACGCAGTGGGTCTATTGGGGTAACTGTGAATTACTTGGTTTCTTGTCCCAATTCCAACAACCGTTGGCGCAGGTCGTCATCGTAGGCCGTCAAATACAGGCCGTACTTCCCACGTTTCATCAACACGTTGAGGACGTTGGCGATGAAGTCCTTGTACTCGTCACGTGAGAATTTCATATCCTTACGCTTCTTGAAAATTTCTTTGTGAGAATATTTTTCGGGGATAATGGTCATGGTGTCGGTCGCTTTATCGTAACCGAATGAGGGGCCGATGATCATGCCGACGTAGTTCAGGTCGAAGCCTTGCAGCGTGTAGATCGTGCCGACCTGGGTGATGGAGCCTTCTCGCTTGGCCCAGTGGGTCCGTTGCGGATCCCATTCGTCCCAAGGGAGGCTGAACGAATCCATTTCCACGTTGTGGCGCCCGTCGATGCGAGGGAAACCAGAGGTGGCAACGACCCGGCTCATGCCGACCTCCTTGTTGCGCTTCTTGATATTTTCAAACAGCTCGCCCGCGGTGTCGAACATTTTAAATTCGAAATCGCTGTTGTTGGGGAAGGGCTTCAGGGGCTTTTCAGCCGACAAATCGTCCATCCAGTCGACCTGCTCGTCGCTGGCGACCATCCGGTATTGAAAGTTCATGTTAAATTGCTTGTGGGGATGATTGCCAATAGTCTTGTCGAGCAGTGGCCGGTCCCAGTACATCTTGGACTGGAAGACTTGGTCGAAATCGTAAACGACCACGACAACCTTGGCCAAAGCCATTAAGTCGGTTAACTGGTTTTGCCCGCGGTAGTGCGCGTAGGGTTCTGATTTGGAGTAAAGCAGGTGAGCTTCATCCACGAAGATGATGTCGTATTTTTTGTGATTCTTTTGCGCGTAGTTGATCAAAGAGGTTGGCCGGCGAATTTCACTAGCCTTCATGTTGGGGATGGATTCGGCCAGGTCCCGGTAGGCCTTGTACAGCTCGGGATGGTTGACCACCAGTGACGTCCGGTAGTGGCGGTCGGTCATGTACTGACGGACCAATTCCATCAAAACGACGGACTTCCCGGTCCCAGCCGCGCCTTCGATGACGGCAACGGAAGCCGTGTCGCCATTCAGGCCTTGCTTGATGTAGTCGTTGATATTGGTGATGACAGTCTTCTGGTCGTCGGAAAGGTCATCGACGAAGAACTGTTCTTGTAAAATTTTATTCATACTGGAACTCCTTATGCCGTTATGGGATTTATGAAAGACAATTATTAGTATAGCAGTTATATGGAGGGGTGCCGTTAAAATTGCTGGTAAACTGTCGAAAATGGAGGAATTCAGGGCTGGAAAAATGTTTCACTATAGCGGCAAAGAAATTGATTGTGGTTGGGGGAGGGCTGCTGTATGCTTAGGATACAAGTTAAATGAAAACTGGGGTTTGGTGATTTTCAAAGAGCGGTGTGACGGCGTTTGTTTAGTGTATTCCCCGCGGATGCGGGGGTGATCCCGGTTATGCTGCTTTAAAAGAATTAAATCTAAAGTATTCCCCGCGGATGCGGGGGTGATCCCTAGGCTGTTGGCGTAGAGCCTGAGCCAGTGGTGTATTCCCCGCGGATGCGGGGGTGATCCTGTATCGCAGCCCATTGTATCAATTAAGTTAGAGTATTCCCCGCGGATGCGGGGGTGATCCTGCGCAGATCCAGAAATTGCGGGTTATCAAGAGGTATTCCCCGCGGATGCGGGGGTGATCCTGAAAGTACGGCTAAGGCCGCACGAATTCACGTGTATTCCCCGCGAATGCGGGGGTGATTGTGTAATTGTAAGCCAAATTTTTGAGTTAATGTATCGTTAAAAAGTAAGAAAACTAAACGGTTGTCCATCATATATTGTCAGCACAAAAACATTTTACACTTATACAGTTAACGTTGTGCTATAATTATGGTGTGAGTTGGTAAGTAACAGTCATTTCTAGATGGAGGGATATACAATGAAAATTAAACATCTTGTAGCTGCTGTCTCAGTATGTTTTGGTGTTGCGGGGATGGCTACGACTATATCAGCCGCACAGCCAGCGAGTGCCGTGACCACTAGTAATAAAAATTTTCGTAAATATAAAACCATGCCGAAAGCTTTGCGTGGTACTTGGCAAACCAAGGGATATACTAAATATCGTAAGGGAATCAAGTCTAATGCTACATACAAATTTAATAAGAACTCATATACACTAGTCATGAAATTCAAAGGTGGTAGTGTGAAGTCTAAGACCATCCACTTCCCAAAGAGTCAAATCGGTGGCATGTGGTATGAGAAGCAAAGAAAAGTTTACGACGTTTTCCCAGGCGGGAAGATGTCCGATGCCAAGAAGGCCTACGCATCATACTTAACGCTAAAGCCAGTCCGTCGTAATGGGAAACGAGCTCTGGCCCTTTACCCAATTGGCGGCACCAAGATGACTTATTTCTACCGGAAGTAGATTCCATCTATTAAGTAACCAATTGGAGGGAAAATTATGAAAATTAAGCATTTAGTACTGGCAGTAGCCTTAAGCCTGGGACTAGTTGGAGCTGTTACTTCAGTCTCTCAGCCAGCCAGCGCGGCGGTTAATAATGCCAAGTATTACAAGACGTACAAGTCCATTCCTAAACCAGTTCGTGGTACGTGGCGGACTAAAGGCTATACCGAATACAGCGGTGAAAGCAAGAAGAAGGTACGCTGGACCTACTCCTTCAAGAAGCATACGTACTCACAGAAAGTGGATTTTCAAGGAAAGCGGAAGTCTAAGACCATTCACTTTTTAAAGAAAGAGATTCGTGACATTGACTACCGCTACAAGACCAAGCAATACGAGATTTACCCAACGGCAGTCAAGACGAAGAGTAAGCTTGCATATGCCTCTATCCTCTACTTAAAGCCGGTTCGGCATAATGGAAAAAAGGCGTTAGCGATGTATCCACTAACTGGTAAACACATTACTTACCTCTATCGCCAATAAAATTTCTGATCAAATGACAAGGGACCCAATTCTCACAACTGGATGGGTCCTTTGTTGCATAGTCATTAAGAAATGCGTACTTGTTTTTACCCGTTAATTTCACTAAAATTAAGCTGGGTAGCGCTCAACAAATGTTTCATGTGGAACATTTGCTTGAGCGAAAACGGAGGCCGCTTAAGATGGAAGTTAAGTTAGACGAGGTTATTGACGCGCTGGAGTCGACTGATGACGAAACACATTCCTATTACAACAGAGATACCGAAAAAGTAGAAATGGTCATTGAATTTGTGGACAATGAGGATTTAGCAGAAAAGATTGAAGAGAACTATGAGCATTACATCAAGTTACCGGATAACTATGAGATTGATGCATATGGGATGATGGCTGACTTTATCGACAGTTTGCCAGCGGGGGACCATCAAGATCAACTAGCCACTGGTATCGGTGGTCGGGGAGCGTTCCGCGTATTTCGACAGTTAGCGGATAGCTTTGGGTTAACGCAGCAATGGTATGACTTTCAGACTGCTGCGTACAAACGGTTAGCAATTGAATGGTGTGCGGACAACGACATTGTGATTGATGAGACGTAAATAATCGAAAAAATAAGGAATTCCAACAGTCACCATGACTATCGGAATTCCTTATTTTAGTCGTTACGATTGGTTGTCAGTCGTCAATTGATGCTTGAAAAAATCTATTCCGTCTTACCAATAACTAAACCATACCAATTACCCTTGCTGTAGCTGCCATCCTCGTTACCCTTGCCGCCCATGACGTTGTTGAGGACGTAGATTCCCAGCCGGTAGTTGGATAATTTGGCCCGCTTAGCCTTTGTGTACCCAGCCTGATTGAGGGCCTTTTCGACACCAGCTAATTTTTGCTTATTGGTCTGGGTTTTATGCTTCATTAAGTAAGTGGCGACCGTTTCGAAGGGGACGATGTGGGTGTATCCCTTGGTAGAAATGGCTTCAGGAGCATCTTCATCCCACGTGTCGTTGGTGGCAAAATTGTAAGCGGCAATTTGAGAAAGTCCCAAGTCAACCGGGGTGTTTGGAAAGAGTTTGATGATGGATCGTGCGAGCTTTTGATATTTACTTTGTTTGAGGTACTGCAAGTAATCCTTAGTCGCCACGAATTCGTCTGGATAAAGAATGTTTTGATTGTGGTGATCGGGAGTCTTGCCCTTTTGGACTTGGTCGCCGCGGACGTAGCCGTAGACGGTCTGCTTATTCACCTCAACGCCAACGTAGTAGTACCATTGGGGTGATTTACCATTATGAATCATCACGACTGAATGGCGCCGATACAGATTCTGGTTCGTATAGTTTTTTAGATTAACCCGTTTCTTGGTATGTGACCAGTTCCAGAGGTATACGTTTTTCTTGGTGACCGGAACGTGGTAGATATCACCGGCAAAGTCGGGCATTTTGTACCGGCGATGGGTTACCTGATAACCTTTAGGATTGAAGCCCTTGGTCAGGTTAGACTTGTAGACCCAGCCACGCTTATTGTCGGGCAGGTTGCTGACTTGAACCCAGTTGTGGTTCCCCTTATAGGTGCCAGTTGCCGTTTTGTACCAGGTATAAGTCGGATAGGTCTTGAGGTTGTAGAGCTTCTTAGTGTGGGTATCATTCCAAATGTAGGCGTTATTCTTGGTGCTTTTAGCATGATAGGCGACATCTGTGAACTTGTTGTACATAAAGCGGTCATCTTGCTTGACCTTTTTGAAGCTAATCTTTGGTTGCGAGCTAGTTGTTAGGCTTGCTGACGCCGTTGTTAGGCTCCCCAAGCCCAACGCCGCGCCAAGTAGTGTGAGGTAGATCAGTCTATTTTTCATGAAATTGTCCTCCCGGGATTATGAACTTATTACCAATGAGTTAAGTATAGGCGCTAATTGATTGTAGCTCAACTGGAATGCGGTCAAAGGCAGGGAGGCACCACTGTATTCGGCCTGTTAATGTGGCCTTTTAGGGAGCTAAATATCTCCAAAGATTTTGAGAAAAGTAAATATTGGCAGGATGCATGACATGATTTACTGGTTATGCCGTTCGGCAAATGGATCACTTATATGAAAATAAGTGGTATCATTAACTGATGTATTTAATTCTAGAGAGGAACATAAGCAAATGAAAAAACAGATGATGCGTTGGGTATTGGGACTTGTTGCGTTTGCGATGGTTAGTATTGGTGGGATGACTGCTCAAGCAGCTTCGCCAATGGTTAAAATTGGTGGTGTGAGTGTCGAACGCTCATTTCTCAATATTGGCACCTATTATCAGGCCACACGAGCAGCTAAAGCGACTGTTACATATTACAAGACGAGCAAGCCTGATACACAGTATACGAAAGTTATTACGTTGCCCAAGGGGACGATTATGTCGGGATGGATTATTCCCAAGCATAAGTTAGCGAAGGGACAATGGGGGAATGAACTCTCGTTAGTTGATGGAAATCTGAACTATACATTGGTGAATCAAGGCGCCAAGAAGGGCTATTTAGCTTCTGGAGTCGTTTCGTATGCGTTGAAGAAATTCAAAAAAGTTAAAACGCCAGCCTATATGCCAACCTATAGTTATGGTGATTTGTACTTGGGTGGTGCTAAGGCTACTCGAGAAAGTGATAGTCAGGTGAAACAAATCGTGCGTATCACAAGCAATGGGTATGTCGAGTTGATTCACCAAAATAAACGAACGAATAGCGACGGGGCTTTTGCTGGTAAGCCTAGTAGTCAAGCAAAAATCGTAAAGACCAAGGTTAAGGGAGCTACGCGCTATCTTTATTTGAACACGAAGATGAAGGGCGTTAAGACTACCCGTGTTGGTAAGAAAAGTGCGTATCAGTATCGCCTGGCCTTGAAGAACTTACATCAGCCACAGAACTTAAGTAGTTATGATGATGATCGTGGCGAAATTTACGTCTTTGACAGTTTGTACGCAGTTGGTGGTGTGACGTACTATACGTTAATTTGCAATGGTAGTGACATTGAAGACTAATTTATTTGCCTTGTGATTTAAACAGTCCGGTGCCCATGGGGCGGGTAAGCATTGCCTACCGTTATCGGCAATAAAATTTCTAAACACATATAAGGCCCAATTCATGTAGATGGATTGGACCTTTTTCACGTAATTTTTAGGATGATGTGAGTCTTACTATAATAATAGGATGACTCGAATGTTTCATGTAAAACGCTTAGTATTCAACGGAAGCTTGGTGGCTAACTTGATCATAAAATTCACTACCTGTTTTTATATGAAATTAAGACCCTAATATCGCCTGAAAAGTAGCTCGGTTGGCGCCGACAACAACGATAATCCCGTCAAACCATCGTTACCACAATCTTGCCGCGCGCATGTCCCTGATGTGAGTAGGCTAATGCTTCAGGCAGTTCAGTCAGCGGAAAGGTCCGGTCAATGATGGGGCGCAGGCGTTCTTGCGCAATCAGGTCCGTGAGAATCGTTAATTGGGCGTGGCTGGGTTTCATGAATAGAAAATGATACGAGACGTGAGCACGCTTAGCCGTTTGGGTTAGCCGGTGACTCGCCAACCGGATGAGCTGGCGTTTCCACCATGGCAATCCGTATGACCGGGCAAATTTAGCATCCGGCAGGCCTGAAATACTGACGACACGGCCACCCGGTTTCACGATTTGGAAGGCTCGCAACAGGTTGGGTCCCCCCAGCGTATCGAACACCGCGTCGTAACCTGACAAGGTCGTTGCGAAGTCTTCATGATGGTAGTCAATGACCTTGTCGGCCCCTAGTGATTGGACAAACGCCGTGTTTTTCTGACTAGTCGTGGTCGTGACCTTGGCGCCTAGTGTTTTGGCCAACTGGATTGCCACCGTCCCAATGCCACCGGCACCGGCTTGAATCAGGACGCGCTGTCCCGGTCGCAGGCGCAACAGGTCGTGAAGTGCCTGATAGCTGGTCAACCCCACCAGGGGAATCGCCGCGGCCTCGGTAAAACTGAGATTGCGGGGCTTCAATGCGATATCGGCCTGGTCAACAGCTAGATATTCAGCAAAGGTGCCAATGCGGTGCTTGCGGGGACGGCCGTAAACAGCATCGCCGACTTGAAAGTCAGTCACATGGGTACCGACTGCGACCACGGTTCCGGCAAAATCGCTGCCGATAATCAGTGGCATTTGATAAGGTAGCAAGAATTTGAGCCCGCCGGCCATCGTTTTTAAATCGATTGGATTAATGCTAGCCGCCTTGATTTGGACCAGGACATCGTTGGCGTTTGGTGTGGGTAGGGGGACGCGCTGAATGACCGGCACAGCCTGACGGTAATGGGTAATTAGAGCGGCACGCATAGTTTTTGTCATGAAAATAACCTCTTTTATGGTTTATATTTTTAAACGGATAAAAGGCATTATAGAACGTTGGTTTAAAAATATCAACCTTTTAATTGGCGAATACATTCAGTTGACAAGCGGATTAATACATGTTTTAATGGTTTAAAATAATAAACCAAAGAAGGCGATTCACTTTGCCAAGTTTGATAAAATTAAAGCATGAATTTACCCAATCTAGCGACTTTCTTGTGGCATTGGGTGATCAAAAGCGGCAAACCATTATCATTGCCTTGTTGGACGAAAAAGTGGTTCATCAGGGTCTACAGGTTACTGATTTAGTGGGAGTCACTGGGTTGTCCCGGCCAGCAGTTTCCCACCATTTAAAAATTTTACGGGACGCAAAATTGGTGGATTATCGCCGTGAAGGGACGAAAAATTTCTACTATCTGACGCACGATACCACTGCCATTGATCAATTGAAGACGCTCTTGGACCACGTAATGGAGATTATGACATGCAATCAACAACTATGAAGAAAATTTTAATCGTTGTAACGAATACGTTACGCTACGGCCAGACGGATGACCCAACCGGCTTGTGGCTAGGTGAGGCAACCGAGTTTGCCCAGATTTTGGAGCAGGCTGGTTATGTGGTCGACTACGTGAGTCCGCGTGGTGGGTTCGTCCCGTTGGACCCGCGGAGTATGAAATACACCGACGCCGAAATCATGGAAATGTACGCCACACCTGACTTTCAGCGCAAAGCACTCACGACATCGTTGGCACCCGAACAGATTGATCCGGCGGACTATGCAGCTATTTATTATGCCGGCGGTCATGGGGTGATGTGGGACTTCCCCGACAACCAACCGCTGCAGAATATAGCTGCCGGCATTTACGCCAATGGGGGTTACGTCACGTCCGTTTGTCACGGAATCGCTGGTCTATTGAACATTAAGACAGCGGCTGGTAATTATCTGATTGCTGATCATCAAGTGACGGGCTTCACCAAGGCAGAAGAAATTCTGGCTGGCAAGCAGCGCGTTGTGCCATTTTTTAATCAGATTGAGGCGGAGAAACGGGGGGCACATTTCCTGAAACGCCGGGCCTATCGCGAATACGCCGTACAGGATGATCGGTTGATCACTGGACAAAACCCGTTCTCGGCTAAAGCCGTTGGTCGATTGTTAGTGCAGAATTTACAAGCTAAATAAAAACACCTGTTACCCTGAAAAATGGGGTAACGGGTGTTTTTACAGTGCCCCCAAGTCCTTCGGCTGTGCACCGTTCGCTACCAGTCGATTGAACTCAGCGTGGACGGCTGGGTCGACGTGGTTGGTGCCGGGGAGGTAGTGGATGCTCTCGGTACCGGCCTGGAGTGCCGTTTTGTAGTACCACTTTTTCCAGCGCAAAAAGTCGAGGGTGTGTTGGAGTCGCGCCATCTTGGCCTCCAACTGAGCCTCGTGCTCCGCTAGAAAATCGTAGCGGTCGTGTAACGTGCTGTCGCCGGTCATACACAGATCGATGAAATGGCCGATCTGCTTAACGGGGACGCCGGCTTCCTTGAGGCAGACGATGACCTCCAGAAAATTAAAATCGTTATCTTTAAACCGGCGCCGGCCAGCTGCGTTGCGGTCAACGAAGGGCAGGAGTCCCTCCTTATCGTAGTAGCGCAGGGTGTAGGGGCTAATGTCGAGCTTATCTGCGACTTGTCCAATCGAGTATGTCATGAAAAAACCTTCTTTTTAAAATTTAGGCTTGACCTAGAGTTAACTCTAGATTCTATACTTGTGCCATTGATTAAACAAGCGAACATTTAGGAGGAACATTTCATGACTGAACAGAAACCATTAGTTGTTATCACCGGGGCCAGTTCTGGCTTTGGGGCCGAGGATGCCAAATTATTCAACGCGGCGGGTTACCCGTTATTGCTGTTGGGCCGGCGTTTAGCAAAGATTCAGGCGCTACCACTAGACTTCACCAACGTTCTGACCGCCGCTGTCGATGTGACGGACCAGGCCGCTTTGGCAGAAGCCATTCACACCGCCGAGGCCCAATACGGTCCGACCGACCTGTTGATCAACAACGCTGGTGTGATGCTGCTGGGGAACGTCACGCGCCAAGACCCCAAGGAATGGCAAACGATGCTCGACACCAACGTGATGGGCGTACTCAACGGCACCCAAATTGTCTTGCCCGGCATGATTGATCGCCAACACGGGACCATCATCAACATGTCTTCGATTGCTGGGTTCAAGGCGTTTGCCAATCATGCGGCCTACGTTGCCAGTAAGTTCGGTGTCCACGGCCTGTCCGAAACGATTCGCCAGGAGGTCGCCGGCGATAATGTCCGGATCTCATTGGTAGCCCCCGGGGCAGGGGAGACGGAACTGTTGACCCACGTGACCGATGCCGCGGCATTAAAGGATTACGAGGCCTGGAAGCAGACCATGGGTGGCTTGACGTTGGATGCCAAATACGTGGCGCAGACCGTGAAATTTATCTATGACATGCCGCAAGAAGTTAACATTCGTGAAATTGATTTGGCAGCGACCCGCCAAGATAGCTAATGTTCCACGTGAAACACGATGATTAATGAGCGCCCGGCCACACGGATTTCGTCTGTGGCCGGGCGTTTTTGCCGGGGTTGGGAGTATGGTATGATAGCGGTATCAAAAGCTGAAAGGATGACCCTGATGACTAACCGTGACAAGATGCATACCGGCGACCTGTACCTACCGGACGACCCCGCCATTGAAGTGGAACAGAAGCGCTACCTCGACCGGCTCTACGACTATAACCACACCCGGCCGAGCGAGCCAGCGAAGCAGCAAGAGATTCTCCATGAGCTGTTTGCCGACCTGGGTGAAAACTGCTACGTGGAACCGCCATTTCACGCCAACTTTGGTGGGCATCACGTTCATTTTGGCGTCAACGTCTACGCCAATTTCAACCTGACCATGGTCGATGACACCCACATCTACGTCGGTGATCACACCATGATTGGGCCCAACGTGACGCTGGCCACGGCCGGCCATCCCATCAACGCCGAGCTGCGTTCTCGGAATTATCAGTACAACATGCCAATTCACATTGGCCGCAACTGTTGGCTAGGCGCCGGCGTCATCGTGCTCCCGGGCATCACGATTGGCGATAACGTCGTCGTGGGCGCGGGGAGCATCGTCACCAAGGATCTGCCGGACAACGTGGTGGCGGTGGGCGACCCGTGCCACGTGCTCCGGCCAGTCAATGCGCATGACCGTGAGTTTTACTTTAAGGACCGCCGAATCGATCCAGACCTATTTGAAAAATGAAAATGACGCCAGCTTCGGACGAGTACCGAAGCTGGCGTTTTTGAATGAAATGCAGGTAATTTTTTCAAACGACATCATGTGTCATGCCAGAGGTGTACGCTAATCCTGTAACAAATACATAAACTGGAGGAGAGAGAAAAATGAAATTAACCCAAACACTAGCCCTCATCACGGTTACCACCGGATTGGGACTCGCTGGCGTCGTTACGTTGCCCGGCAATACCACGCAGGCGGCGGCCAAGTCGACGCTGAGGACCTTTCCCAAGGCCTTTCGGCATAACTGGTATAGGTCATCTAGTAAGCGTAGTACTGCCATGAAAATTACGGCTAAGACAGATTATATGCGCTACAATATGGGCACGGACTTTGTTAAATTTAACCTGCATGCGCACAAGTTGCCATTTCCCAACAACAAGAATAAATATAAGTCATTATGGATCTACGCCAAAAAGCAACATGGCACGATTCACATTGGCCTGTGGAATAAGAGTGTGACGCTGCCACTAGAAGGTAGCTACCGCGTCAGAACCAAGACTTATAAGAACCGGAAGATTAAGGTGCTCCAAGAAGTTTCTGGTGGACATGTTAATGGCACGTACTACACCACAAAGAAATTAGCGGACCACTTTAACAAGTAATAGTCGAATCAAAAACTAGGGATAACGTCGTTCATCAAGGTCGGCGTTATTCCTATTTTTTTAGGCAGTATCGGTCGTTTTCCCCTCCATAAATAAAAAAATATCCCCTTGCTAGTAGCAAACGACATGATGTGTCATGCCATTATTGTACGATAGGTGCATAATCAGTTGGCACAAAGTGAGAGTTGTTAAAATTAAGATGATTGAAGGGAATCAGCAATATGAGCGAAGAGAAAGCACAGGTCCGGACTAACGCGGACGTTCAACAGGTTTACCATGAGGCAGAGAAACTCAAAAAATCACGGGAGTGGCGGATGGCCCAGCACGATTGGACCGTCGACAAGCTACAAACCCTGCAGGCAATGGCGCTACCGGAATTGATTGAGCATTTACAAACAGTTGTCGCAACAAAAGTGGCGATGGACAATTTAAATACGGCCTATCAACGAAAGACAGACAACTTCTTGAACGCCTTTAATAATCACGTGAGCGATTTAGATGATAAATTTAGACAATACGCCTATTTAAATCAACATCCAGGTGAGATTGCCTACTGCCGAACTCACCACGTGAAGAGCTTGCCCACAACGAAGCCGATTAATAATCGGAGCACCAAGGTGGCTAAGATTGGGACGGTTGTGAGCTTTGCGGCGTGCTATATTTTAACCTTCCATAACAATTTTCTGATGAATTGGATAGTTACCGGACTACCACTGCTATTACTAATGATCATCGGCATGGTGGGCTTCCCACTGTTATACATAGCCGCCAAGTTTCATCTGCCTTTTTCTCAACCCTGGGCCATGTATCACAATCATCGTATCCTAGCCTTAGGCAAACGGATTCGGCGGGCAGATGAACGGTACTGTCAGGAGAATAACTGTGATGATGCATCGCTGCGAAAACAGTTCAAGTATGGTGAAAGTTTAGATGCCAATCGGGGACTTTATTTTGAGCAAATGAGTGGCGAATCAGACCAGACCAAAAACTATTTGGTGGGCTATGCCGCAACCTTGAAAACCCATGCGACTTACTTTCCGATGGATGATCTACAGGATGTTCGGCACGCCTTTCGAATTTACAAGTTACTCATGAACGGGCGGGCTTCAAGCTGGAAGGAAGCAACGGTCTTGGTCGATGAGGATGAACGAATCGACCGGCTGAAGAACACGTTGGTTGATGAGATTCGCTCGGCTAAAGGTGACATTATGCGCGCGATTAAACAAGCTAGCACGGAAATTACACAGGCAGTGGCGGCGACAACTGAGGCCATTGAAGGTGTCAAGAGTTCCGTGGACTATCAAACGGAACGCATGGAAAAGTGGAATGAAATTCAATTAGCAGTGATGGATTACCAAACGGATATTATGAAGGACAGCAATGATCGCATCAATCATTACTACGGTCGGGCACATAAGTACTATTAAGGAGCGTTCAGTTATGAAGTTAACCCAAGCACTAGCCCTCATCACGGTCACCACCGGATTGGGACTCGCCGGAGTCGTCACGTTACCCGGCAACACCACACAGGCAGCGGTCAAGTCGACGCTGAAGACCTTTCCCAAGGCCTTTCGGCATAACTGGTATACGTCAGGGGGAAAGTTCGGCAATGCTATGAAGATTAAAGCCAAAACGGTTGATATGCGATTCTATCATATTGCCAGTTTTTCTCGGTTTACACTGCATGCGCACAAGCTACCATTTCCCAATAACAAGAATAAATACAACGGATTATGGATCTACGCCAAAAAGCAACACGGCACGATTCACATTGGGTTGTGGAATAAGAGCGTGACGCTGCCACTAGAAGGCGGCTATCGGGTTAGAACCAAGACTTACAAGAACCGAAAGATTAAGGTGCTTCAAGAAGTTTCTGGTGGACACGTTAATGGCACGTATTACACCACGAAGAAATTAGCGGGTCACTTTAACAAGTAATGATCGAATCAAAAGCTAGGGATAACGTCATCCATCAAGGACAACGTTATCCCTAGTTTTTTACGCATCACCAGTGATAATAACCAAGAAGAACACAACACAGACAGCAGTTCTCCTACGTTTTAAAATTCTCCTTGACTGTAACGTTACGGGACAGTTTACAATAAAATCATACCGATTTAGAGCAACGAAAAATGCGGAAGAAGGAATTTAAAATGTCACATCCTAACCAAAAAAATGATAATGTTCAGGAATGGCTTGGCGTCCCTTATGGTACGGCTGAGCGGTTCCAAAAGGCACAACTTGTTCCGTTTGAGCCCAACCATGACTATAATCAAAGCGGCCCAGCGTCGTTGCAGTTAACAGATCCAGCTTTTTTAAATTCAGACAAGGGTGAAAGTGAAGATTGCTTAAACTTAAACATCTGGGCGCCAGATAATGTGCACGAAAAGCTGCCAGTCGTGGTTTATATCCACGGTGGTGGTTGGACATACGGTGCTAATTCGCAAGACACATCAGATTTATCGGGACTAGTCGCTAGTGGTAAGGTGATCGGTGTTTCCATTAATTACCGTCTGGGACCACTTGGCTGGCTCGAGCTATCCCAGTATGGTGGAAAATTTAAGGACGCCAGTAATTTAGGCTTGCAAGACATGGTCCTTGCCCTAAAGTGGATCCAGCAATACATTGGGGACTTTGGTGGGGATGCCAGCCAGGTGACGCTTACGGGCCATAGTGCCGGCTCATTTTCACTGTTGACGCTCTTAGCGGTCCCTGAAGCAGACGGCTTGTACACAAGATTAGCTGCATTTTCTGGTTATGCCGCCCGTTATATTCCAGCTTGGTGGGCGGAAGAGTTGGCGGATAAAGTGTTAAAAACACTGGATCTAACGTCACCAGAACAGTTATTAACAGTTGATACTAAGGCATTGATGAATGCCGTTAATCAAGTCTTGCCAACGGACGTTTTAAAACGCGGGAATCTAAATACTCTGTCAATTGGTATCGTCGATGATGAGTTTTTGCCAAATGGTGTGTTAAAAGCGCATCCCGCTGACGTGATTAAGAGTGGGGAGCATAAGGATGTTGATCTAATCATCACGTCAACCACCGCCGAAGCAAGCTGGTACGCCGCTAACATGCCAGACAATGTCGATCCTAAATCGATTGGAGCCGTCATTGATGAAATGGTTTACGATTGCCACATTCCTCGCAAACAAGCTGAGGCCATCGCCTTACATTGCGGTGCCGGCAAAGAGACGCCCCTTGAGGTCCGGACCCGCTTCTTTACGGATTATAACTTCACCTTACCGGCTATTCGGGAAGCTCATGATCATGCGCAAGCAGGTGGGCGCGTTTATCAATTGAGTGTGGGGCCGGCCGAAGGATCACCCGCTTATCATGGCACTGATATGTATGGGATTGTCGGCCAAGCCGCCCCTGATGCCAGTCAAGAACAACTGGATCGTGATAACTTTATTAGTCAAATGTTGCTGAGCTTTGCGACTGACCACCCTGAAAAGCTATGGTCACCAGTGAAGGCAGACCAATTAAATATCAAGGATATTGGTCAGCGGCCTTATCAAGGGAATGAACATGCTCAAACCGTGCTACAGCTATTTAAAGGTATTGCTCGGCCATAAGAGTGCGTAAAAATGCGGTTAAAAACGCCTTTTTTATTTGATTACAGGGGGGTTCAACAGAGAGGATTAGATTTTGACCAAGAAATTTTCGTTTTTTTCAAAAGACATTGTTTGCGTCATGTTAGCAACTTTCTTTTATCAATTTAGTATTCAGGCAGTTAATCCACTAATGAATGGGTATGCTCGTAATTTAGGGATTAATAGTGCTTTTGCTGGTATCATTGTGGGGATTATGAGTATCACGTCAATGTTGTTAAGACCCTTTGCTGGAAACTTAACCGATCGCATTTCTAAATATCGACTAGCCCTAATTGGGGGGAGTTTGTGTGCGGTTAGTGATTTTGGCTACCTATTTGCCGGCAACGTCTCTTGGTTATTAACCTTTAGAATCGTCAATGGGGTCGGTTTCGTTCTATGTACCATTTGCCTAGCGACCTGGATGGCCTTCCTAGTGCCACGCGAACATCTGGGCGCAGCGATGGGGTATTACGGCCTGTTAAACGCGCTGGCCATGGCGATTGCGCCGGCTCTAGCCATCAGTCTCTATCAACTGCTCGGCTATCAATTCATTCTCAGCCTGGCAGCCGTGAGCGCAGTGGCCATGGTCGTTGCCATCCAATTCATTGACGACCGTGCCAAACCAATCGTTGACGCAAAAGATCACCATTTCAAAATTATTCAACGTGATGCTTTACCAGTGGCCATTATTTTTTCACTACTGTCGATTCCCTACTTCGTTACCCAAGCAGATATTGTCATGTACGTGCAAGAACGCCATTTGAACGTTACGGTGAGCCTATTTTTCCTATGCTATTCGCTGGCGTTGATTGTGATTCGCATGCTGCTGAAAAATTATTTCGATACGATTTCATTTGGCGTTTGGTTTGCTGTCTGTATCATTGCCACAATCGGATATATCATCCTACTCACCATCATGCGAAATAACTTTGAGATGATTTTGGCAGCCGGTTTAATGGCGGTCGGGTTTGGGGTAATGGTGTCGGTTTCCCAGTCTACCTCGCTCTTATTAGCGCCCATAGAAGAACAGGGACTGGCGAACGCGACTTACTATTTGGGTAGTGATATTGGGATGTCTCTTGGTCCCATTATTGGGGGAATTCTCCCAACTATTTTCCCACTCAACTACTTTTACCCAGTGATGTTAGTGATTGTTCCGCTAACAGCCATTCTTTATCTGTGTAATCGCCGTAAACTTAATTCGGCCGTACAGGTTAATTAAAGCGACAGTGATTTGCGATGTTAAAAAAGTCTGTTGCCACTAGATTGTGCATCTAGTGGTAACAGACTTTTTAGTCTAACTCAATCTAATTGTTTTTAGCTCCGCCAGTAGCCATTCTCCTGTTCCACGGCCATTTGGCCCGCCAAGTTCAGGTAGTTAAACGGTTCGTTGAAATTAGGCGAGAACAGCATGTCTAGCAAGGCCAGTTGGTCAATGGTCCCGCCATTTTGAATCAGCGCGGATACCGTGTTGGCTGCCTGGGAAACGTCATGTTTGCAGAGCAACTGGGCGCCAAGAATTTGACGATTATTGCGGTCGTACAGCAACTCCACCGTGATGGGATGGGAGTCTGGCATGAAGCCTGGTCGGTACGTGCCGGTATACTCGACGTGTCCGACGTTCAGTTCCGCTGTCTGCGCTTGTGCCAGGGTCAATCCGGTGCAAGCCATGGTGTAATCGAAAATTTGCATGCCCGTGGTGACCTGGGTGCCCAGCGTCCGTAAACGCCGGTCTCCGACGTTGATGCCGGCGACGGTACCTTGCCGCACGGCTGTGGAGACCAGTGGGGCGTAGGTCACACCGGTCGACGGATTATCGCGACTGAGCACCGCATCGCCGGCCGCAAAAATATCGGGGTCGGAGGTCTGCAGGTAGTCGTCGACCAAAATCGCGCCGTTCTTGGCCATCTTGACCTGGCCGGCTAGGAGATCCGTTTGGGGAATCATGCCGGCACTAATAGCGGCCATGTCGACGTGGTAGTTGTCGTGGTTGGTTTCAATCAAGAGCTGGTCGTTCTCAGCGTCCTGAAAGGAGGTCACAACCGTGTTCGTTAAAACGCGAACCCCTTTGGCCGTTAAGAGCGCAGTAATTTTGTCCGCGATGGCCGGTTCGACGTAAGTGTTGAGCAAATGTGCTGGTTTCTGAATCAGCAGAACTTGATAGCCAGAGGTCGCGTAGCCTTCAGCCAGCTCAACGCCGACGTAGCCCCCGCCAACGATGGCGACACTCTGCTGACCAGCGGCGTAGGTGCACAGGTCGTGGGCCTCGTCGTAGGTTTTACACAGCAGGACTTTGGGATTCTCCACGCCGGAAATGGCGGGGATAGCCGTGACGGAACCGGTGGCCATGATGAGTTTATCGTAGGTGTCGCGTTCGATTTTTTTGGTAATTAAATCCTGGACCAACAAGCAGTGGGTCTTCGCGTTGATGCGAATGACGTCGTGATTGGTGGCCATGTTCACACCCTGCTTAACGAAGTCTGCGGGCTCGGCGTAACGCGCGTCGGCAAGGGCTTCCACGGTGCCTTCAATATGTAAATACGTGGCACAGGACAGGTATGAAATCGTGTTTTGCCGTTCATAAACGGTGATTTCAGCGTCGGGATAATAAGTTAAAATTTGTTTGACCGCAGCAATACCTGCGTGGGTACAGCCGATGACGACGACTTTCATAAGATTAATCATTTCTTTCTATTACTAATTGACTTCATTATAGTATACTGTTCAGTAAGGTAAAGCAATGCAAATTGTTTATGAGGGGGTAGTATTTTTTGGAACCAATCTATCGGTATTTTGTGCAACCACAGATTAATACGGAAACGAAAACAGTTTTTGGCTATGAACTCTTGATGAAGCAATTGACCCCTGACGGTTGGCGTTTACCGGAATCCTTTTCCGCTATCGACCCACAAATTGTGGCAGACCTGCTCGTGGCAACCACGAAGGTTCTGTCACCTAAAGTGCGTTATTGTTCAGTAAACGTTAACCGTGAGCAATTAATGACGACGTCAATTGCGTCCGCCATCACGAAAAGCCAGGAACAGATTTATCCGACGCGCTTGGTCGTTGAACTCACCGAAGATGATGGACCACAAAAGTATGCGGTTCAAGACCTGATTCCCCAGCTGAAAAAATTCATTGATCAGGGGATGGAACTGTCACTGGATGACGTCGGCACGGGTGATAATTATTTCACAGACATCCAGGATTTATTGCCGCTGGCGTCCGAAGTTAAATTTGCGTTACAAAACTTCAACCAAGGTTTCAGTGATCCCAAGATTCAGCAGCAGGTCCATTTCTGGCGCGCCATAACGGCAGAGTATGGGTTGCGTTTGGTGCTGGAAGGTATTGAGGATCACGAGGACAGTGTGCTGAGTAAGCGGTTGGGCATCCGGTTGAAGCAGGGGTACTACTTCAGCAAGCCACGCCTGCTCAAGCTCCCTGGCGATACGTTTGACGCGGGTTAAACCGGTTGTTACTTACGCCTCCGGGCTGGTGAAAACTGGGCCGTGACGCTGTGGGCGCACGTCTGGAGCCGAAGAGCGGTCTCCAGACTTACTTTGAGCCGGAAAGCGCGTCTCAAAGATAGCAATTACCTAAGCGAGAGACCCGCTAAGGTAATTCCCACGGCTGAGCCCATTTTCACCAGCCCTGCGGCTGACACGGGTTTAACCCGCCAAATGTATCGTCACCTAAATCTTTTGGCTTAGTTGATGCCTTGAGTTTACTCCAGGGGTCTATTGGTTGCTAATAACTTGACCCCAGACTTTCAAAGCAGGGCGCATAAACTTCAAAATAACGAAACTAACTGTCGCAACGCGTATCGTATCCTGGTACGCGTTTTTTCTGTGCAGTAAAACGATTAATTGTAGATAATAAAAATATTTTATACCTAGTGGTGGTATTTAATGATTACGGTAACTATAATGGGGCTAGATAAGTTGACTACTGGTAACTATTGCGAAAAACATAATGGGCGACTAACCATTGAATTGAAACAAAGTGGTCAATGATATTTACTTATAATCCAGCAAAACAAGCGATTTACTAAAATTAGTTCGGGGAGAAAGGGCGACGATGGATGACAAGGAAACAATGGCAGGAGCTACTGGTGGCGGCGTTATTGGTGGTATTGGCAATCGGGGTCTTACGTCGCCCACGTTCGCGGGTGCAAGCGGAAGCGGCGACTACGACTGTGCCGGGGAAGGGGACGCCTAGCGCTGCGCCGTTTGGGTTATTTGGGTTTTATTTGAACACGGGATTCAGTTTACAACCGGAGGACCGCTATACCTATGTTAATAATGCCAAGCTGTTGACGACCGATACGGCGCACTCGATGTGGGCAATATTTAATCTGACAGCTAAAGATCATTTTCAGTGGTACCAGTCAGTTGATGGTGGTAAGAATTGGACCAAAGCACAAGATGGCAATAAAGCCTCTGATAAGTATGGGACAACACCGGATTTGATTGTGACGCCCTCGAAGGAAGGTACCGTCTATTACCAAGCCTCGTTTCAGTACTACACTGTCTTGCCTATTTGGCCAGTGACGAACACTTATTTCTCTAAAGTAGCCGCAGTAACAACCCTACCGGCGCCAATCGATGCCAGTGCGGTCAAAGTTTCAATTGATAATAACTATCTATACAACAATCAGGATGTGGCGGCCTCGACGTTCGTTCACGGTCAGCCGACGCCAGCGAACGCGACGGGAAATATCACTTGGACCAGTAGTGATCCGACTATCGCGGCGGTGGATGCTAAAACGGGGAAGGTCACGGCAAATAAATCAGGCAAGGATGGTCAGGTGACCATCACGGGGACCGTCCAAAATGATGGTCTTGCCGACGTGAGCGATTCGGTCACACTGACCGTTGGTGGTGGTTTGGCAGATGAAACGGTTACGGAGGGGCAGTCCGCCGATTTCCACGTACTAGGGAATATCGATCAGAAGCCGGACAACGTTGCCTGGCACCGAGTTGACGCTAAAACTAAGGATGATAAAATTGTGGCCAACACGCAGAGCCTGGATTACCAGACTCCCGTGACCACGTTAACCGACAAGGGCGCCCTGTATTACGCTGAGGTCACGGTTACCATGTTAGATGAACAGGAAAAGCCGCAGACGCAGACAATCAAGACGCGTCGAGCTGAACTAACAGTTAATCCAAGCACGGTGCCGCAAGTCACCATTACCAGTGACATGAAAAATTTAACGGCCGCGGCGGAAGCGAACACCACTGCACAACAATTGTCTGGGTCCGTTAATCCGATTCGAAACGATGACACTGCCCATAATTTAACGAATATCGTGCAGGGTGATGAATGCAAAATTACAGGGACCATCATAGATGCCAATTGGGTTTATTCGACGATGGCCAGCGGGGAATTAACGTTTGAACTGCCTAGTAGTCTGAGTAATCAGCTGAAGTTTAAACTTAATGGGAATGACCAGGCAGTTGCTAAGCAAACGGTCGGGTCAGAGACGATATTTTCGGTTAGTGGTCTTGACTTCAGCCAGGTACTTTTCGGTAGTTACGATTACGAAATTGATTTCACCTCCCCCATCACGACTAACCAGCTCTACACCACCGGCTTGCGGTTGCGGGGAAGTGACAAGAACAATCAACCGCTGGGAACTTACAGTGGGCCCAGCCTCAGACTGAACTTTACGGACGGCGTTATCGACGCAACGGCCCATCCCATCACCTTTGGAACGCTGGATACAACCAGTCTAGGTAAAACGGTGGCGGGTCAAGTCATGGACGGTGGGAACCTGCTCGACGTCAGGGACAATCGACGCCGGCGCGACCAGGTGGCCGTTCAACTCCAACAGAGCACCCCCTTTTACAGTGGCGACCGGCCCTTGGCGGCAGACCTGTTCTACGACAGTGGCTCGCTGTCCTATCCACTGTCGAACGTTGCCCAAACCGTCATCAATGCTGGGGCCGGGATTGCGGTTCAGTCAATTGGGGCTAAAGGTGAGCACCTGAATCTGAAGCTGCTATATGCCGCCTACCAGGCTGGCCACTATACGGCAACACTAAATTGGACGTTTGCGACAGTTCCTAGTGTGTAAAAGTTTCACGTGAAACATCGTTACCTGTGACGATTAAAAAAGCGGCTAGTCTTACTACGCGTAGGGCTGGCCGCTTTTTGTCAATCAATAACGGCTATCTTATGCTTAAATTGTTAAAATAATTTACGATTAAAATGGTATTTGTTAAAAATAAAAAGTATAATAAAACCAGACAGAGTCGTTAATTTGTAACACCAGAAATGGCTGATTGACGAAATCTCACATAGACATCAGATGTTTGCTAAAAACTAGGTTGGCAAACGAATGATCGTCAGGACTTATTGGGTAATGGACTAGGCATTAATGACCGCAAAGTGTGACGGTTTTAACCACTATTTGGTTGAACTTTTTATCATAGTAATTTTAGGTTGAGAATTAAATTGATGGAGTCAATTGAGGTAGTGGGTACACGGAAACGTCAAGGCGGCTAATTTAGGAAATGCTGCCAGGGCACTCTTCGCGTGTGTAAAGGGAGACGATGCTATGACAAAGAAAAAATTAGGGCGTGTGTTGCTGATGTTAGCAGCATTGTTCGTTGCTGGCGGATTTTTCAATAGCACAAAGCGTGCGCCGGTCGCGGAAGCCGCGGTCACCGGCTACGGCACACCAACACCAGATATTAGTAGTTTTTTGTTTTGGTACACGGGTACAGGCTTTCGGCTGCAGCCACAGGATGAGTATACGGCGGCGGGGACGTCTAAGACGTTAACGACTGGGGTTGGGTATTCGTTTATGGATACCTGGTTTAATCCCTTGGCGTATAATCATTTTCAGTGGTACCAGTCAACTGATTCAGGGGCGAGTTGGCAATCAATCAAAGGGGCAACGAGTTCCAGCTTAACAGTTACACCAACTACGCCAGGAACGACGTATTATCAGGAACGTTTTGGGTATTACCTCTTCATTCCACCATTTACACAGAGCATGTATTACTATTCGCGAGTTGCTTCGGTTACGGCTTTAGGTGATCCCGTCAATGCGACAAGTTTGTCGGTTAAGGCGGATGACAATTACCTTTACAATAATCAAGATAATGCCGCAACAACCAATGTGCATGCGACACCAACGCCAGCTAATGCGACTGGGAGTGTGACTTGGAGTAGTAGTAATCCAAGCTTGGCTTCAGTTGATAAGGATGATGGGACCGTGACGGCCAATAAAGACGGTAAGTCTGGAACAGTGACCATCACCGGGACCATTAAAAACAACGATGGCACGACCAAGAGCGATTCTGTTGATATTAAAATTGGTGGTGGGTTGGACGACCAAACCGTTGATGCGGGGAAGACCGCGACCTTCAAGGTCCAAGGGACATTCCCATCGGCACCTAAATCTGTTGTTTGGTACCGTAAGGCTCCTGGCAGCAGTACCGCAACTAAGGTTGCCAGTGGAACCAGCTTGACGTACACAACGCCGGCGACGACCTCAGCGGACGATGGTGCGAGCTACTACGCTGAAGTGACGATTGCTTCGGACTCTAATTCAAAGACGATTACCACGAACACAGCTAATCTTAACGTGATGTTCAGTACATCTCCTAAGGTGTCAATTACCAGTAAAATTACGGACTTGACGGATAATACTGGGAACACCGACACTTACTTGAGTAACATTGTTGCTGGTGACAACGTTGAAGTTTCAGGGACCATTACGGATTCTAACCCGGACTCCACGCTGCAAGGTGGTGTCCTGAAGATTAAGGTACCTGAAAATATTGGCAGCACGTTCTTCTACATTGACGATAAGTTAGTCAATAATACGGCAAAGCCCGAAGATAATGGTTCTGGCGGTTATGATTACTATTTGGTCCAAGGGACTGCATTAAAATCAGATCGAATCGATTTTAGTAGCCAACAAACACATAAGTACAAAATTGATTTTCAATCACTAGAGACAACGAACACAGATTTTACAACTAATGTGAAAGTAGACGGCTACGATGATAAAACAGCAGGTACCATGCTGGATACCTACCAAAGTCAAAACCTAAGCATGAACTTTTCAGCCAATACGCTGACGGCGAAGGCCGGGAATGTCACTTTCGGATCACTCTCCTATGCCAACGTCAATCAGGACATTGAAGGTCAAGTTGAAGGTGGCGGCGACTTATTGGCCATTTCTGACGATCGGCGGACCAAGACGGGGACAACGATCACGCTGAGTCAAGCAACGCCATTTAGAACCAGTGATGGCAGTCACACGTTGGATGCCACCCTGAGTTATTCCAATGGGAGTTCGGCGATGCCGTTAACGGACAAAGCACAAACCGTTCAGTATTCCGGTCCTGGGATGACAGTGGGCTCGCTCAGTTCAGATCACGGGCAGAAATTAATATTGAACATGGCTAGTCAGGCTATCTACACGGGGAGTTATTCTTCGACGCTTGATTGGACCATTACGATGGCACCATCATAAAATGAATGATATGAAATGGTCGACAGGGATGTCGGCTATTTTTATGGCGTTTTTTGATGGGTAGGACTAATGTTTTCCTAATTAAAAACGCAATAAAACACCATCAATCCGACACCAAATGTCGACCAGCCCATCCGCCACAAACTCCCGAACGATAAGCGTTGACCGCTAAAATGTGAAAGCGTATTCTGAAATTAAGCGTGGCCCTCACGACTAACCGGAGCTAGTTAAGGGGCACATTTATTTCAGAAAATGGGGAGGACAAGAAAATGACAAAAAACTGGCAACGCGGCCTGCTCGTGGTGGGCCTAATGGTGGCCGGGCTCAGTGTGGGACAACCAACGACGGCCAATGCGGCGACCAAGCTGGCTGTCGTGCCCAAGGCCCTGCGTGGCACCTGGGTGACCCACTACCGCGACAGCAAGAGTTATGGCGTAGAAATCTTCACGGCCACGACCTGGCGGGAACGAATCGGGCGGACGAAGACTCAAGCGCTGCACGCGAAGGATAAATTCCGGTATCAGCTGCGACAGACCAAGCCAATCAATCAGCGGACCTTCACCTTAACGGGGACGCGTGGCCATTGGCAGGCCCATTATCGGTTAAACGATATGGCCTTCCCCAACCAAAGCATCTGGCTCAAGCAACGGCGGCTGAAGGGGAAGACCCAGCTCGTACTGACGGCGTTTAATCCAGCTCGCACAGATGTCTTTACCAAGGTCACTAAAAAATAATTATTAATAAATGGAGGAATTCCCATGAAACTGACGACTCTCGTGACCGCGACACTCCTGACCCTAACGCTAGGCGTTGCCGGGGTAGTGCTGACGCCAGCAACCACTGGCCATGCCAAAGCCAAGACTACCCTGAAGACCTTTCCCAAACAGTTACGCGGCACCTGGTACGCGGATGCCGGGAAAATCGATGGGTATCACTACTACAACGGGGTTCGCTTCACGGCCAAGCGATTCTATTTCCAAGCCAACGTGACCAAAAACTTTGTTGGCTTCCCGTTGCATGCCCATAAATTACCGTTCAACGGCACGAAGAAGGGCCATCTAGAATGGGCTTACGCGACGAAGCATCATGGCTTGGTGAAGGTAGCGCCGTGGAATCGTAACGTTACCCTACCACTGGCCGGGTACTATCGGAAGACCACAACGAAGATCAAAGGACACAAGGTCACCGTCGTCCAGCAAGTTTCCGCGAATAAGAAATACGTCAATTATCAATACTACGCCACTAAGAAATTGGCGCGGCAGTTTGCGAAACACTAATCAAATAACCTCGTAAGGGCAGTCGATGCGGCTGTCCTTTTTTCTTAGATTGGTCCTAGCAGGTGCATTCTATCGGTAGTTACGGTAAGATTGGCGTAATGACTTTTAACGGTAACGATGTTTTACCATTCGGGAGGGAATCGTATGACAAGTAGTGACATTGAAACGGCATGGCCCACTTTTCGGGCTGCCACGGCGTATAAGGTCTTAGAGATGTATCCGGAGCAAATTGTGAAGCAAGTTGTGTTTACCTTTACAAGTATGCTCCAGGAGGTCAATCACGTTGATGCTTGCCAATGGGATAACCAAATGGTAGCGGAAGGATTAACTGTTTTGAATCAGCAGGCCCAACAAGATAGTGATCCGCTGGCCCTGACAATTTTGAAGCTAAACTACAGCGTGTTAAAACCGTTCTTATTGTTTTGGGCGAAGGCTAAGGAAAGCCAGCTGCAGGTAAAACCGATTCGTCAATTTCTAAAAGAGTTCGAAGTGGTGACGGGGATGGATGGGAGTCCGATTGATGTGGATGCCCTATCAGTCCAGGATCCAATTCCGGATCAACCTTGGCTAGCACAATGGCAGGAGCGCACGGCGAACGACATTCAGCGTTACACGCAAGACTGGTTAACTGCGTACCTCACCAGTCCTGCATGGGCGCAGGATCAAGCGACAGGCGTGACAGAAGACCAGCTGGATAGACTATTAACGTATGTCGTGACGCAGGGGTATGATAAATACCGCAAGACACCGAAAAGTTGGAGTAAGAAAGTGCTGGCCGGGGTGTTGGACGAGGTCGTCGCTAATTTAGATTTGACGGCGGCAGAACTGTCCCTGACAATTCCGGCCATGGGTCATTTGCTAGAATTCGCCGGTGAGCAGGGCTGGTTAAACGCGAAGAAGGCCAGCACGTATCAACGGTATTTGACGGACCTTACACCGGAAACGATTGAGCGGGCCAAGGATGACAGTAATTTCGGCCCGGATAAACAAATCTTTAATGCCATGGTTGCTCAGGGCATCGACATCGAGGACGAAGCGGCAGTCAGAGCCTTTCTAGAACAGATCAAAGCGCAAGGCGGATTGGTAGATAGCAAATACGAGGGTGGTATGCGTCTGCCAGATGGCATTGACCTGACGGCTGACGAATATAACCTCCTGCTGGATGACGATGATCTGCTCTACACCTTTGCGGAAAGGTATGAGCCAGATCCAGGACAAGACTACCTGCGAAAGCATCACGTTATGACCTATGACGGGCGAAAATGGCAGGAAGACGATGCCGATAGTGCGCACGTCTTTGGCATCGTGGTGGGCTTACAAGTGTGGTTACGTCGACAAGACTATCAGCTATCTCAGCAGTGGCAGGTAGCTGAGAATACGCTGGCGATGGTTGCCGGTGTTGCTGATATGTTATATAGTCAGCACCTCATCACGTTGGAGCAGTCGACGCCAGCCATCTGGCAGGAGTTTGGCCGATGGATTCAGGACGCCACGCCAGATCCAGATGGCATGCGGGAGTTGATGCGCGCCATTGCTCACGTCCTGCAAGACGCCGGCTACATGGCACCCCAAGCAGGAGATAAACTGATTGCGGCCCTCACGACGGGGCAACCTAAACAACAGAAGAAGACCGGCAACGTGCTTTCATTTAAAGAAGCCCGCAAACGGCGCAAACATAAGAAACGTTAAGCCAATAAAAGGAGAACACTAACATGAAACACATCGTAGCGGGAATCGTTGCCCACGTTGATGCCGGCAAGACCACGCTATCGGAAGCGTTACTGTACCAGTCCGGCGCGGTGCGGCAACTGGGCAGAGTCGACAATGGGGATGCCTTCTTGGATCCGGACGACTTGGAAAAACAACGCGGCATCACCATCTTTTCTCACCAGGCCAGTTTGACGCATGACGACCTGCACCTCACCTTGCTGGACACCCCGGGACACGTGGACTTTGCCTCACAAACAGAACAGGTGCTCAGCGTCCTGGACTATGCCGTCCTGGTGGTTTCGGCCACCGACGGCATTCAGGGCTACACGCGGACCCTATGGCGGTTGCTCGACCACTACCAGGTGCCAACGTTTATTTTCGTGAATAAAATGGATGCCCCCACGGCAGACCGCGAGCGCGTCTTGAGTCAGCTGCAGGAGACCTTCTCTGCGGGTTGTGTGGCCTTCGCGGGGACGAGCTTACCGGACGAGTCAGCCGAAGACGTCGCCATGCAAGATGACGCGGTGTTGACGGACTACTTGGAGACCGGAGATCTCAGTGATGACACGGTTCGCCGCATGATTCAGCAACGAAAAGTCTTCCCTTGTTACTTCGGTGCAGCTTTGAAATTAGACGGCGTGGATGATTTTTTGTCTGGATTGTCTTACTGGACACAAGAGAACACCTATCCGGCTGAATTTGGCGCCAAGGTTTTTAAGATTTCTCACGACCAGGACGAACGGCTGACCTGGATTCGGGTGACCGGTGGTGAGTTGGCGAACAAGGCGGTCATTTTAGACGAGCAAAAAGTGAATCAGCTCCGTGTCTACAATGGGAGCAAGTTCACGATTCAGCCTAAGGTGGTTGCGGGGGAAGTTTGTGCAATTCCCAATCTCACGGGCACCCATCCAGGACAGGGCTTGGGACAGCAGGCGGCGGCCCGGACACCGGAGATTCAGCCGGTGCTGACCTATGCCGTGGATCCACGGGGCGCCGACCTACATCATTGTCTGACGGTGCTGCAGGAATTAGAGGATGAGGACCCACAGCTTCACGTGACCTGGTCCAACCAGCTCCAGGAAATTCGGGTCCAGATTATGGGCGCCGTTCAGTTAGAAATTTTGCAACAGATGCTCCATGATCGGTTTGACCTGGACATTGGATTTGGCGAGGGGAGCATCCTCTATCAGGAAACGATTACCCAGGCGGTCGAGGGCGTTGGTCATTTCGAACCGCTGCGGCACTACGCAGAGGTCCACCTCCTGATGACGCCGGCACCGCGGGGCAGTGGCTTAACGTTTGCCGCCAACTGCTCACTGGAAGTGCTGGGTAAGAACTGGCAACATCAGGTACTCACCAACCTGCGCGCCAAGAAGCAGTTGGGGGTCTTGACGGGTTCGCCACTCACCGACGTGAACATCACGTTGGTGACGGGGCGGGCCAGCATCGTCCACTCGGTCGGTGGAGACTTCCGGGAAGCCACGTGGCGCGCCGTACGACAGGGATTGATGATGTTGCGCGAACAAGGCGCCTGCCAACTCCTGGAACCTTGGTACCAATTCCGCTTGGAAGTTGGCCAGGACCAGGTGGGTCGGGCGATGAACGATATTCAACGGCTCCATGGGCAGTTTGATACGCCGGACGACACCGCTAGTCCCGACGGCATGGTCGTTTTGACTGGGACAGCTCCCGTCGCCGAAATGCAGGGATACTCGCAGGAAGTCTTGGCTTACACACATGGTCAGGGCCAACTGGAATGCCTGGTCGATGGCTATCGACCGTGTCATAATCAAGCGGAAATCGTGGCGGCCCAGGACTACGCGCCCGTCGCCGACCTCCCCAATACGCCGGACTCCGTGTTCTGCGCGCATGGGGCCGGCTATCCCGTTCCGTGGGATGAGGTGCCGGGGATGGCGCACGTGGATTATGCGTATTCGGCCGCGGATTTGCAGGCGTTAGGGTAGTCAACTAACGGTCAATTGACGCGGAATTCATTCCGTGATAATCTACCAACAACTAATATATCGGAGGAATTGCCAGATGTCAGTCGTTCAATAGGCGTTACGCAGGTTGCTAAGAAAGTGGTCAAACACCGCTGACTTTAGTGTGCCCGCAAATGCTTGAACGACGAAATAGACATCTGCGCCCTCATAAAATTTTTGGGGTGCAGTCACGACTGCGCCTTTTTTGTCGTCAGCCTTTCGGGTACCGTCACGAACGAAAGGATTTGAACGAGTTGAAAACTGATTTAAACGCGTATGGCTTAACTGAGCGAATCGCTCAACTGGCGGCGACGGAACCGACGTTGACCCTGGCCCGGGTGACCGAGCAACATAGAGAAACCTACCAAGTCATCAGCGCCACCGGACCAGTCGCCGCTGAACTAGGCGGGAAATTCCGGCACGCAACGAAGGTCGCCACGGATCTGCCAACGGTGGGAGACTGGGTGTTGACGACCGTGTCCCCGGACGACCAATTGGCCGTGATTCAGCAGGTCTTACCCCGCCAGAGTGTGCTGGAACGAGCAGCTGTTGGCAAAACCGGTGCCGGTCAGCTGATTGCGGCCAACGTCGACACCATCTTCATTTGTATGTCGCTGAATGCCAACTTTAACGGGCACCGCCTCGAGCGGTATCTAACGATGGCCTGGGATAGTGGGGCCGTGCCGGTCGTCGTCCTGACCAAGGCCGACCTGTGTGCCGATGTGGCTGAAAAATTGGCGGCGTTGGCCGACGTGACGCTGGGCGTGGACGTGATTACGTGCTCCGCCACCACGGGAGCGGGTGTCGCGGACTTGCGGGCCTACGTGACGGGCAATCAAACCGTGTCATTTATCGGGTCGTCTGGTGTTGGCAAGTCCACGCTGATCAATAGTTTGCTGGGCCGCGAGACGTTGGTCACCCGAGAAATTCGGACGGATGATAAGGGTCGGCACACCACCACGGCGCGGGAGTTGTTGCGGTTACCGAGTGGTGGCGTGGTCATCGACACCCCGGGGATGCGGGAACTCCAGGTCCAGGGCGGGGACCTGACCAAGGCGTTTGCGGATATCACCGCGCTGGTGGGTCAGTGTAAATTTCGTAACTGTACCCACCAAACGGAACCAGGATGCGCGGTGCAGGCGGCCATTGCGGCGGGTGACCTGAACGCCGAACGTTTAGCCAGTTACCGCAAGCTTGAGCTGGAAATGAGCTATAGTGACATGAGCGCCAGAGAACGGGAAAACGCCAAGATTCAACGGTTCTTCGGTGGTAAGAAGGAAATGAAGCAGGCCAGAAACCACATGCAACAGATTCGCCGGCGGTAATGTTTCATGTGAAACATCCCAAAGAATAGCTAAACGCCCCTATTTTCAGCGAGAATCCATGCTGAGAATGGGGGTGTTTTTAGGTTAGACGCACTACGGTAAGTTCTAGTGGCCATGGTTGTGGTAAGCTAGGCTAAGTTAGCGAATTACATAGGATTTGCTGCCGAGTGAGCGGTGGCCCAGAAGGGATTGACGAACTAAGATGGACATTCAAGAAGGATTCATGCCGTTTGGCGAGTACCAAACTTATTACCGCGTGGTCGGCGACTTACAGGCCGGGCCAACGCCCTTGTTACTGTTACACGGCGGACCGGGGTCGACGCATAACTATTTTGAAGCGTTTGATCAGTTGGCGGCGCAGACCGGTCGGCCAGTTGTGATGTATGACCAGTTGGGCTGTGGGCGGTCTTCTATGCCAGTGGACGACAGCCTGTGGCAGGCACCAACTTGGATGGCAGAATTGCAGGCGTTACGGGACTACTTGGGGCTGAAACGCGTCCACTTGCTCGGCCAATCTTGGGGTGGCATGCTGGCCATTATTTACCTGTGTGACCACCAGCCAGCAGGAATTCAGAGCCTGATTCTAGCCAGTACACTCTCTTCGGCCAAGCTCTGGCAACAGGAACAGCACCGGATGATTCGGTTCATGGCTTCAGCGGACCAGACGGCAATCGCCCAAGCCGAGGTCAGTGGCAATTACACGGTGCCGGCATATTTGGCGGCGAATGAGCGGTACATGCTGGCCCATGCAGCTGGGCCCGTGACGGCCAAGTCCCCCGAATTCTTGCGGCGGCCTAAGCGTTCTGGTACCGCGGCCTACAACGTGGCCTGGGGCCCGAACGAGTATTGCCCAACTGGGACGCTACAGGCTTATGATTACACGGACAAACTGGCGGAAATCACCACGCCAACACTAGTGACCAGCGGCACCAACGATTTGAGCACGCCACTAGTTGCCAAGACAATGGTCGATCACCTGCCGCATGCAGAGTGGTCGCTGTTTGCCCACAGTCGGCACATGGCCTTCATTGACGAGCCGACTGCTTATTTTGAACGGTTGACGCGGTGGTTGGCGGCCCATGATTAGGTGTGTGGTTAGTTAAGTAAGCGAGAACCTTCGGAATATTTCGGTCCCTTTCGGTATCATTTAGGCCGATATGATATCAAACGAGTCATAAAAAACGCATTGTCCGCCGTATTAAGTGGACAATGCGTTTTTGAATGGCTTATTTGCCAGGGTTGAAGTTAACGATTGTAAATGGTTTGGCTGAACGGTAAATAGCGTGTTTCTGCTTGGCGTGGGTGTAGACAACCAAACTGTGTTTGCCGAGAACATCAGGGTACCAGAGCAAAGCCTGCTTGTGTTTATACGTTGCTGGCCGGAGTATACCTGATTTGAAATCTTCGGTGCTAGGAAGATAATATTGGTAACGATACCAGCCATGCGTGACAGTTCTAAAGTCGACGCGGCCAGCTTGGAACGATTTTTTGGCTAACTTGATGGTTTGCCGTTTATGAGTCTTAGTGGTTTCAATTACGGCCGTTTTGGTAAAGGTTAGTTTGACGTTCTTCTTGAGCTTCTTGTTATAGGCGTACCAGGTGCCACGAACGGACTTAGGAACTTGGTGTTTAAGCTTCATCTTTGGCGTAAAGACACCGTAAAGGTTAATCGTTTTGGCCTGAGCTGGTGCCGGTTGGCCAACTACCAGTAGCCCGAGTGCGGTGGCCAGCGTTAAAGCGATGGGTGCAAGTTTTTTCGTCAATTGCCCCTGAATGAATTCAGAGGCTTGTCGCTCACGTGTCTTGCGACACAGTAGTCTAACATGCCCATTAAGCACTCCTACTCGTAGTGGCAACATCATCGGGTAATTGACAGCTACCCGTTTAACTGCCAGGTTTACCCAGCAGTTGTTAGCTTCTTAATCTTTGGGTGCTTGACACCGTTCAACCAGTCTTGCCCAAGCATTGCAATATTCATGGCTCCTAATCGGTCATCATTACAACGATACTGGCATTGTTTACACCAATATTCGTGAGTATCGTGATGCCGGTTGGTTTTCTCAACCAGCCCACACTTGGGACAGCGTTGTGAGGTGAATGCTGGACTCACTTTCAAAACAGTACTTTGAATAGCCTGAGTCTTATACGTTAAGAAAGATTCCAGCTGAAAGAATGCCCACGAACGATGACTATTGCGTAGAGATTTAGGCAGGTCATCGGTGTTAAACGTCACATTAGTTAAGTCTTCCAAAACAAAAAGTGTATGCGACCCATATGCCGCAACGAGTGTCTTAGCTAACCAATGATTCATATCGGTCATCTAACGGTTCTCTCGTTGCGCTAGGCGTTTCAGCTTCTTCTTGGCAGATTTAGTTCCCTTACTTTGTAATTGCCGACGGATTTCTAAGAAATTCTTCCGCTTACGTAAAATTTTTTGACCGTCAAAGAATAGCGTCTTCCCTTCACTATCAAAAGTAGTCGCTAGAAAGCGCAGACCACGGTCAATACCCACAATTTGAGGGCTATCCTTGGGATTGAAATCACTAGTTTCCTTTGTGATACCAATATGTAAAAACCACTTACCCTGGGTGTGGACCAGCTTAGCGGTACCCAGTTTCCAGTCGTCGGTGAAGTACTTCTCGAATCCTTTATCAGTGAACCCCAGTTTAGTTCGTTTACCTAGAGTGGTGATTGAGATCTGTTGCATCTTGTCTACAAAAGAGTAATTACTCTGACGTACCAAGTCTGCTTGTGGCCGATGAAACTGAATGGGGTTCACCAGCCAGTTCAGGTCTCTAAGAACTTGAACCCACTTTTATTCTTCGTTCTGGTAACGGTAAGGATGCTGCTTCATTTGTTCTCGGACGGTCTTGTAGAGAGCCACAACTGTCCGAAAAACAGATTGGACCATCTGACTGTTGAGCGGTGACTCTTGCCGAAGCTGTTTGTACAGCTGGTGATTTATTTTTAACCAACTTAACTGAAACTCATGGTCAAAAATCCATTGACTGACAATATTAGCTAATCGCTGATATTCTTGACTCATTGCAAGAAATTGATCTGCTTGATTCGTGTCCGGATAGAGTCTCAGCTTAATTGTCCGCCCTAATTCAACCAATGGATACCTCCCCTGAAGATTGGGCTAAGTATACCATATTTAGTCTCCTAGGGGAACGTATGTTTCAAAAAACATTAAGTTCTGGCATTCATCCCGCGATTAAAATCGCGGGTTTTCTGCCTGGTTTTTAATAAATAAACTGCCTCCTAAATATGTAGGTAATGCGAAATGTCTGACAGTTTAACTATAGCGGTGTGGGGTAGAATTTTCCAGGGTGGATAGTAAGGCATTCTACTACAAGGAGTAAAGGTTAAGACTGCCAAATGAAAAACCAGCAACGGCCAGTATTCGGCGTTGCTGGTTTATTTAGGTATTGCGTTAAATTTGCCGGTTACTCCTCGTTGACCTTGCCCATTTTCCGTAGGCTTGGAATCGTGAGCATGACCGTGAAACTGATGATGTAGAGTACGGACAGGAAGCCCATGACGACGGTCAGCGTGTAGTGATCCATCAGGAAGCCAATCACGACTGAGGAGAAGCCTCCAACTGCCCGGCCGACGTTAACGATGACGTTGTTGGCCGTTGAACGAATTTCCGTGGGGTAGAGTCGGCTGATGACCGCGCCGTAGCCACCAAACATGCCGTTGGAGAAGAAGCCGATGATGGCGCCGGCCAGAATCAGGGTCAGTTGGTTAAAGGCTAGGGTGATGCTGAAGACGGCGATGGCGGAGGCAATCAGGAAAATCCCAAATGCCCGCCGGGGACCGAAGTAATCGAGAATGGACCCGAACGTCATCATCCCAACGCTCATGCCGAGGATGGTGGCAATCATCCAGACAGAAGAGCCTGAGACCGTTAAGCCTAATTTTTGTTGCATAATGGCTGGCAACCAGTTCATCAGACCAAAGTAGCCGGCAATCTGCACGATGACCATGACCATTAAGGCCAGTGTTTGGTAGGCCAGTTGCGGCGTCTTGAACAGGGCACGAATCTGAACCGGTTTGCGTTCGGACTTGGGTGCCCGTTGTTCGGCCAAAAATTCATCACTTTCTCGTAGGTGACGCCGGATGAAGTAGGTCAAAGCGACTGGAACCAGGCCGAGGACGAACAGGGCCTTCCAACCCAGCGTCGGAATAATCATGGCGGCGGCAACCGCGGCGAGAATGGCGCCCATCTGTCCGCCAATGGCGGCAATCGAGGTCATCTTCCCAATCTTGTTACGCGAGAAGCTCTCGGCAATCAGCGTGATGCCGACACCATACTCCCCACCGGCCCCAACACCGGCTAGAAACCGGAAGATGTAGATCCAGGTGATGTTGCTAGCGAAGGCCATGGCGGCCGTTGCGAAGGCAAAGATGAAGATGGTGTGCGAGAAGATGCGGACCCGGCCGTAGCGGTCGGCCAAAATGCCGAACAAAACGCCACCCGCCAGCATGCCCAGGTTGGTAATCGATGAGATCAACCCGGCTTGGGCACCGCTGATGTGTAGATCAGCGATGATTGAGGATAGGGCAAAGGATAAAAACATGACGTCCATATTTTCCAAGGCGAATCCTGCTGAGGTTGAGGCAATCGTCCACTTCTGGTGCTTACTGAGCGCGTGGTTCTGCGTCGTGGTTTCCATATATTCAGTTCCTCCAAAATGAATGTTCACTGACATTCGTTATTTTTGCCGGTTACCCGGGCGTTGGCAATATTATGGCATGCCCGTCAGAAAAAAGCAACCGTTAATCCTGATATTAAATTAATTATACGGGTTTAACGATTGCTAAATAATTAGAAAGAAAAATTATTTTTGAACATAGATAGGTGAAAATTTATTTTCTCAGGTAAACCGTCTAACCTGAAATTTACGGTTGACGGTCGGTGATTTATCAGCTAAACTCATTACAAATAACAGTTAACTTAGCCCTGTGAGACTAAAACGACGAACGGTATGCCCCCCAGAAACGCTGGCAGTGGGCCTAAATCCGGCTAGTCCAACACAGGGCTAGCCGGATTTTTTCTGGAGAAAGGAACAAGACATGCGACCAGTCATTGTGGCATTAGATTTTGAAAATCAGCAGGTCGTCACCGACTTTTTAGATCAATTTCCAGAATCGGAACCGGTGATGGTCAAGGTGGGGATGGAATTGTTCTATGAAGCAGGTCCTAGTATTTTACGAACATTACGTGAACGGGGCCTCCAGATTTTCCTTGATTTGAAACTCTACGATATTCCCCATACCGTTGAACAAGCCATGCGCCAACTGGGCCGACAGGGCGTGGCCATGGTCACGGTTCATGCGGCCGGTGGCGCGGCGATGTTGGCGGCAGCACGTCGCGGTTTGGACCAGGGGAGTCAAGCCGTCGGGGTAGCGCCAGCCAAGTTATTAGCCATCACCCAACTGACCTCGACCACCGAAGCTCAAATGCAGGCTGAACAGCTGGTGACCGCGGACCTGCCAACGACCGTTGCGCACCTGGCCCAACTCGCTCAAACAAATGGGGCGGATGGCGTAATCTCTTCGGCACTGGAAGATCCGGCGATTCACGCGGCGACGAGCCCGGACTTTCTCTGTATCAATCCTGGCATTCGGTTAGCCACCGACGCAGCCAATGATCAAAAACGAGTGGTCACGCCAGCTAGAGCGGCTGCTCTGGGCAGCAATGGTTTGGTCGTGGGCCGGTCCATTACCCAGGCAGCGGACCCGGTCGCGGCGTATCACCAAGTCTTAACGGAATGGGAGCGAGGAAAATGATGACTTTAACAGATAAAATTGCAGCGGACCTCTTACATATCGGTGCGGTGACCCTGGCGCCCAACGACCCATTCCTGTGGGCGAGTGGCATGCAGGCGCCCATTTACACGGATAACCGGCAGACGATTGCCTACCCGGAAGTTCGCGCGGCGATTGCGGATGGCCTAGCGGCGCTGATTCAGGAAAAATACCCGGCGGCGACCGTCATTGGTGGTGTGGCAACGGCAGGGATTCCGCATGCAGCTCTGGTTGCCGACCGGTTGGACTTACCGATGAATTATGTGCGGTCAAAACCCAAGGACCATGGACGGGGCAAACAAATCGAAGGCCAGCTAACACCGACAGACCAAGTCGTCTTAATCGATGACTTAATCTCGACCGGGGGTAGCGTGTTGGCCGCAGCCAAGGCGGTTCAAGCCACCGGCGCCACGGTTCTGGGCGTTGTGGCAATCTTCTCCTACGAGTTGCCCGACAGTGTCGTGAACTTTCAAGCGGCCGGCTTGACCCTGACGCCCCTGACCACGTACAGCGCGTTGATCGACGAGGCCCGGTCCGAGGGTGATATGACCCCGGCCGAGTTTGCCTCGCTTCAACAGTGGCGCGAGGACCCGTGGGGCTGGCCCGGCAACTAATGTTTCACATGAAACAGCTAAAAAAGTCTAAACGAAAAGCAGTGATTTGCCCTAACTAGCGGGTAAATCACTGCTTTTTTAGGCCAATTAGGCCGCTGCTTTAATCAGTTTTAAAGGGTCTTTCCACGAATGCGCGTGGGGATTCTGCCAGTCATTTTGGGCACTGACCCAACTCTTGTGGTTGGTGACGCCCAGGTGCAGATGGCCGGTCGCTTGGGTCGCAATGACCTGACCGACCTTGACCGTATCGCCGACGTGCACGGTGTGGGTCGGGTGATCCATCGCAAATTCTTGGTAGATCACCTGGTCCCCGTTTGACGTCTCGGTGACCACGACGTCCTTGCCCAGTCCTAAAGGATAAGCGTCGGTCACGCCGCGCTTGGTGGGGTTACCCACGAAGATAACTTCACCAGCGTGGACGGCGCGAATTTTACTGCCAACCCCCGCGTTGAAGTCCACGCCGTCATGCCACGGGGAGTCCGCTAGGTCGCGGTCGCCGAAGGTTGAGGTGACGTGTTGACCACCCGTGTAGGGCCAGCCCCACTCAGCCGTTTGCTTGGCTGGTTGGGTGGTTTCCGCTGCCTTAGGCGTTGTGCTGGCTGCCGCCGTGGTTGCGGTGGTGAGGGCTAACTTATGGGTTGGCTTTTCACTAGCCGCAGTCGCCTTTGCTGGGAAATAAGCGACCCGCTTCGGTTGACTGGTTGCCAGCTCGGTTGGCGTATTGGCAATCGTTAGGGTTTCCGCTTCCGCCGTGCGGTCAGCGAAGAGGGGCAGGGTCAAGAGGACGCCTAACAATAGAAGGAGCGGAATGGCCCCCACGAGTAATTGACGTTGATAGCGATTTTTTAATGAACGTAAATGATTATATTTTTGATTCAGAGACGACATTGTTTTGGGGACCACCTTTTTTCCGTAATAGAAAGATTGTACCAGTGTTTTGCGGTTTATGCATTAAGAAATTGTGAAGATTTTGATTGGCACGGGGACACCAAGCTTAGAATTAGACGGTTAAAGACTGGTTAATTGGGGATTCTTTAGGACGTGTGAATAGTTGTCTTGAAGGTAAAAATAGTCAAAATAAACGGACCAACCGGTGTGATTTTACCCCGATTGATCCGTTTTTTGCCTAAATTTCTGAAATATCCATCTCATTAATTCTTCCGTGTCGCCGTGCGTAGAACAGAATGCCCATCGCCGAAAAGGCTAAGGCAATGACGAGCAAGACCAACATGTCGGGAATCGCTGAGTTGCCAATCATCAGCGTTTCTCGCAGTCCCGCGACCGAGTAGCTCATCGGCAGGTACGGGTGGATGGCCTGGAAGAAGCCGTTGGTCATCTGTAGCGGGTAGGTGCCGGCCGAGCCGCCGAGCTGGAGCACCAGGAGCACCATGCTGAAGAAGGCGCCAGGCTTGCCGAGGGTCAGATTTAGCCAGTAGACGATGCTCATGAAGGCCGCCCCGGTGACCAGGAGCATCAGCAGGGTTGCCCACGGATGAATCGGATTCAGGCCGTCGATGACCGCAAGTAGGCCGGTCATGAAGAGCGCTTCACCGAGCACGAAGGCACTCATGATAGAGGCCTTACCCAGCCACCAACGCCAGCCACTCCGCGGATATTTCCGGGGCGTGTACATATCAAACATCAGATTAAATGCCAGCGCACCCACGAAGAGGGAAACGGACATCATGTAGGGGGCCATGCCCGTGCCGTTGTCTGGCGCATCGTCGTGATCGGTGTGCGTGGTCGTGGTCGGCTGGGCAAATTGGCGGTAGGTCAACTGAGACGGGTGCACCGTAGCCCGCTGCCCCGCCTGATTCAGCGAGGTGGCTAGCTTGGTGGTGCCGGCCCGAACTGTCGCTGCACCGCTGGCCGCCCGAGTGGCTCCCGTGACCAATTTGTCAGCACCGGTCGTGACCTGGTCCGTGCCCGTGGTGGCGGTCTGCAGGCCGGTAGTCAGTTGCGGACCACTGGTTGCCAGGGTGGTGAGCCCGGTCGTCAGGTTCGTGGCCCCGTCGGCAAGTTGGGTGACGCCCTGAGTGAGTTGTGGCGTCTGCCCGTTCAGACTGGCGAGACCATTGGCGAGTGTTGTGGCGCCCGTGGTCAGGCTAGCGTTCTTGGCGGTTAACTGATGAGTTCCGGTCGCTAGTTGGGTGCTCCCGGTGGCAAGCTGGTGGGTGCCGCTGGTCAGTTGGCTACCCTGAGTTGTGAGTTGCGCCGTCCCACTGGCGAGTTGTGTGGCACCATTGGTGAGTTTTGTAACGCCACCGGTCAGGGATGGTGTGCTGGCATGTAGCGTTTGTAGACCCGTGGTGAGCGTTGTTAGCGCCTGATTTGCTTGTTGCAGACCGCTAGTCAGCGTATGCGCGTTGGTCGTCAGGGCGGTGAGGCCACTGCTGAGCTTAGATTGTGCGCTGGCGGCCGCAGTCAGACTGGCTTGTAGGTCATCGAGGGTGCTGGCTTGGGACCCGAGGCTGTCGAGGTCGTTACCGAGTTGTTTGGCGGCGGTCTGAACGGCGGTGAGAGCGGTGTTGTTATTGGTGTCGCTGACGGCCTTGACCATGGCAGCCTTCTGGGTGGCGGTCAAGTTTTGCGCATCGGCCGCTGCGGCCACCTTGTGTTGCAGTGCCGTGTTATCATCGGCGCTGGCAAGGGTCGTGAGCGCCGTCTGGAGGGCGGTTGCATCGGCTTTAACGGCGGTAGTGCTCTGAGAACTGCTGGTTAATTTGCTAACGGCGTTTTTTAACGCGGCCTGCTGGCTTTGCGAACTGCTGAGGCCAGTTTGGACCTGTTTGAGTCCATCAGCCAGGGCGGTACTCCCAGTAGTCAGTTTGGCAAAATTCGTGCCGAGGGTCTGGCTACCAGTCGCCAGTTGGTCGACGCTGTTGCTGAGTTGTTGGGCACTACCGTTCAACGTGGTTAGGTGACGGCTGAGGTTTTGGGCGCCGGTATTAACGGTTGTGACGCCGTTCACGTATCGGCTGGTGCCAGTCTGAACGCTGTGACTGCCGCTGGCCAGCTGTTCTGCCGCAGCGTTAATGTGGTTAGCGCCTGCGGTGTAGGCAGTTACGCCGCTACGGAGTTGCTGACCACCACTGGCAAGTTGCTGACTGGCGGTAATCAGGCGATGGGATTGGCTTAACAGCTGGTCAAGGCCAGTCGTCAGCTGTTGGCTGCCAGCTTGAGCCTGCTTGACGCCCGTGACGTACTGACTAAGCTTGCTGGTTAGGGTGTGCTCGCCGTTCGTTAGTTTGACGGAACTGGCGGCGAGGGTGTTAAGTCCCTGGGCAATCTGGTGGTCGGCGGCGGTCAATTTTTGACTACCCGTCGCGAGCTTGTGGCTTCCCGTGCCCGCGGTGGTCAGGCCGTGGCCCAGACGTTGAATATTGGTAAATAGCGTTCGAGCGTAGGTCCGCGTCACTTGAGCGCCCACGGCCTGTGCGGCGGACTGGGCAGCTGAGGCCGTCATTTTAGCAGCCGTAAAATTGTGGCCGGCACTGGTTTGGTAGTGGAGCACCATCTGGCGGGGCGTCTTAGCCATTAACGTGGTCGCGTTGTGGGAAAAATTGTGAGGAATCGTCACAATCATGTAGTACTTTCCGGTGGTCAGGCCATGTTGCGCGGTGGCCTCACTGGTGACGGGCGTGAATTTCATGGCATCGGATGTCTTGAGATTCTGAGTCAGGTCGTGCCCCGTCGTCAAACGTTTCCCCTGATAGCTGACGGGCTGGTCCTGATTGACCACGGCCACGGGGAGGTCGGCAAGCTTGCCGTACGGGTCCCACATCGATTTCAAAAAAGTTACGGCGTAGATGGACGGAATCAACATGATGACCACCAACACCACCAATAGTAATTTGTGCTTAAATAAATATCGCCATTCTGCGTGAATCATCGGCGACGCCCCCAATCTGTGGTATCCTGTGGGCAAGGATATGCCTCACATGTGGCTAAAGGATACCGAGTCGGCCGGGAGTCGTCCACAACAGATGGGACCACTCTGTGGATTAAGCCGCACTTTCGCCACAACTGGGGTCTAACGGGAGGGATTCGATGACGGATAGGCGAGTTGTGAGAACTAACCAGGCGCTGCGGGCGGCCTTCAGAAAGCTGGCGCAGCAGTATCGGTTTCGTGAAATTACGGTCCAACAGCTGACGGCGGAGGCCAATATTAACCGCAAAACTTTTTACCTACATTTTGACTCGATTGATGATTTAGCGGATAGCTTTACCGCGGAAATTGCTGATCAATTGTTGGGACTGCTCTTGCGGGAGCCCGCCAACCATGATCCCTTCCAACACCCGGGCGTTTGGTTCGATCGGCTGAGTGCGTACTTTGATGAGGCACCGACATTTTATACGTTTATTTTGACGTCGGACGACTACAGTTTTCTGTCACGGCGGGTCAAGCACCGGGTAGCGGCGGGGTTGGCGGCCGATTTTCAACAGGATTATCAGCTGAGCGCGACCGATGCCAAATTAGGCGTGAATTTCTTGATTGATAGCACGCTGACCCTCTTTCGGCTGTACATCACCAAGCAATTAGGCATCTCGAAGGCGGAATTCCGCCAGCGAATGGTGACGCTGAACCTAAAGGGGATGCAGGGGTTCTTGGCGTTGACCGGGGGCAAGTAGACGGATGGTCAAGCTTGGGGAAACCACTTTACTATCGCAGGTCTGTTGACAGCTAGTCGGCGATTGCCGCAGTATACTGGCAGCAATCAAGGGGGATGAGCGTATGACTTCCAAGTTTATGACAGCCCACGCAAGGGCTTGGCACTTCGGGTTAGCTGTTGGCATTGTCATCTTGGGTATCGTGGGGATTTATTTAGCGCGGGAACAGGTGGCTCAGATCATCGGCGAAAGCGTTAAGGGGTACTTAGTAGGTAGTCGTTGAAATTTTTTTAACCAATCATTTGGCAAACGAAAGAGGCCGTGGGCAAGTTGTCCATGACCTCAATTTTTTTTATTTTTGATAGATGAAAACTAAGGACGTTGCGGTCGACCGGTCTGGCGCAAAGGCCCAGTCGGGATGGTCAAAGGCGGTGACGTCGGCCGCGGTCTGGGCATTGTGTTCCGCCAGGTACCGGACCATTTCGCCGCGGGCCATCTTGGCGAGGGTCGCCTTGGTCACCAGTTTGCCATTGACCAAGCTGCCAAAGACCACGGTGATTAGCTGCTCGGGGTGTTGGAGGTAGGGCGTGATGGTCTTGGCGTATTCCTGCGAGGCCAGATTGATGATAGGCTCCGAGTCAGTAACCAGCGCGTGATACAGGCGGTCGCCCCAGAAATCGTACAGGTTGTGGGCGCCCGCAACCTGGAGCTTCGATTGCATTTCCAAACGGTAGGGCACGACGCCATCAAATGGACGCAGAATGCCGTAAAATCCAGAGAGGATGCGCAGATTGTCGCGGACGTAGGCCAGTGCCGGTGCGGTGAAGAGGTCGGGGGCCATGTATTGGTATTGAATTCCCGAGAAAGCCAAGAGAGCGGGCGTCAACTGGCGGTTTAGGTCGAGCTCCTGGAGCCACTGATAGTTGGGACGCGCCAGCTTGTCGCTACAGTGCCACAGGGCCTTGGCCGTGGGGTAGTCGAGTTGCCGGAGCTGGTCCAAAATCTCTTGGGTTTGCGCCAAGTACTGGGGGAGTGCGTCAATCCCAAAGGTATCGGGGTCGACGACCATCTTCTTGGCGGGAGCGATGATGATTTTCATGGGGAACCTTCTTTCAAAACGGGATTAGCCAGTGATTGATTACTGATAGTAAGTATACCGCAGTGAATCACCTATCTGACGTCATATTCAGCATTACGCTTTGCGTGAGCGATAAAGTCTTGGACTAATTTTTCATTGCTGGTGAAGTGGTCGGTGTAGAAGCGTTCATCCTGTTCGTTGTAACGGGCGAGTAGGGTATCGGCATCCGTGTTTGTAATAGCTTAGAAAAATCGCTGAAAATAGGGCGATGTTGTCGTTATTTTGGTTATCACACGTGGTCTTGATTGCCGCGTTGTCGGTCAATTTGAGTCATGAATTTAACTGTTTTATTAAAAACTAAGCAGAAAACCTGCGATTTTAATCGCGGGATGAATGCCAGAACTTAATAATTTTTCTTGAAACATACGTTCCCCTAGAAAGCCGAATATGGTATACTAAATCCAATCTACAGGGGAGGTATCCATTGGTTAAATTAGGGCGGACAATTAAGCTGAGACTCTATCTAGACACGAATCAAGCAGAACAATTTTTGGCAATGAGCCAGGAATATCAACGTGTAGCTAATATTGTTAGTCAATGGATTTTTGACCACGAGTTTCAGCTAAGTTGGTTAAAAATCAATCACCATCTGTACAAAATATTTAGACAAGAATCACCGCTCAACAGTCAGATGGTCCAATCTGTCTTTCGGACAGTGGTGGCTCGCTACAAGACAGTTCAAGAACAGATGAAACAGCATCCTTACTGTTACAAGAACGAAGAAGATAAATGGGTTCAAGTTCCTAGAGACCTGAACTGGTTGGTGACCCCCATCCAATTTCGACGACCACAAGCAGACTTGGTACGTCAGAGTAACTATTCTTTCGTAAATAGCATGCAACAGATCTCGATAACCACTCTAGGTAAACGGACTAAGTTGGGATTTACCAGCAAAGGATTTGAAAAATATTTTACCGAGGATTGGAAACTAGGTACCGCTAAGTTGGTCCACAATCGGGGTAAGTGGTTTTTACATATTGGCATCACAAAGGAAACTAGTGATTTCAATCCCAAGGATAACCCGCAAATTGTAGGTGTTGACCGTGGTCTGCGCTTTCTTGCAACCGCTTTTGATAGTGAAGGAAAAACACTATTCTTTGATGGCCAAAAAATCTTACTTAAGCGGAAGAAGTTCTTAGAGATCCGTCGGCAATTACAAAGCAAAGGTACCAAGTCTACCAAGAAAAAGCTGAAGCAACTGGCTCAACGAGAGAACCGCTGGATGACCGATGTGAATCATTGGCTAGCTAAGACACTCGTTGCGGCATATGGGTCGCATACACTTTTTGTTTTGGAAGACTTAACCAATGTGACGTTTAACACCGATGACCTGCCTAAATCTCTACGCAATAGTCATCGTTCGTGGGCATTTTTTCAGCTAGAATCTTTCTTAACGTATAAGGCTCAGGCTATTCAAAGTACTGTTTTGAAAGTGAGTCCAGCATTCACCTCACAGAGATGCCCCAAGTGCGGGCTAGTTGAGAAAAACAACCGGCATCACGATACTCACGAGTATTGGTGTGCCCAATGCCAATATCGTTGTAACGATGACCGATTAGGAGCCATGAATATTGCGATGCTTGGGCAAGACTGGTTGAATGGTGTTAAACGGCCAAAGATTAAGAAATTAACGACTATTGGGTAGATCCTGATAGTTAAACGGGTAGCCGTCAATTACCCGATGATGTTGCCACTACGAGTAGGAGTGCTTAGGCATGTTGGACTACTGTGTCGTCAGACACGTGAGCGACAAGCCTCTGAATTCATTCAGGGGCAATTGACAGCCCGTTGATTGGGAAGTGTTGTCTTAGTAAGTGCAAACATTATCTTTTCATGGAGCATGTCTGACTCTAGGCGCTTGCGCCTTGATTTTAGATTTAATTTCAAAAAAGCAGTCCACATTTGCTCACTTTTCGTTAGCGCTAATTGAGTTAAATGTTTTCAGATTTCATGTTGACTTAACTTTTGAGTTGCCAATTGAACATACGCAATTACAAATAACATTATAATCAAATTGCAGATTACAGATTTAACACTTGAAGGAGATGAAAAAATGAAATTGACTTTTAATAAATTTTTTTATAAAACGTGGGCGTTTTGGCTAAATCTTGGACTTATTATATTAATAATTTGGCCTGTATTTAAAGGTGAAGCCATACAATCAACTATTTCAAATTGGTTAATCTTAGGAATTGGAATTTTGGGAACATTATGCAGTTTAGCAAAATTCCCCCCAAAAAGTGCATAGAAATACACACCCAAGGTTAACTTTCTATGCACATAATCATTTTTCTTAACGATTTTATTTTCGTCACCAACATTGATATTAATCGAACGGGAAAAGCTTAGGTATCGACATTCAAGTTTACTGTGTTGTCAATTGGCCATGATATATTTGCACTAGCTGACTTGCTCAGCTTGATTTTGTTTTAATTAAAATTGACTATGATTAGTTCATTAAAAACGTTTGAAGATTGTTACGTTACTGCTTATTCCAAGCCGTCCCCAGACTATTCGAGACTGTTGACGCAGGTCTGCTGTTGTCATTGGTCAGTGCCTTTGCATTCACAAAGGCGAACATGGAATTTTGTTGAAAATTCAATATCCACAAGGTGACCGCCTGATCGTACAGCACAATTAAATTGTCTCATTGGTTATTAAACACGGGATTGTCAGTAGCTCAAGAAACATCCAATACCTAAGCTGTTACGTATGAATAATACCGGCGAAACTAGTTTTGTTGACTGAATGACAATAAAATGGGTGGATTAGTTGCAAAATCAACCAATTTACGGTTAGCAATCTCTGAATAATTTGTCGCACAAAAAACTCTCTGAGGGTGTCGCTTCGCTCTACCCTCGTAACCATATGGTGAAATGAACCGCCTTTCCCGGTA
>NZ_BOLN01000009.1 GCF_016861655.1 Levilactobacillus lanxiensis | reverse complement strand
GGTTTGATACCAAGTATCAAACCGCCCTACACATATTTGGTTTGTCGAAACAATGTTCAGTTTTCAAAGGTCTACCAAGTTATCATAAGAAGCAAGTGCTCCGTGACAACTTTTAAAGTATATCATGCTGTCAAAATCATGTCAACAAGTTTTTAAACATCTTTTTGAATAAATATTGATGTTTACTGCAACTAATTGAATAAATATTCTCAACAACGATTACTACTATATCAAGAATTGCCAAGACCGTCAAGCCTTTTTTTCAATTACTTGAATCTCGTTTCATCCTTGTCGATGCAACGCTTGTTTGCGTTTCTGACAACAAAAAATAGTTTACCAATATCCACGCCATTGGTCAAGGGCAAAATGAATATTTACTAAAATTATTTTCATCCCCGGCTGCGCATCCCCATCGCTTCCGCCAAAACACTCGACCTGGACGCCCTACTATTGATTGAATCGGTCTAGCTACAACCCTCTTAAACAGAAAAAGAGTTCCAACCATTCACTAGGAGTAGTCGAAACTCTTCATTGAAGCTTATTTCAATTCTGGTGCGTCTGTCTTGTACGTAGTTGTCTTACCCTTGTTCTTAGCCAAGGCACTCGTCTTCTCCTGTTTTTCCGCCTCAGCAAGTTTGGCCATTGCTGGTTTGTACTTATAGGTGAAGTCGGTCTTGTTGACCTTAGTAAAGTTCTTTGGTGTATAGAAACGCAAGAGATCGCCATAGATGACCCGGTCGGATAAGGAGAGTTCCGTCGTCACGTGGTTCTGCATCTGATCGACGACTTTCTTCTGTGCTGCCGTCAACGTGAGGACTTTCCCCGTCTTGGTATCGTAGACGGTCCCCCCTACCTTGGCATACTTCGGTGAAATGAAGTTCCCATTTCTAAAGGCGACGGTCTGATTACGATTCTTCGCTAACAGATCTTGCCCAAACTGAATCGTATCGGTGTTCTTCACCCCGAGTAGATCCAGTAAGGTTGGCAAGACATCGATTTCCCCACCATACGTGTGGTTGATGCCGCCCTTGAGTCCCGTGGCGTGAATCATGAATGGCACCTTCTGGAACTGGGTCAAGTCAAAGTTTGTGACCTTACTCTTCCCCAGTAACTGCGCAATCGCTGGCCGGTGATTATTGGAAATCCCATAGTGATCCCCATAGGCAACGATGACACTATTCTTATACAGACCGACCTTCTTCAGGTACGTCAGGAACTCAGCAAATGACTGGTCCAAATAGTGTGCCGTCTGAACATATGGGTCCACGGTCTTATCCCCTGTTTTGGTTGCGGGGAAATCCGTGTTCTTCTTATCTAACTCATATGGGTAGTGGTTAGTCAGTGTGATCAGCTTGGCATAGAACGGTTGTGGTAACTGTTCGATGTACTTCGCGGACTGTTCAAAGAAGATCTTATCCTTTAACCCATAGCCGACAGAGTACCCAGGCTTCTCCGTATAGTAGCTAGAACTGAAGAAGTATTGGTACCCCCAGGACTTGTACGTGTTGTCCCGGTTCCAGAAACTTGGCACATCCCCATGGAATGCCGCCGTACTGTACCCCGCCTCTTGACTCAGGATAGCCGGTGCCGCCTGGAACGTGTTTTGCGTCCCATAGGTGGTCATCGCCGACCCCTGTGGTAACCCAAACAACGAGTTTTCCAGCATCATTTCAGCATCAGAGGTCTTCCCCTGGGCCACTTGATTATAGAAGTTATCGAATGACAGGGTGTTCTGGTTATGGTAGAACTTATTCAGCGTGGGGGTAACTTCCTTCCCGTCGACCTTATAGTCAAGCAGGAACTGTTGGAAACTCTCCAAGTGAATCACAAACACGTTCTTGCCCTTTTCCTTGCCGTAATACGACACGTTGGGACTCACGCGGTTTTGCTTCAGGTATTTCAGCACACTCTTCATGTCACTGGCATTGGCACTCGCCCGCGTGGCACTTTCCTTCTGCGTCTGGTACCCGTTAAAGGCCGCATATTCATTCAGCCCCAGGTACTTGACGATGTAGTTGTTGTCAAATGTCCGCGTCAGCAGGCCAGAACGATCCGCATTGGCCATGCCAAATTCGGCAAACATCAGCCCAAACGACAGTACCGTGATTGATAACGCGTACCGCCGCTTGAATGGCCGCGGGTCGATCCGAATGACGTGGGTCACCAGCAGCACGATTAAAACGATAATATCGATATACACAAAGAAATCATACAGATGGGTAATCTGTGCCATACTCTTCCCCAAGTTGTTCCCAACATCGCTCGACCCCTTCATGATCCCGAAGGAGAGGAAGTCTGAGAATTCTCGGTAATACAGCACGTTCGCAAATATCCAGGTCGATTCCAGGACATTAATGATCATCATTAGCCAATAGGCTAACCGTCCCCGGAAATACAGGGCAATGCCGAAAATCAGTAGCGCCGCTGGCACCGGGTTAATGAACAGCAGAAACTGTTGGACACTCCCCTTTGCCCCCAGCGTGAACTCGGTTTGATAGGCAATGTAAGTCTTTACCCAAAATAGAACGATGGTCAACAGGAAAAAGCCCATGCGGGTGTTTATCCAGTTCATCTTTCGTTTAAAAAAATTCGCCATGAGACAGCCTCCACAAAATAGTTAACATCACTACAGTATAACGAATACTAGCGGGGTTTCAATCTGATTAAGGAACCTTTGAAAAAATTCAAGTTTTGCTCACGTTTCCGTCACAACTCGACGGCGTTCGCGCACCGTTCTGGGACCAACCAGTCGGTCGTCAGCCGTGTAACCGCCACCATATTTTTATTTAAAAAAAACAAAACTATGTTCACCATAGTTTTGTTATTAATTATCCGTCAATAAATCAAACAATTCGATAGCTACTAAATCAATGTTATCAAATTCAAAAGTCGTTTCCGGATTGTGTTCGGTTAACGTGTACGTGTGGGTCAATTGGTTAAATACGACCGTTGCTTGTTCCACGCCTTCTTTTTCAAAACGACGGGGTTGTGGCTCGTCGGTAGCATCCTCCTGCATCGCTTTTAAACGATTGATGATGCCAATCAGTTGAGATTCTTCCATGGTTGGTCCCCTTTCTAGCTTTCACTATGATTTTACCAAACTTAAGCCACTATGGCACGCCCTAATCGCGAAAAACTCAGAGTTTTCACAAATCAGTTCTCTTCGCGCACCTTATCTGGGCGAATCACCATCGCCACCAGACCGGCTAGCATCCCCAAGTAGTAGGTCAGGAGCCGCCATAGAATCATGGCTAGCACCAATTTACTATTCGATGAGATGTAACTACGGAAAATCATTTCAAAGCTGTATTCGGCACCGCCAGACCCTCCTGGAATGGGAAATAGGGAGATCACCATGACAATTAAAATGTGGAGACTCGTGACCATGACGATATTCGCCGTCGTGTAACCCAGCGCCAGCATGATGAAGTACGGAATTAAATAGTAGAACATCAGCTGGAAGAAGGTAATCACAAAGACGCGCAACATGAGCTTCCACTGACCACTGATGCGGACACTTTCGGCATAAAAGGAATCAATCTTCCCGTTCACGTTGGCTGACATCCGCTCGAAGCGTTCGGCCTTCATGAACCACCCCATGGGCTTCATAATCACACCGACCGCCTTCTTAGTGAACGCGTGCCAGAACATCACCATGAGGAGCCCCACGATGACGGCTAGGTGAATGGAAAAGCCAAACACGACCAGCCAAGCCAGCGCGTGAAGTTTGTCCTGAATGTCGTGAAACCCGATGACCAGGGCAAACAAAAAGTTGATGACAATCATGGACTGATAGACCACGAATTTCATCAGGAGGACCGAGCTGGCCTTCCCGGCATCGACCCCCGTTTGCATCAGGGCAATCAGTTGCGCCGGTTGACCACCGGATGAGAATGGCGTAATACCGTTAAACAGCTGTTCCACCATGGGAATCCGGAGCGCATCCTTAAAGGTAAAACCTTCGATGCGATCGGAGATAAACACCTTAACGATCCAGGCTTCCAGCCCCAGGTAGATCACCATGCATAGGATGGCGACCCCAAACCACCAGAAGTTGATATTTACAAAATCATTGATTAAAACTGAAAATTTAATGTCACGGAGAGAAAAAGCAAAAATAGCGATCCCCAGGAGTAACATCAAGGCTAAAACCCATTTATTTCGTCGTGACATTCAGTTACCCCTCTTTTGCTTGCTGCGTATAGAACTCCCGCCAAATTTGCGCCAGATGTTCCTCGGAGTAACGGTCAGCTGCCGCTAAGCTCCGTTGATGCCAGTGTTCCAGCGCTGCTGGGTCCTGAGGTAACTGGTGTAATTGGTCATTCATCGCGTCGTAATCGGCCGCTGGCTGATAGTCCCCCGCGATAATAGCCTGGTACAGGTCGAGATCCCGCAATAAGACCGGGGTCCCGGTACTAAAGGCCTCCAGCACAGACATGGGGAAGAGTTCGTTAAACGATGGCAGTAAGAAAAGGTCCGCCAGGTTATAGTAGTCAACCAGTTTATCCCGGTCAACGATACCTGGGAAGCTCAGATTAGCCGGTGGATCATCTACGACCTTCTTGAGCGCCGCATAGCCATCGGTCATCCGTCCAAAGGAAAAGCCCCCGGCCCAGATGAACTGCAGGTCCGGATTGTTCCGGGCTAATTTGATAAAGTCAAATAGACCCTTGCGCTCCTGAATCTGGCCAATCCCCAAAATTGTAAAGCGCTGCTCATCGTAGTGGTACTGCTGGCGCAAGGCGCGCTTCTTCTCGGCATCGACCGGGTAGAATTCCTTGCGGCTCACAAAGTTGGGAATATATGTGACTTTTTCGGCCGGAATCCCCGCTGCCACTAGCTTGGGGATGAACGTCGGGTTCACCACCACGATGTGATCCATCCGCTTGTAGAAGGCAATCACGTATTTATAAAAAATGGACCGGAATGGTTGGGGAATCTTCAAACTCCCCTCCAGAGTTTCCGGCAGAAAATGAACGTAGCCAATCTTCCGGCCACGATGCGGCATGAACGTTGATAAGTAATAGGAAAAATTAATCGTGTGGTAATGGGTCAGGTCGACCCGCCGATAACTGTTCACGGACACGTCAAACTCCTGGTCCAGCCGCGTCGCCAACAGATTCATGAGTTCGTTGTAAGCACTCCCCACACCCTGACCCTTTACAGAATCAGCCGCAGAAAACATGTTGATTTTTAACATCCAATAACTCCTCTAATCGCTAAAGTCCGGGGTATCCTCGTGAGATTGCTCGTAGCTTGCCTGAGCATCCTGATAGAATTCCAGGATGTGCTGCCCAAAAGTATCCGCAGAAATTTCCGCTAACTTCCGGGCCAGCAAGTCTGGGTCCTGCTCGTCATCCCCATGAAGCAGGTAATCAACCACGTTCTCAACTAATTCGTCTTCGGTGGTAAATGTCACCCCGAGCGTCCGACTCGACAATAGTTCATCGGTATACGGACTCGTCATGACCACAATCTTGGTGCCCGCCGCCAGCGCTTCAATATACGTCAGCCCCTGGGATTCAGAATCCGAGGAGGACAGGAAGACGTTCGCCATATGGTAGTAACGGAACACTTCATCATTGTTGATCTCACCGGTAAAGGTCACGTGATCGTCCAACCCAGCATCCTTGGCCTGGGCCTCGAGATCCTCTTTGGCTGGCCCATCACCCACAATCAGCAACTGGGCATTCGGCACCTGCGCTAAAACCCGTGGCAGGGCCGCAATGCTGGCCTTGATGTTCTTTTCATAGGCTAACCGACTCAGCGAGAGAATCACTGGGGTGTCGGGATCGTACCCCAAATGCCGCCGTAAATTAGCGGTATCCGGCTGTTCATACTGGTGCAGGTTGACCCCGGTCGGAATGACCCGAATCGGTGTCTTGACCCCATAATCGGTTAAGGTGGTCAACACCCGGTCGCTGGGAGCCACCACGCCAGTTAAGTGATAACAAAAGGCCAGCGTCCCCTGTTTGACGTGCACGGGCTTCAGGATCTTCCCGTTCGCCACGTAGTGTAAATAATCCTCATACATCGTGTGGTAGGTGTGCAGACACGGAATCTCTAGGTTCCGTGCCACAAACTTACCGATCCAGCCCATGGAAAATTCCGTCTGGGTATGGACCACGTCTAAATTTAACTCCTTGGCAATTTGGTAGGCCTGAAACAGCCCCCGCACTGCGATTCGGCGGTCAGTGAAGGAGACGAACGGAATGCTTTGGAAACGAAAGACATTGCGTTCATACACGTTCTTCTCAACGTGCGGGTCGGTCGTCGTGAAGATGTAGACCTGGTTACCCTGTTTTTCCAACTGATCCCGCAACGTCTTGATGGACGTCGCGACCCCACTCACTTGAGGGAAATAGGTATCCGTAAATATGCCGATGTTCATTGCCAATCCCCCTTGCGTCTTGTGTTTTGTCTTAAATAACCCCGGGTCCCGTTCACCAGTCCCAACCCATTCGTCACGAACGAATTCGACCGGTCCAGACCGACACCCAGTAGCCTTCATATTGTACAATCATCACAATTATATGGGTTTGCCTAGGTGATTGCAAACAACAACGGGGGTTGCTGAAAATTTATTGCGCGTTCACCACAACAACTCGCGACCACTAGCCGGTTTCTGCCGCAAGGGTCACATTAAAAAAGCACCCGTCAACCGACGACTGTCGGTCACGAGTGCTCATTGTTTACGTTCAGTTTAAGCCTGGGTCAGGTCCGGAACTGCGGCCTGCACCATGGTAATCACGTCCTGACTCGTGTCGGCCGAATTCACCGCGCTTTCCACCAGTCCTTGCAGGTCCTTCGCGTTGAGTTGACTAATCAGCTGACGTGTCTTTAGAATCGACCCGGCACCCATAGAGAACTCATCGAGGCCCATCCCCAATAGCAGGGGAACGGCAATCGGGTCACCCGCCATCTCGCCACACATGGCCACGGGAATCCCCGCAGTGTGGCCGGCCGTAATGATTCGTTGCACCAACCGCAAAATTGCGGGGTGGTAAGGCTGATACAGGTAGGACACATCCTGGTTGGTCCGATCGGCCGCCATCGTGTAGCCAATCAAATCGTTGGTCCCAATGCTCATGAAGTCCACTTCATGGGCAAAGCGGTCCGCCAACAGGGCAGCCGCTGGCACCTCGACCATCATGCCCACTTTGATTTTTCCCAGGGGCACCCGCGCCGTGGTGAGTTTCGACCGCTCGTCATCGTAAATGGCCTTGGCCTGACGAAATTCATCCAACGTCGCAATCATCGGGAACATGATCCGCAGGTTACCGTAGGCCGATGCCCGAAGCAACGCCCGCAGCTGACTGCGAAAAATGGCTTGATGAGCCAGGCTCTGGCGAATCGCCCGGGCCCCCAGGAATGGATTGGCTTCCTGCTTCTGATGCAGGTAAGGCAACGGCTTGTCGCCACCAATATCCAGGGTCCGAATGACCACGGGGCGTGGTGCTAACTTTTCTAACACCTGCCGGTACGTGGCAAACTGTTCGTCTTCCGTGGGGAGCTGTTCCGAATCCATATACAAGAATTCGGTCCGCATCAGTCCCACGGCCTCCGCGCCATTTTGCAAAACGTTCGGGATGTCACTGGCGGTCCCCATGTTGGCGGCCAACGTCACGCCCACCCCATCACGACTCGTCGTGGTGTGATTGCGTAACGTGGCCAACCGCTTCATATTCGTGATACGGTCCAGCATGGCCTGCTTGGCCGTGTCCAATTCTGCTTGGTCGGGATCACTCACAACGCTCCCCGTCGACCCGTTGACGATGACCGAATCGCCATCCATCAACGTCTGGGTCCCCGTCTGCGTTCCCACAACCGCGGGGATGTTCAGTGAGCGCGCCAGAATCGACGAGTGAGACGTCCGGCCGCCCAGATCCGTGACGAAGCCCAAGATGTACTTGGACGCCGCCGAGACCGTATCACTGGGATTCAAATCGTGGGTGACTACGACGACTGGTTCCTTCAGCAACGCCAAATTAGGCAAGGTCACGCCGAGTAAATGGGCCGTCACCCGTTTGACCACATCATGAACGTCAGACGTCCGTTCTTTGATCAGCGTATTATCCGTCGCCAGAAAGCTCTGGGCAAAGTCGTTCATCACGGTTGCGAACGCGACTTCTGCGTTGAGGTGTTCGACTTTAATCTTGGTTTCAGTCGCCGCAATCACTTCCGGGTCTTGGAGCATCGCCCTATGCGCACTAAAAACCTGGGCGCCATCAGCGCCCAGGCTTTTAGTTGCACGCGTTTCAATCGTCTCGACTTCTGAGACGGCTGCTTCAAGGGCCTGATGGAATCGATTTAATTCGTAATCAAGATTAGTGATCGTCCGCTTTTTAACGGTGAGATCTGGCTCAACGAACCGGTAGACCCGGCCGCAAGCCACCCCATCACTGGCGGCAATTCCCTTGAGCATCGCTCTCATTAGTCAGATAAACCCTCTTTTTTCAACGTTTCAGCCACTGCGTTCATGGCATCGGCTTCGTCGTCACCGTCAGTCGTGATGGTGATGCTGGCATTTTGGCCAACACCTAAGGACATAACGCCCATGATAGACTTCAAGTTAACGGACTTGTCTTGGTACTGCAAGCTAACTTCAGAGTTGAACTTGCTAGCAGCCTGAACTAATAAAGTTGCGGGACGTGCGTGGATACCAGTTTCTGCAGTGACACGAAATTCGCGTTTTTCCATAATTGATCGATCTCCTTTAAGCTTAGGTTGATTTCTTTCCAAACACGACTCACCCTGACCTTGCGCATTGGCCAAACAACCATTTTGTGAGTCACGCCTACCTACTAAGAATATCAATCTAGCAGGCAAATTACAAGCATTCATGAACCGCTTACATCAAATAATCACTATTCGCCGTCTTTTTTGCCACCATCATCGTAACGGTAGATTAATTTGCCACCCTTGTGGGCCTGGCCAATCACCCGCTTCCGGGTTTCAAAGGCCATGAAGGCTTTTTGAAAGGCGGGAAATTCTTCGGGGGTGACTTCAAATTCGTCTAGTTCCTGATCTTTTAGTTGGTTCATTAGCGCGGTAAAATCTTTTGCCAAAAGTTTTTTCCTCCTTAACAAGTTCGCTTAACGTGTCAGCGTGCTGACCGTTCCCGGCGGCGGGTTCAAGCTGCCCTGCTGTGGGGAACGGTTCCAGCCTGAGGAGCGGTCTTCCACCTCGCTTTAAAGCCACGAAAATCACGTGTCTTCAAAGTCGTCCCATGCTCTAAACTGAGAAGTTCACTCAGTTAAGACCATCGACACAGCTGGTCAACTTGACCCGCCTCTGGTCACTCACGTTGAAACAGTCACTCAGCCGTGATCAATCTTTTGTAATCGTCACAACAAGTTTGCTTCAACCATTGTGACAGATACTTGGGATATTTCAACAGGTTGTTTCTGCGTTTCTCTTGTATTTACAAGCAGTGCTTAAATTATCGCGCATCTCTAATCCAGAATCAAACGTTCCGTTCCTTCCCACATTAATAGTTCCACAACCACTAAAGTACAAATGCAGTAGAGCACACGGTTGCTGCTAAAAATTTTATGTAGTCTATCAGCCGACAAATCTCAACAACTAATCAGAAACGCGTGACACGATCCCCACCAACTCACTCTATAACCACGTACACGTAATACAATGCAACCACGGCTAATCGTTAAATTTGATGCACCCGTGTCAGTGACCAGAGGTGAGCCAAGCCAGGCAACTGTGTCGGTGTTCTTGGTTGGGTGCACTCCCCTACCTAGAACACGGGACGACCTATGAGACCGCTCTCCAGGCTCATAGGCGAGGCGGAAGACCGCCCCTCAGGCTGGATATTCCCCACAACAGACTGGCTTGAGCTCACCGCCGGGAATGTACATATACCCACCGACCATTAAATTTGGTACCCCCTGTCAGTGACCAGAGGCGAATCAAGGTGCCCGGCTGTGTCGATGGCCTTGGCTGAGGTTCTTTCTCAGCCTAGCCCATGGGGCAACCTTTGAGACCGCCCTATGGCTCAAAGTTGAGGTGGAAGCCCGCCCTTCGGCTGGAACCGACCCCATAGCAGGGCATCTTGAATTCGCCGCCGGGAACGAAAACCCAGCACCAAATTTCACCACGGTTTGGGAAAAATAGGAGAAATCAGGAGTCGATTTTAGCATTCTACTACCGAGAGTGCTAGAATAAAATTGTTCGCTGGAAATGCCATGATTACCGCTGATTTTGTCGCGAAACAAATTACTTGCACGGCAGGTCGAACGCGGTATAATGTGGTCAATGGTCAAGAAAGGTCAAAACTTTTCTCACACAGACCTGCGTGGGTTTCCCACGAGAATTCCAGGCAAGAAAGGAGACGACAAGATGCTATGTCAAAATTGCCACCGCAATGAAGCAACGATTCACCTTTACATGAGTGTAAATGGGCAGCGGCAACAAGTTGACCTATGCCAAAATTGTTATCAACTGCTGAAGCAGCAACAAAACGATTCTGGAAATGGAGGTGGCCGTATGGCACAAGATCCATTCGGCTTTGGTAACCTGGATGATATTTTCCGGGCAATGCAAGGCGGCAACAACGACCAAGCTGACTACCGGCAATCCGGTGCGCAGCAACCTGGTCAACCAACCCAACCTGCTGGTAACCAAGGAAACGGCAATGGCCTACTCAGTCAGTATGGCTTGAACCTGACCAAACTAGCTAAGGATGGCAAGGTTGACCCCGTTATTGGGCGCGACAAAGAGACGGCTCAAGTCATCGAAATTCTCAATCGCCGGACCAAGAACAACCCCGTTTTAATTGGGGAAGCCGGTGTTGGGAAGACGGCCGTCATTGAAGGCCTTGCGGAACGGATTGTTGAAGGCAACGTTCCCCAAAAATTAGCCAACAAACAAATTATTCGATTGGACGTGGTTTCCCTGGTTCAAGGAACTGGGATCCGGGGCCAATTTGAACAACGGATGCAACAATTGATGAAGGAAGTTCAGAGTAATCCGGACATCATCCTCTTTATTGACGAAATCCATGAAATCATGGGTGCCGGCAATGCCGAGGGTGGCATGGACGCTGGTAACGTGTTGAAGCCAGCCTTAGCTCGGGGTGACTTCCAACTCATCGGGGCCACGACTTTAAATGAATACAGAGATATTGAAAAGGACCAAGCCCTCGCCCGTCGGTTCCAACCCGTCACGGTTGATGAACCGAGTGCCGATGAAGCTGTCAAGATTTTACAAGGCATCCAAAAGAAGTACGAAGATTACCACCACGTACACTACACGGACGACGCCATCGAGGCTGCCGTTCGCCTGTCTGACCGTTACATCCAAGACCGGTTCTTACCGGACAAGGCCATTGACCTGTTGGATGAAGCCGGTTCACGGAAGAACTTAACGATCAACGTGGCTGATCCTAAGGCAATTGATGAAAAAATCAAGAGCTCCGAGGAACAGAAGCAGGCTGCTTTGAAGCAGGAAGACTACGAAAAGGCCGCCTACTACCGTGATCAAGTCACGAAGTTAGAGAAGTCCAAGGAAAACGCCAAGACCGCTGATCAAAATCAGTCGGCCACGGTTACTGTCAAGGACATGCAGGACATCGTCGAAGAAAAGACGTCCATCCCCGTGGGTGAGTTAGCAGCCAAGGAACAACATCAACTGCAAAGCCTCTCCCCTGATTTGGAAAAGCACGTCATTGGTCAAAACGAAGCCGTCGACAAGGTTGCGCGGGCTATCCGCCGGAACCGTATTGGGTTGAACGGCACGGGCCGGCCAATCGGGTCCTTCCTCTTCGTCGGTCCAACTGGTGTTGGGAAGACGGAATTAGCTAAGCAATTAGCCAATGAACTCTTCGGCTCCCAGGAGGCCATGATTCGGTTCGACATGTCTGAGTACATGGAACCACATTCCATTTCGAAATTGATTGGGTCCCCACCTGGCTATGTCGGCTATGAAGAAGCCGGTCAGCTGACGGAACAAGTTCGTCGGCACCCGTACACCTTGATCTTACTGGACGAAATTGAGAAGGCCCACCCCGACGTCATGAACATGTTCTTACAAATTCTTGACGACGGCCGGTTGACCGATTCTCAAGGTCGGACCGTTTCCTTCAAGGATACGTTGATCATCATGACCAGTAACGCCGGGACCGGCGATGCTGAAGCCAACGTTGGTTTCGGTGCCGCTGCCGAGGGCAAGACCCACTCCGTTCTGGGCAATCTGACCGCTTACTTCAAGCCAGAATTCTTGAACCGATTCGATGACATCATTGAATTCAACTCGCTCAGCAAGGAAAACTTGATGCACATTGTTGACTTAATGATTGGTGACGTCAACCAGATGCTTGCGGGCCAAGGCCTCCACATCCACGTCACGACACCCGTCGAAGAACAACTCGTCACGAAGGGCTACAACCCAGCAATGGGCGCTCGGCCATTACGGCGAGTCATTCAAGAAGAAATCGAAGACCGGATTGCGGACTTCTACCTGGATCACGCGGACGTTAAGAACCTCGTGGCCAAGATTGAAGATGGCAAGATTGTCTTAGCCGCTGACACGGACACTGCCCAACCGGCAGCAGCCGAACCAACGACTGATAAAAAGTAACTGCATTTTTAACGGCGCCTCGCGACTTGCGAGGCGTCGTTTTTTGTTGCCTAAACAATCTCTGGAAGCGTTTTGCAAAAGGACCTGCAATGCACCCGCAGAATGCGGTATACTGTAAGCTATAGACTAATATTTTAATGGAAACTTCAGGAGGTGAAAGGACATGGCTTTTTTTGACTGGTTACGACGAGTGATTGAACCGAATCAGGCACCCAAACGGCGACCACGCCACGCCCAAACGCGACGGCGACCTGAGCCCACGCCGATTCCGCAAGAAGCACCCGAACCCCGTGCCACGTCCCTGCCCTTAGCCCCAACACCCGTCTCACCGGCACCACCAACGACACCCAAACCGGTTGCGAAGGCTTCTCAGGTAGCGGCAACCCTGGTGGTCCGATTAGTGGATAACCAAAATCAGCCGCTGCAACCTGCCTTGGTCCTCACCGGCGTCCTCAACCAGCCGGTCAACTTCCGCTTTCCTAAAATTGCGGGATACGCTCTCCGTGATGTACACGGGTTCACCCAAGACTACATTTCAGAATACGGCTTGACCACCCTGGTCTACGTCCGACACTGGGGACAACCCATCATTAGCTACCTGGTCGATTACGATACCGGCCGGTTGCTGGAACTCCCCGGAATTCTTCGCGGGAGATTGGGCACGGCCTTCTCGATGACCCCACCTTCCGTTGAAAACTACCACATCTTTCAGGCTCAGGGCCAACAACGGGGCACCTTTAGCCAGCACCCCGGGCAGGTCGTTTACTACTACCGGCGAGATTCCTGGCAAATGGTCCAGCGGGTCCACCAGTTTGTCTTTCTGCAGGCCGACCATCAGGTTTTCGATGGCCCCAACGGCCAGGCTTACGGGTATCAGTTCCCCACGGATTCGCTGTGGCGCTTATTCATGATTATCACCCTGACCAACGGCGACGTTTGGTATAACCTCGGTGGTGAGCAGTGGTTGTCGGCCAAGGAAACCGTGCGGCGTGAACACCAGTTCATCGACCTCGGTTTACCCGAGCCCGACCAGTGGCACCCCGAACCCTTTGAACGGATTGGCACGGTTGACTACGTGCCGGGCAAGGCCGTATCCATTTACCACGAACCTTATGGCGAAACGGCTGGCCAGCTCGACCACGGGGAGGCGCTGGATATTCGTGGCCGCATCGTGGATGATCAGCAGCTGGTCTGGTACCAGATTGGGCCGGACGCTTACATTAATGCGCGCTACGTCCGCCTCGCCCTTGTCGCTTACGCTTAGAACTGGGTTGTGATTTCGTTTCGTTCCCGGCGGCGGATTCAACCTGCCCTGCTGTGGGGTCGGTTCCAGCCTGATTCTCAGGCTTCCACCTCGACTTTGAGCCTGAGAATCGGTCTCAAAGGTCGTCCCATGGGCTAAGCTGAGTGGGAAACCTCAGCTAAGTCCATCGACACAGCTGGTCAAGTTGATCCGCCTCTGGTCACTGAGACTGATTATGCCAAGTTCGATTGCGCTGGTTCCTGTGTTTGATAGATAACCATCACAATTACTAAACGCTGAATTATATAAAACCAAACAAATAACGGTCATCTCTTCATTTTTCTTGAAGAGGTGACCGTTATTTTTGTCTCTAACCGATTCATACGTTGCGGCGTATGCTTTGGCTTTAGCTTATTTGCCGAATGTGTCTTACCATGACCCCCACACGCTTCCAAACGTCTCGTTTACTCCTCCAAGCAATCGTCAGTTATTGGTAGTGTGAGCGTCTTGGCGCGACCCATTCAGTTACGGTGTTGCCCTAGTCAATTTCTGCGACCCACGTGTTCGTGGACCGTCGTTGCCAACGCTTGGCAATTTCTAACACAATCGTTGGGATAAACATGCCTGGAATCACAATCAACCAGGCGACGGCCGGTAAGCTTACCAGGCCAAACATGCTCTGCAGGCCCGGAATCGTCGCGCTGGCAATCACCAACGCGATGGCCAGGAGCATCGCCCCGTTTAACACGGGATTACGCATGAGGCTTTGCCGCGTCAGTGGTTGCCGGTCCTTGATGGCGTAAATATCAACCATCGAACCAACCGCCAGCACCAGGAAGACCATCGTCATCCCCATTGTAGCTTGACCCGCGGAGAGGCCGAACCGGCCAATCGCGTAGATGCCTAGCGTCAGGAAGGTAAACGTGACCGCCCGGGTTGCCAATCGACTGCCTAAGCCTCTCGCAAAGAGACTTTCGTCGTTGGCCACCGGTGGCTGTTCCATGGCTTCCTTTTCGCCCGGTTCGCGGGAAATGTAGAACCCAGGAATCCCATCGGCTAACACGTTGATCAGCAGGAGTTGTTCCGCCAAGAGCGGCGCACCCCAACCCATCAAGACGGCGCCCACCATCAGGAAGATTTGGGCAAAGTTGACACCCACCAAAAATTCGACGGCCTTTAAAATGTTCTGGTATACCGTCCGGCCTTCCCGGACCGCGGAGATAATCGTGGCAAAGTTGTCATCCGTCAGGACCATGTCGGCGGCCCCCTTAGAGACTTCCGTACCGGTAATCCCCATGGCGATGCCGACATCGGCGGCCTTCAGGGCGGGGGCATCGTTGACCCCATCCCCGGTCATGGCCACGGTCTTGCCGGCATTTTGCCACGCCTGCACGATCCGAATCTTATCCGTCGGCGATACCCGCGCATAGACCGCGATATCTTGAATCTGCGCGGCGAGTTCGTCATCCGTCAGCGTCCGGAGCTCGTCGCCTGACATCACCAGTTGGCCCGGCGTCAGCAAGCCGATTTCCTTAGCAATGGCTTCAGCTGTTACCATGTGGTCCCCAGTGATCATCACCGGCTTGATTCCCGCACGTTTGGCTTCCCGAATCGCCGGAATCACTTCTGGCCGTGGCGGGTCAATGATACCCACCAGCCCCGCAAACGTTAAGTCCTTCGTCAGTTCCGTCCAGTCGTGCGTTGGCGTCGCTGGCATCACCTTGTAGCCCACCGACAGGACCCGTAAGGCCTGCTGGCCAAATTGGTCGTGAACGGCCTTGGCTTGGGCGAGAGCTTGTGGTTGCCAAGCCACCGGTAACCGGTCGAAGGCGCCCTTCACGATAACGAGCTGTTGACCATCCGCTAACCGGTGGACCGTCGCCATCGTCTTTTTCGTGGAGTCAAAAGGATCTTCCGCCAACCGCGGTGCTTGTTTTTCAAACTGTTGCCGGCTCTTGTCGTGCCCCTTTAACCAGCGTACAATCGCCAGTTCCGTGGGGTCACCCATCGTCTGTTCCTGACCCGCGACCTCTTGAATCTCGGCGTTGGTTGCCAGGCCCAGGTAACGCATCATCTTTTCACCAGCCGGCGTTAACGTGTCCGCCGCCATGGCGTTCTTCGTGTTGGGCGTCCAGTAACGGGTAATCGTCATCTGATTTTGCGTCAGCGTCCCCGTCTTGTCGGAGGCAATCACGTCGACGCCACCAATCGTTTCCACCGCATTCACCCGGCGCATGATGGCGTTACGCTTAGCCATCCGCTTAACACCGTGTGCCAAACTAATGGTCACGATGATCGGCAACGTTTCCGGCACGGCCGCCACAGCCAGGGAAATCCCAATCATCAGGCTGTCAGCCAGCCCCTGATTTTGCATCCAAATGCTGAGGGCAAAGATGACCATACCGCCTAAAACGGCAAAGGTCGTCAGCCACGCGGACAGTTTGTTCAGCCGGCCCTGCAGTGGTGTTGCCCGCTTCTTGGTCTTGTTCAACAGCCCTGCGATTTGGCCCAGTTCCGTTGCCATCCCCGTCGTCACGACTTGAACGATGGCCGTTCCTGCCGTGACGGCGGTTCCGGAAAAGACTTGTTGCGCTTCCGTTGCGCCATCTGGGTCCACGAGTTTTTCCTTCGTGACCGGCACACTTTCACCGGTTAAGACGGCTTCGTCTACGGCTAAATTGGTGCTCTGGAGCACGATGCCATCGGCTGGCACCTGGTCACCGGCTTTTAGCAGGACCAAGTCCCCCGGCACCACGTCTTTGGCCTGAATCGTCTGGGCGATATCATCGCGCCGAACCGTCGTCGTGGGCAGGCTCATAGATTGTAACGCTGCCAACGCCTTTTCCGCCGAGGCTTCCTGGTACAGCCCGATGATCACGTTGATCACCAGGATGGACCCAATCACAATCGTCTTCGTCCAACCGCCGCCCTGAAAGAGCGCCATGTAACTGGCTAAGCCGACGGCAAATAATAGCACAAGTGAGGAAACGTCGCTCAGGTGGCGAGCCACCTGTTGCCACAGCGCAGGTTTCTTTGCGGCGATTAATTCGTTCGCCCCGGTCGCAGCCAGTTGGTCTTGGGCCTGTTTCGCCGTTAACCCCTGCTGCGCCGTTAAGTTGATTTTTTTCATCTCTTTTCTCTTCATCATGAAATCCTCCGTTAATTAAATGAATCATTGCATCGATTACTATAATCTTATTATGACGAAAAGATTTGTGTAGACTTTGAGAGAAATGTGAAGATTTATAGAGTCTTGACGTTTTATACCGTAGACTTGTTTCGGGGTCACATTCAGAAACTGTCAATCAAACGATTTCCAGCTTATGAGCAAATAAATAGAGAGTGTCTTCCCAGACGGATTGTCCAGGAAGACACTCTCTATAGATAGCTTTTTTAATCAGTCTAGCTAAACCTGTGAACCAAAATCAGGCCAACTGACAGGACCTGTGACGAGACAGACGCGCTATGTCAGTGACCAGAGGCGGGCCAAGACGGCCAGCTGTGTCGATGGTCTTAACTGAGCGATTTTCTCAGTTTAGAGCATGGGACAACCTTTGAGACCGCACTACGGCTCAAAGTTGAGGTGGAAGCCCGCCCTTCGGCTGGAACCGACCCCACAGCAGGCCGTCTTGAGCCCGCCGCCGGGAACGAACGACAAGCGCAAGCCCTGAACCGTCTTACAGGTTCTTGTCCATGTTGAAGGTCAGGTGGGACAGCGTCAGCCCCTTTTCAATCAAGTCATTGGTCAACTGCGTCGTGACCTGCCGCATGTCGGCGACGACCTGGTGGTTTTGGTCCGTCAGGTAGGCGGTCAACGCATCACCCGTGAGGTCTTTGGCGCCAGCCAAGGCCGTGGCCACGTGGGTCCGTAAGTCTTGCTTGGCAGCCGTCACGTAGTCCGTATCCTGTTCAATGAACTGAACGTAATGCGATTCCACAATCATGGACATCTTGCGGTACATCCAGTAAGCACTGACGTCATCCAAGTGGACTGGCGTCTGGCTGTACGACGGATCCGTATCAGTAGCGTTGGCAAAGAATGGCACGTAAGGACTAAAGGCTGGTACCCCAAAGTTCAACCAGAAAATGGCTGAGCGGTCGGCCGGTACATCGTTTCGTAACTGGAGCACGTGGGAATTTTGCGTCCGGTTCATGGCAATTGGCCGGAATTTCAGCTTGTCCGCACCGTCGCCAGGGCCCAGTGGATCGTATTGCGTTTCGTTATAGTGGGAACTCAAAATGTATTCCACGTCTTCCACACTGATCTTGTGGCTGGTCCGGCAGATGAATGGCAGGTCGCTGGATTGGGGATCCTGTTCGATTTCAGGATTCAATACGTGTTGGCCGAACCAGACCCGTGGCGTGTTGTAATGCCGGTCTTTTTCGGTGCTCGTCCCAAAGATGTGCCGGAAATTCCAGCCATCTTGGTCTGGGTTCAAATGGTTGGTCGTGACAAATTCTTGAATCCCTTCGGAGTACATAAAGTTGTCTGGATCATCGAAGGTCACCTGTTGAATGGCCACTTGGTTCGCGGTCACCGCGTAGGCATCGTCCGGAATCCGTTGGGCAACCCAGTGGTGTCCCGTGACGATTTCCATGTACCAAACCTCATCATGATCGGAGAAGAGCACGCCGTTACCTTCTGGTGAGCCGTATTCCTTGATCAGGTTGCCCAGGTAACGCACCCCATCGCGCGCGGAGTTGATGTAAGGGAGCACCATCGTTTGTAGGGAATCCTCGGCCAGACCATTGGCCACCAGTGGATCGAAAGCTAACGCGGCCGGATTGCCGTAAACACTTTCGGTGGCACTCATCGCCACGTTCTTTTCGTTGAACCCACTTTCGGCGTAGACCCCTTCCTTGTCGACTTCGACGTTAGGCGTTGCCATGTAGCGGTAACCGTCGCTAGGAATTGGTGCTGTGAAGCCATTCTGGTTGGAGACCCAGGTCCGCTTAGGTTGATCATGCTCTGCGGGATGAACGTAGAACCGTTGCGGGGTTAAGGGTAAAAAGGTATCGTCGTTTCTAGCAATCAGCGTGGACCCATCGACCGTGGCGGCTTTACCGACCAAAACGGAGGTGCAGGCTGAGAGATGCTTGGCTACTTTTGACATTAAATTAGTCACTCCTTCAAATAAGTCCTGTCCGTGAGTTGCCGACGCGGCGTGGTTCCCCACCCGTGTTAGTAACTGAACTTACAGGTAAATCTACGCTCTTTAGTTTACCGCTTTTCGCTAAGCAAGACTAGTTTCGGGTTCAATCCGTGCTGTCAACAAAATGGTAACACTTTCAAAAAAGTGTTGACATTCGAAATAAATTGTCTAAAATAGAGTTGTAATCAATTGAAAAGGATTTCACATGGACGTATTTGTGAAATACCCTTCAAAAAATCTTGTTTTGGGAGGCACCACCATGAAAGTCACAGTTGTTGGTTGTACACATGCAGGAACCTTTGCCATTAAGCAAATTTTAGCGGAACACCCCGATGCAGACGTCACCGTTTACGAAAAGAATGATAATATTTCCTTCTTATCCTGCGGCATCGCCCTGTACCTCGGCGGCAAGGTAGCGGACCCCCAAGGCCTGTTCTACTCCAGCCCCGAAGAATTAAAGAGCTTAGGCGCTAACGTACAGATGGGCCACAACGTTTTAGCCATCGACGCCGACCAAAAGACGGTCACGGTTGAAGACCTGGCGACTCATGCCCAAACCACTGAAAGCTACGACAAGCTGGTTATGACGTCTGGTTCATGGCCCATCATCCCTAAGATTGAGGGAATCGACGGCGACCATGTGAAGCTTTGCAAGAACTGGAATCACGCCCAAACCTTAATCGAAGAGGCGAAGCACGCCAAGCACATCACGGTCATCGGTGCCGGCTACATTGGTGCCGAACTGGCCGAAGCCTACTCCACCACTGGCCACAACGTTACCCTGATTGATGCCATGGATCGCGTGATGCCTAAGTACTTTGACCAAGAATTTACCGACGTCATCGAACAGGACTACCGCGACAACCACGTGCAGTTAGCCTTGGGCGAAACGGTCCAAAGCTTTACGGATACCGGCGACGGTGTGACCATCAAGACCGACAAAGGCAGCTACGACACCAATTTAGCTATCCTCTGCATCGGCTTTCGGCCCAACACCGCCCTGCTCAAGGGTCAAGTTGACATGGCTCAAAACGGCGCGATTATCACGGATGATTACATGCGATCATCCAACCCCGACATTTTTGCTGCCGGTGATAGTGCAGCAGTTCACTATAACCCCACGCACCAAAACGCCTACATCCCCCTGGCAACCAACGCGGTTCGTCAAGGTATCTTAGTCGGCAAGAACCTGGTTAACCCCACCGTTAAGTACATGGGAACACAATCTTCCTCTGGCTTAGCTCTTTACGGTCGGACCATCGTTTCTACCGGGTTGACCTTAGCCGCTGCCAAGCAACAGGGCATCAACGCCGAACAAGTCATCGTTAAGGATAACTACCGGCCAGAATTCATGCCATCGACGGAACCCGTGCTGATGTCCCTGGTTTACGACCCAGACAGCAAGCGGATTCTCGGCGGCGCCCTGATGAGCAAGTACGACGTCTCACAATCGGCGAACACCCTGTCCGTCTGCATCCAAAATGAAAACACGATTGATGACCTGGCCATGGTCGACATGCTGTTCCAACCCAACTTTGACCGGCCATTCAACTACCTGAACATCCTGGCCCAAGCAGCTCAGACCCAGGTAACCAGCTTAGAAACCACTAAATAACCCCGCGTCCCCCTTTAAAAAAGTTGTGGAAGCAAAAAAGTTTCGCCATCCTAATCGATTGGCGAAACTTTTTATTTCCTCATCATTAAGGTTTCCGCGGCTTAAACGCAGAAATCAGGGCGAAGATGGTCAGTACGGCACAACCACCCAGAGAAACCCAAGCGCTGAGACCGAAACCCGCATCGCCAAACGTCCCAGAATAGCCGCCACTGATACCGTTGTAGATGTAGCCAAAGACCGTTCCAAAAATCACATCGACCACAATGGCCACGATAACATTGATGATTCGGGTCGTCCGGCTGGGGAGGACACCCAAGATCAGCGCCACGATTGGTGCCGCCGTCAAGGCCACGAGCCATCCCATAGCACTGGAGTCTTGACCAAAGAAGTCCGAAGCCGAACTCCCTAGCTTGAGCAAATTGGCCAGGGTCAATCCGGCTGAGTAGTTAATAAACGAGGCGGACGCTTGCAGGTAAGGACCCACGTAGACTGCCCCCAGAGCGGCCAAGGCGCCTAAGACCACCATGACCTCGGTCACGCCCATGCCCAGGTGGCCCTTGGCAATTGGTGCGGTCGTGGCCGATTGAACCGTTGGGCCAGCGGCGGGTTGTTGCGTGGCATCTGGTGACGCTGATTGTTGCGGCATAGCCTGCTTAATGGCCGAAGCCGTCTTAGCCTGCAGATCACTCTGCTTGGCCTTAAGGTTCTGGTTCACGTTTGACCGGTAATCCTGGTCACGGTAATACCGGTTGACCTTTCGTTCGAAGCTAGTGGCGTCGGTCCCGTAACTGCCGGCAATCAGGTAAATCAAGACCAATAATAGCAAAATCGTCCACCAAGCAACGTGAGCCGCCGCAAACGTGAAGAGCAGGAACAGGAGGAACACACCGATTCCAGTCGTCACTAGGTTATTGCGAATCCACAACCCGACATGCTCCAGGTTCTCCCGGTTCAAAATCAAATTCCGGTTGCCGTTGTGATGCGCGGTTGCCGTGTGAGCCGGCCGTTGTCCCGTCGTCGAGTCGTCATGCGTCGTGTGTGACTGACTAGTGGGCGTCACGGGTGCCTGTGGTTGGGCCGACTGCTTGGAACCAACCGATTGTGCCGCTTGGGTGAGTGACTGCCCACATTGCGGACAGAACTTGCCGTGCTCGACGTTTTCCCGACCGCACTTCGGGCAAAACTGTAAAGTTTGCGTATTTTCCATCTAACATCTACCCCTTTTATATGTAAAGATTAATGGTGCCTTTCCAGTATAGACCACGTCTAGCTGGTTTAGCCACCTTTTATTTTCTCACCGGGATATTTTGCTAGGTTAAGGGATTTTTCGCCATAAAAATAAGCGCCACGACTGCTGTCGTCACGCTAGATGTGGGTCCTTCACTATTCGGGCACGTTATTCAATGACCAGGTAACCGTTCCACTGTACTTCCCTTGCAGGGCCGCCGAGTTCACTTCAAGCAGTAACCCATTGTCCTCGTCCCAGTCATCGATCACGTTCGTCAGGTCATCGTTGCCCGTTGCCTCTCCCTGACTTACCGCAATCGGCGTGTCACTGATAGGCGTGCGGTCATCCCCGTCGTAGTAACTCAGGGAGCCCGCCAACTTCTGACCGTCTTCACGCGTGAAGTCCGTGCTCGTCACCTGTAAGGCCCACTTCGCACCGGCTTCTCGCGTATCTAAAATTTCAACTTGCCAATCCAGGGTTCGTTTGACCTTCTGCTGAGTCCCGGTCAGCGTCGTGTTCTCAAATGAGCTCTTCTCGGCAACCGTGTTAAAGACCAGCTGCCGGTTGACGGTGATCGTATAAGTCACGGCGTTAGACACGTTGCCGTAGGGATCTTCAACCGTGGTCACCAACGTATTCTTGCCGCTCTGCAGGTCCGCGGCCGCCACGGTCACATCAAACCGCCCACTGGACGGGTCCGTGCCGTCCGGAATCTTAAAGTCGGCTTGGGCCTTGCCGTTGAGCGTTGAATGAATCGTCATGTCCCGGTTCGCCAGGTCGACGCCTTCCGGTACCACCACCAAACCCTTCATGGTCGCATCTTCCCCGGGTTCCACTTGACCGCTACTGCCGGACAGGGATGCCGCCATCAGTTCCAGCGTGGGGTTCAGCGTAAAGACCGGGGTCTCCGCCGACACCACCCCGTTGACGGCACTGAAGCCACTCGCCGTCGCGTCCACGGTGACCGGTGCCGTTAAATTGGCTGCCTTTCCCATCAAGGTCACGTGAGCTGTCCGATTGCTGGCCGACAGGGCCTGGGTCAATTTAACCGTTAATTGGTTCTCCGTTAATTGGCTAACATCCACCACCGTTGACGTGCCGTCGGCGTAGGTGATTTTCCCGGCCGTCACGTCCAGGTATTCCGGTACTTGTAAATGGGCCTGCACGTCTTGCCAGGACTGCTTACCGGTCAGATAGTCCAGTTGGTAATCCAACTTAAAGCTATCCTGCCCCTTCATCACGTCGCCGTCACCAATCTCTTTGCCGGTCGTCGTGTCTGTCAGGGTCGCCGTTGCCTGCGCATCGACCAGCCCGGGCACCTCTTCCATCACGACCAGGTTATTTTCGTAGCTATCTCCCGTCGCCCCGGTGAAACCCCACCGCACTTGCCCCGTCCCCTTGGGGTCGATTTCGGTCAGGTCGAGGTTGGCCGACTCGCTGACGCCGCTCTGACCCTTCCCGGTAACCGGGTCTTTGTCATTAAAGGTGTAGGTCATCTGCTGTGACTTGGCCTGCCAGTCCAACGTTAAATGATGCCACGAGCCGTTGGACAACAGGGTGTAATCCCCCTTCAACACGCCGGCGTGGTCCTGGGTCGCATAGTAGCCGACACTGTAGATGGGAATCAACGTGGACGTCCGCACCATTTGGTAGCTGTCCACCGCTGCGGGATAGTTGTTGGCAATGTGCGGGCCCGCAATCCCAACGTCAAAGGAATCCGCATCCCCAGTGTTGCCATAATTCGTGGACGTGTTTAGATGCGTGTCGAACTCCAGCGCCCAACTATTTTGAATCGCCGTCGCTGCAAGCTTGTCTGGCGTGGTCTGCTTTTTATCGGTATCCACACCCCACACGCCCAACGTTTCGCCGGAAATATTCTTCCCAAACGTTGGCGTAGCCGCTAAGCCCTTGTCATCGTTCTGGAGCACAAAGGCCATCCCATCGGCGGCCTTCTTGCCGGTGTTCCCAAAGTACAGCCACATGGATGCGGACTGATTGCGCGTCAAATCAAAGACGTTGTCCGTCGTTGACCAAAGCGCCCCAAATTGCTTCTTACCGTTATTGATCTTCGCCGCCTGCGTCCCCGACACATTCGGATTCGTTGCGCTCACCACGGATGCCTGGTTATTACTCGTCGTCCCCGGTGTAAAAATGTTATCAAGCGAAATCCCCTGCGGTGCCGTCTTCAAAGCCTGGTCGTAATCCGCATCGGCACAGCCGCTAACCCCACCCACGCCGAGCAAACTCAGCCCTAAGAACAAACCTAACCAACTTCTAAACTTCATCGCAATCGCTCCTCTCCATCCCCCAAACGATTATGGGGCACCATCAATTTTCAAGATTATTATTTCGTTTATAGTGTAACAGAACTGGATTTATGACGGGGCTTACACGCAAAATCCGAAGGGAAACCTTCGAAAAATGACGGGATAGTTGTGGGGATGTTGAATTACTGGGAATCGTGGCGGTTTTAGACTAGACCGATTAGCGGCCACATTCCGTGTAACCAGCTACCAACCGAACTGTTAAAGATGCACAAAAAACTCACCTACTTCACAATCGAAATGGCTGAGCTTCATTTGTATTTGATCTTAATGGCATAAGCCACTAGCAACCACTACCCAACGGGCTAAACTCGTGTCAGCCGCAGAGCTGGGAAAACTGGGCCAGTTGTGGCTGACCAGAGGCGAGCCAAGGTGACCAGCTGTGTCGGTGGTCTTGGCTGGGGTATACAAAAATCCCAACCACCTCAGAATATGAAATGATTGGGATTCGCTAGTATTTGATGTTAAATGGCGCAAGCCGCCAGTAACCACTACCGCACGGGCTAAACCCGCGTCAGCCGCAGGGCTGGGAAAACTGGGGCCGGTCGTGGAAGTGACCAGAGGCGAGCCAAGGCGACCAGCTGTGTCGATGGTCTTGGCTGGGGTATTTTCCCAGCCTAGCCCATGGGACAACCTTTGAGACCGCTCTTCGGCTCAAAGTTGAGGTGGAAGCCCGCCCTTCGGCTGGAACCGGCCCCACAGCAGGGCGCCTTGAGCACGCCGTCGGGAACGGACGCGACCAGGCCCAGTTTTCACCGGCCCGGAGGCGCTGACAACAGCCCGTTTAGAGCTTAGAAGTCAGTTCGACGTCAGGGTACTTGTCCTTAAACCAACGTTCAGCGAAGTGGTTTTCAAACAAGAACAGTGGCTCACCATGGCTGTCCTTGACCAGCAGGTTCCGGGATGAAGACATCCGTTCGTCTAATTGGTCAGGGTTGATCCAACGAGCAGTCTTCTTGCCCATAGGTTCCATGATAACTTCAGAATTATATTCATTTTGCATCCGGAATTGGAAGACTTCAAACTGCAGCTGACCCACGGCACCCAGGATGTAATCCCCAGTGGAGTAAGACGTGTACAGTTGAACGGCCCCTTCTTGCACCAGTTGATTGATTCCCTTATGGAAGGACTTTTGCTTCATCACGTTCTTCGCAGATACCCGGACGAACAATTCTGGCGTAAATTGTGGCAGCTTTTCAAATTTAATCTTGTTCTTCCCGGTGTAAATGGCGTCACCGATTTGGAAGTTCCCGGTATCGTACAGCCCGATAATGTCCCCAGCCACGGCTGTTTCCACGTTCTCACGCGTATCAGCCATGAACTCGGTCACGTTGGACAGCCGTAATTTCTTCCCGGTCCGTTCCTGAATGACGTCCATGCCCCGGTCAAATTCACCCGAGCAGATTCGCACGAAGGCGATTCGGTCCCGGTGATGCGGGTTCATGTTGGCTTGAATTTTAAAGACAAAACCAGAAAATTCGGAGTCAGTTGGGGCCACGTCGGTATCCTGTTCAGTATGGTGACTGGCAGGCTTCGGCGCGTATTCCAGGTACGTTTCCAGGAACGTCTTGACCCCAAAATCGGCTAAGGCAGACCCGAAGAACACGGGCGTTTGGTCCCCACTGGCGATTTTAGCTTCGTCAAATTGGTTCCCGGCTTCACCGATCAGCTCCATGTTATCACGGGCATCCTGGTACCAGCCGTCCTCTTCCAAGTCATTGTGTTCAACCAACTCACCATTAGGCTGTAACGGCAGGTATTGGTGCGCTTCGTCTTCGGGCCGGAACAGGGCAACGCGGTTGTGATACCGGTCGTATAACCCTTTGAGTTCCTTCCCCATCCCAATTGGCCAGTTCATCGGGTAACCTTCGATGCCCAAGACATCTTCCAGTTCGGCAATGAGGTCCATTGGATCCCGGCCATCCCGGTCAAGCTTGTTCATAAAGGTAAAAATGGGAATGCCCCGCATTTTACAAATTTGGAACAGCTTCTTGGTTTGGGGTTCGATCCCTTTGGCAGAGTCGATCACCATGACGGCAGAGTCGACGGCCATCAGGGTCCGGTAGGTATCTTCAGAGAAATCCTCATGCCCAGGGGTATCCAAAATGTTGATCCGCTTGCCTTGGTAATCAAATTGCATGACGGAACTCGTTACGGAAATCCCCCGCTTTTGTTCAATTTCCATCCAGTCGGACTTGGCAAAGTTGCCACTCTTCCGGGCCTTAACGGTACCGGCCTCACGCACGACGCCCCCAAACAGCAGTAACTGTTCAGTAATCGTCGTCTTCCCGGCATCGGGGTGAGAGATGATGGCAAACGTCCGGCGCTTATCAACCGCTGACGCTAAAGTTTTTTCACTCATTAGTTTTCCTCACAAAAGTTATTTTATATTTTAAGTTATCGTTTTTTAAATTAAACGTCACAGCTAGTAATTTTAACACATTTAAGCCGACAATTCACGGTTTGTTAGTCGGCTGCGTTCCCGGCGGTGGGCTCAAGATGTCCTGCTATGGGGACCGGATCCAGCCTGAGGAGCGGTCTTCCACCTCGCCTTTGAGCCCTAAGACCGGTCTCAAAGGTCGTCCCATGCTCTAAGCTGAGAAAATCACTCAGCCAAGAGCATCGACACAGCTGGCCATCTTGGCCCACCTCTGGTCACTCAGACTGATCATAACATCCTTTCCCCCTGTCCAAATCACAGCCTAGCCTATGATTCCAACCAACATCCACAATACAAGCAATTCACTTAACCACTCGCCATTAGGAACGTCTATCGTGACAAATACGTCCGCACCCGATAACTTATCGCCTAAAATAGTCGCGCTTTAACTTAACTCCCCCTTAGCGTGTGGTATCATAGAAGATATGCCTTTAATGTTTTAATGGACGGCCTGTTTAACCGTCCACAACTAATTTTAGAACGAACTTATTTAGAAACGGGTGAAACTATGTCGGCGTCTACTGAAGCCATGCTTATTAAAATTGTCTTTGCCGTGGGAGCCCTGGTGGTTCTGGGAGGTTTGGTCGGCTTATTAGTCGCACGTAACAAACGCCAGCCATTGCGGCCGACCATGTCCGTGATTCTCTGCGGGGCCGGACTGGCCGTGATTGCCCTGCTCTTGAACAATCTGTTGTTCCTGAGCTACGACCACGTGCAATTAAAGAAAAATCAATATTACGAGGTCACCAGCCTGACCGCTAACATGAAGCAGTCGTTGGCCAGTAGCCGGACAGCCAATCAACCGGTTAGTCCGCAATCCAAGAAAGCCAGCAAAAACGTGACCTACCTGGTTAAAAATTTAAAGCAATCCAAGTCTGCGAAAAAAGCGGCTCAAAGTGCCCAACAACAGTTGGTTCACACGAAGCGGCCCGATTTAAAGCTGGTTCACCGCCAGTACCGGATTATTTTGCAACACTACTTTGACAGCACGGGCATCACGGCGGAGCAGGCCAATCGCTTGACCGCCCACGCCTACCACCAAGCCACCAGCTACGGCAAATAAGGCGATAGCAGTGCCTGCCGGGCGGTCAAAAATAGACCGGAACGCGGTGGTCAGGACGCCCAGAGCCAAATAACGGTCTCTGCGCTCGCTTTGAACCTCTGAGAATCGAGTTTCAAAGTCGCCATTTAAGTAGCGAACCGCTACTTAAATCCCACGGCTGAGTCTATTTTTGACCACCCTCTCGGCTCCTATCGTCTTAGCCCGTAACTATGTAGCTTTTGTGCCCGCCAGCCCTAATCTTCAGGATTCACTAACTTATTTTCCAACATAACTCTAAGCTGAATGCCCTCACCTAGCCGTGACCGCATTCAGCTTTTTCATTTCAAATAGAATTCCAAAAGTAACAATCGTTGATTTTTGTTACCACATGCGGTACACTCACCTTAATTACAAATCGAAAATCTGTTACTAAACCAAACGGGGGACCTGCTCATCATGACTTCATACATTGACACACCAACCAAAACACTCGTCACACCGGAAAATAAAACCTTTGCTTACCGCGTAATCGGCACACCTGCCACCGTCCCGGTCATTGGCTTGATTCACCTGTCAGGTAATCTCGACAACTGGGATCCGACCGTCGTGGATGGCCTGGCCAAGGAACATCAACTGATTCTCCCCGACTATCAAGGCGTTGGCGGTTCCGGCGGTAAAGCTGCCCTGACCATTCAAGGCATGGCTCAGGAAATTCGCGAATTTATCCATGCCCTTGGTCTCAAACAAGTTGACCTGTTTGGCTTCTCAATGGGTGGTTTCGTGGCGCAAGAAGTCATCAACCAGGAACCAACCTTGATTCGGCGGGCCCTGTTGACGGGAACTGGCCCTCGAGGTGGGCAAGGCATTGGCGACGTGACCAAAATTTCTGACCGTTCCCTGGCCAAGGCCATTTTCACCTTCAAGGATGTGAAAACCTACCTCTTCTTCACCCGGACGACCAACGGCAAGCAACAAGCTGCCAAGTTCCTAAAGCGCATCAAGGCCCGGCAAACCGGCCGCGACCGGTCAATCGGCTGGAGCGCCTACCGAACCCAACTAAAGGCCATCAACAAGTGGAGCACCGAATCAGCCATTGACTTCTCCCAGCTGGACTTGCCGGTACTAGTTGCCAACGGTGATCACGATGCCATGGTCCCAACCAAGCCAAACAGCTACAACCTGGCTAAGGCCTTCAAAAATAGCGAACTCGTCATCTACCCAGACGCAGGTCACGCCGGTGTCTTCCAATTCAACGAAGAATTTGTCAAAAAGGCCAACCAATTCTTACGTTAAACAATGACTTAGCTAGCAAGTCAACAAAGACCAATTTCGACCAAACTAAAAAGCTGAATGCCCTCAACCATAATTGGTGAGTGCATTCAGCTTTATTTGTGTCATTTTAAAATTCACAACTGACTACAAGAAGCCAGTAGCCACAACTATCATCAAAGAACCGCCAGCTGGTGGGTTAAACGCGTGTCAGCCGCAGGGCTGGAAAACTGGGCCCAGCCAGGTCGTTGTTAGTGACCAGAGGCGAGCCAAGATGACCAGCTGTGTCGATGGCCTTAGCCGAGGTTTCTCACTCGGCTTAGCCCATGGGACAACCTTTGAGACCGCTTCTCAGGCTCAAAGTTGAGGTGGAAGACCGCCCCGCAGTCTGGAACCGGCCCCACAGCAGGGCGTCTTGAGCTCGCCGCCGGGAACGGAAAACCACCGCGACCAGGCCCAGTTTTCACCAGCCCGGAGGCGCGGACAACGGCAGTTTAACCCGCCAAAGCTAGACGTTCTTTTCGATTTGTTGGACGACGTAGTTGACGATTTTCAGGGAACTGAGCCCATCATCAATCGCACAGAACCGCCGGTAGAAGTCCATAAACTTCTGGTTACCACTCATATCCGGCGTCTTCAGCTTGTCAGAAACTAAGTCCAACAGCTGATGCTCGTTATGGGCAATTTCACCCGGCAAGTCCTTTTCGTAGTCGAGGTAGAAGCCCCGCAATTCGTCCTTGTACATGTGGTAATCGTACGGGTAGAACAGGATTGGCCGCTTGAGGTAAGCGAAGTCAAAGAAGACTGACGAGTAATCGGTGATCAACATATCTGAGATCAGGTACAGCTCGGAGATGTCTGGGTGGTTGGAGAGGTCAAAGACGACACCCTCGTAACCACTGATATCCAGGGCATTTGAAATCAAATAGTGCATCCGCAGAACCAGAACGGCATCCTGGCCGAAGCGCTTGCGGAAGTCATCCAGGGAGAATGGTAGCTCGAAGGTGTACTTCCCCTTCTCAGCAAACTGGTTGTCCCGGTAAGTTGGCGCGTAGAGCACGACCTTCTTATCCAGTGGAATCCCCAGCCGTTCCTTCAAAGCGGTTACGTCCTCGGGGGTACTGTTGATCAGTTCATCGTTCCGTGGATAACCGACCTTTAAGATTTGATTGTTAAACCCAAAGGCTGACCGGAAAATCCGCGTCGAGTAGTCGTTAGGTGAGACCAACGCATCCCAGCGGTTGGCTTCACGAACGAAGTTGGCGTGATACTTGGCCGTCGTCGTGCCGGGCATCGAGACATTTTCAATGTCCAGGCCCAACTTCTTCAACGGCGTCCCGTGCCAGGTTTGGATGTAGGTCACGTAGTTTGGCTTACGCACCCATGACGGGAACCGCGCGTTACTGATCCAGAAGCTGGCCTTTTCTAACGTCCGCACCCACTTGGACGTCCGCCGAATAACAAAGGGAATCCCATTTTCCTTACAGAACTTCTTCTGTTCCCGGTCGATTGACCAGACAAAGTTGAAGCCTGGATAGAGTTGCACGAACAACCGGTAAATGGCGTATGGGGAGTCACTGACCTGCCGCCCACCAAAGCTTTCGAAGATGATGGTTGGTTGATCGAATGCCCGGTGACCGCGCTTGAATAACCGGCGCATGTAAGCCAGGTTGACCTTGTCCATTAACATAGAGAACAACTTGGTGACGCCACCGACTTTGCTGGAGGCATTCGCCACGCGTTGTGGCAACGTTGGCGCGGCCATTTCCCGCACGCGAATCCCGTTGTCAAAGCGTTTTTCAACGACAACTAAGCGATGCCCTGGCGTCACAGCCTGAGTCACTTGACCGGCCAACGACTTGGCCAAAACGACCCGTTGTTCCAGGTCTTGCCCGGCCACCGTTGAGCGAATGAACAGCTGTTGCTTGGAATCCTGGGCCAGGTCCGTCAACGGAATCGACGCCGTGAACAGTCCGTGCAGGCTCATGTGGGCAATTGGCCATTCCGCAGAGCTGTCCTGTTGCTCATTTTTTAAGACCAGGCGTTGGTTCTCGATGGGCTGCCCGTTGATTCGGCTTTGCCCGATAACCTGCAACTGATCATCCTGCAAGTTAATCGCACTAATCGTGAATTCAGTCTCCGCCTGTTGGGTATGCATGTTAAACAGCGCCATCCCCTCGGCATCACTATTCACTTGGTAATAGCTGGTCAGGGTAAATTGGTGCCGGTCACTCAGGTATTCACTTTCAACCTGGACCAGGCCCCGCGTATTTTGCTGGCGAATGTTTAAATACATTTCCCAGCTAAATTCACTTTGGCCCTCTGCCGCAAATTGCAACGCATTGGCGTCCACCCGGATCTGCACGACCTCGGCGCTGACCACCTTGCTGATGGGCACGGTGATTGATGCCTGGGTGTTCTTTTCCAAGAAGGTTACCGCCAGATCATCGAAGGGTTCCGGCACGTCGATCAATTCAAGTTCCAGTTCTTGTAAATTCTTTTTATGATGTAATCCAGATAAAATCGCACGCACGATGGAAAAACTCCTTAGTAATTAAAAATCAGCTGGTTCGGCATCTGTGGGGATAACTCGGCGTTAACGGCCAAGTCCACGTATAGCTGGGTGTCCGGCGTCAACAAGTGACTCAACACGGCTTGATAGAAGGTGTACAAATTATCAAAGCGCCGGTAGTTCGAGTACGCCAGGACCCCATAATACGTTTCGGTGGTCGACACGATTGAAGTGTGGTCAATCGTTGCGGCCTCGGCCTTACTCCGTTGTCGCTTGGTCATGTTGGCGGTTGCCGCGTTTTGCTTGGCATCTGCAAATTCCGTGGCTAACATCGCTGACGAGTTGCTCAGGTTAAAGACCTGATCAACTGGCCGTTCATGCCGGACGAACCGCAGGACAGCTTCTCCCTTGGCGTTTAAAATGTAGCTGGTCTGGGCAACCTCATCGGCAATCTTTTCGATGCCCACAACGTTCCCGTCCAACCCATAAGTATCGATTTGTTTCAGTTGGTCTGCTTGATATTGCCGCAAGACCATTGGCGTTTCGTCGTTCAATTGGCGTAATTCCGCCACCAAATGACCCGCGTCTAAGTAACGTTTCACTTGTTCTTCATTATCGGCAAAGAGTCGTTCGTCAAAGTCCGTCAGTACCGGCTCGTTGCGTTCTCCACTGGTCAGTTTCAACCCTTGTTCATCCTGATACAGGTCGGCTAACGTGATCAAATTCACGTTTTGCACATCGGGGTTCTTTTGCGCCAAGCGGTTCAGGTAATCTCGGACCTGCCAAGTCGCTTCAAAATCAACTAGCGCGACCAAGACACTGACAGGTACCCCTTTCCGCACAGCCTGCAGCAACTGCTGTGAGAAGTTTGGTTTGTGCATCCCGTTTAAGGACGTCACTAGAAAAATAATCCGTTGCATTCGTTTGCCTCCGTCTACGCTCTCTAAGAAAAAATCCCTAGTCAACGACTAAGGATTATCACCAACACTACTCTTTTTCCTGCCAGTCTTTTTCGTCTGAAAGGCCTAAGTCGTGCTTAATTTTAGTCGTGGAGATGCCTTCCGTCCGTGGTAAGTAAATAACTTCACAGTAGTCCTTCAAGAAGTCAAACTTACCTTTCCAGTCGTCACCCATGACGAAGATATCGATGTCATTTTCTTGAACGTCGCGAATCTTTTGGTCCCAAGTGGTTTCAGGAATCACGTGGTCCACGTACTTAATGGCTTCCAAGATGTACTTCCGGTCTTCGTATGACGTGTAAGCCCGCTTGCCCTTTTCGGCGTTAAATTCGTCGGAGGACACGCAAACCGTTAAGTCATCGCCTAAGGCCGCAGCCCGCTTTAATAACCGAATGTGACCCTTGTGCAACAGATCAAACGTTCCGTACGTAATTACTTTTTTCATGTAGATTCTCCTACTTTATCTGGTTAATTTCCCTCGATAGTCCCTGAGGGGGTCGCTAAAAAATTCCAATAACAATCTAAATAGTAGCATATTCAGCGGTGACGTCAACTTCAAACCGCAAACGTTACGCTTTTCTTGAGAAAATTTACCCCACTAAAGGGCTTTGCGCTCGGAATGCTCCAGGCGCCAAATACTGTAAAGATACTGAACAATCGTCTTAACCACGGCATAGAATGGGATGGCTAAGATCATGCCCAGCAGTCCGGCAATATTTCCCGCAGCCAACAAAATAATGATGATGGTCAACGGATGAATTTGTAAACTCTTGCCAATAATGTTGGGGTAAACCAGGTTGCCATCGATCTGTTGGACGACGACCACCACGATGATCACGTAGATCACCAAGCTGGTACTGCTGGTAAATGCCACGATCAACGCTGGTAAAATCCCAATGTACGGGCCCACGTAAGGAATCAAATTGCACAAACCGGCGAAGAATCCCAGCAACAACGCATATTTTTCACCCACGAAGAAGTACCCAATGGCCGTGAAGCTCCCAACGAAGACGCATTCAATGATCTGACCGCCCACGTAACGGGCAATCGTCGTGTTCATCCGGCTCAGAAGCTCCGCCGTCTGGTCGCCATGCTTGGTCGGCAACCACTTGCGAATGGCCGGCATCAGTTTGTCGCCATCCTTAAGCATGTAGAACAGCATGACAGGCACTGTAACGGCCGTTACGGTCACCGTGGTCACTGTTCCAATAACGGAGCCAATCCCGCTGGTAAGGCCGCTCATGAAGCTCTGAGCGTATTTGGAGAGGGCCGACTGTACTTGACTCAGGTATTTTGAGAAATCGATGTTCTTAAACGCCGGCTGATCAATCAGCTTACGAAGAACGCCCTCGGTCGACTTGGCAAAGTCAGGAATGTTGCTGACCAGGGTGGTGACCTGCGTCACGAGCCGTGGAATCAACCACATGCCACCCGCAACCAGAATCAGGACCAGGAGCAGAAATACCAGTGCCACGGCCCCGGTCCGGTTAATGTGAAATTTCTTCCACCGGACCTTTTCCAGAATTTTGACCAGAGGGTTCAATAGGTAAAAGAGAATCCCCGATAAAAGTAGTGGCGCAAAGATGGTTGATAGAAAAATACCAATTGGTGAAAACAAGAAGCTAATCTGTGTGCAGGCCCAAATCAGTGCTGCCACAATCAACAGTTCTAAGGACCAAAACATGATTTTTGAATTCGCGACCCATTTCATCCCGGTTGCCCCTTCCCTAACATTACGATTTTAAACTAGTGTTCCATGCGCCTCCGGGCTGGTGAAAATGGCCCTCGTCGCGTTCGTTCCCGGCGGCGCGCTCAAGGTACCCTGCTGTGGGGCCGGTTCCAGCCAAAGGACGGGCTTCCACCTCAACTTTGAGCCTGAGGTGCGGTCTCAAAGGTTGTCCCATGAACTAGGCTGGCAAAGAACGCCAGCCAAGGTCATCGACACAGCCGGGCACCTTGGCGCGCCTCTGGTCACTGCCACGACTGGCCCATTTTCACCAGCCCTGCGGCTCACACTTGTTTAAACCGCAATGATTATGTAGTTTTTCTTTTTGTTGTTACTGTTTATGTCTAAGCGTCGATAGCTTCAGTCATGTGTGATCAACCGAATGGCCAGCGCTTGAACAAGAACACTGTGTTACGTTCTTTTGCCATGCTCACTGATACATTTGTATTGACTTAAACCAAATTTAACCTACGGACTAGATATACGACGTCCTGAACACATTTGGCTACGGGGCTAAACCCACGTCAGCCGTGGGAGTTGCCTAAGCGGGTTTCCCGCTTAGGCAACTGCTATCTTTGAGACGTGACCTTCGGCTCAAAGTAAGTCCGGAGACCGCCTTTCGGCTCCGGGCGGCGCCCACAGCGTTCCGGCCTATTTTCACCGACCCGGAGGCGCAATCAACGCGCAATTCGCCCCGTATCCCAATTTAGAAAAAAGGAGCGAGCCACGAATGGACTTGCTCCTGGTGGTACGGAAGACAACTCTTACTAATCATTCGAGCGCCGCAGCAGCTCCTGATACCGTTGATACCAGAGATCGACATAGGCTTGGGAAAAGGGGCCCTTATGATGATTAATCCAATCGACTAAGGTCAACACGTTGGCCTTTAAAATGCGGTCAGTCTCTTCGCCGTAATGCCACCGTTGGCTGAAATCCTCGTACTCGTCAACGTCGAGCAGGCGTTTTTCACCATCTGGAAAGACCTTCACGTCGAGATCATAATCAATGTATTTGAGCGCTTCTTTGTCCATCACATACGGGGAAGCCAAATTACAGTAATACGACACCCCGTTGTCCCGAATCATCGCAACAATGTTGAACCAGTAATGCTTGTGAAAATAAACGATTGCGGGCTCTCGTGTCACCCACCGCCGCCCATCGTCTTCAGTGACCAACGTGTGGTCGTTGACGCCGATGAGGGCGTTCTCGCTTGTTTTGAGTACCATAGTGTCGCGCCAAGTTCGATGCAAACTTCCGTCGTGCTTGTAGCTTTTGATCGTAATGAAGTCGCCTTCCTTAGGTCCTCTAGCTTCGCGCGTCATGTATAAACCCTACTTTCCAAAAGTAACGGGTAACTATAAAAATTCACTCAACATTATACCAGATTTGGCGCTCCTTGAATAGGTTCAGACCGATTATGCGCCACAAAACCTGTTGAATTGCGCCTATCCCCAGTAAAATTAACTTAATCAACTGGATTAGGGCTAACCGCACCGCCTCCGGGCTGGTGAAAACTGGGCCTGGTCGCGTCCGTTCCCGGCGGCGAGCTCAAGGTGCCCTGCTGTGGGGCCGGTTCCAGCCTAAGGGACGGGCTTCCACCTCGACTTTGAGCCAAAGATCGGTCTCAAAGGTCGTCCCATGGACTAGGCTGGAAAAGAACTCCAGCCAAGACCATCGACACAGCCAGGCACCTTGGCTCGCCTCTGGTCACTTCCACGACCGGCCCAGTTTCCCCAGCCCTGCGGCTGACACTAGTTCAACCCAGCCACATTGTTTTCTCGTCGGTTCTTATTCTGTTTTATCACTCACTAAAACAGCCAGTTGTGTCAGGTAGACTCTGATTATATTTTTCACCAGCCATATCGACTAACGCCACCAACCCTCCCTCTCACCAAACAACGCTATACTAATGCCAATCAGAAACTAGCACCACCCAACTCACACGAATGAGGTGAACACTTTGGCTCAAGCTCCCCTAAGTACCTTTGAACCGATGATTCCACAAGTCGCTGAACTGCTGGCAGATGATGCCCAGTTAACTGACTTCTTTCAGTCGTTGACCGTGGGCTATCAGCGCGAGTGGGCGCGCTACATCTTCGGTGCCAAAGCCGAAGACACGAAGCAACGCCACCTCGCCGACATGCGCAAGATTCTTGCCGCTGGCTACAAATCTAAACGAGCGTACGGTAGTCGTCCTAAATCCTGATGGTTACTTACGCTACGTCAAAAGGACCTAACTTCCCACATTTTGGGTAGCCAGGTCCTTTTTGCTTACATTCATTTAATGATTCAATTGCCCCGCCTCTAAGAGGTTCCAAATCTGAATAGCTGGCGTTTGGGACAGTTGGTTCGCCCGGTAGTAGTTACTTAGGAGAATCACCCCGTCCTCGCCGTCCTTGCTGACGAGGGCCGTGGCCTCGTACCCGTAGGCTAAGCCGTGAACGCGAATGTACCCGGGGTAAACGTAGGCGCCTCCCCCGTACATCGAGGCCGTTCCCGGCGCCAGCAAGACGTTGACGTCGCTGGCCGGATACAGCTTACCCAGTAACATGTTCCGCTCACCGACGAAGAGGTCGTGGGCTGACATGTAGACCTGGCCCGTCCCAAACTGATAGAACATGGATGCCCGGGATTCGGGATACTTGGCGTCGTAATTGGTATCGACGTCCGCCTGGCTATTGTTTTGATATCCCTGGGAAAAGGCGCGGCGGTGGGCCATCTTGAACACGAACCCTGTGTGCGTCAGGTTCCACGGTTCAATAATGTTTTCCGTGAAGTATTGGCGGTAGCTTTCCCCAGTGACTTGCTGAATGATTCCTGCCAGTAGCATAAAGTTGACCGGTGAATAGTTCCATTTGCCAATATCTCGCGGTTGACTAATGATGTTGGACAAAATGAATTTGATCATGCCATTTTCCGAATTCAGGGTATCCGGAAAGGCTTCCAGCGTCAGCCCACTCCTCATGTCCAGCATGTCACGTAACGTGATGCGCTTGGATCCTTTGATTTGCGGATAATACTTGGACAGTGGATCCGTCAGTGAGAGTTTCTGTGCCGCAGCTAATTTCATGATCAGACCGGCCGTAAACGACTTCTGCACGGACGCCAGCTGATACACACTGTTGACGCCGTTCTTTTTCTGCTCGCTGGCATCCGCGTAACCCATCCCCTGCTGGTAGATGACCTTGTCGCCATGCATCACGAGGGCCGTCCCCACGAACCGGTTCGCCCGTAAAATGGCGTCGATTTCTCGCGTGGCCGCCGTCTGCTTGGGTGCCGTCTTTTTCTTGGCCGGCTTCTTTGGTTGTGGCTTGGGCTTCGGCTTAACCACCGAAGAACTACTGCTAACGGCTGCGGGCTGCGGATGCGTTTCCGCCAGCCCGTTGAACCACCACGCGAGGCCACCCCCAATTCCCAAAACCATGCCAAATGCCACCAAGGCCCCTAAAGTCTTCTTGTGCATCTCAACATCCCCTTACTCCGCTTGCTTAGTTGTTGCCTAAAATCTACTCGGCCGATTCCCCTAAATCAGCCAGCCACTGACTAATGTCGTCGAGCTGAAAGCCTTTGCGATACAAGACCTGTTTGGTTTTATACTTGCGTTCCGATGGGCTCAACGTCCGGTAACGGTGCCAGACCTTTTCACCCTGCTTGACCAACAACTCATGTTGCTGGTCAACGTCTGGCGTTAGGTCCAGCGATTCCAGCATCTGCCCAATCTCATCGTTGTTAAAGCCGCGGCTCATCAGCCCCTGACGAATCTTCTGTTGCTGGGTACCAAAGGCTTGGCGATGATACCGTTTCGCCAGCTTCTGGGCCACGGCCGTCCCCACGGTCAAGCGGTCCTCTGGTGTATACAAGAGTAAGGCATCGTCGATCAGCTTTTCGCCGACCCCTTTTTGTCGTAAATGTTGGCGAATCACGCGGGGACCCTTGTCACCCGTGTGCATCATGGTCCGCACGTAGCTCGCCGCGTAATGAGCATCGTCTAGTAAATGCAGTTCACGTAATTTTTTAAACGTCGCGTCAATCGTGGGTTCCGGAATCTCCAAGGTGACCAGCTTGTCGTGCACTTCTTTTTCCGTGCGCAGCTGATTCGACAGATAATCCAGCGCCCGGTTGTAAGCCTTGGACACGTTATCGGCATCCACCAGCTGAGCTTTTAACTCCTGGTCAACTTCCATGCCCTTGAACAGGCGAAAATCGATCAGTACGCTTTCACTCACCGGAAATGCGTAAGCACCGTCAATGTAAACATTATACCGGCCGCTACGCTTTTGGGCCTCAATCATGGTAATGACGGCCATTAACCCTCACATCCTTCTCTCAATTTCAGAAACATTTTGCTGTTCTTGGCATTATTTTACCAGTTCACCGGGGGGTGTGGGAAGCAGAGCGACAGATTTGTTAGTCAATCATCTTTTCGCGGCAATCACGGTTGGCCGCCACAACGATTCCTAGTCACCATCGCAGTGACCTGCTATAATTGGGACAACTTGCTGGCGGTCCCAATCGACCGACCAGCCAATCAAAACTAAGGAGTGAGCGCTTTGGTAACAGCACAAGTGGTCTTTGCCACCATCACCGGCAATAACGAAGACGTTGCGGACATCGTCACGGAAAAATTGGAAGACCTGGGATGTCAGGTCACCGAAACTGAAATTTCGCAGACGGACGCCGCCGAATTTGAAAACGTCGACATCTGTGTGGTCTGTGCCTACACCTACGACGAGGGCTCCCTCCCCGACGAGGGCATGGACTTCTATGAGGACCTCCAAGCCATCGACCTGACCGATAAAATTTACGGCGTGGCTGGTTCCGGCGACACCTTCTATGGCGAATACTACAACACCACGGTGGATCACTTTGATGCCACCTTCCAGAAGACTGGCGCCATTCGCGGTGCAGCTCCCGTTAAAATTAACTTGGCACCGGATCAGGCGGCTATCGACCAGCTCGACGCCATGGCCCAACAGCTCGTGGACACCTACCACGCTAAACACGCCTAAAACTGACTAGCACTTTCGTTCCCGGCGGCGGGCTCAACCTGCCCTGCTGTGGGGTCGCTTCCAGCCAAAGGACGGGCTTCCACCTCAACTTTGAGCCTGGGGTGCGGTCTCAAAGGTTGTCCCATGCTCTAAGCTGAGAAAAAACACTCAGCTAAGACCATCGACACAGCTGGTCACCTTGGCCCGCCTCTGGTCACTGACGTTGGCAGTATTTTAGGCAGCTTAGGTGGCTATTCACGAATTTGATAGTCACTCTATAATCGCCTTACCCATAACTATTTAACGCACAAATAAAGCCTCCCACCGACAAATTTGTTGGTAGGAGGCTCTTTGTTTATTTCTCACGTTTATTTTTTAAATGATATTTGCGATACCTTAACAGGTTGGGGATGGCCAACGCCTTTTGTTCCTCGATGGCCCCCACGATTAACTCCTGGATGGCCGCGTTCAACACGGCGCCAAACATCAGGATCAATCCGGTGAAGTCCAGCCAGAACATCAAGAAAATGAACGTCCCAATCGTTTTGTAGCTATCGATGTTGTGCACGAAGTATTTTACATAGATGGAGAACGCCTGCGAGAGGAGTAACCAACCCACCGTGGCGACCAAGGCCCCGGGCCAGACGAACCGCCATTTTAACTTGGCGTTGGGCACGAAGTAAAAGAGAATCATCAACACAACGAAGACCACGAAAAACGTAAAGGGCCATTTCAACGCGTTAACGTACGCCAGAATCGCCCGTGGCAGGTGCAGCAACGGTGTCAGCTTTTCCAACACGATTTGCCCAAAACTAAAGAAGATCATGAGGGCAAACAGGAAGGCAATCAGCACGACCATCCAAAAGAACGCCACCACTCGGTTGACGAACGCGTTTTGATTTTTCGCGACGCCATAGGCCCGGTTGACCGTTCGTTGGAACGCCGCAACCGCCCGGGAGGATGACCAGATGGACACGATAACCCCGATGGACAGCACGCCCCCGCTTCGATTATTCAGGAACGAGTGAATAATAGGCTCCAGCATGTCAAAAATGCTTTCGGGCACCATCGGCTCAATGCTATCCAGCACCGTCGACGTTTGAATATTTAAATAAGGTAAGATACTGGCTAGCACCAGCAAGGCTGGGAACAGCGACAGCAACGTATAATAGGCCAAAACGACGGCGGAATCGGACACGTTGGCCATCGTGTAGTGCTTCATGATGGTTCCGTAAACGTGCTTGAGTTGCGCGCCCCGTTTGCGCCACTGAATGGTCAAGGTGTTCGAACCTCCTTTTTTCTAGAAGATGGGTTAGTTGGTATCCTTCGTTCCCGGCGGTGGATTCAAACTGCCCTGCTGTGGGGTCGCTTCCAGCCTGAGGAGCGGTCTTCCAGCTCGACTTTGAGCCCTGAAAACCGGTCTCAAAGGTCGTCCCGTGCTCTAAACTGGGAAAATCACCCAGTCAAGACCACCGACACAGCTGGTCAGGTTGGCCCGCCTCTGGTCACTCACGGCCACCAAGCCATCTTCTATTTGTGCCTTGAATTGTTTTCTGCTGGCAATCCAGTTGTCATTAACTGTGTCGCTCACAAAATCAATCACTATCGCTAATCATAACTGGTCCTAGTAATTGTGACCGCGACTTATTAGTTTATCAATTTCCCGGTTAACTCGCAATAGCCTCTTTGTCCCCACTCTAGCTAAAGATCATCGCCACTAGAATGAACCGTAATCTTCGGCAAACTTCAGCGTCCCAATCATCTTTTCCAGTGTCTTGCGGCTGAAGCGCACGCGCTTGGCCTGGCGGAAGGATTCGATGAACGTGGCTAAGTCGTCATAATTGGCGACCGCCGTACAATTATATGCGTCGTGAGCATTCAGCTTGGTCTTATTCCCCACGACCAACGAATTGGTACGGTCATAACGATCGTAGTAATTATAATAGACTAACGGTTTCACGAAGTCGATGATCCGGTCGTTTTTATTCTCTAATTGCTTATGCATGGTAATTTCACTATTAATGTAGCGCACTAACAATTTCGATGAGAGTTCGGCCTGGGTTGCCGGGTTGCTAATGCCCGTATGCAACGTGATTGACCGCTGGCCACGGCCCTCTTGTTCCAGGCTCATGGTGTAGCCCTGCGTGAGCGATTCATTTTCTTCCGATAAATTCGGTAAGAAGAATCGGTCCAAGCGATTGGTCAGCGCCGCCGCGGTATCCTGGTCCTTCTCGCGGCTCTTGAGATTGACCGCTGAGAAGTCGTCCAGACTCGACGAAAAAATTTCTTCGGAGAGGTCATGAAAAATCATCCCCCGCCAATACTTACTTTCCACGTTAATGACACCAAACGAGGTCACCAGTAAATTGTCAATTTGCATGACCCGCCAGGAATCACCCTCGTTCATTTCCTGGGTCACGGGGTTCTTGACCTTGTTGGCAAAGTGCACGTTGCGCAAGATTTTATAATCAAAACGTTCGTTGTGCTTCTTCGCGGCCTGATGAATATCCCGCATAATTTCTGACAACTGTTCCGTGGTCTTTATTTCGGCCCGGTCATAAGCCGTCTCAGCCATTTGCATTTCCTCCATTGATAGTCGTTTCAATTGCGGCCAAAATTCTTTCTGACGCGTGACCATCGCCGTATGGGTTCTTGGCCTGCGCCATTTGATCGTACGCCGCCTGGTCAGATAGCAAGTTTTCCATCGCTGCCGTGACCTTAGCTGGATCGGTGCCGACCAACTTCAACGTTCCGTTCGTGACCCCTTCCGGCCGTTCCGTGGTGTCCCGCAAAACTAAGACCGGCTTGTTCAACGAGGGGGCTTCTTCCTGCACGCCACCGGAGTCCGTCATGATAAAGTAGCTCCGGGCTGCCATGTTATGGAAATCCACGACGTCCAGGGGATCAATCAAATGAATGCGATCCATGCCGCCTAACTCTTCGTGAGCCGCCGCCTGAACGACCGGACTCAAGTGGACCGGGTAAACGACTTCCACGTCCGGGTGGGCTTCGACGACCCGCCGAACGGCCTTGAAGACGGCATGCATGGGCGCCCCTTGATTTTCCCGCCGGTGCATCGTCAGTAAGATCATCCGATGATCCGGAGCGACCTGGGTCAAGACGTCATGCTGGTAATTGGCATCCACCGTCTGCTTGAGCGCATCGATGGCGGTGTTCCCGGTCACATAGATGTGGTCGTCTGGATGAGCCTGCTTCAATAGGTTCTGTCGAGATAATTCCGTGGGCGCAAAGTACAAGTCACTTAAAATATCCGTCAACTGACGGTTCATTTCCTCGGGATAGGGAGAATACTTGTCCCAGGTCCGCAACCCAGCCTCCACGTGCCCCAGTAACGTCTGGTGATAAAAGGCACTCACACTGGCCGCAAAGGTCGTGGTCGTGTCCCCGTGGACCAGCACGATGTCTGGATGAGCCTCGGTCATGACGTGATCCAAATGGGTCAAGACCCGCGTGGTAATGTCACTGAGCGTTTGCTTGGGCTTCATGATATTTAAATCATAGTCAGGTTTAATTTTAAAAATTTCAAGCACTTGATCCAGCATTTCTCGGTGTTGGGCCGTGACCACGGTAATCGGCGTAAATTCTGCCGGCCGCTGCTGCATCGCTAAAATAATTGGGGCCATCTTAATGGCTTCTGGACGGGTACCAAACACCGTCATAACTTTAATCGGTTTTGTCACAAACATTTCCCTCCAAAGTGGTGTTGATTAGGTCAATTATAGCAGAAGCGTGTCGGGCATGTTATTAATTCCGGTTTTTCCTCCCAAATGCTACACTGAGCGAGAACTGGTTCTTGCACTCACCTTACCGGGCGGGAAAAATGGACTGGAACGCTGGGGCGGCCGTCCGAAGCCAAAGAGCGGTCTTCGGACTTGCTTTGAACCTCAAAAGGCGAGTTTCAAAGACACCAGTTCTCTAAGCAACACAGCCCGCTGCTAAGAGAACTCCCACGGCTGAGTCCATTTTTCCCGCCCTCACGGCTGACTGTAGAACCAGTTCTCACTCACCGCTCACGTCCGACTCTACTTGCGTCCATCAGTTCTATTTTCAAACTCAGCTAATCAGTTCGAATCACCCACTAAGTTACGTATCCGAAAAATTGTTTTCAACGCCACTTAATTTGCCCCACTGACCATTAAACCCAATTCACTTCACATCTGTAAGCGGTTCACCTAACTTTCACGTGTGTCGTTGCGGCGTTGTCACCCACTTTTAAGCGAATTGTCATGGTCAGCCCCGGCCTTTTGAGGTAAGATAGTAACGTTGTGTGAAAGGAATGTCTACGATGAAAAAGTTAAGTCTGGTCGTTCCTTGCTATAACGAGGAGGAGTCTATTCCCTTATTTTACCGAACCGTTAGCAAGGTGATCGATTCAATGAACACCCCTACCCCGACGGTTGAGCCGGAGTACATTTTTGTGGATGATGGGTCAAGTGACCACACCCTTAAGGAAATGAAAGAATTACACCAAAACCATCCCGAAACGGTCCATTATCGGTCGTTCTCGCGGAACTTTGGGAAGGAGTCAGCTCTCGCAGCCGGGCTACAAGCCACCACTGGTGACATGGTCGCTGTGATGGACGTTGACTTACAAGACCCACCCGAATTATTACCGCAAATGGTCGACCTCATTGAAAATGACGACTACGACTGTGTCGGGACAATTCAAAAGGAACGCCGCGGTCAAAGCAAGTTACGGGCCTTTCTGTCCAGCAGCTTCTACCGCGTAATCAATAAGATTTCGGACGTTCGCATCGAGCCCAACGCCCGGGATTACCGGTTAATGACCCGGCAGTTCGTGGATACGGTCACGTCATTGCCCGAGTTCAACCGGTTCTCCAAGGGCATCTTCAGTTGGGTCGGGTTCAAGACGACCTACCTGACCTACGAGAGTCAACCCCGCGCGGCCGGCACCACGCACTGGAACTTACGCCAATTGTTTGCCTACTCCATTGAAGGCATCATTGACTTCTCCAATGCCCCGTTGCGCCTGGCTACCTGGGTCGGCAGTATTTCCTTTTTCCTGTCGATCATTGGAATCATCTTCGTCATCGTTCGCGCGTTAACCGTGGGCGGTGCCGTTGCCGGCTGGCCATCCCTGGTCGCTATCATGCTGTTTATTGGTGGGATTCAATTGTTCTGCCTCGGCATTTTAGGCCAATACATCAATAAAATTTACCTTGAAACGAAACACCGGCCAAAGTACATTGTCCGGGAAGAAGAATAAACTTGGAGGCTTGGCACACGTTGTCGGGCCTTTTTGTCATCCCAGAAAGGTGGTCACTCCCCCATGCTGATTCGTCCATATCGCGCCACAGATTTCGCAGAAATTCACCAGTTATTCAAACAAACCATTCAAACGGTCAATGCGAAAGACTACACGCCGTCACAGCTAGCCGCTTGGATTGGTCCCGACGATGCCCCGACTCGAGCGCGCTGGCAAACGTCTCTGGCGGCCCACACAACCCGTGTTGCCTGTCAGTCGGGACAAGTGGTGGGCTTTGCCGACATGACCGCCACAGGATATTTAGACCGATTATATGTTCATGCCCGGTATCAACACCAAGGCATTGCCCACGCCCTAATCACCACCCTGGAACATGCGGTTTCCGCTGATCGGTACACCACTGCCGCATCCATCACCGCCCGCCCCTTCTTTGAACACGAAGGTTATCGCGTTATCCGACAACAACAGGTGGAACGGGCCGGCATTCACCTAATCAATTACATTATGGAAAAAGCCAGTAAAAGTTAAAAAATGCGCGTAAAAAATCCCCGTAGCCACGTTAACCATGGCTGCGAGGATTTTAATCATAGCAATAACCTGTATTAGTGAATAATCATATTCATTAAGAGCACCATTAACAATCCAACCACGGAGATAACCGTTTCCAGTGTCGTCCAGACTTGGAACGTTTGCTTAACGCTCAGGTCAAAGTACTCGGAGAACATCCAGAAACCAGCATCGTTCACGTGGGAAGCTGCTAAGGAACCGGCCCCGATGGCTAAGGCAATCATGACTGGATCAGCACCCAGAGAGTGCATCAATGGCATAATCAGCCCGGAAGCTGTCATCCCGGAAACCGTGGCAGAACCCAGGGAAATCCGTAAGATAACGGTAATCAACCAAGCCAACAGGATTGGTGAGAACGTGGAGTTCATCATCAATTGTTGCACGGCCTTACCGACCCCACCGTCAATCAGAACTTGCTTGAAGGCTGAACCCCCAGCAATCACCATCAGTAACATGGCGATTGACTTGATGGCGTCTTCCAGCGTGCCGCTGATTTCCTTCATGGAGCGCCCACGATGGAAACCCATGGACCAGATGGCAAAGAGTAAGGCGACGACCATGGCGATGACGGGGTTCCCCAACATCGTGATGACCGCGTCCAAACCATGCGGATTCTTCGGTGCCGTTCCGCCATTGACCGCCATTTGATAAATCGTTGCCAAAATCATGAAGACAACTGGGAATAATGAGGTGAAGACGGACAGACCGAAGCCTGGCGTTTCATCCAAATCAAATTCCTTCACTTCACCAAAGGCTGGTAAAGACTTTTTAACGACAAACAATTCTGGATTAAACCGACGGATCACGCGGGTCCAAACTGGCCCAGCAATGATCACACAGGGAATGGCCACAATGATTCCGACCATTAACATTTCCCCCACGTTAGCCCCTAAAGCCGTCGCAACGGCGGTTGGAGATGGTTGTGGTGGTAAGAACCCTTGGGTCGCGGACAGTGCGGCCGCCATGGATATCCCCAGATAGAGGAATGGGACGTCGGCTTCCAACGCAACCGCAAAGACGATTGGCGTTACCAGCACTAACCCAACTTCAAATAACAGGGAAATCCCAATCAGGAAGGATGCCACCACAATGGCAACTTGGAGACGTTTCTTCCCAAAAATTTTGATCAACGTCCGGGCAATTCGGTAAGAACCCCCAGCGTCAGACACTAACCGCCCAATCATCGCGCCAAACCCAAAAACGATAATCAGTTCGCCCATTGAGCTCCCAATACCGTTTTTGATGGAATCCGCAATACTTGCGGGGTTCATGCCTAAGCCAAGCGCTACCAAAATAGACGTAGCGATTAATGAAACGAAGGTGTTTAACTTTACTCGAATGATTAAAAAGAGTAACAGTAAAATACCCAATAATAAAATCACGAACTGCATATTTCTCTCTCTTTTCTTATGCTCGATTCTGATAAAACCAGCCTGCCGCAGCCAGAATTATCTTGTCGCATAAGAACCATTGTATGAAAAATATTTTCAAGTTGCAAGGGGGTAACTGAATATTATTTACAGTTCATTTGTGAAAACAGTCGTGAAAACGCTATCTGACAATCATTACGGAAACTGGAGAATATTTTGCCATGTAGGCCGCTTGACTCCCAAAGTATTTCCGCACACCAGATTGTGAAAGTGACCCCACAACTAGCAGGTCTGGTTCAACTTCTGGGATAATTTTTTTCACAATCGTTTCCCCCGGGTCCCCTTCACCAATGATAATTTTCACCTTGGTGATGCCAAACCGGCGCGCCAATTTTTCATATTCCTGTAAATGCGTTTGTAAATCACTGCGTTGCCCGTGCACGTAGTCCTTGCTGAGAGCTTGGTAGATATTCATGTTGTCAGATTCCAGTACGGAACAAATCACTAACTCAGCGTCGTCAAACTTCGCCCGGTTCATCGCGTAACGAAAGGCCAGTTGCGCGTCCGGTGAGTCATCCACCCCAACTAAAATTCGGGTAAACTTCTTTGGGTCCATTGATCCGGTAGTGTCCATTGAAAATTCCTCCTCACTTTTCTTAGCTACGTCCATTATAGCGGAAAACGGTTCCATTGGGGAGCCTTTAGGTTGGTGAAAATGGGTGGACTCAGCTTGCCGTTCCCGACGGCGGATTCAAGGTGCCCTGCTGTGGGGGACACTTCCAGCCAAAGGACGGGCTTCCAGTTCGCCTTGAAGCCGAAGCCCTCGTCTCCAAGGTCGCCCCCTGCTGTAGGCCGGGAAAGAACCCCGGCCAACACCAGCGACACAGCCGGTCACCTTGATCCGCCTTTGGTCACTCACACGGGTTCACCCATTTTCAACAGCTATGATCCCCCTCCTCGTTATATCATCCATAACTATAAAAAAATGGGCACCACCAGTCAGTAGTACCCGTCCAAACCTAGCTTTTTATTTTTTGTTACTTAACCCGGTCGCGCTTTCGTAGCCAATGATTCAACCACAAAAAGAAATAGATAATCGCAACCAACAAGCTCCACGCAATCAGTGCCGTGACGACCATGATACCTAGGGTCGCGAACGAATGGCCCGTTTGCCACCAATCTACGACCAGTTCCCAGATTCTGATGCCTGAATGGTGGTGCAGTAAGAAACTCAGTGGCGCGAAGATCAGGTCCAAGACGACGCCCAGTGCAATGAACCCCCAGGCCTCTTTCATGGCTCTTTTGAACATGTGACCCCTCCTCCAAGTTTACGTGAGAACCCAGCATCCCCATAGCCTGTCCCACGCTTACCTTTTAGTTTAGCATACCCCTCACTGTAAACAAAAGGCGCTCCGGATTGGTTTCCAGAACGCTCTCGATTGATTCATTTTTAATGGCCCCACCCGGACTCGAACCGGGATCATTCGCTTAGGAGGCGAGTGCCCTATCCAGTTGTGCTATAGGGCCATATTAAAAGATCCGTTATTAATTTTCACACGGATCTTTGTAATTGTAAAGCGTTACTTCTCTTCGTCGTGGTCGCGCCACTTCTTGCGCATCCCTTTATTCTTGGTGTGCCGGTTCTTGTGCTTCTTTTTCTTGCTAGGGTTAGGCGTCTCTGCCTTGACCGTCGGCTTCGCCCCACCACTGGTTTTCACCTTGGCAGTTGCCTTGGACCCATCTTTAGCTTTGGCTGTGGCGGTTGGCTTTGCCGTAGCCTGTCGTTCGGCCTTAGCCGTTTCATTTGCTTGCACGGCGGCCGCTGTTGGCCGTTCCGTCCCTAAGGCCCGTCCGTTAAAGTAGAGGGGAACCAACTCGTAGTCTGTTTCCTTCAGCAGGCGTTTCAAATCACGTAAATCGTGGTCGTCCCCTAAACTGATCACCTGACCCGGTTCGCCCATCCGGCCAGTTCGACCGACCCGGTGCACGTATTCGTTGACCTTATCTGGTAAATCATAGTTGATGACGGCTGGTAGCTTAGGAATGTCTAATCCCCGGGCCGCAACGTCCGTCGTCAATAACAACCGAATCCGCCCTTGACGGAAATCTTGTAAGGCCTTTTCCCGTTGGACTTGTCGTAAGTCACTGGTCAACCCCGCTGCGGAAACGTGGTCATGGTAGAAACGCGTTGCCGTCTTGCGAAGCGTACTGGACTGCTTGAAGAAAACCAGTGCCCGGAAATTCGGGATGGCCAGCAGCCGCTTCAACATTTGGTCACGCTTGTTCATGCCGACCTGTAACAACCCGTGGCGAACTTCACCCTGCGTGTTGTCTTGGTCCCGGACGTCCACCCGTTCAACTTCTTGGCCGAACCACTTGTCCAGCTCATGCAAAATTGGCGTGTCGGTTGCGGAGAAGAATCCTAGCTGCACATCAGCTGGCATTGATTGCGCAATTTCACGGACAGTGTCTAACGTGTCCCCCGTTAACAGGTCATCGGCTTCATCGACGATCATCAGGGAAATCAAATGCAACTTGAGTTTGCGATCATTGACCAGGTTTAACACCCGGCCCGGGGTGCCGACGATAATTTCTGGTCGCTTCTTCAAGCGCTCCGTTTGGCGTTTCACGTTGGCCCCACCGGTTAAGGCGGCGACCTTTAAGTCGAGCAACTTGGCCCAGTCACGCATGACCCGGCTGGTCTGAATGGCCAACTCTTGGGAGGGTTCCAGGACAATCAGTTGAATCCCATCCCCTGGCAACAGGTTCGCCAGTGCGGGCAACGTGAAGGCGACCGTCTTACCGGACCCCGTGGGTGCTAATCCCAAAACGTTTTGGTCCCCGACCATTTTGTCATAAACGGCCGTTTGAATCGCGGTTGGTGCCTCGTATCCTAAATCTTTAAAATGTTGTTCAAATTGTTTTAACATGCTGTTTCCTTTCTAGTCGTTCTCATCAGCTGGGAAACGCAGGTTGGCGCTGACCCGTAAGCTGTAAAGCACCTGGTTCACGGTCGTGCTCCACTGTAACCAGCGACGATAATCCGCTTGGTTCTGGGGGTCAGCTGGGGCATCGAGCACCCGGGCAAAATCAGTCACTTCTGGCAGCATGGGGTTGGCCAAAGCTGGTTGGCTGAGGTCCGTCACGTTCCCCGCTGCATCGCGCTCGGACACGTGCGTCAGCTCACCCGCACTGTCCAGTGAGACCGTTTCTTTCAAGCCATAAATTTCGGATGGCGCGTAGGAATTACTGGTCTTCCCAAACGAAACGGTGATGTCAAAGCCGACATAGCGCAGGACAGCCAGCCCCTTGCCATCGGCCCCGGTCGCAATCAACGTTGGGTAATATTGGACGTGCTCCGGCTGACCGAAGAGCGCCACGGCAAGATAAATGGGATAAACACCCAAGTCCTGCAGCGCACCGGCAGAAAATTGCCGGCTGAACACGTTGGGCACGTCACCGACCAACACCAGGTCGTAACGTGACGAATATTTCATGTAGGTCAACGCCGCCCCTTGGATCGTGGGCAAACCTAGTAAGGCCTTCGACAACGCCTGGAAATTAGGCGTGTGCACGTGCCGGGCCGCCTCAAAGAATTTCACGTCGGGATGTTGGGCCAAAGCCGCTTGTACCGCCACCATTTCCTGGCGATTACTGAAGGCTGGCTTTTCCACGACGATTGAAATATCATGGGCAATCGCGGCCATGGCCTGATCAAAATGCAGACTGTTGGGTGAGGCAATGTAGACGGCATCCAAATCGGCCTGCGTCAGCATTTCCTCGTAATCCGTGTAACTGGTCTGCGCCTGGTTCTTGGCTGCGAACGCATCGGCGGTGTCTTGGTGCCGGGAATAAACCCCAGCCAGTTCATACCGGCCGCTCAGCGCCAACGCCTCTACGAATTGTTGCGTAATCCAATTGGTCCCTACCGTCCCCATACGAATCATGCGAATCCCTCCAAAATTGTTTGAATTATTTTGATTTTTGTTAAATTGTGATTAGCTTTTCGTTCCCGGCGGCGGGCTCAAACCGGCCTGCTATGGGACCCGGTTCCAGCCTATGGAGCAGGCTTCCACCTCGACTTTGAGCCTGAGGAACGGTCTCAAAGGTCGGCCCATGGTCTAACCTGAGAAAATCACTCAGCTAAGACCATCGACACAGCTGGCCGGTTTGGCCCGCCTCTGGTCACTAACACTGATGCCTGACTATACCATTTCTGTAATTGAAACACAGGTATCGTGCCAAGTATTTCTTCATTTTGTTTGTAACTGGCCACGATTCGAGAACAAACATCATTCTGAACTTTTCTTTCAAATGACATCAGCCGATTCTCAATCAATAGTCATGATGACACCTGTCCAATCACCACAAAACACGCTTACCTTCAAGTTTACCATGCCAGTGCGTGAAAGCCCGTGACCAGCACTCGGTGAATACTGAGCATGCCGCTCGTATTTGCTCTGCCCAGTTAAGCGCTAATCCCATTTTAACAGTCCCGGTGGTCCGGCGATAGCTTTCGGATTAATTTTCTAAAATCTGAGGGAAATAGTACAGGTTTCCTGCCCAAAAATGTTATATTGTAGAAAGAAACTTAAATTCAAGGGAGGGATTACCGGTGAAAGGTCGAGACATTGCCTTATTTGGAATTTCACTGGTTGCCGGATTGACTGGCGGCTTTTCGTTGCGCAAGAAGAAAGACCCACAACCAAGCACATCGCCACTCTTTTACGTTGGCACGTGGCAGTTCATTGACCCCCACAACCAGCGTCGCCACCGGCTCGAAATTAGTCCTAATCTTGACGTGCAGATTGATGATCACCAGCTTCAAGTCCGGGTTCAGGACCTCAATGAACAGCAATTGACGTTCCAGGATAAATTCGGTTATCACTTAACCATTCACGCCAACGAACGCCAACCAATTTCGTTTTTTGATGAAGCAGATGATTGTACCTACATGATGAAACCTATTTCGCCAACCAAAGATGACGCCTAATCATAACTAAGGACCTGGGATACTTGACCCCAGGTCCTTTTAATTTCTCTAAATTTAAGGGGCGTACTTCGCCCACACCCGTCGATTTCCGTTGAACACAGACCGCGCCACGGGCTGGTCCTGACCGTTCTGGGTCACACTGCCATCCGCATCATATTCGATCAATTTGACCTGCGAATCGTGCCCCGCTAACTTGCCCCCGGCAATCCAATAGTCCTCACTGGGTAAGACCGGACGAACAAATTGGGTCAACACCTGTTTATTGGCGAAAATAATGACCCCTTGATGGTACCATTTCAGGCGACTGACCAGCGTTTTGAGCTTCTGCCCCTGAGCCGCCATGTCCGTATTACTACTATTATATTTACCGTAATAACTGACCGCCACCATAATTGGTAAGGTCCCGGTATCCTGACCGACCGTTTCGTGGAAATGCCGGTACTGGCGAGCGGCCGAGCTGGTAAAGCTGAACGTGTGCGCAACCCCCACCTTGAGGTCTGCCCCCTGGGACCGCGAATAGTTATCACTGAAATCGTCATCGGTATAGGTCGCACCGGATGTCGCCTGCAGGTAAACGAAGTCGGTATGCTTGGAAAGCTGTTGGAAATCCAGGTAGCCACTGTCCTGGTTAATCGTCATCCCCCGTACTGGGTAGTTCTCCAGCTGCTGCTTCTGGTGGGCCTGCCACTGACTCCAACCGACAACGGCGATGACCACCGCCAGCAGGAGGCCGAGACCCCACCACCAACGCCGATGATGCCGACGGCGGTACGTATTTTCATAAATTGGTTTGTACTCAGTTCGTTTCACCGTCAGTCACCGTTTCTCCTTTAGCCGTCGCACCATCTGCCTGGCGCTAGTAGCCACTAAATTTAACTTTTATTATACCATGCCGGCCGCCAGAACCTAACCCGCGGCGTGATGTCACTGGTTTTAATTTGGTCGTTGTTGGCGCCTCCGGGGGTGTGAGAATGGGACCGGAACGCTGTGGGCGAACGCCCGGAGCCAAAGAGCGGTCTCCGCGCTTACTTTGAGCCACCCAGGTGTCTCAAAGATATCAATGTTCTAACCGGCACAGACCGTCGCTAAGAACATTCCCACGGCTAAGCCCATTCTCACGCCCCCTGCGGCTAACACTGTCTTTTAACCCAGCGTCACGCCGCGTAACCATCCCAATAGTCGCTAGTCAACTGACTGTGAGCAAGTCAACCGATTGTCAGCCGTGAGGGCGGCGAAAATAAACTCAGCCGTGGGAATTATCTTAACGGTTGATTCCGACCGTTTAGATAATTGGCGACTCTGAGACTCGCATTTCGAGGCTCAAAGCGAGTCTGAAGACCGCTCTTCGGCTTCAGGCGTCCGCCCACAGCGTTCCGGTTTATTTTCGCCGCCCGGTAAGGCACGGACAAAGACCAATTGGCTTCTTCACTTTTAGTTGATTGGTGGACGTCAAAGGGGCCGGGAAAATCTCCCGGCCCCTTTGCATTTAGCTAATTAATCTTCATGCCGGGTCTGTTCGATGACATCGCGGACCTTGGTCAGTGTTTGATCGGTTCGTGAAGAGATTCGCAACACGGTCATCATAAACAGGCTATCGAGAATGGCCAACTGGGAAAGTAACGAGTACATCCCCTCCGAGCGGTAATTCACTTCATCCGTCAATGATAGGAAGGAAACGTCCGCGGCTTGCGCCAAGGGTGACCCACTATAACTGGTGATGGCAATCATCGTGACGTCATTACGCTCTAGCTCTTCAGCAATTTTCAACGTCTCATGATTCCGACCAGAATGGGAGATGATGATGGCCACGTCATCTTTCCCCAGCTTAGCGGCCTGCATCAGCTGAATATCGTAATCCGGATAGTACGCCACGTTCAGTGAGGTCCGCAAAAATTTGTGAAAACCATCTAATGCGGCGATTGAGGACCCGCCGAGGCCAAAGAACGTGACCGACTTGGCATGGATCAATTTGAGCACCGCCCGGGCCAGCTCGTGTTCACTCAGTGCCTCGTTCGTGGCTTCTAATGAGTGAATCGTGTAGTGGAAGGTTTTATTCGCAATGGTCGACAGGGAATCCCCCTCGCCCAGTTCTGGAAAGGAACTAATCTGGGGCGTGTCTTCAATAGCCAAATGGGCCAAAGCCATGGTGAACTCCCGGTAGTTGGCATAGTCCATGCGTTTCACAAATCGTGAGATGGTGGCCGTGGAAACCCCGGTGGCACTGGCCAACTCCTTGATGGTCATCTCACTCACAACACTAGCGTTGTCCAATGCCAGTGTCGCAACCTTCTTTTCCGTTGGAGATAGTTGATCGTACATTCCCCGAATCTTACCAATGGTTGAGCGCGCGATGATCGCCGACCCCTTTCTTCGATACCCTTATTTTAAAACTTGTTTTATCTATTAATAGACGGTCTAATCTATAAGCCGGTTACCCACTTAGGTATCCAGTGCCCAGACGATTGACCCGTTGACTTGTGCCGACAAGTAAGGTCAGTCACCCAACAAAGAACCGCCATCCCCTGCCGGTTGCCAATCCGTGTCTCATCCCGGTATGCTGACAGCGACGTTGAACTTTTTAGGCAATTTTGCGAATCACAAAATTTTTTTGGTAAAAAAGTTTCACTGTCGCGAATCGCCGAAATCCCGCGGTGTAAAGCGATTACCATTTTAAAATCCGCCGCGTGGCGATAACTTATTTCACTTTTTGTAAACATTTTACATCAAAAGCCTTGAAATGTGAAACTTTTTTACATATAATAGCGTTGTCAGAAAAATTTCGCATCATGCAAAGGAGATTATTTCATGAAACTCGGATTAATTGGTTTAGGTAAAATGGGTCTTAGCCTCGCAGAAAACGCTATGGATCACAACCACGAAATCGTTGGTTTTGATTTAAACAAGGATTTTGTCGACAAGGCAGTTGCTGCAGGTGCTGAAGGCGCCGACAGCTTAGAAGACATGGTTTCCAAGTTACCTTCACCTAAGATTGTTTGGGTTATGGTTCCAGCCGGCAAGCCAACCGACTCCACGATTGAATCATTAAGCACGTTGCTCAACAAGGGCGACATCTTGATTGATGGTGGGAACTCTTACTACAAGGATTCTCTTCGTCACAACGAACTCTTGAAGGCCAAAGGCATTGACTTCTTTGACTGTGGGACTTCAGGTGGTATGGAAGGCGCACGTTCACACGGTAACTTCATGATCGGTGGGGACAACAAGGCTGCTTTCGAAACGATCCGTCCATTATACGACGACATCGCTGAAAAAGACGGTTACCTTTACACCGGCCCAGCTGCTTCAGGTCACTACTTGAAGATGGTCCACAATGGTATCGAATACGGCCAAATGCAAGCCATCGCTGAAGGTTTCGAAGTTCTCGAAGCTTCCAAGTTCGACTACGACAACGAAGCCGTTGCTAAGGTTTGGAGCCATGGTTCTGTTATCCGGGGCTGGCTCATGGAATTGGCTGAAGAACAATTTGCCAAGGATCCTGAACTTAAGAACATCGCCGGCCGCATGCATGCTTCTGGTGAAGGCCAATGGACTGTTCAAGAAGGTTTGGACAGCCATGTACCTACGCCAGTTATCGCTTTGTCATTAATGATGCGTTACCGTTCTATGCAAGATGACACCTTCACTGGTAAAGTTGTTTCAGCTTTACGTAACGGTTTTGGTGGCCACGCCATGGACAAGGCTGGCAAATAATTTTTAATTAGCGACACGAAAGGAAGAGCTCTATGGACTACATGATTGGGGTCGATATTGGTACGACCAGTGTCAAGACCGTATTGTATGATACTGCGGGTAAGATGCAAGGTTATTCAAACAACCTGTATCCCCTCTATCAAGATGTGCCCGATATGGCTGAAGAAGATCCAGATGAGATTTTCTCTGCCATGATCGATGGGTTAACCACTGTTATGCGGAAGGCAGATTTGAAGGACGGCAAGTTACAAGGTGTCTCCTTCTCCGCTGCTATGCACAGTCTGATTCTCTTAGATGAAGACCACAAGCCGCTGACTCGGGCAATTACCTGGGCTGATAACCGGGCAGTTAAGTATGCAGATGAATTACGCGAAAACGGTGTGGGTAAGCAACTTTACGAAAAGACCGGGACGCCAATTCACCCTATGACACCGCTCAGTAAATTAATTTGGTTGCGCAATGACCAACCGGACTTGTTCAACCAAGCCCGTTGGTTCGTCGGCATCAAGGAATACGTCTTATACAAGTTATTCGGCGTGCTCCAAGAAGACTACTCTATTGCCAATGCCACTGGTCTCTTTAACATCTTTAAGATGGACTGGGACGACCAAGCCTTGGAAGTTGCTGGGATTACCCGTGACCAATTACCTAAATTGGTCGACACAACTGACCAAATCACTGGCATGAAAGCTGATTACGCTGGTGTTATTGGTATGGACCCACAAACTCCCTTTATCATGGGTGCTTCCGATGGTCCCCTCGCCAACTTAGGCGTTAACGCCATCAAGCCTGGTGTTGTGGCTGTTACCATCGGGACGTCCGGTGCCGTTCGGGTCGTCACTGATAAGCCGAAGATTGACCCTAAGGGCCGGGTCTTCTGCTACTACCTTTCTAAGGATCACTGGGTTGTCGGTGGACCAGTCAACAACGGGGGGATTGTCTTCCGTTGGGTCCGTGACCAACTCTTTGCTCCAGAAAAGTTGACCGCTGAACAAATGCACGTCGACTCCTACGACCTCTTAACTGAAATCGCAGCGAAGGTCCCTGCTGGTTCCGATGGCCTGATTTTCCATCCATTCTTGGGTGGCGAACGGGCCCCTATCTGGGACGCTAACGCACGTGGCTCCTTCTTCGGTTTAACACGGACCCACTCACGGGCCCACATGGTTCGGGCAGCCCTCGAAGGGATTGTCTACAACCTGTACACCGTGATGCTGGCCCTCGAAGAAGTTGTTGGCAAGCCATCTAGCATTCAAGCTACCGGTGGTTTCGCCCGTTCAGCTCTCTGGCGGCAAATGCTCGCTGATATTTTTGAACAAGACGTTACCATCCCAGAAAGTCCTGAAGGGACTGCCCTGGGTGCCGCAACGCTTGGGATGTATGCCTTAGGGATGATCGATGACCTCTCCGCTGTGAAGAACTTCATCGGTGTTTCTAACGTGCACCACCCTAACCCAGAAACGTATGACGCTTACCGGGCCTTGGTTCCGATTTACATTCGCCTTAGTCGGCAATTACAATCAGAATACAAGAATATCGCCGAGTACCAACGGACTCACGTTCACCAACAAGATACCAAGAAAAAGTAATTGGTCTAGTCTTTTCAGAAAACTAACCAACGAAATTTAAAATTTTTGAAACTTTATGGTATACAAATTGGATTTTATAACGTACAATATGTGTACTTACATTGAAAAGCCAACGTGTCATGCGTTGGCTTTTCAAAATTCATTCAATGAAAGGGCTTACTTCCTATGGAACTACTAGCTTTGCTTATCGGGGTCATCTTCTTATTGGTCCTCATTATTCGTTTCAAGATCAACACCTTTGTTTCCCTGATTTTAACTTCTGTCTTAACAGCCATTCTGTTAGGCATGAACCTCACGACAATCGCCACGACGATTGAATCTGGGATTGGGAGCCAACTTGGCGAACTCTCCTTGGTCTTTGGTTTCGGGGCCATGCTGGGTCGGTTAGTTGCCGACGCCGGTGGTGCTTACGTGATTGCCACGACACTGATCGACAAATTTGGTAAGAAACGCCTCCAATTAGCTATTATGCTTGCTTCATTTATTCTGGGTATCGCGCTATTCTTCGAAGTTGGGATGGTTCTGTTAATTCCTATCGTCTTTGCCATCGCCGTTGAAGCTGATGTGCCAATCCTTTACTTAGGGATTTCCATGGCAGCCGCTTTGTCCGTTACCCACGGGTTCTTACCACCTCACCCAGCACCAGTTGCCATTGCGCAAGTCTTGGGTGCCAATGATGGTAAGGTCCTCCTGTTCGGTTTAGTTGTTGCGATTCCTGCAGCCATCGTTGCCGGGCCAATGTTCACCAAGTTAGCTCAGAAATTTGCACCAGAAGCCTTTGCTCGTAAAGGGAACTTATCTTCCTTGGGTGAAGTTAAGACCTTCAAGCCTTCCGAAGCACCTAGCTTTGGCCTGTCCGTTCTGACTTCCCTCTTCCCAGTTATCCTGATGGCCATCACGACCATCTACAAGATGACGGTCGACGGTGGGGCAACCCCTACCAAGAACGCCTCCATGTTGGACCAAATCGTTGCCTTGATCGGTGACCCAGCCATCGCGATGTTAATCTCCCTGATGGTTGCAATGTTCACCATGGGTTGGGGTCGGAAACGTAAGACCTCAGACATCATGGCAACCTTGGAAAACGCTGTTAAGTCCATCGCTATGCTGCTGTTAGTTATCGGTGGTGGTGGGGCCTTCAAGCAAGTCCTCATCGATGGTGGTGTTGGTAAAGAAGTTGCCAAACTCTTCATCGACTCTAACATGTCCCCACTGATCTTAGGTTGGTTAGTCGCCGTTGTCCTCCGTGTGGCTTTAGGTTCCGCAACGGTTTCTGCTTTGACCGCTGCTGGTATCGTTGCCCCATTGATGGCCCAATCCGGTGTTGACCCTGCTCTCATGGTTCTGGCCATTGGTGCTGGTTCCTTAGCTGCTTCTCACGTGAACGATGCCGGGTTCTGGATGTTCCGTGAATACTTCGATTTGACTGTTAAGCAAACGTTGAGCATTTGGACCGTGCTGGAAACTGTGATTTCCATCGTGGGTATCCTGATTGTTCTGTTGCTGAACATGGCGTTCCACTAGAATTTTTCTGACAATTAATTCGAGCGTCACTTGGTCCGCTGCCCCCCTGGGGTGGCGGACCTTTTTGTTTGGGCTAAAGACGTCGCCTCCGGGATGGTGAAAATATACTGGTTCTTTCGTTCCCGGCGGTGCGCTCAAGATGCCCTGCTATGGGGCCGGTTCCAGCCGAAGAACGGGCTTCCACCTCAACTTTGAGCCTGAGGTTCGGTCTCAAAGGTTGTCCCGTGGGCTAGGCTGGGAAAGCACCCCAGCCAAGACCACCGACACAGCTGGGCACCTTGGCTCACCTCTGGTCACTTCCATAACTGGTGGATTTTCACCATCCCTGCGGCTGACACGTGTTTAGCCCGTACCAACGGTGTTGGGGTTGGGGTAATATATGCAGTTTTACCGGTACGAGAAGCCCGAACTTACTCCCAATATAGCTACTAACAATCCAATTCCACCCCAAAACATATCCGCCTAATCATGTTGTTCACCACAACGACTTACCCCTTAAATATCCCCGCAAAAATATAACTGCTTAAATACCCCCTCCCTGCTCGTCTAATCACTTTCTCACCGTCATGACATCCTTTCACATATCTCTGGTTCAACCGCACACAACGCTAAATTTAAGTGCTATAATGGTAAAATCAGTCATCTGAGAGAAGAGAGGAGTCTAAAACTTTGGCAAAGGAGTTACGCCGAGAAATCGGCACGTTTACTGCCCTGGCAACCGTGATGGGAACCGTGATCGGTGGTGGGGTATTCTTCAAGACCGCTAGCGTGGTGGCTGCCAACCACTCCGCTAACATGACGCTGGCTGCTTGGATTTTGGGTGGGATTTTGACCATCTGTGCGGGTCTGACGAGTGCTGAGCTCGCCGCCGCGATTCCCCGTACCGGGGGTGCCATGCGTTACCTGGAGTACGCTTACGGCAAGCCCATCGGTTTCTTAATGGGGTGGGCCCAGTTACTGGTCTATTACCCCGCCAACATCGCGGCCCTCTCGATTATTTTCGGGACGCAATGGGTTGCCCTGTTCCATCTAAGCAGTGCCTGGCAGTTACCGGTCGCCATTCTGTGTGGCCTGAGTATCACTGGCCTGAACTTTTTAGGCGCTAAGGTCGGCGGGTCCGTTCAGTCGATTGCCCTAATTTTTAAATTGATTCCCATTATCGTCATCGTCGGGTTTGGCCTGTTTGCGCCGGCCAACGCCCCGATTCACCTCTGGCCGATTACCACCGGCGACCACCTCAACTGGGGCAGCGCCTTTAGCTCCAGCCTGTTGGCCACGATGTTTGCCTATGACGGCTGGATCAGCATTGGGAATATCGCCGGGGAAATGAAGCATCCCGAGCGTGACCTGCCGCGGGCCATCATCATTGGCCTGGCCGGCATCACCCTGATTTACACGCTGGTCAACCTGGTGTTCTTGAAGACGTTACCCATCGACCTGATTGCGGGCAACCAAAACGCCGCGGCCGACGCGTCCATGCGGCTGTTCGGTCAATTTGGCGGGAAACTGGTCACGATTGGGATCTTGATTTCCGTCTACGGCGCCATCAACGGCTACACGCTGACGGGGATGCGGGTGCCCTTCGCCATGGCCGAAGAGGACAGCCTGCCCTTTTCCAAATACTTCCGCCAGCTGTCTCGCCGGACCTACGTGCCCTATTTTGCGGGAAGCGTACAGTTTGTCATCGCCTTAATCATGATGTTCATGGGAAGCTTTGATCTCTTAACGGATATGCTGGTGTTCGTGATGTGGGTCTTCAACTGCCTCATCTTCATCGCCGTCTTCAAGTTGCGGCGGACCGAACCCGAGCTCAACCGGCCTTACCGGGTCCCTGGTTATCCCGTGATTCCGTTGATTGCGCTAGTAGGTGGGATTTTCATCCTGGCAACCACGCTGATCACCGAAACGGGCCTCGCCGTCACCGGGCTGATCCTCACCCTGATTGGCCTGCCGATTTACTTCTGGCACCAACGCCATAAAACAACCAATTAATCAAAATGGCTCACACAAGTTTAGCGCTTGTGTGAGCCATTTTTCGTTAGTTTTCGTAATGTAAGGGCGCTGGTAACGCCGGTAAATCGGGGAAGAGTTGTCGCAACCGGGCGTCGGCGTCGGGCACGCGGGTATCGCGGTCCTCCAACACCTGGGTGATGCCATCAAAGGTAAACATCAGGAGGTCGGCGCCGTTCTCGTCACGTACCTGGTAGAAGCGAATGCCGGCTTGTAAGGCGGTCATCACAAATCGTTGGGCGTGATCAGACAGCTGCTGAAGCTGTGGCAACAGTGCTGGCGTGTTGATACGGTCATGATACCATTTCCGCGCCACGGCCTGCCCAAATTTCATCAAGCTGCCGTCTTCAACGTGCGCCAACAACTTGGCCGCTGGCGTTAACTCGGGATGCGTCAGGACTTCCTCAAGGTCGTCGATGATATCCCACTGCTCGATGTGTGTCTGTAAGGACTGCGCCATCTCCCGCATTTCGTGGAAGATCTGCTCCCCTTCCAGTTGATATTGCGTGGCCGTCAGGGGGTTCTCCAACGCGACCGTCTGGTTCTTGGTCCGCGCGGCCGTCAGCGTTTCTGCCAGATTCTCCGGTTCCGGTTGGGTCAGCAGGTACAACATGAAAATCTTCAGGAAGTACATGGCGTGGCGACTGACCCCGTTGGGCGTGAACGGCGTGTTGTCAAAGTCTCTGAGCTCCAGGTATTGGATACCCCCAGTCAGGAAGTCACGCGCGTTGGCCCGCCCCTTGAGCCGCACTGGCCCGTAGAATTCATGCGCGGAGAAGTAGGTCCCCTCGTCGATCCGGTCCTGTAATTGCGTTAAATGGGCCGTCAGCGAGGCGTAGGTCACCTGTTCTTGTGGGAAGTTGACGAAGCCGTAAGGGCTGTTACGAATGCTGCGAACGGGTTCCTGTAGCTCTGCCGGAACGGTCTCGAAGAAACCCTTTTCCGCGATGGGACTGGCCCCAAATAGGTACGTCAACAACCACTGGTAGCGCACAAAGTTTTGGGCCACCCGGAAGTACAAGGCATTTTTAAAGGCAACCAGCGAACTGAATTCGGTGGTGTAATGGCTGTACAAGCGATGAATAACGGGGTCCGGCAAGCTGTAGTTGACGTGAACGCCGGTCAAACAGCCGTGCTGCAGGCCGTACTTTTTGACCAAATACTCCCGATATGGGCGAATCGCCGGCCGGTCAAAGTGATCCGCGATAAACTGCAGATCCGTGTCGTCCACCACTGGTGGCATGCTCAGCGGCCAGATACGGTCGTCGCCCTCCAGTGAGCGGTACGCCACCGTTTGTAACGTATCGAGTTGGTCCAACGTGCCCCCGATATTGGGGTTGGGGTCGGTGATGACCTCCAACTGACTTTCGGTGAAGTCCGTTTGAAAATACGGATGGAAAGTCCGGGACCCAAGTTGGCTGGGGTGTGGGCGACGGCTCAACCGGCCATGCTGGTCGATTCGCTGCTCTTCAATCTCTAGCCCCACTAGGCTGTGATAAAGCTGTTCTGATAAGTTTTCTTCGCGAATAACCGCTAATAAGTTGTCCAGCATGGCGGTAACATCCCCTAACCTTAAGATGACTGATTTAACCTAAAGTGTAAACAAAAAAGGGGCCCGTGTCACTGATATTGGCTAACTTTTTTCAAAAAAATTTAGTGAGTAACCCATCCACCGGGATAATGAAAATACGGGGTTGGGTTTTCGTTCCCGGCGGCGGGCTCAAAGTCCCCTGCTGTGGGGCCGGTTCCAGCCTGTGGGGCGGGCTTCCACCTCAACTTTGAGCCTGGGGAACGGTCTCAAAGGTTGTCCCATGCTCTAAACTGAGAAAACCACTCAGTTAAGACCATCGACACAGCTGGTGACTTTGGCCCGCCTCTGGTCACTGACATTGACCGCTTATTTTCAACACGTTTGGGCCACCATTCACGTAAAGTTTTCCGCAATACTAGTTTGGAAACTCATATCACCGCAACTTCGCTAACCAGCTCTTTTAACTGTTGTTAGCAAACCAATGCGGATGCAGCTATGCCGGCGGACCGCTTCTCAGGCTGCACCTATTCACGTAAAGGATCGACACCGGCCCAGGGACATCAACAGTGTCAGACACCCGCCCATCCCGCACCAGCCACACGGTAACCTTGTCAGCCGGCTCTTTTCAGCCGTTGTTAGCGACCAGAGGCGGTTTCGCGGACGCAGCTGTGTCGGTGTTGTTAGACCGAGCGCCTTTCTCGGCCTTACAACACGGGACGACCTGGAAAACTCGCGCCCTTGGCGAGGTTTTCAGGCGAGACGGAGGACCGCTTCTCAGGCCGCAGTCGTTCCCCACAGCAGCGGTAGCGAAGACCGCCGCCGGAAGCGGACCCCAACGCCAAAAAGAGCCAGCCGGCAAGGAACGCCGACTGGCTCGTAGGAGAAGAAGCACGGTTCTGACTACCGAACCGTTTCGTGAATCAGCGTAATTGGTTCCGCTGAATCGCTAATTTCAATGTTCTTGTAAAGCATGTCCTTGATATCATCAACATCTTCACGGTTACTGTAGATGGTCAAAAGCGTGTCGCCAGTCTTAACGGCGTCACCAATCTTCTTGTTCATCATGAGTCCAACCGCGTAGTCCAGCTTGTCATCAGCCTTTTGCCGGCCACCACCGAGTAACATCCCGGCGATACCCATTTCATCGGCTTCAACCTTGCTGACAACCCCATCAGACTTGGCTGGCAAGTCGATCTTGTACTTGGCTTGTGGCATGATTTCTGGGTGTTCGATGACACTCCGGTCGCCGCCTTGGGCTTCGATCATGTCGCCGAACTTCTTCAATGCGGAACCGTCTTCGATGGTCTTTTCACACATAGCCCGGGCCGTCTTCAAGTCGTCAGCCTTCCCAGACATGACAACCATGTGAGAGCCTAAGGTCAAGACTAAGTCGGTAATGTCGGCTGGTGCTTGGCCCTTTAAGAGGTCGATGGATTCCTTGATTTCCAAGGCGTTCCCAATGGCGTTCCCTAAAGGTTGGTTCATATCGGAAATGATGGCCATGCAGTTCATGCCGACCCCTTTACCGATACCCACTAAGGCTTTGGCCAATTCACGTGAGTCGTCCAAGGTCTTCATGAAGGCACCCGCACCGGTCTTAACATCGATAACTAAGGCGTCGGTCCCGGAAGCAATCTTCTTGCTCATGATGGAGCTAGCAATCAGCGGAATGGAGTCAACCGTGTCGGTGACGTCCCGCAGTGCGTAGATCTTCTTGTCAGCGGGGGCAATGTTTCCAGTAGCCCCAACGATAGCCAAGCCTTGATCCTTCACTTGCTTCTTAAATTCGTCTTCACTGATTTCAACTTTGTATCCTGGAATCGCTTCCAATTTATCCAAAGTGCCACCCGTGTGACCCAGGCCACGGCCAGAGATCATTGGAACGGGAATGCCTAATGCGGCAACGATTGGGGCCAATGGAATACTGGTCTTGTCACCCACACCACCGGTCGAGTGCTTGTCGACTTTAATGCCAGGGATGCTGGATAAGTCCAAATGGTCCCCAGACTTCATCATGGCCATGGTCAACTCTGAGCGTTCAGCGTCGGTCATGTCGTTGAAGTACGTTGCCATCAAGAAGGCACTGGTTTGGTAATCAGGAATTTCACCGGAAACCACACCATCAACGAAGGTTTGGATTTCTTCCTTAGTTAATTCGCCACCGTTACGTTTCTTATCAATAATATCTACCATTCTCATGTTTCAGCCACTCCATTTCTAATTGGGATAAACGTCGTTACTGTTTCGGCGTGTCCTTAAGTAGTTGTGCTGCTGCGTGTTGATCAATAATGAGGCAATTCGGGTAGCCGCCCAGTAAGGCCGCTTTCACGGCGGGAACTTTGGCATCCCCCGCCGCCACCAGAATTGAGTGTTCCTTTTGCTTTAAGCTTTCTAAATTAATGCCAATGGTCCGTTCATTCAGCTGTGGATTAACGATTTCACCATTTTCATCAATGTAGCGGGAGAAGATATCCCCCACCGCATGGGCCTGCAAGGACTCCTTTTCAGGTTCCTGCAGATACCCTAGCTGAAAGACCAACGCATTGTTGCGAACCGTCCCGACAGAATAAATCGCGATATTGGCTTTCTCGCCCAACTCAAGTAGATACTGAATATGCCGTTCCTTCTCCACCAATTCCTTAGTTTGTTGGTGGTCGAAGATGACGGGCAACGGTAAGTACTGGGGCACCGCGTGAAAAGCATTGGCAAAGGCGTCGATGCTTTCGTAAGCGTAGGTGTGCTCAGTGGAGTAACTCACACTCCCCTTAAGTTGAATGACCTCTACCCCGGTCAGGGTATCGGGTTGTAAATTAGAGCCAATGGCGTAAATGGTCTTGCCCCAGCCAATCCCAATGACATCGTGTTCCTGCACAATGTCTTCGAGATAGCGGGCGGCATACGACCCCACGGCGTTTAAAATGTCACCGGTTGCGGTCAACTGCGTGGGCACCACGTGAACCTCCACGTGATAGGCCGCACTTAACGCGTCTTCCAGCGTCTGTACGTCCTGCACGGGGTCCACGATTTGAATCCGCACTAATCCTTGTTCTCTAGCAAACTGAAGGAGCCGGGAAACCGTCGGCCGGGAAATCCCCAGCTGTTGGGCAATCTGACTTTGACTCTGATCAGCTTGATAATACATCTTGGCAACGGTTAACCCTTGGGCCAATCGCTGTTCGGTCGTCTCTGCCATTCCCCGTTTCCTCCTCACTATTGGTTATTTATTTTCTTTGCCGCTACGCGTAGTGAAAATACGACAACTGGTTCGTTCCCGCCGGTGGGTTCAAGGTGCCCCACCTCTGGTCACTAACATCGACGTCACTATTTTCACTATCGTAGCCAAATACCTAACTAAGTCACCTGATTCACAGCCAGGTCATAAGTCATTAGCTGTCTGTGTACCAGGCACTCTGTTCCTATCAGCCGCCGGTTCCAAGTCCCACGGTCCCGGCGCTGATATTTGTTTCTAACTAGCCAGGTGATGTTTACTTCATAACTACCATAACTGTCCAAACTATCTTCACCAGGGTAGTCCTAACAGTCACTTAGCTATTCACCCGCTGATTTATTATCTGATAGAAAAGGCGGGTGCGTCTCTTTAGTCCGCACCCGCCACTTCATTACGCTTTAACGGCTGTGTCTAAAGCAACCTTGATCATATCGTTGAAGGACTTTTCCCGTTCTTCTGGCGTCGTTGATTCACCGGTAATCAAGTGGTTACTGATGGTCAAGACGGAGAGTGCGCGAACGTGGTACTTCGCAGCTAACAGGAAGAGCGCCGTTGATTCCATTTCAGTGGCAATCACACCGTAATCAATCAGCTTTTGCCGATCCATTTCGTCGTTGTAGAACCGATCTTCAGCTAAGATGTTCCCGACCCGAACCGGAATCTTCAAGTCTTGGGCCACGTGGTAAGCGGTGTCCAATAGACCGAAGTCACTGATTGGGGTGTAGTACATGCCTGGGCCAAAGGTGTTTTGGATAATGGAAGAATCCGTTGAAGCGGATTGGGCCAAGACCACGTCGCGGACGTGAACGTCTGGGCTCATCCCACCGGAAGTCCCTACCCGGAACAACGTCTTTACGCCGTATTCACTAATCAGTTCGTTGGCGTAAATGGAAATTGAAGGAATCCCCATCCCAGTGCCTTGCACGGAGATACGCTTGCCCTTGTAAGTCCCGGTGTAGCCGAAGCAATTCCGGACCTTATTGTAGCAAACTGGGTTTTCTAAGAAGGTTTCAGCAATATACTTTGCCCGTAATGGGTCACCGGGAAGTAAAACAGTGTCAGCAATGTCGCCCTTTTTAGCTTCAATATGGTTACTCATGATTAGTTCCTCCTAAAATGGTTGTGGTTACCTATTTCAAGTCTGCCAAGAAACTGTGGCCTTCACCGTTACCAGCCACGCCAAAGTTATCCAAGACCGTTGCCCCAAAGTCAGAGAACGGTGAACGAACACCTAAGCTCCCACCTTGCTTGATGCTTGGTGAGTAAACCAGCAATGGCACTTGTTCACGGGTATGATCGGAGCCCTTAAAGGTTGGGTCGTTCCCGTGGTCAGCGGTGATCATCAGCAGGTCATCGTCATGCATGTTGTCTAAGACAGTGCCGAGGCGCTTGTCAAAGTCCATCAGTGCTTGCCCATAACCTTCCGGGTTCCGCCGGTGGCCATACATGGCATCGAAATCAACTAAGTTAATGAAGCAGAAACCGGTAAAGTCTTCTGCCATGACGTGGTCGACGTGGTCCATCCCGTCCATGTTGCTTTCGTTATGGTAGCCTTCGTCGATTCCATGACCAGAGAAGATATCGTTGGTCTTCCCAACGGCAACGACGTGGACACCAGCCTTTTGTAAGCGATCCAGGTCAGTTTCGCCAGTTGGTTCCAACGTGAAGTCACGCCGGTTAGCGGTCCGGGTAAAGTGGTCCTTGTCAGGGCCAACGTATGGCCGCGCAATGATCCGGCCAACTAAGTATTCTGGGCCATTGACCAACGAACGCGCGTACTCACAGATCTTGTAAAGTTCCGCCAAAGGAATGACATCTTCATGCGCAGCAATTTGCAAAACGGAGTCGCCAGAGGTGTAGACAATCAAGTCGCCCTTGGCCATCTGTTGTTCCCCTAATTCAGCAATGATCTTGGTCCCAGATTCTGGCCGGTTACCAATGACTTTGCGACCAGAGAACGCTTCCAATTTGTCGATGATGTCGGCTGGGAAGCCGTTAGGGAACGTGCTCAGTGCTTGCCGAACTGGCAGGCCCATCATTTCCCAGTGGCCATCCATGGAATCCTTACCGGCCGAGATTTCACGCATCTTACCGTAGTAGGCCTTAGGGTTATCCGCAACGGGAACCCCTTCGATTGGGGTGTCACGTAAGTTAGATAAGCCAATCTTAGCCATGTTTGGTAAGGCTAATTTACCAGCGAAATGCTGGCCGATGTGGCCCAGCGTATCTGCGCCCTCATCGTCATATTTAGCGGCATCGGGAGCGGCCCCGGCACCAACTGAGTCAATTACTAAGCCAAAAATACGTTTGTACTTCATACCTTATTTACCCGCTTTCACAAATTAAATTCTAGTAACCGGACTTTTCGGCTGGTGCACCAGTCAGGATAGCAACCGTGGCACTGACACCTAAACGGCTAGCACCGGCATCGATCATTTCAACGGCTTCGTCCCAGCTGTGAACACCACCAGAAGCCTTAACGCCTAAGCGGTCGCCAACAGTTTCGCGCATCAATTTAACGTCTTCAACCTTGGCACCGGCAGTTGAGAAACCAGTTGAGGTCTTCACGAAGTCTGCGCCGGCCTTTTCGCTTAACTTGCAACCAAGAACGATTTCGTCTTTGGATAACAGGCAGGTTTCCAAGATAACTTTCAAGATCTTACCCTTGGCGTGAACAGCGTCAGCCAATGACTTGATGTCAGCTTCAACAACATCATTGTTACCAGACTTTAATTCACCAATATTGATGACCATGTCGATTTCTTCAGCACCGTCGTCGATAGCCTTTTGGGCTTCGAAGACTTCGCTATCAGTTGCCATGGCACCGAGTGGGAAGCCAACAACGGCGATTGGGTTAACGTCGCTGTCCTTCAATTGCTCAGCAACGAACGGAATCCAGTAAGAGTTTACGCAGACGGAAGCCGTGTCAAATTGCTTAGCTTCGTCACAAGTTTCTTTGATGCTGTCTTTAGTTGCATCTGCCTTTAAGTTAGTGTGGTCAATGTATTTTGCTAATTGTGCTTTCGTTAATGTCATTATATGAAACCCCTTTCATTTATCATCAACAGCATACCTAATTACTGCACATTTGTAAACCCCTGAATTGAACCGCTGTTCAAAAGCGCGCACCTTTGTGCATAATCAGGCAATAAAAGTTTCACTTTCCAGGTTTACCGTTTTACTTAATTGAAGCCCGTCCTGATAACGTTTTCATTTTTACTTGTGAAATTAATTAGTTCATGGGACGGACGTTAAAGCCCCTCATTTTGTTAGAAAAAATTTTTTCAAAAAAATCGGCCGGATTAAAAATCCAGTCGATTTCTGGTTAAATTTAGAAGTTGTTGCGGAAATTTCTTAACAGTTAGCCGTCTATTTCTCTCCGGGAACGTCTAACTAGTCTGGCATGTTGTCCCGAATCTTCTGACCAACCTCGGTGTTGGTGGGACAGAACAACGCATGCTTCTCACTAACATAGTAGGTATCCCACTTATCCGTAATGGCCTTGTAGGCCGCTGGTGTGAAGGAATTCTTCATAATGCGGACCTGCATGGGCACTGAGAACAGGCTCTGCGTGACGTAAGGGAAACCGTCTTCATCGTAAGGCACGTCATCGACGTAATAGAACGTTAAGCCGTTGACCTCGCCCTTTAGATCTGGCAGGCTCAGCCAATCTTGCCAGGACAGATGCTTGATGTCCTTGATGTAGAGTTTAGCGTTGGTGGTAGCAGTTGACGTCGTCTTACTCCCGGCGGTCGTGGTGGCCGTGGTTGATTTGGCTGATTTGGTCGTCGTTGATGGCATTGTCGTTGTGGTTGAAGACGTTGTTGGTGTCGTTACCTGACTGTTGATTTCGGAACCACTCTTCGTCCGTTTCTTCGTTCGAAATCCGGTTAAATATTTTTCACAGACCCAGACACCTTTGCCCTTATAGGTTACATAGTCGTATTCATACCGCAAGCCTCCTAATGAGATAGCTTTAACCTGATGAACTACCTTGTTCTTCATGGTTCCTAAACGATACGCCCGCTTCAAACGGTAACGGTTATGTTTAACTTTATGTAAGGTGTACGCGTAATGTTTGTACCCCGACTTGCGAAAATGAAATGAGCTAGCCGCTCGCGCATGCATCCACAGCATTGGATGACTCTTGGCGGCATATGCCGTCTGTGGCACCAAGCCACCCCCAATCAACCCACCGAAAACTAACAATCCCAAAAGACTCTTTCTCATCTGATCCATCCCCTACTGGCTATCCTGTAGCCAAATTGCGTGCACTTTCCACCACATTCTAAAAAGTGGACAGCGCCCCTAACTTCCTTAGTCTAGCGACGGTACCTTTGTTTGTCAATAATCATTGGGATAAATGGTTCATGGACGACCAGTTTACGGCACCTAGGCATTAAAGTAGCTTTCCCCGCATAAATCAGCTATTATCACTTCAACACCAAGTTAATCAGTCACTCATTTGTTCTAGCATTAAGTTGGTGATCACATTGTTCATCCCTGTCAGGCACATCATCTTCACCCATTGTGAAAGGAGGATAACCCTACGCAATAATATTTGGTCATCAATCATCAGCCACCAAAAAAGTTTACTACCGCAAAAAAATCGCCAGGGTTATCCCTCGCGATAATTAATTAAGCCTGTTTGATTGACCGGATCAGCCCGGTGACTCCCCCCTGAATAAATGACCCTTAACTTATCCTTTGGCCGCACGTTGTCGGATTGTTTGAATAAATTCAGCCTTCTTGCCAAAGAACAGATAGTTTTTTGGAATCTGGTAAAGTTGGGACAAACGTTCAATGGTTTTAATTCCCAAGTTTGAGCTATCTCGTTCCCAAGCAGCCAACGTTTGGTAATGGATACCTAGACAGGCCGCCGCCTCTTTTTGTGAATATCCCGCATTGTGGCGTGCAGCCTCTAGTGTAATTTGCAGCTTATCCATCACGGAATCCTCCTTACAATCACTTCCACATATTAAACGAGTTTATTCGTTTTGTCAATTATTGATTGATAGGAGTTTCTTGTTTGCTTGTCTAGTCACAATTCGTTATAATGACGATAATAAGTATATTTTTACCTCAGTATTAATTTCAAAGGAGTGAACGTAGTGCCCCGCCATGAATTATCTCCATTTGAACGCAATATTCGGCGGATTATTGCCCAAAACCTCAAAGCAGCTAGTCGGGACATGACCCAGGCCGAATTGGCAGAAAAAACGGACATTCCGACCTCGACGCTTTCGGGCTACTTTGCCCAACGTTCTACCCCCAGCCCTGGCAATGTGCAGCGACTGGCGGATGCATTAGGCGTACATAAATCCGCAATTGATCCCCGTTATGGTGATGACCTGTTAGAAAAAGATGTCTGTTTTGAAGCCATCTTCTCACAGTTGTCCCCCGAACGTCAAAAAGCCGTCTTAACTTTCGCCCAGCAACAATTAAGGGCCCAATTGGACAACTTATCTAAGTAACGGTTTCGTTAAAACAGCCCCGGCTTACTTGCCAGGGCTGTTTTTCGTCTGTATTAAATGATTACATGCGACCATCACGGAAGGCTTGGCGCATCTCCCAGGCCAAGATGAACTTGGCCCCATCCGTCGGCATCTCATCACGACGGAACCACTGGGCCCGGGCCAACTCATCGCGCTCCAGATCAATGGCCACATCTTCATCAAGTTCGGCAAAGAAGCCGACCAGTAGCGACTCGGAAAACGCCCACGGCTGACTGCCAAAGTAACGCAGATTGTGGACGTGCAATCCGACCTCTTCTTGAACCTCGCGGCGAACGGCATCCTCCAACGTCTCACCAATTTCAGCAAAACCGGAAATCAAGGTGTAGGGCTTATACCCAGCCACATACTTGGTCAGTAGAATCTGATCACCCTTGGTCACACCCACAACCACCACTGGCGAAATCCGCGGAAAAATCTGGTAGCCACAGTGCGAACAGGTCAGCGCCCGTTGATGCTCGTCTGGTTGCATGGCGTGTCCACAGCGCCCACAGAAGCGATTGGTTTCGTACCACCAAGCTAGATGCGCGGCCGTCGCACCAGCAAAGCCCAACCAGGCCGGTTCAAAATTTTGAAAACTAGCAACGGGCTGATACTGGTACGCGGCCGTCGTAACAACCCGCTGACTAACCAGGTAGAACCCTGTCTCATCGACGCTAAACAAATAGGTCATCTGCAATGGCGAAAGCTGCCATTGGCTGACGACCTCACGATAGTTTGGTAGCCGCTGCTCTTGAACGAGCACGACTTGCCGATTGTCATAAATCACAACGTAATCGCTATCCCGGGGCGCGCGCCGTTGCTCATAGTGATTGCCAAAAACCTTGGGACTAATATCTTGAAACATCTTTTCCCCCAACTTTCTCAATGCCATATACCTATCATGACGTGACTCAATCAGGATTCATTTTACGCGTCTGACTTATTTTTACAATAGTCAATTTCATATTATTACATTTGTTCATTTTGCCTAGTCTTCTTGACTTTTCCTTGCAAAAAATCGCCAAAATAGCGGTCATTTCCCTAACTGGTCTAAATACCCAGTCAAGCAAAAGACAGTCCCCAAAACGGTTAATAGCCGTCTTAAATGACCGCCTGGAGTCATGGGTGTCCCTAATTATTCACCAGGCAATCGGCTCTCCCTCAAATAGGTGGGTACAAAAAACATCCCCCAGCAATTAAGCTAGCGGATGTCAGTCAAAAACTTACTTCTTAACCAGCACGGTCACAGATTCAACGTGTGGGGTTTGTGGGAATTGGTCAACGGGTTGAATTGGCCCGTCAATTTCATAACCGAGTTCTTGGAACCGGGCCACGTCACGCACCAGCGTTGCTGGGTTACAGCTGACGTAAACGATCTTCTTAGGACCCATCTTGGCAGTGGAGGCAATCAAGGTTTCAGCCAGGCCCTTACGTGGGGGATCAACCACGACAACGTCAGGCTTGATGCCGGAAGCTTGCCATTGAATCATTTGGTCTTCAGCCTTATCCACGAAGAAGTCCACGTTGGTCAAATGGTTCTTTTGCGCGTTGACCTTAGCGTCTTCAATGGCTTCGGGCACAATGTCGACCCCGTAGACTTGCTTGGCGTGCTTAGCCAATGCCAGCGAAATCGTCCCGATACCACAGTAAGCATCGATGACGGTCTCGGTACCGGTCAAGCCAGCTTTATCGATGGCCATTTGGTACAGCTTTTCAGTCTGTTGTGGGTTCACTTGGTAGAACGACCGCGCAGAAATGGCGAAGGTTAAGCCCATCAAAGTGTCTTCGATGGTTGGCTTGCCGTACAACGTCCGGGTCACGTTCCCCATGATGACGTTGGTCTTCTTGGCGTTCACGTTCAAGACGATGCTGGTAACTTCAGGCAAGGCCTTGTGAATTTGGTCAACCAGTTGGTCCTGGCTAGGCAGCTTTTGTTGACGGCTGATCAGCACAATCATCATCTCATGGCTGTAGTAGCCGCGACGGACCATGATGTTCCGGATAACACCCTTGTCACTGATTTCGTTGTAAGCAGGAATTTCAAATTGACGCAGGAGGTCGCGAACCTTCACGATGGCGTCGTCGATGGCGGGGTCTTGAATGTAGAAGTCCGTCAACGGAATCAGCTCATGGCTGTGTTGGCGGTAGAAACCGGTTTCCAACTGGCCCTTGATCATGCGAACAGGGACTTGCGCCTTGTTCCGGTACTGGGTGGGGTTAGCCATGCCCAGTGTCTCAGCAACGTCAACGTCTTGGTGAGCCTTACTGAAGAGTTCTTTGATTTGGTGTTGCTTGAAGGTCAGTTGAGCTGGGTAAGCCAAGTGTTGTAATGGGGCGATACCGGTTTGCCGGTAGGTCTTGTCCACGTCCTTGACCCGGTCAGCGGATTCCGTTTGCCAAGAGATGGCCCGGGCAAAGCCGTAATGGCTCTGAACCTTGGTCACTTGGATGGTGATCTCTTCGCCAGGTAAGGCGTTTTCGATGAACAGTGGGAAGTCGTCGACCTTAGCCACGCCCATCCCCTGATAAGTCAGGTCGGCGATAGTCACGTCAAGTCGTTCGTTTTTACTTACTGGTGCTTTTGTTTTCATATTAACCTCAATTTCCTTAATGAGAAAGGGATTTTGCTGCTCATTCGTCGCGCAAAATCCCTCCCAGTTACTCTCTAGACATCAGTGTCTTGGTCTTCCGGCAAACTCTCGACCTGCTTGACGAAGTTTTGCTCCGCCTCTAGCAACTCGGGAGATTCACTAGTGACCGCCGAATCCGGAATATCATCCAGATTGGCATACATTTCAATGTGTTGCCGCAGGTTGCGGAACTTCATTGGTGCATCCCCACCATACTCACCGTCCAGGTTGATCATCATCCGGTCTTCAACGGGCCGGGCAATCACCTTACTGGTCTTCTCGTAAATGATGTGGGGATCGTTGATATGCTTACCCCCGTTTAAGACTAAGCCCATCAACCGCAAAATTTCCGGCATGCTGGCCGTCTTCACGATGATCATGGTAAATTTACCATCATCCAACGCCGCGTCGGGCACAATCTGCTCGAACCCGCCAATGGAGTTGGTCAGCGCGAGGAGAAACATGGATGCCTTCCCCCGGAAATGACCGCCATCATAGGTCAGATCCATCTCGATTGGCTTGATGCGGGGCAAAAGTTCTGCCCCCTTCATCAGGTAGGCCAGGTAACCGAAGATGGACTTCAGGTTAGATGGTACGTCGTAGGTCAGCTCGGTCAGGAGCCCCCCACCCGCAATATTAATGAAGTAGGTATCACTGGCCTGACCAATGTCCATCTTAATAGTTTGGTCCTTCAGCACGACCTTCGCCGCCGCCAACGGATCTTCCCGTGGGATGTGTAACGCCCGGGCATAATCATTCGTGGTACCGGCAGGAATAATGGCCATCTTCGGACGATGAGGTAAGCCAGCCAAACCGTTGACGACTTGGTTGATGGTCCCGTCGCCCCCGGCTGCCACGACGAGTTCGAACCCGGCTTTAGCTGCCCGGGTCGCCTCATCGCGTGCTGAATTTGGTGCGGGTGTCGTGGCGTAGGCACTGGTTTCATACCCTGCCTGCTCAAACACCGCTAAAATATCGATTAGGTCTTTCTTCAACGCCTCGCGTCCTGAAGTCGGATTATAAATGACCCGTGCCCGTTTACGCATGATGTGCCTCCAATGTTCTATTGCTGTAATGCCGTCATCAACAATTTGTTAACAACTTGTGGGTTGGCTTGACCATGAGTTTGTTTCATGATTTGACCGACTAAGAAACCAACGGCCCGTTTCTTCCCGTTGTTAAAGTCTTCGATGGATTGTGGATTAGCCGACAAAACATCGTCAATGATGGGTTGTAACTTCGCTGGATCTGACAGTTGAACCAGACCGTGAGCTTCCACGTAAGCCTTAGGTTCTTCACCATCCGTGATGGCCTTGAAGACCTTCTTGGCCATCTTGCTGGAAATGGTGCCGTCAGAAATCAAGTTGATCATACCGGCCAGGTTGGCTGGGGTCAGCTTAGTGGCTTGCAAATCGACTTGCTTCTCGTTCAGGTAGGCGTTAACGTCCCCTTGCAGGTAGTTAGCGGCCATCTTGGGGTCAGCCTTTAAGGCAACCGTGGCGTCAAAGAAGTCAGACATTTCCTTGGTCTGAGTGATAACCATGGCGTCGTAGTCCGTCAAACCTAACTCGTTGACGTAACGTTCACGCCGCTTCGTTGGCATTTCTGGCATGGCAGCGTCGAGTTCCTTGATCCAGTCATCACTGATGTTCAGGGCTGGTAAATCTGGTTCTGGGAAGTACCGGTAATCATCTGAGCCGGCCTTGACCCGCATCAGAATGGTTTCGCCAGTCTTTTCGTCGAACCGCCGCGTTTCTTGTTGCACAGCGCCGCCGGACATCAAGACTTGTTGTTGCCGCTTTTCTTCGTATTCCAACCCACGTTGCACGTAGTTGAACGAGTTCAAGTTCTTCAATTCCGTCTTGGTCCCGAACTTCTCCTGACCCACTGGCCGCACGGAGATGTTAACGTCGACCCGCATGGAACCTTCTTCCATCTTCACATCGGAAATCCCAGTGAATTGGATGCGTTGGCGCAAGGCTTCCAGGTAAGCGTAGGCTTCGGCTGGAGAAGCGATGTCTGGCTTCGACACGATTTCAATCAGCGGTGTCCCTTGCCGGTTTAAATCGACGTAGGAGTGGTCCCGTTCATGGGTGTTCTTCCCGGCATCTTCTTCAATATGCATTTCAGAGATTCCGATTTTCTTCTTCACACCATCAACGTCGACTTCCACCCAGCCATCATGGCCGATAGGCTTGTCGGATTGCGTGATTTGGTAAGCTTTCGGGTTATCAGGGTAGAAGTAGTTCTTCCGGTCAAAGTGGGTGTGTTGTTCCACCGTGGCGTGTAAGGCTAAGGCGGCAATGATACCGTCGGCAACGACGCCCTTGTTGGTGGTTGGCAGGACCCCTGGGTAACCCCAGTCGATGACGTTGGTGTTGGCGTTAGGGTCGGCCCCGTAGGCAACTGGTGACGGGCTAAAGATCTTTGAATGGGTCTTTAACTCAATGTGGACTTCCAGTCCAATCGTTGTTTCAAAGTTCATTAGTTTTGGCCTCCTAACGTGGGTACTTGTAAATGAAAGTCAGTGTTTTGTTCGAAGGCGTAACCCGCTTTGTAAAGCGTGCTTTCGTCAAATGGCCGACCGATGAGTTGCATTCCGACTGGCAAGTTGTTGCTGAAGCCAGCAGGCAAGGACAGTCCTGGGAGCCCGGCTAAGTTGACGGGAATCGTCAAGACATCGTTCATGTACATCGTGATTGGATCTTTGATTTCATCACCGATACCGAAGGCCGTGGTTGGTGCAACGGGACCCATGATAAAGTCGTGGTCTTTCAAGACCGCTTTAAAGTCATTGATAATGACCGTCCGGACCTTGGCCGCCTTGATAAAGTAGGCGTCGTAGAATCCAGCGGATAAGGAGAACGTCCCTAACATGATTCGACGCTTAACTTCTTCGCCAAATCCTTCGGAACGAGACTTCACGTAGACGTCTTCCAAGTTCTTCACGTCGTCAGCCCGGTAACCGTAACGAATCCCATCGAACCGTTGCAGGTTAGAAGAAGCTTCGGAGGAAGCGATGATGTAGTAAGCCGCTACCCCATATTTGTTATGTGGTAAGGAAACTTCATCGACCGTGGCACCTAACTTACGGTAGGTGTCAGCGGCAGCCAAGATGGCAGCCTTCACGTCTTCGTTGACCCCTTCGGCCAAGAATTCCTTTGGCAAACCAATCCGCATGCCCTTGACGCTCGTGGCGTCATTCAGGTCGGCAGCGAAGTTAGGCACCGCCTGCGTTGAGCTGGTTAAATCGTGGTCGTCATGACCCGCGATAGCACTCAAAACCGTGGCGTTATCCTTCACACCACGCGTCATTGGGCCAATTTGGTCTAAGCTAGACCCGAAGGCAATCAGGCCCCAACGAGAAACACGGCCGTACGTTGGCTTCATCCCTACAATCCCGTTGAAGGCAGCGGGTTGGCGAATAGAACCACCGGTATCTGAACCTAAGGTAACGGGCACTTGGCCTGAGGCAACAGCGGCCGCAGAACCACCTGAAGAACCACCGGGAACCTTGGTTTGGTCCCAAGCATTCTTGGTCGTCTTGAAGGCAGAGTTTTCGGTTGACCCACCCATGGCAAATTCATCCAGGTTGGTCTTCCCGACGTTGATCATCTGTGCGTCAGCCAGCTTTTCAGCGACTGTAGCGTCATAGACGGGTTTGAAGTTGGCCAAAATCTTGGATGCGGCCGTCGTGGTCAAGCCCTTGGTCACGATATTGTCCTTCAATCCCATGGGAATCCCGGCCAATGGTTGGTCGGCGTTGATTCCCTCAGCATCAATTTTCGCTGCTTGGTCTAAGGCAGCGTCTTCGTTTAAGTTTAAGAAAGCATCGATCTTTGGGTCGGTTGCCTTGATGTTGTCGAAGGTGGCTTGCGTTAATTCCTTAGCGCTAAGCTTCTTGGCAACCAGGTCGGCGTGTAGACTAGCGAGATCCTTGTCAAAATAATTCATTTACGCGTTATCCTCGCTTTCATCGATGATGGCAGGTACCTTGATGAAGCCACGAGCTGCGTCTGGTGCGTTGTGCAGCAGGTCTTCACTTTGTCCCCAGTTATCGGCGACGTCCTCACGCATAACGTTGATTTGGTCGGAAACGTTGCTGGTCACGTCAACACCATCGGTATCAACTTCGCTCAGCGTTTCAAACATACCGATAATGTCGTCTAGTTGGGGCGTAAACGCGTCCAACTCGGCATCCGTAAATTCAAGCTTTGCCAAGCCGGCAACGTGTTGAACTTGTTCTCGATTAATTCGATTAGCCATCAATTATCCCTCTTTCTGATTTATCCGCAATTCACCGTTTACCCCGGACTACTCCCAGGGTAAACATACATTAACATTCTACCATATATCCGTGGGACGCCAAAGATTATGACAAGAAAACTTCCATGGAAACGCCACCAGTTTCGCGTGACCGGTCGCAAACACGTTAAATTCACAAAAAAGGGCCGTTATCCCCTCACCTCGTCATGTGGTGAGCAGGACAACGACTCCTACTTTTTAATAACTATTAAAGACGTGACTCGTGAACTTCTTCGAGCCAGTGGTCCGGTTCAAGAAGCTTTGCACACCGTCCGTCGATGACACCGTAATGTCAATCGGCACGCCGGATGGCAGGTACTTTTGCGCCGCCGTCTGGAGATACTGCGTGAAGCTAATGATTTCCGTTTGGCTGTAGAACTGCGTTTGAATGTTAACGTGCATCCCCGTCAGCGATTTCCCATTGTAATGAGCCTGAGCGGTGACCCCACTCAAGTTCGGGAAGAAGTTTTGAACTTCCGTCTTGAAGTTCGAGAAGGAACTTTCATCGTTGCTGTTCGGGCTGCTCTCGCCACTCTCAACCGGGAAGACGTAATTCTTTTCGCCTAACGCCGTCCAACTGTAGACACTCGTGGCGCCCGCCTTGTTGTTCGAGTAGGCAATGAAGTCGCCCCCGACCAAGCTATCGTTCGAGGCTTGCCGATAAATGGCAATGACGATTGGCACATTCTTCAGGGCTGACTTCTTCCGCAACCGCTTGAGAACGGTGTTGGCCGCCTTCTTAGCGTAAGCTTCACCAGCCGCCTTGCTGATCTTGGTCTCAAACGTGGCGCCGTACTGAGTCTTCTTGTAGTAATCCACCGAGTTGACCGCGATTCCAATCGTGACCCCGCCCAGACTCAGTTTATTGTTCTTCTGGGTCATGTAATCTTGTTCTTCTAAGGCCTGAATGTAGATGGGGTTCCGGCCAGTCGACGATGTTGAGCCGTTGCTGGCAGGGTTTAACCCCGTGGCATTCGACTTAGATTTCCGGTCCAACCAGTTCTGGACGGTAGATGCCGACAGATGCTGGCCTTCTTGGAAAACATACTTCTTGGTGGAGAAGACTTTCTTCGAGACGTTCAGCATCCCATTTTCAAAGCTCTTCAGGTTGTACGTATTCCCAGAGTCTTGACTGTTGGTCACTCCACGCGATTTACTCGTTTGGTAGTGGCCACTCTTAATGACCCCTTCGTAATCACCATCGCTGCTTTGTCCCGTTAATTGGGTTCCCCCGGACTTACTGCTGCCGGAAGTTCCGGACATACTGGAACTACTTAAATTGCCACACGCGGCCAAAAATAACGGCACCGCGGCCAACGCAATAAAGGTTCGTAACCGTTTCACGACTTGTTTCCTCCTAAAGTCATCATTTCGTTTCGTTCATCGCTGCCTGTAGTTGCGCTTCGTTCCAGACCGGAACGTTGAGCGACTGGGCTTTGGTGAGCTTGCTACCGGCGGCTTCACCCGCAATCAGTAGATCCGTCTTCTTGGAGACGCTCCCCGTGACCGTGGCCCCGTGTTGCTCGAGCCAGGCGGTCGCTTCTGGTCGGCTCAGTTCCTGGAGCTTCCCGGTCAACACGATACGCTGACCAGCAAACTGGCCTTCCGTATCCACGGGCGTTGCCGCCCCACTGGTATACGTCAGGTTGACGCCGACCGCACGGAGTTCATCAATCAATTCACGAACCTGATCACTGGCAAAATAGGTCACGACGCTGTCGGCGATGATGCCCCCAACCGTGTCGATGGCAGAGATAGTCTCACTATCAGCCGCCATCAGGCTACCAATATCACCGAATTCAGCCGCAATCGACCGCGCGGCTTTAGCCCCCACGTGCCGAATACCTAAGCCAAATAGCAAACGTTCTAATGAATTATTGCGACTATTATCAATCGCTGTCAAGAGGTTTTGGGCTGACTTCTCCCCAAATTTATCTAAAGTTAATAATTGGTCGGTCGTCAGCCGGTAAAGACTGGCCACATCGTCGACCAATTGACGGTCAAACAGCTGCGCCACAATCTGTGGGCCTAATCCGGCAATGTTCATGGCATTCCGAGAAGCGAAGTGATTCATCCCCTCGGCCAATTGGGCCGGACACCGCGGATTGATACACCGTAGCGCCACTTCCTCATCCAGGTGGACCAACTTCGCCCCACAGGACGGACAGTTCGTCGGGATGGGATAGGGTTCTGCATCCGCTGGACGTTTAGCGGCCACAAACTGAGAAATTTCGGGGATGATGTCCCCGGCCTTGTGCAACAGGACCGTGTCGCCCAACCGAATGTCCTTAGCCGTCAGGTAATCGGGGTTGTGCAGGGAGGCCCGCGCAACCGTGCTCCCAGCTAAGGCAACGGGCGTCATGACCGCTGTTGGCGTCACGATTCCCGTCCGGCCGACCGTCCACTCAATATCTAAGACGGTCGTCTGAACCTCTTCCGGTGGGAATTTGTAGGCAATCGCCCACCGCGGCACCTTGACCGTCGCCCCGATTTCTCGTTGAAGCGGTAAGGAGTTGGCCTTGATCACAATCCCATCGATTCCGTAAGGCAGATCAGACCGTTGCCCCTGGTAGTGGTCGATGTAAGTCGCCACGTCGTCCATATTGTGGGCAACCTGGTAGGCCGGATTCGTGGTAAAGCCGAGTTCGGCCAGCTCATCCAGCAAGCCACTCTGACTCCGCGTATTTAACGGCTCGTAGTCGGCGATGTTATACATAAAGGTCGCCAGCTTACGGTCGGCGGTCACCTGCGTATTTTGTTGGCGCAGGCTCCCGGCCGCCGCGTTCCGGGGATTGGCAAATGGCGCCTGACCGGCCGCCTCGCGTCGCTCATTCAGCGCGAGAAAGGCCGCCTTAGGCATGTAGCATTCGCCTCGAACATCAATCGTCAGTGGCCGGCTCAGGGTTTGGGGAATGGACGGAATCGTCTTCAAATTGGCCGTAATGTCCTCACCAATCTGCCCGTTGCCCCGTGTTGACCCCTGCACGAATTCACCGTTCTCATACCGCAGTGAAATGGCCAGACCATCAATCTTTAATTCACAATTATAGTCAAAGTCCTCGTCAACATTACTGCGAAGACGTTCATCAAATTCCTTGAGCTCATCGATGGAGAACACGTCCCCCAACGACAGCATGGGAATCTCATGGGTCACCTTAGGCAGGTCGCCACGGGTGGTGCCCCCCACGTTTTGCGTGGGTGACTCCGGTGTCACGATTTCTGGAAAGGCTGTCTCCAAGGCGACCAACCGGGCATAAACCCGATCGTACACGTCGTCTTCGACCGTTGGTGCATCCGCGTTGTAATACTGTTTGCCCCAGGTAAGTAATTGGGGCCGGAGCTCTGCTGCCTCGGCAGCGGCTTGCTCCGCCGTTAAGGTTTTAATGGGTTTGTCAGTCATCAAATTCCTCCCACGTCACACTTATTTTTCGACTCGCTTGATTGGGGCGAAGGCAGCTAATAGCCGCTTAACACCCTGTTCTGGAAAGGCAATATCCAATTCGGCATCTTCACCGGTCCCGTTGACTTTAACCACGGTCCCGATCCCCCACTTCTTATGGCTGGCCTTATCGCCGACGCCCCAGCTAACTTCACCGGCACCGGTGCCAGCTGGTTCGCTGACCCGGCCGGTTTTGCCGGTATATGGCTTGGCAACCGCACTGGCCGTCCGCCGGGCAAATGGCACGTCACGGCGACTTGGGGTCAAGCCGGATTGCGTTTCGCTGTAGTCTAAGTGCAGCAACTCTGGATCAATTTCGGTCACGAAACGGGACTGCGGGTTGGTTTGACGCCGACCGTACAGCATCCGCGAGTAGGCGTTGGTCAGGTACAGCTTGGTTTGGGCCCGGGTAATCCCCACGTAGGCCAACCGCCGTTCTTCTTCCAACTCGTCGTCTTCCAGCATGGCCCGGGATAGTGGGAAAATCCCCTCTTCCAAGCCCATCAGGAAGATGACGGGGAATTCCAATCCCTTAGCCGCATGCAGCGTCATCAAGGTCACCTCAGCGGGTTCCTCTTCAACGTCGTCTTGCGCGGAAACCAAGGCCAAGTCAGCCAGAAATTCGACCAGTCGTTCTTCCGTTTCATCATGATCGGCGTTATCCCAATCATCATCAAACTTCTGCGTCACGGATAAGAATTCTTGGATGTTTTCGATCCGGGTCTCCGCCTCCAGGTTCTTGGCAGCAACGGCTTTCAAGGCCGCCATATAACCAGTCTGGTCCAACAGTTCATTGGTGATTTCGGAAACGCTCATGGTGGCGGCCTTGTCTTGCACGGCCTTCAACGTCATCCCAAATTTCTCCATGGCATTGCGAATCCGGGCGCCCAGGTTCGTGGCCAACGCAATGTTTTGTGTGGCTTCTAACTCGGTCCAATCGTTCATTTCCGCAAAGTCCCGAAGCTTTTCGACACTCGTTGCGCCAATGCCCCGCTTAGGTTCATTGATGATCCGTTCCAAACTCATGGAGTCAGCCGGATTAGCGACCAACGTCAGGTAGGCCAGGACATCCCGAATTTCCTTACGGTCGTAGAACTTGTGCCCCCCGACCATGGTGTACGGAATGTTGGTCTTGACCAGGGTTTCTTCAATCACCCGGGATTGGGCGTTGGTCCGGTACAAGATGGCAAAATCGCCGTAGCCGCGGTTGTGTTGCTCGCGTTCTTCTTGAATCTTAGCGACCACGTAATGGGCCTCATCATTTTCATTTTGGCCCCGGTAATACGAGATCTTTTCCCCTTCCGGATTGTCCGTCCAGAGATCCTTCTTCTTCCGGTTAACGTTGCGTTGAATGACATCGTTGGCGGCCTTCAAGATGGTCTTGGTCGACCGGTAATTTTGTTCCAGCAACGTCACGTGGGCAGCGGGGTAATCATGTTCAAAGTTTAAAATGTTTTCCATGTTGGCACCCCGCCAACCATAGATACTTTGGTCCCCATCCCCAACGACACAGAGGTTACCGTACTTTTTCGCCAACAGGTTGACCAGCGTGTACTGGGCGTCGTTGGTATCTTGGTATTCATCGACGTGAATGTACTTGAATTTTTCTTGGTAGTAACCCAAGACTTCTTTATCTTGATTGAAGAGTTTGATGGTCAACATGATCAGGTCATCAAAGTCCATGGCTTGGTTGGCCTGCAGCTCACGTTGGTAGCTCTCGTAGACCGTCGCCACCGTCGTTTCAAAGGGATTCCCAGCGGCTTCACGCATCATCGCTGGTGTTTGTAAGGCGTTCTTAGCGTTTGAAATGGCCCCTAACACAGAACGGGGGTCAAACTTCTTCACGTCTAAGTTTTGTTGCCGCAGAACCCGCTTGATCAGCGTCCGTTGTTCCCCGGGATCCGCAATCGTAAAGGCCCGGTTGTAACCCAGTTTATCGGCATCTCGCCGTAAAATCCGCACACACAGGGCATGGAACGTGGAGACCCAGACATCGTTGCCATCTGGCCCCAATAATTTAATGACCCGTTCGCGCATTTCCTTAGCGGCCTTGTTCGTAAAGGTGATCGCCAAGATCCGCCACGGCATCACGTTGTTGTGCTCAATCAGGTAGGCGACCCGGTGCGTTAACACCCGGGTCTTCCCACTACCGGCACCCGCCAATACCAACAGCGGTCCCTCCGTCTGAAGGACGGCCTCCGTTTGCTTATCGTTCATGCCAGTTAACAATTCTTCTCCTGCCACCGTGAACACAGTCCTCTCTGTAATTAGTCTTGAATAGTATACCAAAAAAACATACGTTCTGCTGGAAGTCTCCCCGATATTTCAAAAGAATTTTCGGGGACCGCTATCATAATTTTTACGGTTAAAAAGTCAGGCACACCAATAAACGCACCCAATCAGCCAGCCGGGTGATCAGATGCGCAATGTCACTGTTTTTATTTGTCGTTGTTGGCGCCTTACCGGTCGGCGAAAATAAACCGGAACGCGGTGGGCGGACACCTGAAGCCAAAGGACGGTCTTCAGGCTCGCTTTGAGTCTCAAAATGCGAGTCTCAAAGTCGCCAATTCTCTAAACGGTCAGGATCAACCGTTAAGAGAATTCCCACGGCTGAGTTTATTTTCGCCGACCTCACGGCTGACAGCGGATTAAAACCGCGACACGTCCGCTGTCCTCTCCTCAACCCAGTGACACCCACAAGTCAATGCTAACTTACTGGCCGTCACTGGGTTAACTGGATATGAGCCGCAGGGAGAGTGAGAATGGGCTTAGCCGTGGGAATGTTCTTAGCGGCGCTTCTTGCCAGTTAGAACATTGATATCTTTGAGACACCTGGGTGGCTCAAAGTAAGCGCGGAGACCGCTCTTTGGCTCCGGGCGTTCGCCCACAGCGTTCCGGTCCCATTCTCACTCTCCCGGAGGCGCCAGTTTTCCGTTAACCCTAGTCGACTGCTGGGTCGGTTGGGGTGGACCAGATGGCGGTGTCGTCCAACTGGTCGAGCAGCGGCTTAACCGCCGTCCCCTGCACGGAAATGTGCCCCACCACGTCATCATCGGCGGGTTTGCGTAAATGGTAGAAAGTGAAGTGCCAGTTGGCCTTGATCTGCCACTGCGTCTGGATAGCCGTCAACTGACTGGCCGTAAAGTTAGCCGTCACTGCTGGCGTTAAGATCGTTGGTTGGGCCAAAGGTAGGCCACAAACGGCGCGCATGTGTTGTTCAAACTCGTCGACTGTAGCGGCATCCCCGAAGACGTACCCCGTCTCGCTAGGTGCGGCAACGATTTTCTTCACGTAAATTGCGCCACTGCTGGTGAGATAGAAGGAAACTTCAAAGACCCCAACATAGTTGACGTTCTTGCCGACTTCCCCCGCAATCCGGTGAATTTCACTGGCCACGTCGTCATCGAGTTGTGTGGGGACCCAGGTCTTCTGAGCGCGGTCATTGACCGACTGCACTTCGGTGATTGGAAAGGCCTGTTGGTTGCCCTCTTGGTCACGGGCAACGATGATTGAGAATTCTCGGTCATACGCGATTTGGGATTCCAAAATGTAGGTTCCCCAATCGAGTAACCCAGCAGCTTTGGCAATATCCGTTTGCGTCTTGATGACCAACTCACGACCGTGGGACCATTCTTTTTGAATGGGCTTTAAGACACAAGGATAGCCAATGGAATTGACGGATTGGTACACGTCGTCCAAGTTGATGATCGTTGCGTATGGGGCCACGTTCACATTTAACTGATCAAAGAAGGCCCGTTCCAGCAACCGATCCTGCATCATTTCCAGCATGTCTGACCCCTGTGGAACCCGGGTGAACTGTGCCAAGAACTTGATGACATCCGTGTCCACACGGTCCGAATCGTACACGATGGCCGCACAGCTCTCAGCAAAATGCTGGAGCTTGTCGCGATCCTTCGTGGTGCCAACTGCCTTGAAGTCTGCTAATTGTAGTGCCTCACTCGTTTCGTCAGCGCCGTACGCCCCGACACGCAACCCCATTTTCCGGGCCGTTGTTACCAACATTGCCGCGTTAGCGCTGTTACCAATCACCCCAACAGTATCTCCAGGATATAAGACCGTGTTCGCCAATTTACTCCCTACTTTCTACCTAAAATTAATTTTTTCGTCAGTGTTAAAAATTGAAACCATTCACTTTTTATTCTAAAGTTTCCCAAGCGATTAAACAAGTTTGCGACGCCTAATCCTGGGCAAAAATGACCTGACCATCCGCAAAGGACGCAATACTAGCCAGTGCGACCAATGGCACGCCAGCGTCAACGACCATTTGGTGGCCCTTCTGGAAGCGTTTCTCGATGACAACACCGACACCGCCGACCGTGATTCCCGCCGTTTCAGCAATATCAAACAAACCTTGAACGGCCTGGCCGTTTGCGAGGAAATCATCCACGATCAGCACCCGGTCCTCGCGTGACAGGAAGCGACGGTCAATGGAAATATCGTTGTTGACCTGCTTGGTGTACGAGTAGACCTTGGCCGTGTACAGATTGTCCTGCAGCGTCAGGCTCTTGTGCTTGCGGGCAAAGATAACGGGAACCTGTAAATGTAGCCCTGCCATGACGGCGGGCGCAATCCCAGAGGATTCGACCGTTAAGACTTTGGTAATGCCGGCGTTTTTGAAATGGCTGGCAAATTCTGCCCCCATCTGGTCCATCAATTGGGGATCAATTTGGTGGTTCAAAAAGTTATCAACCTTCAGTACGTTGCCCGGTAAAACCGTCCCGTCCTGTCGAATGCGATCTTCTAAAATTTTCATCGTCTTTGACCTCCAAAAAGTATTTCTTTCATTCTACCCGATTGCTGCTTAAAAAACACCAACCTGATCAGACATTTAGGAATGCTTAACCCAACCACAGGCCGAGCAATTCAGAAACGACCGTCACCAGCGCTAGAATTCCTAAGCTGCGGACGGCTAGGATAAAGGTTTCCTTCTTCACCTGAACGCGAAACAGACCGCGAACGTTACGCACAATCAACGGCACGCTGATCAGTGCCAGCAACGACCATTTGGGCAGGTCACCCAGGACGACGCTGACAATCAGCGACAGATACCCGATGACGTAGAAGCTCGCAAACAGCCATAAGGCCCCCTGCTTGCCCAGGTAGTAGACAATTGTCTTCCGGTTCAGGCTCAGGTCCTCGGCGGCGTCACAGATGTTATTAGCCAGCAATAACGCGGCAATGGCCATCACGGCGATCCCCGATGCCAGTAAAACGCGCCCCATGAGTTGCCCGGTGAAGGCGGACGTTTGATAAAGGTTTAAATAAACTGTGATTAGCATAATCATATAGCCCATGGTAAATCCGGCAAAGAACTCTCCCGTGGGCGTGCCAGATAAAGGTCGCGGACCACCGGCGTATAAGTAGCCGACAAGAAAACAAAAGATGCCCATGACCAATAACGGCCAGCCGGTCACCCAGACGAGATACAGGCCAATGGCCCCCGCCACAACCGCCATGCTCGCCATCAAGGCAAAAATCCGGTTAACGGCCAGGTGATGGACCCCAATGATGTTGGTATGCTTCTTCCACTCAGCAGCCTGATTGCCTGCCTTGGTATAATCCTGATAATTATCATTGATATCCACGGCCATATTAAAAAGCAGCATCGCCACAAAGAATAACCCGGTAACACCCCAGTTCACGTGCTGATAGTTGGCCTGGACAAAAATAACACCCAATAAAAATGGCCAAACAGAGGCAATTTTGGCTTTGATTTCAACGAGTTCGAGAAAGGTACTGACGGTCATACGGATTCCTCCTGAATTTTTTATAAGTTCAATGTTATTGATTTGGTCTCCGACTTAATGCTGACTGGAAACTGCCAAATAAGCCGAGAATTATGTATGCTAAATATTTTGTTACGCGACAATCTACTACAGAAAATGATTGTGTGCGCCCAGAGAGACTAAGGTACCCGAACGGACGCGCCATGGCCTTCACCCCTAGATACCACGCAAACCAGCGACAATTCTCACGGGCTAAACCAGTGTTAGCCGCAGGGCTGGTGAAAATGGGCTCAGCCGTGGGAGTTGCCTTAGCGGGTCCCCCGCTTAGGCAACTGCTATCTTTGAGACGTGGTTTTCGGCTCAAAGTAAGTCCGAAGACCGCCCCCCAGGCTTCGGACGTGCGCCCACAGCGTCACGGCCCATTTTCACCAGCCCGGAGGCGCGGATAACAACTAGTTTAGCCACAATTTGATAATAGCCCATGTCTGCGGTGAGTTCAACCGCTACAGACATGGATTAGCCCCTCCACCCCAGCCCCACAAATTAGTTTTTACCCGCAACGATTTCACCAGCGTTACGTCACTCACCGTCCACCACAACAATCCCCGATATCACGCCATTTATCGGCAATCTGGTCCGACTAGTCCACCCAACGTCCTAACAAATTCGAACAACAGAGTAACCTTTATTTGACAACGTTTCCACATGCCGGTAAGATAAATTTTAACGTAACATACATAGCGAGGTGCAAAATGGATCGACAACTTTGGCGGCAATTTCCACAAGTAGAACCGCAACTGGATGCGCTACAGGACTACCTTTTCCGGGCGGTTCAGCTGGATAACCAACCCATCCACAGCAAAATATTAGCGTTATTAAAATCTGGCGGCAAGCTGTTGCGTCCGGGATACTTTTACCTATTCTCTAAATTCGGGAACCAGGGCACACCGGCGGAATTACAGGCCGGCGCGGCAGCGCTAGAAATTCTGCACGTCGGCACCCTGATTCACGACGACGTCATCGACGAGTCCCCGACCCGGCGTGGCGTGCGCACGATTCAGATGAAGTATGGGCAACGCAACGCCATTTACGCCGGCGACTTCATGTTCACGGTGTACTTTAATCAGGTCCTAAAGGCCACGGCCGACCGGCACATGGTGCAGGAGCATATCGACGCCATGCACCGCATTCTGCAAGGGGAGCTTCACCAAATGGACCTCAATTACCGTGAGGACATCACGATTGACGCCTACCTCAACGAAGTCGCTGGCAAGACCGCCGAGCTGTTTGCGCTGAGTTGCTACACCGGTGCCAAACTTTCTGGCGCACCAGCCAGCGTGGTGGCGATTACCCGTGAGATTGGGATTGCCATTGGTTGCGCCTACCAGATGCTCGACGACATTCTGGACTATGCGGGCGACCCGGCCAAAACGCAGAAGCCCGTTCTGGAAGACTTGCGCTCTGGCGTGTACTCTTTGCCCCTGATTCTGGCGATTCCCCAGGCTAAACGAGACTTCCACCACCTATTGCGTAAGAAAAAAGACATGACGGTCGCGGACATTCAGGCCGTTCAGGCATTGGTCGCCCAGTACCACGGTGTCGAAGCCGCTCGGCAATTGGCCCTGGCTCACACGGAAAAGGCGCTGGAGCTGATTCAACAGCTGCCCGCTGGCGAGGCCCAGGCCGACCTCGAAAAGCTCACGACCATGCTCCTTCGGCGTGATCATTAATCGATTGCATAAGTAAAGGGTCATCCCCACGTGAGGATGACCCTTTTTGTATACCCATTTTATTTTCCACGATCCAAATCGTACAACGCTCTGAAACGGGCATTGTCGCGGTACAGCTCGGCTGGTGTTCCCTGCATGTCGAAGCGGCCGTTTTCAATGAAGCGGACCTGATCGACGTGATTGATACCGGCCAAATGGTGCGTGACCCAGATAATCGTCTTGTCGTGGAGCACACTAAACACCGTGTCCAACAAGTGTTGCTCGGTAATCGGGTCCAGGCTAACGGTTGGCTCATCTAAAATGATGATAGGCGCATCTTGCAAGAGAATCCGTGCCAAAGACAACCGTTGGCGTTCCCCGCCAGAGAACCGACTCCCGGCCTCCTGAACTTCCGTGTCGTAGCCTTGAGGCAACCGACCGATCAGATCATCCAGTTCAACGGCTTTGACGGCCGCGTGAACATCCTCATCGGTGGCATTTAAATTTCCCAAGCGCACGTTGTTCATTACGGTCGTGTCAAACAAATACGGCTGCTGGTCCAACACGCCAAAGAGTTGCGCCCGTTGCTGTTGTAACTGGGCAATCGGTACGCCGTTGAGGGTTACTTGACCACTTGCGGGCGTTTCGTCTCCCAAAATAAGTTTGAGCAGCGTGCTCTTCCCCGTCCCACTGGGACCCAACAAGGCCAATTTTTCACCCGGATGGAGCTCTAGGGACAGATCATCAATGACTTGGCGCTCGGCACCCGGATACGTAAAGGCCACGTGGTCCAGCTTCAAGGTTGGCTCGCCGCTGATCGTGGTCTGTGGGGCCTGTTCCGGTTCATTTTCATCCAAGCGGTTGACCCGTTCGATGGAATCCTTGTAGACCGGCCACTCGCTGACCCCTTGGCTCATGCTCGAGAACGGTTCGACGGTTGGGAAAAGCGCCAGCCCAAAGGCGGCGACCCAGTTGGCCTCAGCCTGATTGTGGGTAAATGTCAGTCCGGCCCACCACACAATCAGCACGACCGCTGCCCCGAAGACGACCTGAATGGCAAAGTTCCGCCACCACTGGAAATGGTGGTCGGCTCGCCGCAGCGTGGCAATCTCATCGATAGGTTGGTCCTGTTGTGCTAGGAAGGCCGTTCGCCGACCAGAAATCAGCCAGTCGCCCAACCCCAGCACGGAATCGGTTAATTTGGTATAAAAGTTCCGTTGCACCTGACGTGCTTGGAACTCCCGGCGACCGTTTACCGTCACGGATAACAGCGGCATGAAGATGACGATCACACCCAGCAGTAGCAGCATCAACAGGCCAAATGCCCAGTTGAAGTAGCCAATCCCAATGACCACGAACAGATAGAGTAGCCAACCAATGACCAGTGGAAAGACCGTCCGCAAATAAAGGTTTTCAATGTGGTCGATGTCTTCGGCCAAGATGCTGAGGACATCCCCCGTCTGGTGCGTCTGGCGAATAGCGACCGCTTGCTTCTCCACGGCCTGATACAGTCGTTTCCGGAAGTCTGAAACGATTCGCAACACCCAGTTGTGACTGGTCAGGCGTTCCGCATAACGAAAGGCTGGTCGGCCAATCCCAAAGGCCCGCGCGAGCACGATGGGTACGTAAATCATTAAAATGTTGTACGGATGGGTGGCCGCCCGACTAATCAGATAGCCGGAGTTAAACATCAACGCGCCCCCACAGAAGAAGGTCATGAAGCCCAGAAATAGCACCAGCGCCAACAGTTTCCGATAGCGTCGCAGGTACGGCATGACCCAATGATCGTGTTTAAACGTCGCAAAAAATCCCTTCATCGTGTCGTCGCTCCTTCCATTTCAGACCGCAACCGAACGTAGGCGCCGTTTCGCTCCTGGAGTTCGGCAGGCGTTCCCTGCTCCACGATTTCGCCGTGGTCCATCACTAAAATATAATCCATTTCATTCATCCAATGGAGCCGGTGCGTCGCAAAGAATACCAAATGGTTCGCAAAGACCGGCATCATGGTTTGTTTCAGTTCTACTTCGGTTTCAATATCCAAGTGCGCCGTGGGTTCGTCAAATAACAGCACTCGCCGCGAATCATCCAGGAAGGCTCGCGCCAACGCAATCCGTTGGGCCTGTCCCCCGCTGACGCCCCGGGCCCCCTCACCAATCTGGGTCTCCAAGCCGGCTGGCAAGGAGGCAATCCAGTCGGTCAATCCAGCCTTGGCGGCAGCGGCATTGACGGCCGCTTCGCTCGCATCCGGTGCATAGAAGGCCAGGTTGTCCCGCAAGCTAGCATGAAACAGGTACGGCGCCTGCGGAATGTAAACGAAGCTGCGTTGCCAAGCTTTTTGGTCGAGGTGCGGCACCTGCGTTCCGCGAACGTGAATCTCCCCGTCTTGTGGGCTCAGAAAACCGCCTAATGTATTGATCAGCGTCGACTTCCCGGAACCAGAGGCCCCAATGATGCCGACCTTTTGAAAGCCATGCACATCAAACGTGATGTCCTTTAACGTCGCGGCATCCTTGCCATAGGCCACGTTCACGTGATCAAAGCGCACGTCATCGTCGGCCGTCCACACGGGCTCGCGGGCTGGTAAGAGCTCCCGGTCACTCGGCGTTTCGCGTTGTAAAATGTCCAGCACGGCCGTCAACGCATTTTTCCCGTTCAGGGTCGCGTGATAGTCGTTGGCAAAGTTCCGAATTGGGGCAAAGTAGTCCGGTGCCAGGGTCAAAATGACCAGTGCTGGCAGGAGTTGAATCGAGTTGTTCATCAAACCAAAGCCTAAGAAGACGGCAATGATGGCAATCGACAGCGTCGTGAAAAAGTCCAACGCAAACGTTGAGGTCATGGCAATCGTCAGGGTCGCCATGGTCTTCTTACGGTAATCTTCGCTGACTTGATAAACGTTGTCCGCATACTTTTCGTTCAAGCCCAGCTGTTTCAAGGTTGGCAGTCCCCGTAACGTATCCACAAAGTGATTGGATAGCCGTTGGTAACCGGCGTATTGTCGGTCGGCTTTGGCCTGCGCCGCGAGTCCCAAGATAATCATAAAGATAATAATCAACGGGTAAATGGCCAGCAGGAACAGCGCCTCTTTCCACTGGATAAAGGCAATGTAGATGAGCACCAACCAGGGCGTAATCGACAGGTCCAGTACCTTCCCGATGATCATCATCAGGTAGGTTTGAATCTTATCGATACCCTCCAGGCCCATGGTGACCACGTTCCCGGTCCCCTTCTCAGCCACTACGCTAGGACCCAGGTCAAATAGTTTGGCCATAAAATCCTTCCGCAATTTCTTGGTCGTTCGCTCGACAAACGGATACATCAGCCAATCCTTTAAGAGTGTCAACAAATGCCGTGCCAAGAAGGCGACCGCAAACACTGCCAACGGTTCGACAATCGTGTCAATCGGCTGTTGTTTCCAGAGCTGAACAATTGCGGCCGACAAGTACTGTGCCTGAATAATAATCATAATGGCTTGAATCACCGTCAGTACCGCCTCAATCACCGCGGCCGGTTTCACACCCGGAAATTTAAAAACTCGTGAATCAATCAAAATAAAGCCCCCTCACAACAAGTGATAACTCATACTGACATGATAGCATTTTTTAGGTATCTAAGCGCTACCAATCGCCGCTTCCCAACATCTTTTCGACAATTTAGTTGGTCACAACTGATTGGACTTGGTGGTGGTTGTGCGTTGGCGTTCTCGCCTGCGGCAGCTAGATACGCCCCGCCTGTGGGGCCCGGCTGAAGCCAAAGTGCGGTCTTCACCCTCGTTTGGAAGCTTCACCAAACCCGTGAATCTTCCAAACGACCCGTGTTCTAAGTCCGGCAACCCCGGCCGCACTAAGAACACCGACACAGGTCTGCGCATCTAGCTGCCTCCGGCTTCACTTGACGACAACCGCCAAGCCCAACCAGTTATGACAACAATTGTCCAACTGTGTTCCATTATCTACCGAGTTTGTTCCTAACCAGCCTCAATATGTACACACTAAGAAACAGGAAATCTCAGTCCACATCGACTACCACCACCGGTTTAAACCACTGTCAGTCGCAGGGTTAGTGAAAAATAGGCCATCAAGGTCAGTGTCAGTGACCAGAGGCGAATCAAAGTGACCGGCTGTGTCGGTGGCCTTGGCTGAGGTCCTTCCTCAGCCTAGCCCACGGGACAACCTTTGAGACCGCCTTTCGGCTCAAAGTTGAGGTGGAAGCCCGCTTCTCAGGCTGAAACCGGCCCCATAGCCGGGCACTTTGAATTCGCCGTCGGGAACGAACTATAACACGACCCAGGCCCGGTTTTCACCAGCTCGGCCCCGCTGGCAAAGACTGGTTTAACTAAAAATCCCCACGGCTGGGAAAGTCGTGAGGACCCGAGCACCAATCAGGTGCATTTAACTTAAATTAAGCGTTTTGCTTAGGTGAAGCCAACCGCTTGTAGAAGACCCAGTAGCTCCAGATGAAGTAGACCAAGACGATTGGCAGGATGCTAAACGCCAAGATGGTCATCAGGTGCAACGTGTAAGGTGAACTAGAAGAGTTCTTGATCAGCAGTGAGTACGCTGGATTGTTGGCAACCATGACCCGTGGGAATAACCCATTGAAGATCAAGACAACCACACTGACCAGTGACAGGCCACTGCCGATAAAGGACAGCCACTCGTGGTTCCCCAACACACCCCAGTAAGCCAAGCAAGTGAAGATGACCAAGGCAACCACGATGGCCGTGGTCGTCAGTGGCTTCTTGGCAAAGAAGTCGGTTGAGAAGTACAGCAGGATGGCGAACAGAACTTCGCCTGCAAATAAGACGGGGTACAAAATCTTGTTCCAGGCCAAGGCCCGGTCCCGCAATTCACCGGACGTCTTCAACCGAATGAAGTTTAACCCATGAACCAGGGATAAGACGGTGACCGCCACCCCACCAACGATGGAGAACAAGTTGACGTAGTCGAAGAAGTGCGCGGTCATGTCCCCATTTTTATCGATAGGCATCCCGGCAATCATGGCGGTAAACAGCATCCCAAACAGGAAGGCTGCGCAGAAGCTCCCAATCGTGGAAGCCCACTCCCAGAAGCTTCGCCAGGTTTCCGTTTGCATATTAGCTCGGAATTCAAACGAGACTCCCCGGAAAATCAGGGCGGCCAAGATTAAGAACAGCACCAGGTAGAAGCCGGAGAACAGGGTCGCGTACCACATTGGGAATGACGCGAACATGGCACCACCAGCGGTGATCAACCAGACTTCGTTCCCATCCCAGTGTGGCCCGATTGAACGAATCACAACGTCACGTTCGGCTTCGGTCTTGGCAAAACTCTTGACGAGCATCCCCACACCAAAGTCAAACCCTTCTAGGAAGAAGAACCCACTAAACAGCACGCCGATTAAAATAAACCAAATCAGTTGATAGCTAGTCATGGTTGAACGCCCCCTTTGAGTACGGATCAAGGTCAGTATCGCCCGCCGCATACCCATCGGTATTTTCAGTATCAGGACCAGCCTTCAACGTCCGGTGACACAGAACGATCATGACCAGGCCCATGCCGGCAAACATCAGGAAGTAAACGATGTTTGATGTCAGCAGCGAGGCAACGGATACATTTGGCGAAACCGCGTCGGCAATGGTCAGTAAGCCATAGACGACCCAAGGGTAACGCCCAAATTCAGTAATGAACCAACCAGCCGTGTTGACCACGAATGGGAGCCATAGGCACAGACCCATGATGTAGAGGAACCAGCGTTGATTCATAATCAGCTGCGACTTCTTGCGGTTAAAGAACAGCCCGACAATCGCGAGCAAGGCAAACAGTGCCCCCGCCCCAGACATGATTCGGAAACTCCAGAATAAAGTCTTCGTTGGGACGTAGTAGTTAATGTCATTCCCGTACTTCTTATCGTACTTGGCATGTAACTCCTTGTTAATCGTGTTCATCCCTTTGATGGTCCCGGTTGTCTTGTGGTAACTCAGTAAGTTCAAGACATACGGCACATCAACGGACCAAGTCGTCTTGTGTTGCTTGTTGTCGAATCCAGCAACCATCGACCATTCACCTTTATTGGTCGAGTCCTTGTAGAGCCCTTCCATAGCGGCAAATTTCATCGGTTGGTTGTTGATTAAGTAACGACTTTGAATATCCCCACTGGCAATGGAACCCAGGGAGAAGATTAAGCCAATGACCAGGGCGACGTTCAAAGACTTGCGGTAGAACGTCACGTGATCCTTCTTCAGCAGACGCCATGCAGCACAGCCGGCAATGACGAAGGAAGCGGTAACAAAAGCGCCGAAGATAACGTGCGGAAATTCACTCCACAGCTGGGGGTTACTCAAAACAGCCCCGAAACTGACCATTTGGACGTGGCCCGTTTGTTGGTTGATGATGTAGCCCAATGGGTTCTGCATGAAACTGTTGGCAGCCAGAATCCATAATGCGGAAAGTGAAGACCCGAACATAACTAACCAAATAAAGAGCGTGTGGACCCACTTATTGAAGCGGTCCCAGGTAAACATCCACATCCCGATGAACGTGGATTCCATGAAGAAGGCTGCTAGCGCTTCGATGGCTAATGGTGCCCCGAAGATGTCCCCCATAAACCGAGAGTATTCAGACCAGTTCATCCCAAATTGGAATTCCTGAATAATACCAGTAACCACCCCAACGGCGAAGCTGTACAGGAACATTTTGCCCCAGAACTGCGCCATCTTCTTGTAATCCTCATCACCCTTAATCGCATACATGGTTTCCATGACGGCGACGACAAAGGCCAAGCCGATTGAAAATGGAACGAAGAAGAAGTGAAAGACAGTGGTCATTCCAAATTGGAATCGCGCTAGGCCCAGGATATCCAGACCAAGATTTAACATTTTTCTAACCTCCCCAAACGTTATTAGTGTAAATAAATAATTGCTGTCTTGGCTCTATTATATCGAGTGATAAGTCAATAAGCAATGGTTGGGCGCCAATCTACCCAAAGTTAATGGATTATATTCGAAATTTGTGTGCAATTAAGTTGTTAGTCTTCGTGACACTTTAGTCAATGTGTGTTATTTGTGTAAGCGTTCTCCCTGTTTTCGCGGGATTTCTGGCAAACTCGTGCTAAAATGGAGGGGACGGTAAACGTCGAAGGAGGTTTTTTACATGACAGAACGATTATTAACCTTTCCAACCTTAAATCAAACGCAAATCACTGCCCTAACATCCCTGGGTGTCGACGTGGTTCCCGCTAGTGACTGGGAAACCGCCACGGATATTGACATCATCTTTGGCTGGGGGCAACACGGTCCAGCCGTTCTGCAAAACCCACAGAATCACGTGCGCTGGATTCAAACGGTGAGCGCTGGGGTCGATTATCTCCCCCTCGATTGGATTAACGCCCACAATATTCAAGTCACCAACGCAAGTGGCGCCTACTCTGCGGCCATTGCGGAGTCGACGATTGGTTATTTACTTTACTTTCTACGTGACTTTAACGATGCGGTCAAGAACCAGGCCGGCCACTTCTGGCAGGTGCCTGCGCGCTCCGACCTGGCAACGTTGGCCAATCAGAAGATTGTTATCTACGGAACCGGCAGCATTGGCCAACACATTGCCGAGTTGCTGAACGGCTTTGGCAATTACCCATTTGGCGTCAACCGCTCCGGCCACGGTGTCACTGGCTTCCAGGGCACGGTGAGCCTGGAAGATGACGCTGCGTTAGTCAAGGATGCCGACGTCATCATCAATGCGATGCCCGCCACCCCGGCGACCGTTCATTACTTTAATACCGATTACTTTGAAAAATTAAATGGCGTGCGGATCTTTGTCAACGTCGGCCGTGGGAAGTCCGTCGACGAACAAGCCCTCATGCACGCACTGCTTTACCAAAACGTGTTGAATGCCGCTTTGGACGTCTTCGAGACGGAACCCCTTCCCCGCGAATCCAAGCTGTGGGATTACCCGAACGTCCTGATTACGCCACACCAAACCGGTTTCGATGTCGACAACATCCGGCCAATTTTCGGTTACCTCAGTGATAACCTGAAGAGCTGGGACGCCGATGGTCAGTTGACCGTCAACCGCGTCGATGTCAGCCGTGGTTACTAACGTTTAGTAGGCTAACGTAAAATACGTCTCTACCCATTTGTTGGGCGGAGACGTATTTTTTAATGGATTTAATGATGTGGCCGCTTTACTGGCCAGTCTCCCGGTACCCAGCTTCCACCCGGTCCTTATCCCCGCGCCACCACGCTTCGTGCGCCCGGTACCAGGCAATCGTTTGCCGCAAGCCTGCCGTGAAATCGGTCACCCGTGGCTGCCAGCCCAACGATTGCTGGAGATAACTGGCATCAATCGCGTACCGGACATCGTGTCCCGGCCGGTCGTGCACGTAATCAAAGGCATCCGCCGGTTGGCCCATCAGCTTCAAAATGTGTCCCAGAACTTCGCGGTTACTGTGCTCACCATTGGCACCAATCAAATAGGTTTCACCCAGCTTGCCACGCGTCAAAATGGTCCAAACGGCCCGCGAATGATCGTCCACGTGAATCCAGTCCCGGACATTGACACCGGCCCCATATAGCTTCGGCCGTCGGTGACTTAGGATATTGGTAATTTGGCGCGGAATAAATTTTTCCACGTACTGATAAGGCCCATAGTTGTTGGAGCAATTAGAAATTGTTGCCTTGAGGCCAAACGAGCGGACCCAGGCGCGAACCAGCATGTCGGCACTGGCCTTGGAGGCCGAATACGGGCTGCTGGGATTGTAGCGCGACTGGGGCGTGAATTTTTCACCGGCCCCCTCACCGTGCCCGGGTAGGTCCTGACGCAGCGGCAAGTCCCCGTAAACTTCATCGGTGGAAATCTGATGGAATCGAACGCCATACTGCCGACAAGCCTGCAACAAGGTGTAGGTCCCCACAATGTTGGTCTGCATGAACGGTGACGGGTCTAGCAGTGAACGGTCATTGTGACTCTCGGCGGCATAGTTGACCACCGCATCCGCGTCACGCACCAGCCGGTCAACCACGACGGCATCCGCGATGTCCCCCACCACCAGGGTCACCCGCTCAGCCGGCAATCCAGCTAAGTTCGCGCGGTTACCCGCATAGGTCAGTTTATCCAAAACGGTCACATGAACATCAGGCTGATACGCCACCACGTATCGGACAAAATTAGCCCCGATAAAACCCGCGCCACCGGTTACTAACAACTCTTTCATCACAAGGACTCCCTTCATTTACGCAAAAAGACACGAGAACCCCAGCGGATTATCGTGCCCAATTTATTTTAACTTAGTAGCCGCCACCAGGACCGCCATTACCGGAATCACTAGTCCCGCCGTTGTCAGAACTGGTCGTTGTCGTGCTCCCAGTCGTGCCGGACGTGGCATCCATCTGGGCAATGGTCCCCGTGGACTTGTGGGCCAAGCTCAGGGCATTCCGAATGTAATTCGTCACGCGCTGAAGCTCGGTCTTTGAGGCCACTTCCATACTTTGACTGTTAATGGTCTCGCTGGTCCCCTGCAGGTGAGTCGTCTTAACGCTAGAGATTGCCTTCCGATAATTCGTCGCCAGCGCCGTCAGATCGTTGAAGGTCAAATCCGTCTGGGTTTGTTTCGATAACGAACTGATAAAGCTTTGATTTAGCAGCGACGTAATGGAGTTCGACTTGCCAAGTAAGGCCATAATGACCTTCCGTTGCCGCGTTTGCCGCCCATAATCGCCGAGCGGATCGTCGTCACGCATCCGGGAGTAGGCCAAGGCCTTTTTCCCGTTCATGTGGGTCTGAACGCCCTTCTTAAATGAGTAACCCCCATAACTAAATGTCAGTGTTGGCTTTAAATCAACCCCGCCAACCTCATCAATAATCTTTTCCATTCCACCCATGTTGATAATGGCATAGAAATCGATTGGGACGTTCAACATGTCCTGAACAGTCGTAATTGCCGTCTTGGATTTGCCATAGGCGTACGCCGCGTTGATTTTGGAAATCCCGTAGTCCTCGTAGCCAGGAATGTTGACCGCCGTATCCCGGGCCAGACTGGTAATCGTGGTCTTATTCGTGGTCGGATTGATGGTGACCACCATCATACTATCCGTCCGCCCAGCAAATGTCCGACCGAGGGCCCCGGTATCCGTCCCCATCAAGAGAATCGATACAGGTTCCTTATCCTTTAAGACCTGATTCACGTTCCGGAGTTTCTTAACCCCAGAGGCTTTGTAGGTCTGGTCAACGCTGTCCTTGATGCCTTGGTACTTTTTCATCCCGTAGGCCACGCCACCCCCGATTAAAGCAATGATCAAGATGATGATAATATTCCGAATTGGATGTCTCCTACGACGCGGCCGTTGCCGCTTTTCCATTTCCATGGTTTGATACCCACCCTTTCAGCCCAGCCGGAATGGTCACGGCTGGCGGATTCTATTTATAATCGACTTGACCATTATAGGGGTTAAGTCTTAACGTGACCTAAGTTCTTCAGAACCTTAAGAAAAAAACAAAGCGCTACCGTCGCAACAGTAACGCTCCGATGACGTCTTTCACTTAAGCCTGAGGTTGCTTGGCTAAGAGATCCACCAGGTCAGTGGCCGGAATCTTGCCAAAGTAACTGGCGACATCCAACTGGTCAAAGACCGCCTGAATCGCAGTCGGCGTGTACGGAATCCCTGTCAACTGCTGGGTCACATCTTCGATCGGCAATTGCCCAAAGAAGTCCCCGTGAATCTGAACGGCTTTGATTTTCCCCTGGTCCACGTCGAGGTCAAACTCAACGGTACCGGCTGGGAAATGTTGGCGGCGCGTCAACGAATAAGCCGGATCATTGCCGTAAATCCAGTCCCAATTGTTAAAGTACTGGTCGGCTAGGGCCTTCACCCCAGCCTTATCGGTCGCCGTCAGCTCATATTGATGGGCCTGGCTTAAATCACTGACACCCAGAATTTCTTTAGCTAGGGTGTCTCGGAACTCTTCAATGGTTAAGTGTTGGTATTCGGGCGCACAGTAAGGCTTCAGGTTGGTGACCCGACTCCGAACGGACTTGATGCCCTTAGTCGCCAACTTGTCGGCTGGGACCTGTAAGGCGTGCGCAATCTGCGACTGGTCCACGTCATACATCAAGGTACCGTGAGAAAACATGCGACCATTCTCGACGTGCATGGCGTTACCCGAGAATTTCTTGCCGTCAATCGTCAGGTCATTGCGCCCCGTCATGGCAGCACCGGTCGCGCCCATTTGATGAAGGGCCTTAATCACGGGATCGGTGAATCGCTTAAAGTTGCCCACGGCATCCCCGTCATCCTTGGTGATAAAGCTAAAGCTGACGTTGCCAAGGTCGTCGTACACGGCACCCCCACCGGACGTCCGCCGGGTCAAAATAATGTTGTGGTCCTTCACATATTGTTGGTTGATTTCTGCCAGGACATTTTGATAACGCCCGACAATGATGCACGGTGAATTCACATAGAAGTACAGGATGGGCTCCGTCAAATCGGCGTGCTCCATCAGGTACGTTTCAATCGCTAAATTTTGGCGAATATCTAAACTTGGGCTTGCTAGGTAACGCATCAAGTCATCCCTCTCGATTAGTCTATGACCATTCTACCACGAAAAATGAAAGCGTTACCCGGCTTGTGAAATTTCTCGGACGCGACTGTGGTGATACCCGTAAGACACGTACACAATCAGCCCGATGACGACCCAGACGCCAAAGGCTTCCCAGGTAAATGCTTGAAGCTGCGTCATCAGGTAGACACACGCCAGAAATGAAGCAATTGGCAGGTACGGATACAGCGGCACCTTAAACGAGGTGTCCAGATTCTTAAACCGTTCGTCGTGACGCAGGAAGACGATGCCCAAAGAAACCATGGCAAACGCCGACAACGTCCCGATGTTGACCAGTTCCGCAATCTTATCGATGGGGATCACAGCCGCAAAGACACTGGCAATGGCCCCGAAGATCCAGGTGTTGGCCACGGGAACGTGCGTCTTCGGATTCAATTTCTTCAGTGAAGCTGGTAATAGGCCGTCACGACTAATGGCAAACAATAACCGCGTGCCCCCGTAGGACATCACGATCAACACGGTCGTCATCCCCACGATGGCCCCAAAGGAGATCACCCCGGACGCCCAGTTCTGATGAATCAGCGTCAACGCTAAGGCAACGGGATCGGCCACGTTCAGCTTGGTGTAGTGCACCACGCCAACCAGCACGGCCGACAGGCTCACGTACAGCACGGCGGCCACTAGGAGGGAGCTGATAATTCCAATGGGCATGTTGCGCTTGGGATTCTTGACTTCCTCACTAGCCGTCGACACGGCATCAAACCCGATATAGGCGTAGAAGGCCACGGCCGCCCCCTTGAAAATTCCGCTCGTGCCAAACGGTAAGAACGGATTATAGTTCGCTGGTTTGACGTAAAAAATAGCAATGCCGATAAATAATAAAATAACCAAGATTTTAACGATCACCATGATGTTGTTGATCTTGGCCGATTCCCGAATGCCCTTCGAGAGCAACCAGGCCACCAACATGGTGATGACTAAGGCCACGACGTCGATGCCGCCGCCCTTAACCCCAGCGGTCCCGGCCGCAGCCTGCAGGAATGGGGGTAATTTTAACCCAAAACCGGCTAAGAGGTTCTGGAAATAAGAAGACCAACTCACGGCCACCGAGGACACCGCAAATAGGTACTCAGAGATCAGCGCCCACCCGAGAATCCAGGCGGCAAACTCACCAAAGACCGCGTAAACATAGGTGTACGCGCTCCCGGCAAGGGGAATGGTTGAGGAGAACTCGGAGTAACACAGGGCAGCCATCGCACAAACGACAACGGCAATCAGGTAGGACAACATGACCCCCGGCCCCGTATAGTTGGCGGCAATCAGTCCAGGCGTGATAAAGATCCCGGACCCCACGATGGCGCCAATCCCCATGGTGGTCAGACTAAACGCCGTCAGCGTCTTTTCGAGACCCGTTTTCTTGTATAAGTCCGTCTGCACCTGTTTCTTAATAAAGAGTTGCTTTGGTCGTCCCAAGTCGACCCCTCCTTCCAAAATGATTAATGAGAATTCGATTAAACCAATTATCATAGTCTAATTTCATTTGGTCAGAATGTCAATAGAAAACTTGCATGAAAGCGGATAACTGTGGGCTTAACTGCTGATTTCGTCTCCAAAGCTCGTGCGGGATGGTTGACGCCATTAATCTCTCAGAAAGCGGCGTTAAATCCGCGGCCGTTCCCGGCGACCCCCACCGACCGGCGCCATATCCAAAAAGGCACTCAGTTTATTCTCAAAGGCCGCTTCCTTGTGTGGGAGTTGGGGATGCCGTTGGGCCAGTTGCACCAGTCGCTGATAATTCCGCGGGCCTAACGCCTGCACCTTGTGATCACGGTCAGCAATCACCTTGACCACGACCGTTGCCGCATTGTTCGCGCCGTATTCCACACACCGTGTCGCCGCGGCATATTTGCGATGCCGGTCCCGGTCGATCAGGATGTCATAGCCCACGCGGTGCTTAGACTTTTGCCCCATATGATGGTCACTGATCCGAATCTCTTTCAACACATCATGGTCCAGGTGTAAATACAGACTGGGCGTGCGATGACTAGTGACGCGCACGTGAACACCGGCGGCCCGTAGCTGGACAATAATTGTGCGGATCAGGGCCTTCAATTGGTCATCGGTCATTTTCATGGGGAACCTCCCGTGATTGAATTCGCTCGGTCATCGTACTACCAAATTCCAACGCCTTGGCCGCGCCATTCAATTGGCCGGCCATGATAAATAAGTCCTCAAAGTGCATGCTGGTCATCCCCTACTCCCATAAATTATCCCCAGCATACCCTGCCAACTAACGATGGGTCTAGACCCTTTCACTCGCCTACAGGGAATCTTAAACTCTAATAATTTTAATTATCAAACCGCCCAATTTGCCCCGTCGCGGCACCGTTCTCAAAAAAATTAACATTTTTTGGCCAAGTATTTTCTTCTACTAGTGCCGTTTATTTGATGAGGGCCTAACCAGAAAAAGTCTCGCTAAATTCTAATTTAGGCATTTACAATTTTCAAAATGGTGCTAGTATTAATGCCACAAGATAAAAAACGCAGGAAAGAGGAGTAAGTTAAGTCAGCCTGTCAGTGAGTTGGGACCTAGTGCAAACCCAATCAGTGCTTGATTTTTCCGAAAAACACTTTCTTAGTTGCTTCCTGAAATGACGTTGTCACGCTAGGGTAAGCCGTTAACCGGTACGTTACCATCGGTGGAGTATGTTTGTACTCTGATTGAGCTGGCCGATCATTTGGATCGACAACTTGGGTGGTACCGCGAAAAGGTTTTTCGTCCCTTGATTTTACACAAGGGATGGAAAACCTTTTTGTTTTATCTTAAATCAGGCCCCAAGAAGGAGAAAAAGCTTATGCATTTAATTATTCCAAAATCATACGATCCAAAATTATCCGTTCGAGAAACGCAGACGGCCATTCGTTACATTCGGGAAACTTTCCAAGAAGAATTCGGTAAGCAACTGAACCTGTCCCGTCTGTCCGCCCCGATGTTTGTGGAGAAAGCCACTGGGCTGAACGACAACTTGAACGGCATCGAAAAACCCGTGTCCTTCACCATGGCCGACATGGGCGCCGACGACACGATTGAAATCGTCCACTCTTTGGCAAAATGGAAGCGGGTCGCCCTTAAGCGTTACGGCTTTAACCTGCACGAAGGCCTGTACACCAACATGAACGCTATCCGTAAAGATGAAGACCTCGACAACTTCCACTCCGCTTACGTGGACCAATGGGACTGGGAAAAGGTCATCACCAAGGAAGAACGGACCGAAGCCACGTTGAAGCAAACGGTGCGGACCATCTTCAAGGTGATCAAGCACATGGAACACGAGGTTTGGTACAAGTTCCCCGAAGCCGTGCACCACTTACCAGATGAAATTCACTTCATCACAACGCAAGAGTTAGAAGACATGTACCCAACCATGACGCCGCGGGAACGCGAAAACGCCATTAGCAAGAAACTCGGTTGCGTCTTCCTGATGAAGATTGGCGACGCCTTAAAGAGTGGCAAACGTCACGACGGCCGCGCCCCCGACTACGATGACTGGCAATTAAACGGGGACATCATGTTCTGGTACGAACCGTTACAACAGGCCATCGAAATCTCCAGCATGGGCATCCGGGTCGACGCTGAGTCAATGAAGCGCCAATTGAAGCTGGCTCACGCCGAAGACCGCCTCAGCCTCCCTTATCACCAAATGGTCCTGAACGAAGAGGTTCCTTACACCATTGGTGGTGGGATTGGTCAATCCCGTCTCTGCATGTTATTGCTGGGTAAGGCCCACGTCGGTGAAGTCCAAGCTGCCCTATGGCCACAAGAAATGATCGACCAATGTGAAGCCAACGGGATTCATTTACTCTAAGCCAATTAAAAAAGTCACGTATCAAATAGCCGCTAACCGGTTATTTGACACGTGACTTTTCTATATATAAGGCTATTTTTTTAACGTCTCATCTAATTTCTCAACGTTCGCAATAGGCCCAACGACCGTCAGCACGTCATGCAGCTGCACGATGTCCGTGGGCTGCGGGGAAATGTTGATGGCGTGACCGTGTTGAATCGCAATCACGGTCAAATCAAAGCGCTGCCGCAGGTTTAATTTGACCAGGTCCTGATTCACAAAGTTCGGGTCGGTGATCACCACTTCGGCCAGCGTGTATTCATCACTCAGGTCAATGAAGTTTAAAATGTGATTCGACAGGAGTTTGCGGACGATGCTGTGCCCCATGTCGCGCTCGGGGAAAATCACCTGATCCGCCCCCACACGCTTTAACACACGGCCATGGTCGCTGGTTTCGGCCTTGGCAATCACCTTCTGGGCACCCAGCTCCTTGGTCAACATGGTCGTCAAGATGCTGGCCTCCATGTTATTGCCGATGCCGACGATGACGTAATCAAAGGTGTCGATGTTCAGCCCGCGCAAGACGTCCTCATCGCGCGTATCCGCAATCAGGGTCTGCGTGGCAATGTCCATCATTTCATTGACCGGCGCCTCACGAACGTCCACCGCGAGCACGTCCTGATGGGCCTCCACCAGTGTTTGCACGACACTCTGGCCAAACCGGCCGAGCCCCAGGACCGCAAAACTTTTCTTTGTCATGGTAAAACCTTCCTAACCAATTAAAATGTTTTCCTCTGGATAACGAATCTGGTTGACCTTAGTCTGCCGCTTAGACAGCGAGTACAGCGACGTGAAAATGCCGACCCGGCCGACAAACATTAACATCATAATGACGAGTTTGCCGATCACCGTTAGATGCGGGGTCAAGCCCAGGCTCAGCCCCACGGTCCCAAACGCCGATAGCACTTCAAACACAATGTATTCGAGCCCAAAGCCGCGCGGAATTTTCTCCGTCTGCGTCAAGATCAACGTGGCCACGACAATCACAACACTGGCCAAGAAGACCAGTAACAGCGCCCGACTGATGTTAGTTTGACTGAAGCGCCGGTGACTGAATTCAACGTCCTTCTTGCCCCGTAACTGCGCAATACTCTGGAGCATCAAGACCCCAAACGTGGTGGTCTTGATTCCCCCGGCGGTCGATCCGGGCGTCCCACCGACAAACATCAGAATCATGATCAAGAAAATACTCCCGGACTGCAGGTCATTGGTTGGCAAGGTAATCAGCCCCGCCGTCCGCGGTGTCACACTGAGAAATAGCGTGTTGACCGTCCGATTGAACCAGGACGTGTTCTTCGGCAGCAACGAGAGGTCCCGCTCCGTAATCAGCAATAGCACAAACCCAACGACGAACAGCGTCCCGGTCGTGACCAGTGTCAACTTCGAGTTCAGGCTCAGGCGTTTGCGCTCATGGTACAGCAAGAGGTCCCGCCAAACCAAAAAGCCCAGTCCCCCACCAATGATCAGAATGATCGTCACAATCAGGAGGTAGGAGTCATCGCGAAAACCCATTAGACTGTTCCCGAAAATATCGAACCCGGCGTTACAAAATGACATCACCGCATGATAGACCGACGCATACAGGCCCCGTTTCCACCCGTAACGCGGAATAAAGTCAAACGTGAGTAAACACGCGCCCCCGAGTTGAAAGAGCGCAGAGAGGCCGACAACGTATCTCATGACGCTCTTGGTATCGCTCAGATTTTCCAAGTTCAGGGATTCCTTCACCATCAGCTGTGTCGACAGGTCGAGATTGCGCCGAATGATGTTAAAGAGGAGCACAGCGAAGGTCATGTACCCCAAGGCCCCAATTTCGGACAGGCCCAAAATGACCACCTGACCAAAAAAAGACCAGTGTTCGGCCGTGTTAACGACCGTGAGCCCGGTAATACAGGTGGCCGAGGTCGCCGTAAATAAGGTATTAATAAAGGCGGTGCCGCGCATCCCGTTGGTGGCGATAGGCAGACTCAGTAGCACCGTGCCAATCGTAATCAGGAAGATGAACCCCCACACCATCTTTTTCGACAATGTATCAAATAATCTTGAATGCGTAATTTTTTCCATGATTTCCCATTCCTATTCGCTATTCTCTCCAGCTTAAGACAATCACGCGGGGAAAACAATACCCATTTCCAGTCAGGCTACTGACCTCCCGAACGGTTGACTGCATCGTAAAAAAAAATCCCCACCAAACTAACGGGTGAGGACAACGACAACTTAACTGCGATTAGGCTTTGCGGTGAAAGTGCTCGACAATTTGATTCTCCGAGTGGGTGTATGCCCCATGCTCATAGTCTTGGGACTGATAGGCATACCAGTAAATGGCGAGCTTATTCTTGCTGATCTTCGTGTAGCGCCGGTAGTAAAGAATATCAAACTTGGTCTCAGTCGACTTCACGTAGTAGGTCTTACTCCCCTTCTTGTGGTGATAAGCCGGTTTGATTTCCTTGTACCGTTGTGGCATCGAGCCACTAACGTCCCCATCTTTGATGACGTTAGAATTGATCTGGTAGAAATAGCCCACGCGTCGATCAGTTCTATGTAAATCTTTCTTGTCTTCACGCCAATTTCCTCGAATAGTTTGGGGGATTCCCTTGTGCCAGGTAGTCTTCGCCTGCCCCGTGGTGGTAAATCCCACGAATCCAATCAGGATAAAGGCCATGCCAATCATCATCTTTTTCCAATTTACTTGCATCTAAATCCCCTCCTTGTTTAATTATAGCCACATTGTGTTGTCGGCTTAATCACCATTAAAACAAAATTATTATGTCCAGCAACACTTCATTCGATTAATATTATCAAAAAGCCATTAAAATAGCAATGCCGCCAGTCAGTTGACCACCCGCATGACACAAAAAAATCCCCACCAACTGAATGGTGAGGATTTCCAAATCGAAAATATCGAAATATTAACGCTTTGAGAATTGTGAAGCCTTACGTGCCTTCTTCAGACCTGGCTTCTTCCGTTCCTTCATACGAGCGTCACGAGTCAAGAGACCCGCACGCTTCAATGGACCACGGAAATCTGGGTCAACTTCGAGCAATGCCCGAGCGATCCCATGACGAGTTGCGCCGGCTTGACCGGAGAACCCACCACCACGAACAGTAACTAATGCATCATAGTTACCGAGCGTTTCCGTAACGTTGAATGGTTGTAAGACAACTTCACGAATACTTGCGAATGGAATGTAATCTTCGATTGCCTTGTTGTTCATAACAATTTTGCCTGAGCCGGGTACTAAACGTACACGAGCAGAGGAGTTTTTACGACGGCCAGTGCCGCGATATTGAACTTGTGCCAATTTGGTTTTCCTCCTTAGATAAGGTTAGTAATGTCTAATACTTCTGGCTTTTGTGCTTCGTGCTTGTGGTCTTCACCAGCATACACGTGAAGCTTCAATGCCATTTGGTGACCTAAGGAGTTCTTAGGAAGCATGCCTTGTACAGAAGTTTCGATCAACTTTTCTGGGTTTTCGGCCCGGAAGTTACCGGCAGTCCGTGACTTTAAGCCACCAGGAAAACCAGTGTGGTGATAGTAAATCTTGTCGGTAGCCTTACGGCCAGTTAAAGCGACTTTGCTAGCGTTGATGATGATTACGTTATCACCAGTGTCCACGTTAGGGGTGAACGTTGGCTTGTTCTTACCACGTAATACAGATGCAACGACTGAAGCAAGCCGACCTAAACTAACGTCGGTTGCGTCGACAATGTACCATTTGCGATCAATATCGCTAGGTTTTGCAATATAAGTTGTACGCACGTTAAATTCCTCCATAAATCTGTGTTTGTCTGACACCAAGTAAACTTTCCGGGGCTTATCGTGGGGCAAACAATACCAATAACCATAATACAAAGTTTTACCCATAAAGTCAATGATTGTTTGTCCCCCGAACGAAATTTACCGCTGATGTTGGGGTAATTTCGTCGGATGCGCCGGGTCCTCTCCTTGATAATACACGTGTTTCAAATATAGTCCAGCCGCTGGGACCGTTCGCCGAGCCTGCTTGCGGTCCTTGACTTCGTACAGACGTAAAATATCATGCACGGGCCGTGTCCCAGAGCCGATTTCGACCAGGACGCCGACCATGATCCGGACCTGATTGTACATGAAGCCATTGCCATAAAATTCAAAGACTAATTCATTGTTGGCCTGATCGATGTGGCAAGTCGCCTCGTAAATGGTCCGGACAAAGGTTCGTGTCTGCGCTCCAGAGGCCACAAAACTGGTGAAATCATGCTCCCCAGTTAAATCTGCCAAGGCAAGCTTAATTTTTTCCAGGTCAACGGGAAATTTCCATTGGCCGGTGTAATTTCGTTTGAACGGGTTGCGGAACTCCCCCATGTCCATCCGGTAAAGATACCGCTTGCCTGAGACATTGTAGCGAGCATGGAAGTCTGGTGCGGCCAACTCGACCTTGGTGACCTCCATATCCATCGGTAACATGCTGTTTAAGCCCTTGCGCATATTCTCCGCGGGAATGTCAAAGGGAAAGTCGAAATGGGCCACCTGCGCCAAGGCATGGACCCCAGCGTCGGTCCGCCCTGACCCGTAGATGACGATGGCGGGCGTGGGATTTTTGGCCATTTTGTTGATGACCTTCGTCAGCACGCTCTCCACCGTGCGTTTGTGCGGCTGCCGCTGGAAACCAGCGAAGTCAGTCCCATCATACATAAAAGTTACTTTATAACGTTGCATCAGGTCCTCCTACCAACGACGACAAGCGAGAATCGCCGCAAATCCAAGTAAAAATAATAACCACGTGATCGTATCCCGCTTCTGCCACGTTAAAATACGATACTGCGTGCGGTGCTCGCTGTCCTGATATCCCCGCGCTTCCATCGCCGTCGAGAGGTCTTCGGCCCGGTTAAAGGCACTCATAAACAGAGGCACCATCAATGGAATCAGGGACTTGGCCTGTTTAAATAGACCACCCTCGCCAAAGTCCACGCCCCGGGCACGCTGCGCATTCATAATTTTCTCGGCCTCGTCCATCAGCGTTGGCACGAACCGTAGCGCAATTGACAGCATCATGGCTAACGTATCGACGGGCACCCGAATCCACCGTAAGGGCTTCATCAAGGAAGCCAGTCCGGTCGCAATATCCAGGGGCTGCGTCGATAACGTCAGCAAGGTCGACATCATAATAATGAGCAAAAACCGAATAAAAATAAATCCCGCATTGACCAGGCCAAACTGGGTCACATTAATAAAGGCCCAGTGGAAGTACGTCTGGCCGCCGACAGGACTGAACAATAGCTGTAAAACGACGGTAAAGACGATCAACCACAGTAGTGGCCGAATCCCCCGCAAGAAGAAACCTAAACTAATTTTAGACGCGAGGATCGACCCAATCGTCAGCGCAATTAGAATGGCATAACTCAGGGGATTGTTCGCGAGGAAAACTAAAATGATATAGCAGAAACTCAGCATCAGCTTCGCTCGGGGATCCAGCCGATGAACGACCGAATTTAATGGCAAGTACCGCCCAAAAATAAATTTAGACATGGTCGGCCCCCTTTGCTGGCCACTGTGCCGCAATCTGATCGGCTAACTGTTCGGCGGTCAACGGTAAGTGTTCCCAAGTTACCCCTCGCTGAGCCAAACGTTGCGCAAACTGGGCCGCTCGGGGAACATCCAATTGATTGGCCCGGAGCCACTCGGAATCCGCAAAGACCTCCCGAGGCTGACCAAACTTCACGAGCTTACCTTCCCGCATGACAGCGACCTGCTCGGCGTACTGCGCGACATCCTCCATCTGATGGGTGACCAATACAATCGTTAGCCCCTGCTCCCGGTGAAGCCGCTCAAACAACGCCATCATCGCCTGCCGCCCCTGAGGATCGAGTCCCGCAGTTGGCTCATCTAACACCAACACTTGCGGCCGCATCGCCAAAACACCGGCAATGGCGACCCGGCGCATCTGTCCACCAGAAAGCTCAAACGGTGACCGCTCGGCATAACTCGCATCGAGCCCCACCGTGGTTAACATTTCGTCGGCCAACGCATTGGCGTCCGCCTCGCTCATGCCAAAGTTTTGGGGACCAAAGGCAATATCCTTGCGAATGGTCTCCTCAAACAACTGGCTTTCGGGAAACTGAAACACCATACCCACGTGTTGCCGCAGCGGCTTGAGGTCCGCGTTAGTCGTGCTCGGTGTCACGGTGAAATCATCCACGTGAATCTCTCCGGCAGTGGGTTTAAACAACGCATTCAACTGCTGAATCAACGTCGATTTGCCACTCCCGGTATGCCCAATGATGGCGAGATAGCCGTGATCAGGCACCGAGAAGGACACGTCCTCGATGGCGGTGTGGGCCATGGGTGTGCCAGCCTGGTACGTATAGGTTACGTGTTCGAAAGAGATTGCCACAACCATTCCTCCATTTCCGCCGTCGTTTGATATCCCGCTGGCGGGGTGATACCGCGCTGTTGCAAGGCCTGTTTTAACTTAGCCGTAAACGGTAGATCAAGCCCCATCTCAACGAGACCTTCTCCCCGCGCAAAAATTGTCGCCGGCTGCGCCTCTTCAATTAGCTGCCCATCGTCAATCACCAAAATACGGTCAGCGCCGGCCGCTTCGTCAATATCGTGCGTGATAGAAATAACCGTTAAATGCTGACGTTCCCGTAGCTGACGTACCAGCGCCAACATGTCGCTTCGTCCCTGGGGATCCAACATGCTGGTTGCTTCGTCCAAAATCAAAATTTCCGGCGCAATGGCCACGATACCTGCTAATGCCACCCGTTGTTTCTGCCCACCAGACAGTGAACTGGGCTCCCGTTGTGCAAACTCAGCCATGCCAACCTCAGCGAGTGCCGCCTTAACCCGGGGCAGCATTGCAGAACGTGGCGTCTGCCGGTTTTCCAGGCCGAAGGCAACATCATCCTCAACGGTTGCACCAACGAACTGATTGTCAGGATTTTGAAAAATCATGCCAATTTTGCTGCGCACGTCCCATACGGTTTCTGGTGTGAGTTGAACGCCATCCACGGTGACGGTACCTTCAGTGAATGGCAATAAACCGTCTAGGGACTTCGCTAAGGTCGATTTGCCACTACCGTTGTGTCCGACAATGGCTAACCATTCACCGGCGTGTACGTCGAAACTAACGTCCTTTAACGCCGGCTGTTGTTCTTCGCCATATTTATATGAAAGATGCTTCACTTCAATGATATTTGCCATCCGCGTTATTAATTCTCCTAGTGAAAAAGTCACCGCTAATTATATCAAAGTTTTGGACAATACCGAAGTGTTCCGCCAGTTTTGTTACCAGATTGTGAAAGCCCCCGTCACCACGCACCCAAAAATCCCGAGAACGCAAAAAATCGGCACAAAAAAAATCACTAACAAACCAGCGGCGCTGAGGCAGATGCCCCCATTCAAGCTAGACTCGGAAAGAATTCCCCATCATCGTAGCGCTCTATACCACATAGTTCTAGTGATTAATTTGTAACCGATTCACCACGTTTAAGGACGTGATCACTCCTTGAATTGTCTAACTAAAACTAGTCAACAAATTCCAAGATGGCCATAGCAGCGCCATCACCGCGACGAGGCATCGTCTTCAAGATACGCGTGTAACCACCGTTACGATCAGCGTACTTAGGAGCCAATTCGCTAAATACCTTTTGTAAAGCACTAGTGACAACGACATCATCGCCATCTTCTTTAACATCTGCAACAACGTTACGGATGAAAGCAGCGGCTTGACGACGAGCGTGTAAGTCGCCTTGCTTACCCAAGGTAATCATTTGGTCAGCCGTCTTGCGAACTTCCTTAGCGCGTGCTTCGGTCGTTTCGATGCGGCCGTTCAAGATTAAACTAGTGGTCAAATCGCGTAATAAGGCACGACGTTGAGAACTAGTCCGTTGTAATTTACGGTAACTCATAACCAGAAACCCTCCTTTGAGTGTCTAAAATTAGTCTTCCTTCCGAAGTGACAAACCTAAGTCAGCTAACTTAGCCTTAACTTCTTCAAGGGACTTGCGACCCAAGTTACGAACCTTCATCATGTCTGCTTCAGTCTTGTTGTTCAATTCTTGGACCGTGTTGATACCAGCACGCTTCAAGCAGTTGTAAGAACGAACGGACAAGTCGAGCTCTTCGATGGTCATCTCAAGCATCTTTTCCTTGTGAGTTTCTTCCTTTTCAACCATGATTTCCGCATTCTTAGCTTCGTCAGTCAGGTCGACAAACATAGCCAAATGTTCGGTCAAGATCTTTGCAGCCAGAGCAATGGCTTCGCTTGGATTAATTGAACCATTCGTCCAAACATCCAGGGTCAATTTATCATAGTCAGCCCGTTGGCCAACCCGTGCATTCTCTACTTGGTAGTTAACCCGTTCGATTGGGGTGTAAATGGAATCCACAGCTAAGACACCAATTGGCATATCTGTGTTACGAGTTTTGTTCTCGTCAGCAGAGACATATCCCCGGCCCTTGTCTGCAGTCATTCGCATGTGGAACGTTGCCCCATCTGCAACTGTAGCAATGTACAGATCTGGGTTCAAAACGTCAACGTCGGCACCAGCAACAATATCACCAGCGGTGATTTGAGCAGGTCCCTTAACGTTGATCTCCATTGTTTCTTCCTGATCGTCGGCACCGTTTAACTTCAGCGCAATCTTCTTAACGTTCAAGATGATTTGCGTGACGTCTTCTACGACTCCTTCGACAGTCGAAAACTCATGCAGAACCCCGTCGATTTGAATGCTGGTAACAGCTGCACCAGGTAATGATGAAAGCAGAATCCGACGTAAGGAGTTGCCAAGCGTTGTCCCGTAACCACGTTCCAACGGTTCAACAACAAACTTACCGTAGTTGCTACTTTCGTCAATTTTATGAATGTTAGGCTTTTCAAATTCAATCATTCTTATCGTTTACCCCTTTCAAACCGCGTTGAGCTCCTATAAGTCAATCCCATCATGAAGGTTGCCCTCATTAATGAAACGCTCACGTTAAACCCGACGGCGCTTTGGAGGACGAGTACCATTATGAGGCACTGGCGTAACGTCACGAATAGCCGTAACTTCGATACCAGCAGCTTGGATTGCCCGGATAGCAGCTTCACGTCCTGAACCAGGACCCTTGACAGCAACTTCAACGGACTTAACACCGTGTTCTTGTGATGCTTTAGCAGCGGCTTCAGCGGCCATTTGTGCAGCAAATGGCGTTGACTTCCGACTACCCTTGAACCCTAAGGCACCAGCTGATGACCAAGCAATAGCGTTCCCTTGAACGTCAGTGATCATAACTAATGTGTTGTTAAACGTAGCATGGATGTGTGCAACACCGGATTCAATATTCTTCTTGACCCGACGCTTGCGACTAGTTTTTCTAGTAGCCATAAAGTGATAACCCTCCTTTACTTCTTCTTACCTGCAACGGAAACGGCTTTACCCTTCCGAGTGCGGGCATTGTTTTTGGTGTGTTGGCCGCGAACAGGCAAACCGCGACGGTGACGCATTCCACGATAAGAACCGATTTCTTGCAAGTTCTTGATGTTCAGGCTAACTTCACGACGTAAGTCACCTTCGACCTTGTACTTGTCAACTTCGGCACGAATCTTGTCTTCTTGATCAGGTGTCATATCGCGAACCCGAACGTCTTCTGATACTCCAGCATCCGCAACAATCTTGTGCGCGGTGTTGATACCAATACCAAAAATGTAAGTTAAACCGTAAGCGATTTTCTTATCACGTGGTAAATCCACTCCAGCAATACGTGGCATTTAAGTGCACCTCCTATAAATTGAAATTACTTACCCTGGCGTTGTTTATGCTTAGGGTTGGCTGAGCAAATAACCATTACTCGACCCTTACGCTTGATAACCTTGCAGTGTTCGCACATTGGCTTAACTGATGGTCTTACTTTCATGAATATCCCTCCTACATCTGTCCAGGCGGTTACTTAAACCGATAAGTAATCCGGCCTTTAGACAAGTCATACGGTGACATTTCAACAGTTACTCGGTCACCAGGCAGAATCCGGATGTAGTGCATCCGAATCTTACCGGAAACGTGAGCGAGAATCTCATGACCGTTTTCTAATTCGACCCGGAACATTGCGTTAGGCAATGTTTCGGTAACTTTACCTTCGACTTCGATGACATCGCTTTTCGCCACGAAAGTACCTCCCTTTTAATTGCGTGTAAAATACACGTAAAAGCGGTAGAGACAACAACTTGCCCCCACCTAGCACCTGTGAATTGCGACAGCGCGCCATTTACAGGCTAAACCTGAATAAGCTTACCATAATTCTCACTAAGACGCAAGAACTATGATACTTCCTACAGGTTCTTCAGGATCTTTTCGATGTCGACGTACACGTCATCGATGTCACGGTCACCATCAACAGTGAACAATAAGTCCTTCTCGGTGTAGTACTCGATCAGCGGTGTATTTGCTTTCAAATTCACTGCCAACCGGTTCTTCACCGTTTCAGGCTTATCGTCTTCCCGTTGATAGAAGTCATGACTACCACAGACATCACAAGTGCCTTCAACTTTAGGCTGTTTGTACAGCTTATGGTAGGTTGCCCCACAGTTGCGGCAGATATAACGACCAGAAAGGCGTTCAACCAAGACATCTGGCTCAACGTGAATATTGATCACGGCGTTGATGGTCCGATCCAATTCAGGGCCAAACGTATTTAACGCTTCGGCCTGAACAATGGAACGGGGGAACCCATCCAACATGAACCCGTCTTTGGTATCATCCTGAGCTAACCGGTCACGAACAATGCCGTTCGTCACTTCGTCCGGTACCAGTTCACCTTTATCGATGAACTTTTTAGCAGCCAAGCCCATTTCAGTTTCGTTCTTCATCGCTTCACGGAAGATGTCTCCCGTAGAAATATGCGGTAAGTGGAACTCCTTGATAATCTTTTCGGCTTGGGTACCTTTACCGGCTCCTGGTAAACCCATGAGGATCAAATTCATTGCTGTCATGTTCGTTCTCCTTATTCGAAAATTTGCCCGAAAAACACAAGCAGGTGTGCTAAATAGATCAACACACCCGCTGGAAACTCATTAAGCTGGTTCTGGATCTTGGATAAAGCCAACGTATTCGCGCTTCATCATTAATCCGTCAACTTGCCGCATGGTTTCGATAGCAACACCAACGACGATTAAGAGGCTGGTACCACCTAAACCAATTGACTCATCTAAGTCCCAAAGGTTTTGGGCTAATAACGGAATCAAGGAAATGAATCCAAGGAAGAGTGCCCCAACAGTGCTGAGACGCATCAATAAGTTGGAAACATATGATTGTGTTTCGTGACCAGGCCAAACACCAGGAATGTAGCTCCCCTGCTTTTGCAGGTTCTCAGCTAACTTTTCTGGGTTAACTTGTACGAACGCATAGAAGAACGTGAACACAATGATCAGAACAGTGTACAAAATGGCACCATCGAACGTTTGCATGTTGAAGACATCCGTTAAGGTTTGGTACCAAGCATCTTGAGAGTGGGTGTTTTGGAACGCCATCAGAATAGTCTGTGGCGTAGCAATAAACGAACTCGCGAAGATGACGGGGATAACCCCGGCAACGTTAACCTTTAATGGAAGGTAGCTACTATCTGGTGAACCAGATACCCGACGCGTGTATTGCATAGGTACACGTCGTTCAGCTTGCTGAACCCAGGTGGTAAAGGTCACAATGACCAAAACCAAGACGATTAAAGCTAAGATGAAAATAACACTCTTCCACAAAGTTCCCTTATCGGCATCGACAAAGTAAGTTTGGTAAAGCTTGTAAACAGAAGTTGGGGTCCGAGCAATGATACCCGCAAAGATAATCATTGAAATCCCGTTCCCTAACCCACGATCTGTAATCATATCACCCATCCAAGTGGTTAACATCGTCCCACCAGTCAGGATTAACCCGATTGACAAGTACGTTGCAACACTTGGATTTTGAACCAGTTTCAATGAACTTAAAGCACTGAAACCAGCCGTGATACCGATGGATTGAACGAATGCTAAAGCAATCGCTAAGTATCGTGTGGCTTGATTCAATTTCCGTCGACCAGTATCCCCTTGCTTGCTCCATTCAACGAATCGTGGAACGATGTCCATTTGTAGCAATTGAATAACGATTTGTGCAGTGATGTATGGTGAAACCCCCATCGCAAAGATGGAATAGTTTGTTAACCCACCACCACTGAAGGTATCTAAAATACTAACCAATCCAGAAGACGCAACGCTTTGAAGTGCCTTTGCGTTAATGCCGGGGACGGTAATATAAGTACCCAACCGAAAGACAATCAAAACCAATAGAGTAAAGAGAATTTTTTTACGAATGTCTTTAATCTTAAAGGCGTTTTTCAAGCTTGATAGCATTAAATCACCTCAGTTTTACCACCAGCAGCCTCGATAGCTTGGGCGGCTGACTTGGAGAACTTAGCGGCTTTCACCGTCAACTTCTTCGTTAACTCACCGTTACCCAAGATCTTAACACCGGACTTTTCGTTTTTAACGATACCGGCTTCAACCAGGGCAGCTGGAGTTACTTCAGCACCATCATCAAAGACGTTCAAAGCAGCTAAGTTTACGACAGCAAATTCCTTACGGTTAATGTTGGTAAACCCACGCTTTGGGATCCGACGGTACAATGGCATTTGGCCACCTTCAAAACCCAAACGAGTCTTGCTACGAGCCTTTTGACCCTTTTGGCCACGACCAGAGGTCTTACCATTACCAGATGAATCACCACGGCCAACCCGGTTACGAACCTTCCGTGAGCCTTCAGCAGGTTTTAATTCATTCAACTTCATGCTATTGCGCACCTCCTTATTTAATGATATGAAAACTATTTAACTTCTTCAACCTTAATTAAATGTGCAACTTGGAAAAGCGCACCGCGGGTAGCTTCATTGTCTGGTTGTAAAACCGTGCTGTTAACACGGTGTAAACCTAAAGCTTCCACAATCTTCCGCTGTTTAGGGAGGCGGTGAGCAACACTATGAATTAAAGTAACTTTTAATTGAGCCATTTTAATACCCCTCCTTATTCAGCTAAGTGTTGAAGAGAGACACCACGGAGAGCGGCAACTTCTTCAGCACGCTTCAACTGAGCCAAACCATCAAAGGTGGCCCGGACAGCGTTGACTGGCGTGTTAGAACCTAAACGCTTGGAAGTAACGTCAGCGACACCAGCTAATTCCATGACGGAACGAACTGAGCCACCAGCAGTAACCCCGGAACCTTCAGCGGCAGGCTTGAGCATAATCTTGCCCCCACCGTATGAACCGAGAACTTCGTGAGGAATGGTCGTTCCCACGATAGGTACTTCGATCAGGTTCTTACGAGCGGCTTCAACGGCTTTACGGATAGCTTCTGGAACTTCTTGAGCTTTACCAGTACCAAAGCCAACGTGACCGTTCTTATCGCCGACGATGACAAGAGCAGAGAACCGGAGACGACGGCCACCTTTTACAACCTTAGTGATACGGTTGATAGCAACAACGTTGTCTTCAAGCTCTAACTTGTCAGGATCAATAAATTTTGCCATGTGTGGTTATTCCTCCTTACTGTTAAAATTTCAGCCCGTTTTCGCGAGCAGCTTCTGCCAATGCTTGAACACGGCCATGGTACAAGTACCCACCACGATCAAACACAACATTGCTAATTTTCTTTTCGACAGCGCGCTTAGCAACTAAAACACCAACAGCCTTAGCTTGGTCGGTCTTGTTGTCACCATTCACATCACTATCTAACGTCGAGGCACTAACAAGCGTGACACCCGCTACGTCATCAATGACTTGAGCGTAGATGTTTTTGTTAGAGCGGAAAACGTTTAAGCGTGGGCGTTCTGCAGTTCCAGAAATTTTGTTCCGGACACGCATATGACGCTTTTGACGTGTCTTGTTCTTATCTGGTTTCGTAATCAAAATAGTCACCTCTTTGTAGAATTATCAGCATTAAGCTGCATTAATGTTACTTACCAGTTTTACCTTCGCGGATACGAACATATTCGTTTTCGTAACGGATACCTTTACCCTTGTAAGGTTCTGGTGAACGAACGGCACGGATTTCAGCAGCGAAGTCACCGACTTCTTGCTTACTAATACCGGAAATGTTGATAGTGGTGTTATCCGGAACCTTAACTTCCAAGGTTTCTGGAATAGCCATTTCAACTGGGTTGGAATAACCAACGCTCAATACCAAGGTCTTACCCTTAGCTTGAACACGGTAACCAACACCGACCAGCTTCAAGGTCTTAGCAAAGCCATTGACAACACCTTCAACCATGTTGTTCAAGTTAGCCCGCTGAGTCCCATGAAGGGCCCGCGTCTTGTTGTTGTTATCTGGACGATCAAAGTCAACTGCACCGTCGCTGATCTTCATCGTAATGAAGTCAGAGAAAGTCCGAGTTAAGGAACCCTTAGGACCCTTAACCGTTACTTGATCACCATCGCGTTTAACTTCAACGCCGGCTGGGACGTTGACAGTTTTATAACCAATACGACTCACTGTAAGGCACCTCCTATCTTCTTAAAAGTTTTACCAAACGTAGGCGAGAACTTCGCCACCGATTTTCTTGGCGCGCGCTTCTTTATCAGTAATTACACCTTCAGAGGTGGAGATAATAGCGATACCCAAACCGTTTAATACCTTTGGTACAGCGTCGGCCTTAACGTATGAACGTAAGCCGGGCTTTGAAATACGCTTTAAACCACTGATGACGCGTTGGTTATCCTTACCGTACTTGAGGAATACGCGGATGATGCCTTGCTTGTCATCATCGATGTATTCAACGTTGCGGATGAAACCTTCGCGCTTCAGGATTTCAGCGATGTCGCGTTTAATTGTAGATGCAGGTACTTCGAGTGATTCGTGGCGAACCATGTTCGCGTTACGAATCCGCGTCAAGAAGTCTGCAATAGGATCAGTCATGGACATTAACGTTTACCCTCCCTTTGTTTAAAATTCCGTTTTACCAACTAGCCTTCTTCATGCCAGGAATTTGACCCTTGTGGGCTAATTCCCGCATGCAGATACGGCAAAGATGGAACTTTTGATAAACAGAGTGTGGACGTCCACAACGTTCGCAACGAGTATAATTCTGAGTAGAGAACTTCGCAGGACGCTTGTTCTTAGCAATTTGAGATTTCTTAGCCAATTTGTGTGAACCTCCTTTTATTAGTGTGCAAACGGCATACCGAATTGAGTCAGTAATTCACGTGACTCTTCATCAGTGTTAGCCGTCGTAACGATAACGATGTCCAAACCACGAACACGGTTAACGTTATCAAAGTTAATTTCTGGGAAAATCAATTGTTCCTTAACACCCAGAGTGTAGTTCCCACGACCATCAAAGGCCCGGGTACTTACACCACGGAAGTCACGAACACGTGGCAATGACACGTTGATTAACTTGTCCAGGAATTCGTACATCCGGTCACCGCGGAGGGTAACCTTAGCACCGATTGACATACCTTCACGAAGACGGAAAGTGGCGATTGACTTCTTGGCCTTAGTAACCAATGGCTTTTGACCAGAAATCAAACCCAACTCTTCAACGGCTTCGTCCAGGTTCTTAGCGTTGGAAACAGCATCACCAACACCCATGTTCAAAACGATCTTTTCGATCTTCGGCGTTTGCATAACAGAACTGTAACTGAACTTTTCCACCAATGATGGGGTAATTTCATTTACGAATTTTTCTTTTAAACGAGCTGACATGAAATTATGTTCCTCCTTTCAAAGATTATTTGTCGATGGTTTCGCCGGACTTCTTAGCGAAACGGACTTTGTGACCATCTTCTACTCGAACGCCAAGCCGGGTTGGTTCGTTGTTCGAAGGATCGATGAGCATAACGTTGGATGCGTGAATTGGCGCTTCGATATCAATGATCCCGCCTTGGGGGTTTGATTGAGTAGCTTTTTGGTGCTTCTTAATCATGTTGATACCTTTAACGATCACGCGGTTCTTAGCATTCAGGACCTTAGATACAGTTCCTTCTTTGCCTTTATCTTTGCCAGCGATCACGCGGACCTTGTCACCAGTTTTAATAAGCATTCCTGTGGGCACCTCCTTGTTAAACGTTTCTTAATTACAGTACTTCGGGTGCTAATGAGATAATCTTCATGAAATCGTTGTCACGTAATTCACGTGCAACTGGTCCGAAGATCCGAGTCCCTTGTGGGCTCTTATCGTCTTTGATCAGCACTGCAGCATTTTCATCAAAGCTGATGTATGAACCGTCGTTACGACGTACACGAGACTTCGTACGTACGACAACGGCCTTCACAACGTCACCTTTTTTGACAACGCCACCTGGTGTTGCTTGTTTGATAGTAGCGACAATGACATCACCAATTCCGGCGTAGCGACGCTTGGAGCCACCCAGAACCTTAATGGTCAAAATTTCGCGGGCGCCAGAGTTATCAGCTACCTTTAAGCGACTTTCTTGTTGGATCACTGTAAGTGTCCTCCCTTCAGTTCTAATTCAGAATACGATAAAACGACACCTAAATGATTACTGCTTTTTCAACAATGTCGACTAAGCGGAACCGCTTGGTAGCAGACAGAGGACGAGTTTCCATGATTTCAACAATGTCGCCTGTGTGGGCTTCGTTGTTTTCGTCATGTGCCTTGTACTTCTTGGAGTACTTGACACGCTTGCCATATCGTGCATCAGTCTTCGTCGTTTCTACAACGACAGTGATCGTCTTTTCCATTTTGTCGGAAACGACACGACCACGGTAAACCTTGCGGTTATTACGTGCATCACTCATGTATTAGTGACCTCCTTCTTATCGTATTCTACTTGTTCAGTTCTTGTTGGCGAAGAGCGGTCTTAATCCGCGCAATGTTCTTGCGAACTTGCTTCAACCGTGCAGTGTTTTCCAATTGACCAGTAGCTAATTGGAAACGCAGGTTAAATAATTCGTCCTTGTAGCTCTTTTCTTTATCGAGCATTTCAGCAGTGGTTAATTCGTTGATTTCTTTAATTTTCATTTGATTCGCCACCTACTTCCTCTCGTGCTAAAACTTTCGTACGAACGGGAAGTTTCATGGCAGCCAGGCGTAATGCTTCGCGGGCAGTTTCTTCAGAAACGCCACCCACTTCAAACATAATCTTACCGCGCTTAACTGGGGCTACCCAGCCATCAGGCGTACCTTTACCATTACCCATCCGAACCCCAACACCTTTAGCAGTGTAGGATTTGTGAGGGAAAATTTTAATCCAAACTTTCCCACCACGCTTCATGTAACGTGTAATTGCCACACGGGCAGCTTCGATTTGACGGTTGGTGATCCACTTGGAATCCAACGCTTGCAAACCGTAATCGCCGAAGGCAACGCTCTTACCACCCTTGGCTTCGCCGCGAAGCTTACCACGGTGGACACGACGGAACTTTACTCGCTTAGGTACCAGCATGTTTATTTCCCTCCTTGTCCGTTAGATTGTTTCTTTTCGGGAAGAATTTCACCACGGTAGATCCAGGTTTTAACACCTAAAGAACCATAAGTAGTGTGCGCTTCAACCCAAGCGTAATCAATGTCAGCACGCAACGTGTGCAGAGGAACCGTACCTTCAGCATAGCTTTCGACACGGGACATGTCAGCACCGTTTAAACGACCAGCAACTTGCGTCTTAACACCCTTGGCGCCAGAACGCATAGTCCGTTGCATCGTTCCACGCATAGCACGACGGAATGCAACACGGCCTTCCAATTGACGAGCAATGTTTTCGCCGACCAACTTGGCATCCAAGTCTGGCTTTTTGATTTCCACGATGTTGATGTGGACACGCTTGCCAGTCAAGTCGTTCAATTCCTTACGGAGATTTTCGACTTCGGAACCACCCTTACCAATAACCATCCCTGGCTTGGCAGTGTGGATTGAGATGTTGACGCGGTTTGCAGCCCGTTCAATCTCAACAGTTGATACAGATGCGTCAACGAGACGCTTTTCGATAAATTTACGGATTTGAAGGTCTTCCTTCAGGTAAGCAGCGAAATCCTTTTCAGCATACCACTTTGCTTCCCAGTCGCGAATGATACCGACCCGTAATCCAGTTGGATTTACTTTTTGACCCACGCGTTATCCCTCCTCTTTTTCAGATACAACAACCGTAATGTGACTCGTACGTTTGTTGATTGGTGAAGCAGAGCCTTTGGCACGAGGACGGAACCGCTTGAGGGTTGGTCCTTCGTTCACATAGGCTTCGCTAACGATTAGATCTTGACGTTCTAAATCAAAATTGTTTTCTGCGTTAGCAATAGCAGAGTTTAAAACTTTTTCCACAACCGGTGAAGCTCCACGGGGTGTGAACTTTAAAATTGCAATTGCTTCAGCGACGCTCTTGCCGCGGATAAGATCGATGACAAGGCGAATTTTGCGAGCAGCAATACGAACTGTTTTAGCAGTTGCTTGCGCTGATGTAACTTGTTCAGCCATTTGTTAAATCCTCCTTATCAACGAGTTTTCTTGTCGTCGCCACCATGACCACGGAATGTCCGGGTTGGTACGAATTCGCCAAGCTTGTGGCCTACCATATCTTCTTGAACGAAAACTGGTACGTGCTTCCGTCCATCATATACAGCAATAGTTAAACCAACAAAGCTAGGGAAAATAGTAGACCGACGGGACCAGGTCTTGATGACAGCCTTTTTGTCTTGATCCTTTTGCGCATCAACCTTTTTCAGTAAGTGCGCATCGGCGAAAGGTCCTTTTTTCAAACTACGACCCATTATGAAACCTCCTCTACTTGTGGCGCATCGGTAATGCCGATGACAACCAGGTCTCTGTACATCCGAAGTATCGGATGTTGATTACATCTTAGAACCTTTACGGTGACGAACAATGAACTTCTCAGTCTTGTTCTTCTTAGAACGTGTCTTCTTACCAACAGTCTTCTTACCCCATGGAGAAAGAGGAGATGGTAAACCAACAGGTGCTTTACCTTCACCACCACCATGTGGGTGATCGTTAGGGTTCATAACAGAACCACGAACGTGAGGACGTTGACCAGCCCAACGGTTACGGCCGGCTTTACCAACGTTAACCAATTCGTGTTCTTCGTTACCTACGGCACCGATAGTTGCACGGTTAACGTTTAAGATCATCCGAACTTCACCGGAAGATAAACGAACTAACACGTACTTTTCGTCGTTAGCTTTACCTAACAATTGAGCTGAAGTGCCAGCAGAACGGACCAATTGGCCACCCTTACCAGGCTTCAATTCGATGTTGTGAATGACAGTCCCAAAAGGAATGTTCTTCAATGGTAAAGTATTACCGATCTTGATATCAGCATCTGGACCAGATTGAACTTGTGCGCCAACCTTTAAGCCCTTAGGTGCAATGATGTATGACTTAACACCATCAGCGTAAACTAATAATGCAATGTTAGCAGTCCGGTTAGGATCGTATTCGATAGCCTTAACCGTTGCTGGAACATCATCCTTAATCCGCTTGAAATCGATGATCCGGTATTGACGCTTGTTACCACCGCCACGATGACGGACAGTCATCTTACCAGCGTTGTTACGGCCAGCAGAGTGACTTTGTGAATCAAGCAATGACTTTTCAGGAGTCGTCTTAGTGATGACGTCTTTGTAAACCAAGCTCGTCATATTACGACGACCATTGCTTGTTGGTTTGTATTTCTTAATCGCCACGTTATTTCCCTCCTATATCTGAGATTTTATTCTTCGTTGAATAACTTGATTTCTTTTGAATCGGCAGATAAGCTGACAATGGCCTTACGACGCTTCTTAGTGTAGCCTTCGTAACGTCCTTGACGCTTCTTCTTACCTTTCAAATTCATGATGTTAACTTTAACAACCTTGACGTCAAAGATGTCTTCTACGGCATGCTTGACTTGAGTCTTGGTTGCTCGTACGTCAACGTCAAAGGTGTAACGCTTGTCGTCCATAGTTGCCATCGTAGCTTCGGTAACAACTGGGCGTAAGATAATGTCACGTGATTCCATTATGCGAGCACCTCCTCTACTTGAGAAAGAGCTGGTTGGGTAATCACTAACTTGTCCGCATCAGCGATATCAAGGACATTCAAGCTCTTGGCTGGAATAACCTTAACGTTTGCTAAGTTACGGGCTGCTAAAGCAGCAGTTACGTTGTCGTCTTCAAGGACAACCAACGTCTTAGTAGTGACATTCAAACCAGCCAACACTGCAGCGAATTCTTTCGTCTTAGGTGCGTCGAATGCTAAGCCATCAAGAACGACTAAGCTCTCGTCAAGAACCTTTTGTGAAAGAACTGACTTCAATGCTAAACGGCCAACCTTCTTAGGAAGGCGGTAACTGTATGAACGAGGGGTTGGTCCAAAGACCACACCACCACCGACCCATTGTGGGGAACGGATGGAACCTTGACGGGCACGACCAGTACCCTTTTGACGCCATGGCTTCTTACCACCACCACGAACGGCACTCCGGTTTTTAACGGCGTGGGTTCCTTGGCGCATGGAAGCTCGTTGCATCAAAATCGTGTCGAATACGACGTTTTCGTTAGGTTCGATGCCGAAGATATCAGCGTTCAAATCAACGTTGCCGTTTTGGCTACCATCTTGTTTGTATAATGCTACGCTTGTCATTTAATTATCCTCCCTTCCTATTTATTTTTCAGATTGCTTAGGGCGTGGTGGGCGAACAGCACTCTTAACAGTAACGAGTGACTTGTTAGCACCAGGCACATTACCCTTGATCAACAGAACGTTGTTATCAACGTCAGCTTTAACAATCACAAGGTTTTGGATAGTAACTTGTTTGTTACCCATCCGACCTGGAAGCTTCATACCAGGGAATACCCGGTTAATGATGGCACCCAGAGAACCTGGACGACGGTGGTAACGAGAACCATGGGCCATAGGGCCACGGCTTTGACCGTCTTTGTGAATGTTACCTTGGTATCCATGACCTTTAGTGATACCAGTGACATCAACGATGTCTCCTGCTTGGAAGGTATCAACTTTAACTTCGTCTGCTACCTTGTAATCTCCCAGCTCAACATCTCTGAATTCACGAATGAAGCGCTTAGGAGTCGTGTTTGCTTTTGCTACATGACCTTGTTCGGGCTTGTTGCTGAGTACTTCACGCTTGTCTTGGTAACCAAGTTGAATGGCTTCGTAACCGTCGTTTTCCATCGTCTTAACTTGTAACACAACGTTTGGCGTTGCTTCGACAACAGTAACGGGGATTAATTCGCCAGCATCAGTGAAGACTTGCGTCATCCCGACCTTTTTCCCTAAGATTCCTTTAGTGGTCATGAGTACACCTCCGATTATATTGTATTAATTTACTTGCTTTGGAAATTATAACTTGATTTCGATATCAACACCGCTAGGCAGGTCAAGCTTCATTAATGAGTCGACCGTCTTTGGCGTTGGGTTAACGATATCAATCAGACGCTTGTGCGTCCGCATTTCGAATTGTTCACGTGAGTCCTTAAACTTATGTGGTGAACGTAATACGGTGTAGATCGTCCGTTCAGTTGGTAAAGGAATTGGACCTGAGATGCCGGCACCAGTTCTCTTTGCTGTTTCAACAATCTTGTCCGCTGATTGGTCAAGGATGCGATGTTCGTATGCCTTCAACCGAATCCGAATTTTTTGTTTTGCCATTGTGTTCCCTCCTTCGTCTATTTTAAAAATAAGACTAACTCCGTGGAAATTCCCGCTACGCCCTCATGGCAAAGCGGCCGGGCGTGTCGCAATCTCCCACATCATCGCTTAAGCTTTTGAACCGAACCCCCGGGGCATAAAATGCTCGGGGAAATACAGCACTTGACTATCATACTAAATAAAACGCCGACTGACAAGGGTTTTAACAGAATTTCTCAAATCTTTTTGTAAAAAACATTGACAGCTTGATCCAAATCAATTTCAAAGCTAGGGGTCAGTTCAGTTAATTTGGAGTCAATCCCGGTTTCTTCTATTAAATAGGTATCTTGCTAACCCCCACCCAATGACACAGGTTAGGACATCAGCAATCGGTTGCGCCCAGATGACGCCATGATAGCCAGCGACGTGCGCTCCAATGACAATGGCCAGGTAGAACACGGCCCCCTGCCGCGCAATCGACATGATGAAGGCACCACTCGCCTTCCCCGTGCTCTGGAACACCGTTGTATACACTAGGATTGCCCCAACAAACGGCGTCGTTAGCAAGAATGCCCGTAGCATATACGTTCCTGCCGTAACCACCGCAGTATTATGAAGGAACAGACCAATGATTTGCGGTGCAAAGACCATTAGGATGATTGCCAGCACTAGCGCATAGACGACTTCCACCATGAGATCAAAGTGTAAGATTTTTTTGAACCGCGCCATGTTTTTGGCACCGAACGTATAACCAATCAATGGCTGAGCCCCAAAAGCAAAGCCGACCATCACCAACATCACAATCATATACACCTTAAGGACAATCCCCATCGCGGCCACCCGTGTTGGCCCGTAGTCCACCAGGTACCGATTTAGAATCGTGGTCCCAAATGCCTGCATGAGATTCGTGATTGATCCTGGGATGCCGATAAACAGGACCTGACGGATCAGTCCCCCGTTAATCCGACTCTGCTTCACATCAATTGAGATGACCTGACAATAACGTTTGGTTAGCCCAACCAGAATCATGGCGGATATCGTGTAGCCAATGACCGTTGCTAACGCTGCCCCAGCTGCCCCCATTCCCAGCGGAAAGATCAGAAGTGGATCCAATATAATCGTAATAACGGTTCCGACCATCGTCCCAATCATGGACTGAGTGGCGAACCCTTCCGTGCGAATCAGATTGCCCGGAACGATGGAGACAATGATGGGCATCGCACCAATCGCCATGATGCTGTAAAACTGTTTGGCATACGCGTACGTTGCCGTGGTCGCCCCTAACAACTGTAAAATGGGTCGCCTAAAGACTAACAGCACCACCGTTGTCGCTAGACCGATAACCACCGCACCATACAGACAGAAACTGCTAACGCGACTGCTGGTTGCATAGGCCTTCTCACCCAGCAACCGTGAAATTAATGAACTCCCGCCTAAGCCGAAGATGTCGCCTAAGGCAATTAATAAGGAAAATAATGGCGTACACAGCGCGACACCTGCCACTAAATTGGTGTTCTGGGTTTGCGAAACGAAGAACGTGTCGGCCAAATTGTAAATCATGCTGGCGACCATCGCAAGAACGACCGGTAAAGCCAGCTTAAAATACGCCCGTGGAATCGGAGCGCGTTCGAATAACTCTTCCATAACTCACTCTCCAATACTCTAGGTCCGCGTAGCCCTCAAGGCACGCACAGATTATTATAACGCAAGACACCACGTTCTGTGACGATGAGTTGTCGGATGTGGGTCGGATTTTTCCATAAAAAAAAACGCCCAACCCGGAGGTCAGACGTTTCTTATTAAAGAGTGAGGACAGACTAGTCTTCGACTGGAGTGCCGCCATTCTTCTTGATAATGTCAGCTTGAACACTCTTAGGCGTTGGTTCGTAGTGATCAAACGTCATGGTAAAGGTCCCACGACCTTGAGATGCAGAACGTAACGTCGTAGCGTAACCAAACATTTCAGCTAACGGAACGAATGAATGAATCATTTGTGCGTTACCACGTGCTTCCATACCATCAACCTTACCACGACGAGCGGTAACTTGGCCCATGATATCACCCATGTATTCTTCAGGAACCAAGATATCAACCTTCATGATTGGTTCAAGAATAACAGGGCCAGCAGTTTGGACAGCCTTCCGTAAAGCCAATGATGCGGCAACCTTGAAGGCTGCTTCACTAGAATCGACTTCATGGTAACTACCATCGTATAACTTGGCCTTAACGTCAACCAATGGGTAACCGGCTAAGACACCGTTTGCCATGGCTTCTTTCAGACCTTGGTCAACTGAAGGGATAAATTCACGAGGAACAACCCCACCAACGATAGCGTCTTCGAATTCGTAACCCTTACCACGTTCGTTAGGACTGAATTCGATCCAAACGTCACCATATTGACCTTTACCACCAGATTGGCGAACAAACTTACCTTGGACCTTAGTTGACTTCGTGAAGGCTTCACGGTAGGCAACTTGTGGGGCACCAATGTTAGCTTCAACCTTGAATTCACGCTTCATCCGATCGATGATGATATCCAAAGCAAGTTCACCCATCCCGGCAAGTAAAGTTTCACCAGTTTCAGGGTTCGTTTCAGCCTTTAAAGTTGGGTCTTCTTCAGAAAGCTTTTGAAGAGCAACGTTCATTTTGGCTTGGTCAGCCTTCGTCTTAGGTTCAATGGCAACCTGAATAACTGGTTCAGGGAAGTCCATTGATTCCAAGTGAAGTGGGTGATCTGGGTCAGTCAAAGAATCACCAGTAGTGGTGTTCTTCAAACCGATGGCCCCAGCGATATCACCGGAGAAGACTTCTGGAATTTCTTGACGGTGATTTGAATGCATTTGCAGCAAACGACCAACACGTTCACGCTTGTCCTTCGTCGCGTTTAAGACGTAAGAACCAGCTTCCAGAGTACCGGAGTAAACCCGGATGTAAGTCAAACGACCAACGAATGGGTCAGTAGCAACCTTAAATGCTAAGGCAGCGAATGGCGCATCATCATCGGCACGTAATTCAACGGCTTCTTCAGTATCAGGAACAGTCGCGTTGTAAGGCTTAACATCCAATGGGGACGGTAAGTAGTCCACAACGGCATCCATCAACATCTGAACACCTTTATCCTTGAAGGCAGAACCGGCGAAGACTGGGAATAATTCCAGCTTCAACGTTGCCCGACGGATAGCGGCCTTCAGTTCGGCCTTGGTGATTTCTTCACCTTCAAGGTACTTTTCCATGATTTCATCGTCAACATCAGCGACGCTTTCGATCATAGCCTCATGACGCTTTTGGGCTTCTTCCTTCATGTCGTCTGGAATATCAACAGTATCCCAGTCGGCACCTAAAGCATCCTTGTCGTAAACGTAGGCTTTCATTTCAATCAAGTCTACGACACCGGCAAAGTCATCTTCAGCACCAATAGCCATTTGTAAGGCTAAGGCGTTCGCTTGTAAGCGTTCGTGGATAGAGTTAACTGAGAAGTCGAAGTCGGCACCCAGCTTATCCATCTTGTTAACGAACACGATACGAGGAACATCGAAGTCTGAGGCTTGACGCCAAACAGTTTCGGTTTGAGGTTCAACACCGGCTTGACCGTCTAAGACGGCTACGGCACCATCAAGCACACGCAGGGAACGTTCAACTTCAACAGTGAAGTCCACGTGTCCTGGGGTGTCAATGATGTTAATCCGGTGACCCTTCCATTCCGCAGTAGTAGCGGCAGAAGTGATCGTAATACCCCGTTCTTGTTCTTGTTCCATCCAGTCCATTTGTGAAGCCCCATCATGGGTTTCACCAATCTTGTGGATTTTACCAGTATAATACAGGATACGCTCAGTAGTCGTCGTCTTCCCGGCATCAATATGAGCCATGATACCGATGTTACGAGTCTTCTCAAGCGGAAATTCACGAGTATTAGCCATGATTAATGTGTAACTCCTCTCAAAATTGATCGTAGATTGTGCCAAAAAGTGACTACTAACATCGCAATTGATTTTAGTAGCCACCTCTGGATTAAAGGATTACTCCCTTAAGTTAGCAGCAAGTAGTCCTCAGGACACATTGCTTTTAACATTTTATCACACTACAAGTAAAGCAGTGCGATAGCTGCTCTTACCAGCGGTAGTGAGCGAAGGCACGGTTGGCATCTGCCATCCGGTGGGTGTCTTCACGCTTCTTAACGGCAGCACCGGTGTTGTTAGCAGCGTCCATGATTTCACGAGCAAGTCGTTCAACCATCGTGTGTTCGCCACGTAAACGAGAGTACTGAACCATCCAACGAAGACCTAACGTCGTCCGACGGTCTGGCCGAACTTCGATAGGAACTTGGTAGTTTGACCCACCAACACGCCGAGCCTTAACTTCCAAGACTGGCATAACGTTCTTCATTGCTTCTTCGAAGACTTCCACTGGATCGTTACCAGTTTCGTTCTTAATGATGTCGAAGGCACCATAAATGATTTTAGTTGAAGTTCCACGTTTCCCATCCATCATCGTATGGTTGATCAGACGAGTGACCAACTTTGAATTGTAAATTGGATCAGGAAGGACTTCACGCTTTTGTACGTTTCCTTTTCTAGGCATTGATAATATCCTCCTTGAAATGCTGTTACAGGTTAGTCGACGGCAACCGTGCGCCTAACCCTTATTATATCTAGTAGTCTCGGTCTAGTCCTTAGGCTTCTTGGTACCGTACTTAGAACGACCTTGACGACGGTCAGTAACACCGGCAGTATCGAGGGCACCACGGATAATGTGGTAACGAACCCCAGGTAAATCCTTAACCCGGCCGCCCCGGATAAGCACAACACTATGTTCTTGAAGGTTGTGACCAATACCAGGAATGTAAGCAGTCACTTCAATTAAGTTTGACAACCGCACACGTGCATATTTACGTAAAGCAGAGTTAGGCTTCTTTGGTGTCATGGTACCGACACGAGTAGCAACCCCACGCTTTTGTGGAGCTGGATTCTTAACTTGAGCTTTTTTGAAACTGTTATACCCGTAGTTTAAAGCTGGGGCATCTGATTTAGAACTTTTAGATTTACGACCTTTACGCACCAATTGGTTGATAGTAGGCATCTAAATAGTCCTCCTTTCCGTATTCTTTCTAGAGTTTTAAGTCCACACATCCAGGTGGTTCATTTTCCTGTAAAGAAAAAAGACGACCCATGTGGAGATTTAATTGAAGTGTCCTCCCCGCCGTCAGTCAGCATGTCCGGTAATGAATACCCGAGACCTGTCTGCGAAAAGCACCTTGAATAGAATACCATGCCAGAAAACCCCTGTCAACCAGCCACGGCCGAATTTTGCAGAAACATTTCGACATTTTTTACGGAGTTAACCTATAGAGGTGAAACTTTCATGACAATTATTCTATTCATTTACGGCACTTGTATCGGCTCCTGGTTAACGGCCATGGCGGACCGATACGCCATCGACGCGTCTCCCTACTACCCCGCTTCTCACTGTGATACCTGTCAAACACCCTTGGCGCACTGGCAACTGGTGCCCGTGTTCAGTTACCTACTACTTCGCGGACGCTGTCATTACTGTCACACAGCAATTCCCGCGACGACGTTCATCATGGAAGTCACCGTCGGCCTTCTGCTAACGATGCTGCACCCAACTACGGGCACGCACTTAATTTGGTTAGGACTCTGGGCCTTCGCCGCGCTCTGCGACGCACGCACTCAAACTTTTCCCGGCTGGATCAGTTACGCGACCCTGCCCTTCGTTCTTTGGGGACACACGCCACTCACCATACTACTGACCTTAATCGCCGCACTAAGCATCCGACTGCTGTGGCCGCGTTGGCGACAACCCTTGCTTGGCGACGGCGATTGCGAAATGATGCTCAGCTACCTCCTGCTCTGGGGAATGACTGCGACTGCCCGCTGGATCTTATTGGCTAGCACGCTGGCCCTTTTACAACGAAGTGCGTCTCGTCGCATCGCCTTTCTCCCCTACCTAGTCATCAGTGCGACTTGCTGGTGGCTGTGGTCAGAAACCCGCTAGCTCGAACGCAATACAAACGGCATTTCAACACAAAAAGGGCCCGCCATCACTGACGAGCCCCCGACCACGTTGCCTAGTTGTCACTAAGCCTGTGAGTCTTCTTGCATTTGTTTTTCTAAGTCGCTGATAGAGTAAACGCCTTCGGTTGACGTACCGCCAACTTCTTTGGGCTTGATCTGACGGTAATCTGGCATCCCAGTCCCGGCAGGAATAATCTTCCCAATAATAACGTTTTCCTTCAAACCAACCAGTGGATCGTTCTTGCCCCGAATAGCTGCATCGGTCAAGACACGCGTCGTTTCCTGGAAGGATGCGGCTGACAAGAAACTGTTCGTTTCCAAGGCAGCCTTGGTAATCCCCAAGATAACTGGACGTGCGGTAGCAGCAATGCCACCATCGATCAACGTCTGGTAGTTAGCGCGACGGAAGTCTTGAATATCCATCAAAGTACCAGGTAAGACATCAGTGTCACCTGGGTCCATGATGCGGACCTTCCGTAACATCTGACGAACCATGATTTCCACATGCTTATCACTGATAGCAACACCTTGCATCCGGTAAACACGTTGAACTTCACCTAAGATGTAAGTTTCAGTTGATAAGACATCGCGAACCCGCAGCATTTCCTTAGGATCAACAGACCCATAGTTCAATGCAGAACCACGGTGGATAAAGTCGCCTTCAGTAACCCGCATGCGGGCAGTGATCGGTAACGTGTAACTCCGCGTATCGGCTTCACCCTTAATGGTGATTTCCTTGGTCCGTTCAGCTGGGTTTTCTTCGATTGATTCAACCGTCCCAGTAACTTCGGTAATCTCAGCTTTACCTTTAGGGTTCCGAGATTCAAATAATTCTTGAACACGAGGAAGCCCTTGGGTAATATCTTCGTTCCCGGCAACACCACCGGTATGGAAGTTACGCATGGTCAGCTGGGTACCAGGTTCACCGATAGATTGCGCGGCAACAGTCCCAACAGCTTCACCAACTTCAACTTCGTCACCAGTAGCCATGTTCCGGCCGTAACAATGTTCGCAAACACCATGTTCAGTGTTGCAAGTAAAGGCGGAACGAATGGTAACTTCTTCAACACCAGCATCAACGATCTTTTGTGCTGTGTCTTCAACGATCATTTGGTTCTTAGGAACGATAACGTCCCCAGTCTTTGGATCGTAGACGGTCTTTTGGGTGTAACGCCCTAAGATCCGGTCGTACAATGGTTCGATCATTTCGTTTCCATCAGTGATGGCACGAATCTTCAAACCACGGTCAGTCCCACAATCCTTTTCCCGAATGATAACGTCTTGGGCAACATCGACCAACCGCCGAGTCAGGTAACCTGAGTTGGCAGTCTTGAGGGCCGTATCGGTCATCCCTTTACGAGCCCCATGGGTCGAGATAAACATTTCCATCACAGACAGGCCTTCACGGAAGTTAGACGTGATAGGCAGCTCCATGATGTCACCACTAGGTGCGGCCATCAGACCACGCATACCGGCAAGCTGCGTAAAGTTAGAAATGTTCCCCCGGGCACCAGAATCACTCATCATAAAGATAGGGTTCTGTTGGTCAAAACTGTGAATCAAGGCGTTTTGAATGTCATCCTTGGCATCGTTCCAGATACCAATAACCCGTTCGTAACGTTCGTGATCCGTAATCAACCCACGACGGAATTGCTTCGTGACCGTGGCAACCTGCTTGTGGGCAGCATCGATGATTTCTGGCTTTTCTTTCAAGTCGGTAACATCGACCATCCCAACCGTCAGGCCAGACTTAGTTGATTCGTTGTAACCCAAGTCCTTGATCCGGTCAAGCAGTTCTGAAGTAGCCGTAACCTTGTATTGTTGGTAAACGGCAGCAATGATGTCGGACAAGAAGCCCTTCTTGAATGGTCCAATGATTTCTGCATTTTGCAGGTAATCATGAATGTCTTCACCAGGTTCCAAGAAGTACTTATCTGGAACGGCACCATTCAAGTTCGTGCTAGTTGGTTCGTTCAAGTATGGGAATGACTTAGGCAGGATGTTGTTGAAGATCAACTTCCCAACGGTCGTCACCATAATCTTGCTACGTTGTTCGTCAGTAAATGGCTTGTCTGGCATGGAAGAAACCTGAACACCCACACGACTGTGCCAGTGAACCAAACCGTTCCGGTAAGCCAGAACAGCTTCGTTGAGGTCGGTAAAGATCATACCTTCCCCTTCACGGTTATCTTCTTCCATGGTCAGGTAGTAGTTCCCGATAACCATATCTTGAGAAGGCGCAACAACTGGCTTACCACTGGCAGGAGCCAGGATATGGTGAGCAGCTAACATCAGCAAACGTGCTTCAGCTTGTGCTTCGTCAGATAAAGGCACGTGAATGGCCATTTGGTCCCCATCGAAATCGGCGTTGTAAGCTTCACAAGCCAATGGGTGAAGACGCATAGCTTTACCACTAACCAAGACTGGTTCGAACGCTTGAATCCCCAAACGGTGAAGCGTAGGGGCCCGGTTCAACAGAACGGGGTGTTCCTTGATGACGTCTTCCAAAACGTTAAAGACATCGTCATCTTCACGGTCGATTTGGCGCTTAGCGTTCTTAATGTTTGAAGCCAACCCACGGGCAACCAATTCCTTCATGATGAATGGCCGGAATAATTCCAAAGCCATTGGCACTGGCAGACCCATTTGGTTGAACTTGAGGGAAGGACCTACGTCAATAACGGAACGACCAGAGTAGTCAACCCGCTTCCCTAACAAGTTTTGACGGAAACGTCCTTGCTTCCCTTTCAACATGTGTGAAAGAGACTTCAATGGACGGTTACCAGGACCAGCCACTGGACGGCCACGACGACCGTTATCGATCAAGGCGTCAACGGCTTCTTGGAGCATCCGCTTTTCGTTTTGAACGATGATTCCAGGTGCATTTAAGTCCAGCAAACGCTTCAACCGGCTGTTCCGGTTGATAACCCGCCGGTACAAGTCGTTCAGGTCAGACGTCGCGAAACGGCCACCTTCGAGTTGTACCATTGGACGAAGATCAGGTGGGATTACCGGAATAGCATCCATTACCATCCACTCCGGACGGTTACCTGAAGTAACGAAGGCTTCCAGAATGTCCAGACGACGAACGGCACGCGTCCGTTTCTGACCAGTAGCTTCCTTCAATTCTTCTTTTAATTCAGTGACTTCTTTATCAAGATCTACGGCCATCAATAACTTCTTGATAGCTTCGGCACCCATTTCGGCCTTGAAAGCGTCACGCCCGTATTCAACGAGCTTGTCGCGGTAATCACGTTCGGAAAGCAATTGCTTCTTTTCGAGTGGCGTGTTACCTGGATCCAGGACAACGTATGAGGCAAAGTAGATGATTTCTTCAAGTGCACGAGGACTCATGTCCAGGACCAAGCCCATCCGACTTGGAATACCCTTGAAGTACCAGATGTGGGTTACAGGAGCAGCCAATTCGATATGGCCCATCCGTTCACGACGAACCTTAGAACGGGTAACTTCAACCCCACAACGGTCACAAACGACACCCTTGTAACGGATCCGCTTGTATTTCCCACAGGCACATTCCCAGTCCTTGGTAGGACCGAAAATCCGCTCGTCGAACAGCCCATCTTTTTCAGGCTTTAATGTCCGGTAGTTGATGGTTTCAGGCTTCTTGACTTCCCCGTAAGACCAGCTACGGATCTTATCAGGTGAAGCCAGCCCGATCTGCATGCTTTCGAACTTATTGACATCGACCAAAGAAGCGACCTCCCTTATTAATTAGTCTTGCGTGTTCGGTTGACTTTCATTTTTTGTTGATGTTGATGCAGCCTTGCTATCACCGGTCTGCGCAGCGGCTTTCCGCTGTTCTTCTTGCTGTTGGGCATACTTGCTCAAAGCATCAACGTTCACAACATCATCGTCATCGTCATCCATATCACGGAGTTCAATTTCTTCGTTGTTCCCGTTTAAGACCTTCATATCCAGACCCAAGGATTGTAATTCCTTGACCAGAACACGGAATGATTCAGGGACACCAGGCTTAGGAATTGGATCGCCCTTAACAATGGCTTCGTAGGTCTTAACCCGTCCAACCACGTCATCAGACTTGTACGTTAAGATTTCTTGTAACGTATAAGCGGCACCATAAGCTTCCAAAGCCCAAACTTCCATTTCACCAAACCGTTGGCCACCAAATTGCGCTTTACCACCAAGTGGTTGTTGCGTAACCAGTGAGTAAGGTCCAATGGAACGGGCGTGCATCTTGTCGTCGACCATGTGGGCCAACTTCAGGTAGTTCATGACACCAACGGCAACCCGCTTATCAAATGGTTCACCAGTCCGGCCATCATATAAGACGGTCTTGGCGTCAGAAGCCATCCCAGCTTCCTTGATAGCGTCAGCGATATCAGTATCACGCGCACCATCAAAGACAGGCGTTGCGACGTGAATCCCTAACTTACGAGCGGCCATCCCCAAATGCAATTCGAGCACTTGCCCGATGTTCATCCGGGAAGGCACACCCATGGGACTCAGCATGATGTCGATTGGCGTACCATCTGGCATGTATGGCATATCTTCTTCAGGGATAACGACTGAAACAGTCCCCTTGTTACCATGACGACCAGACATCTTGTCACCAACTTGGATCTTCCGCTTTTGCGCGATGTAGACCCGAACCATCATGTTAACACCAGGAGAAAGTTCATCACCGTTTTCACGCGTGAAGATCTTAACATCCTGGATGATCCCGCCACCACCATGTGGCACCTTAAGAGAAGTATCCCGTACTTCACGGGCCTTTTCACCAAAGATGGCATGGAGTAAACGTTCTTCAGCAGATAATTCAGTGACACCCTTAGGCGTTACCTTACCCACTAAGATGTCGCCGTCTTGAACTTCAGCACCAATCCGGATAATGCCGTCTTCGTCCAAGTTCTTCAAGGCGTCTTCACCAACGTTAGGGATTTCGCGAGTCATTTCTTCAGGTCCAAGCTTCGTGTCACGTGCTTCTGATTCGTATTCTTCAATATGAATCGACGTGTAAACATCATCGCGAACCAACCGTTCGTTGATCCCGATGGCATCTTCGAAGTTGTACCCTTGCCAAGTCATGAAGGCAACTAATGGGTTTTGGCCTAAGGCTAATTCCCCATTTTCCATTGAAGGACCATCAGCCAAGATTTCGTCGTTGTCGACGTGATCGCCAACCTTAACGATTGGACGTTGGTTGTAGTTCTTCCCACCGTTTGACCGGCGGAACTTCATCAGCTTGTAGGTGTCCAAAGCACCGTCTTCACGCCGAACTCGGATTTCACGAGCATCAACGTATTCAACAGTTCCTTCGTGTTGACTAATTAAAGCAACACCGGAGTCATGGGCAGCCTTGTATTCGATACCAGTCCCAACTAATGGCGCATGTGGGTCCAGCAATGGCACAGCTTGCCGTTGCATGTTGGCACCCATCAAGGCACGGTTGGAGTCATCGTTTTCCAAGAAAGGAATACATGCAGTGGCCACGGCAACAACTTGCTTAGGCGAAACATCCATGTAGTCAATCCGGTCAGCAGAAGTTTCGATGTTATTATCTTCGTCACGGGCCATAATCGTTTCCGTGTCGAATGAACCATCATCTTTTAACGGCGTGTTGGCTTGGGCCACAACGTAGTTATCTTCTTCATCAGCAGTCAGGTAATCGATCTTGTCGGTAACCTTGTGCGTATCCCATGAAACACGACGGTATGGCGTTTCGATGAACCCATACTTGTTAACCCGAGCGTAACTGGAAAGACTGTTGATCAAACCAATGTTAGGACCTTCAGGGGTTTCAATTGGGCACATCCGACCGTAGTGGGTGTAGTGCACGTCCCGAACTTCATAACCGGCACGGTCACGGGTCAAACCACCAGGCCCAAGGGCGGACAGACGCCGCTTATGGGTTAATTCACCCAGTGGGTTGGTCTGATCCATGAATTGAGACAGTTGTGAGGAACCAAAGAATTCCTTGATAGAAGCCACAACTGGGCGAATGTTGATCAATTGTTGTGGCGTTACCGTCGCAGCATCTTGAATAGACATCCGTTCACGCACAACCCGTTCCATCCGGGATAAACCGATCCGGAATTGGTTTTGCAGAAGTTCACCCACGGAACGAATCCGCCGGTTACCCAAGTGGTCAATATCATCGGTGTTCCCAATCCCAATTTGCAGGTCGAAGAAGTAGTTCATGGAAGCAATGATGTCGGCTGGGCGAATGTGCTTCAGCTTAATATCAATGTTGCCGTTCCCAATAACAGGGACTTCTTGTTCTGGGTCATCAGGTGATTGCACCTTAATGATTTGTAATTTAAGGGGTTCAGTGACAACGGCCTCGTCTGAAGGTTGGAAGGTGACCATCTTGAAATCGTCTTGATCCAAGAATGGGGCCAACGTCTTCATAACGTCCTTGTCAACGACCGTTCCCTTTTGCGCGATGATTTCACCGGTATCAGGGTCGGCCAACGTTTCGGCTAAAGTCAGGCCCAACAGACGGGTCTTTAAGCTCAGCTTCTTGTTCGTCTTGTAACGACCAACGGGAGCCATGTCGTAACGCTTAGGATCAAAGAACCGTGCGGTCAGCAAGCTCCGTGAAGAGTCAGCCGTCTTAGGTTCACCTGGGCGTAGGCGTTCGTAGATGTCCTTTAAGGACTCTTCGACACGGGAATCGTCGGTGTTCTTGTGGATATCCTTTTCCAAGGTTTGGGAAAGACTTTCGTTATCCCCTAAAATATCCAAGATTTCATCATCGGAACCGAATCCTAAGGCCCGAACTAATTCGGTCATTGGAATCTTCCGCGTCCGGTCAATCCGGACGTAAGAAACGTTCTTCGCGTCGGTTTCGAATTCTAACCAGGCACCCCGGTTAGGAATGACCGTGGCACCGAAGACGGTCCGGCCGTTCTTGTCAGTATCTTCATTGAAGTAAACCCCTGGTGAGCGGACTAATTGAGAAACAATAACCCGTTCTGCCCCGTTAATAATGAAAGTCCCTTGGGCTGTCATTAATGGGAAGTCACCAAAGAAGACGTCTTGTGATTTGATTTCGCCCGTTTCGTGGTTGGTTAAACGTAAAGTCACGTGCAGTGGTGCTGAATAGTTGGCATCGTGCTCCCGTGCTTCATCCACAGTATATTTGGGTTCAAGTAATTGATAATCAACAAACTCTAACGAAAGGTTTCCTTGAAAATCTTCGATTGGCATGATGTCGTCGAACATATCGCGCAAACCTTCGTCGAGGAACCAGTTGTAGGAATTGGTTTGAATTTCAATCAAGTTAGGTAAATCAAGGACTTCCTTGATTCGCGAATAGCTACGGCGCGTACGGTGTTTCCCGTATTTCACTAAGTGTCCTGCCAAGTTGTTCACCTCTCCTATTTATTCTGTGACCGGCCAAACCGAATGTTACATTTTGATTACAAATGCATCTACACCCGGTTTTTTGGCAAAAAAAATCCAAAAACAAACAAGTTGCTTGCTTTTGGCTTCTTATAATGGACGCTACCGGACAATATATCGGCGCGTTCAATTTCAGTTCACAGTTGCATACAAATGATATAATACTAAATCTATCGCTAAATGTCAATAAGGAACACTCATTATTTAACGGCAACGCCAAATAAAATCAAGCGAACCAGGGCCAGCGTCTGCTCATGCTGTGAGGCATCGGTTGGGCCGACGTGGTGGAACGTGTTGAACAGCGGACTCAGACTAGTCAAATAGAAAGAAGCCGCGTCTTTGGGCTCAATGTCCGGTTGTAACGTGACCACACCAAGTTCAAAGAACTGTTGTAAGGGCGTCAGGTAGTCTTGCATGAAGACCATCCCCAGTTGCCGCTTGTTCTCTGGCTTCAAGAACCGGAAGCTACTGTGGATCACCGTGAAGACGTCGCGTGGATGCACCCCCGTCAGGACCTCTGTCACCTCAGTTAAGGCTGCGACTGGATCTGGTTGGTCAACTGTCGCCAGCTCATCGTTAACGGCGAGAATGCCCTGCTGGACCTCTGCACCGACCGCCTTGATTACCTCTAAGAAGATGACCTCCTTATCACTGAAATGATGATAAAGGGCCGGCTGGGTAATGCCGACCTCCTTGGCGATATCTCTGGTCGATGTGGCTTGGTATCCTTGGGACAAGAACTGTTCCCGGGCTGCCTTCAAGATGGCCGCATGCGTGTGGCTTAACTGTTCTTCTCTCTTCATGGCTTCCGTCCTCTCATTTGATACCTGATGCCCAATTCCGGTAACCGTGTCTGCGGTTAACTATGGGGCCAGCAGAAGGCTGCGGACACTTCTACTTAACACCAGGTCTTTTCTAGTTGAGTTCAGTTTACCACATCTCACTTATCGCTTGTTAGACCAAGTTATTTTCTAGTCAAATCGTAACAAATTCCCTAACCGTTAACTGCTCCCAGGGCACAACAAAAAAGCACCCGACCGTCAGCCTCACACCCTGTGGTGGCAAGTGCCTGCTGACAATCGCGTACTTTTAGTTTTTCATTTCAACGATTCTTCTATTATTTAAGGCTTCTAGTGACTGGCAACCGTCTTCTTGGCTTCTGGTGACTTCACGTTAACCGTTACTTCACCCTTCGTTGCGCCAATCGTGACTTGATCACCGGTCTTGACCTCACCGTTCAACAGAGATTCGCTCAGCTTGTCTTCGACCTGCGTCTGCAGTGCCCGCCGAATTGGCCGTGCTCCGTACTCAGGATCGAAGCCCGCCTTAGCCACGGCATCAATCGCCGCTGGCGTAATCTTCAACTTGATGTCTTGTTCAGCCACCCGGTCCACGATGTGCTTAGCCATCAGCTTCACAATTTCGTGGAGTTCTGGCTTCCGCAGTGAGTGGAAAATGACCGTTTCATCGATTCGGTTCAAGAATTCTGGACGGAATGACTGCTTCAGGGTTGCCCGGATGGTATCGGACATTGCCTTGTAGCTGTTGGCCATGTCTTCAGCCCCGAATCCGACGGTCTTTTCATCCCGCAGCTTCGTGGCCCCCAGGTTAGACGTCATGATCAAGATCGTGTTTCGGAAATCAACCTTACGTCCCTTAGAGTCGGTCAGGTACCCATCGTCTAAGACTTGCAGCAAAATGTTAAAGACATCCGGATGGGCCTTTTCAACTTCATCAAAGAGGACGACTGAGTAAGGCTTTTGCCGAACTTTTTCAGTCAGCTGGCCACCTTCGTCGTAGCCCACGTAACCTGGCGCCGACCCAATCAAACGACTGGTTGAGTATTTTTCCATGTACTCACTCATGTCGACCCGGATCATGTTGTCTTCAGAACCGAACATGGCTTCAGCCAGCGCCTTCGCCAATTCGGTCTTCCCGACCCCGGTTGGGCCAAGGAACATGAAGGACCCAATTGGACGGTTCGGATCTTTCAATCCGGAACGTGCCCGCCGGATGGCCCGAGACACAGCAGAAACAGCTTCCTCTTGACCAATAACCCGGTTATGCAAAATCTTTTCCAGGTTGACCAGTCGATCAGCGTCCGTTTGCTTCAGCTGGGTGACCGGTACGCCGGTCCACTCAGCCACAACGTCCGCCACGTCCTCACCAGTCACGTCTAGTGCGTACTGATGGGTGTCATCGTCGGTTGCGGCAGCGGCCTTCGCCTGACGCGCCTCAACCTTTTCTCGGAGCGCCATTTCTTTCTCCCGCAGCTTAGCAGCGCGTTCGAAGTCTTGTTGTTCAATGGCCTTTTCCTTCTCGTCAGCCAAGTCCTTTAAGGCTTGTGCCTGCTTGGTTGCCGCCGTTGGCTTGTCCATTTGGTCGATACGCACCTTGGCTGCCGCTTCATCCATTAAATCAATGGCCTTATCAGGTAAGAACCGGTCACTGATGTAACGGGTTGATAGCTTAACGGCTTGGTCAATGGCTTCATCCGTGATATTCACGTGATGATGGTCTTCATAACGTGGCCGTAAGCCTTGCAGAATTTCTGTGGCTTCAGCTGGCGTTGGTTCGTTGACCTGAACCGTCGCAAACCGTCGTTCAAGGGCAGCGTCGGATTCAATGTACTTTTGGTACTCGTCCAACGTGGTGGCCCCAATGGTTTGGAGTTCGCCCCGGGCCAGCGCTGGCTTCAAGATGTTCGAGGCATCAATCGCCCCTTCAGCCCCACCGGCACCAATAAGCGTGTGTAATTCATCAATAAAGAGAATCACTTGCCCATCGTTGTAAATTTCTTCGATGACCTTCTTCAGCCGATCTTCAAATTCACCACGATACTTGGTCCCAGCGACCAACGAGCCCATGTCGAGCATCATCAGGCGCTTGTTTTGCATGTCTTCGGGAACGTTTCCGGCAACGATGCGTTGGGCTAAGCCTTCAGCAATCGCCGTCTTCCCAACCCCAGGTTCCCCAATCAGAACGGGGTTGTTCTTGGTCCGCCGACTTAGGATTTGGATAACGCGTTTAACTTCCTTGTTCCGGCCAACGGTTGGGTCCATTCGGCCTTCCTTAGCCGCATCCGTTAAGTTACGGGCTAAGGAGTCTAAAGTTGGTGTGCCACCTTGTGAAGCCGCTGCCCCGCGACGTGAACGGGCATCGCCACGACGTTTAGGCGTGTCAGAGATGCCCAGCTTACGCAAGACAACCTTGCGGGCATCGTTCAATTCGACGTTTAAATTCGTTAAGATGCGGGACGACAAAATGGTGTCGTCACTCAGTAGGGCTAACAGCAAGTGTTCCGTCCCAATCTTTGAGGCGCCCAACCGCTTCGCTTCGTCACCGGCTAAGGCTAACATGGCCTTGGCTTTGGGTGAGTATGGCAGGTAGCTGTCTTTATCCATGTCAGCCAGCGTGCCATACCCCGTAAAGCGTTCGATCTCTTCGCGGACATCATCGTCGCCGACAGAAAATTGTTGTAAGACTTTGTTGGCGATCCCGTTTTTTTCAATGGTGAGGGCTAACAGCAAGTGTTCCGTACCGACTGCCTGGTGCTTGAAATATTTTGCTTGTTCCTGTGCCAATACAAGGACGCTCTTAGCACTCGGTGTAAATAGGTTATCCATTGCAACTCCTCACTTTCTTAACTCTCGTAACGTAGGTGATTTAAAATTGAAATCAGAATCTGGGCGCGGACACGTTCATTCAGAGCCCGGTCACCCGTATTGACGGCATCCTTATCGATTGCTGCCAGGATGATATTGGCCTCTTGCCGATTAATCGACCCAGCCTCAAATAGGCTCCGGACCACCGATAGGCCATCGTGGCGGGTAATATGGTCCCCCACCGCGCTCACTAGTGAATCGATGAAATCTAGGTTGTCGAGCAACTTGACCTTTTCAATGCGAATATAACCACCGCCACCGCGTTTACTCTGAACGACGTAGCCGTCCTGAATCGTAAAGCGGGTCTTGATCACATAGTTGATCTGCGATGGCACGACATTAAACTGGTCGGCAATTTCCGCACGCCGGATTTCCACCTGCTGAGACTCAGCCAAAATCTGCTTCAGGTAAGACTCAATAATATCTGAAATATTTTGATTCTCCATTATCGTCCCCCCTTCGGTGCAGTTCTTCTGACTAATGTTGACTAATATTATACGAACTTTCCATGAAAATGCAAAGGATTAGACCGCATTTCACCGAGAAGTTCTGGAAGATAAGCATAACAAAAAAACGGCCGACTTCCAAACAATTAGTAAGGAAGTGACCGTTTCATTTTTCGTATGTAATTCGGGATAAAAAAATCGGGAAGACAAGATTTGAACTTGCGACCCCCACGTCCCGAACGTGGTGCTCTACCAAGCTGAGCTACTTCCCGAAATAGCCCGCTGACCTTGCGTCAGTTTATCGGGAAGACAGGATTCGAACCTGCGACCCCCTGGTCCCAAACCAGGTGCTCTACCAAGCTGAGCTACTTCCCGAAAAATTGCTTATGCGGTTATTCATAAGCAACAAAAATGCACCCAGTAGGAGTCGAACCTACAACCTTCTGATTCGTAGTCAGACACTCTATCCAGTTGCGCTATGGGTGCATAATGATATTAAGTTGTTGAATGCCGAGGACCGGGATCGAACCGGTACGGTCATCACTGACCGCAGGATTTTAAGTCCTGTGCGTCTGCCAATTCCGCCACCCCGGCAAAAGGGCAAAAGCGGAAGACGGGATTCGAACCCGCGACCCCCACCATGGCAAGGTGATGTTCTACCACTGAACTACTTCCGCAAATTGGCTATTTTATTTATGGTGCCATGCCGACTAGAGGATTCGAACCTCCGACCTCCTCATTACTAGTGAGATGCTCTGCCAACTGAGCTAAGTCGGCAAAATATTTTTAAAATATTTTGCAATATTTAGTTAATGCAGGTGAAGGGACTCGAACCCCCACGTCATAAGACACTAGAACCTAAATCTAGCGCGTCTGCCAGTTCCGCCACACCTGCAACGTTGGCGAACTAACCGCCAGGGACCGGGGTCCCAATGGAGGATACAGGGCTCGAACCTGTGACCCTCTGCTTGTAAGGCAGACGCTCTCCCAACTGAGCTAATCCTCCATATTTCCCGAAACAAGAACTGATGTCCTCGTTCGAAACAACTATTACAATTTACCATGTCTAGCAGATGATGTCAACAACTTTTTTAAAATATTTTGAATAAATATTCGTTGGTTGAATAACTAATCGCTTGACGACAAGTAACATTGTAGCTCATTCAGAATGAAAAAGCTAGTTTTTTTTCGAAAAACTTTGAGAAGTTTATTTCTCGCAATTCCCGGTTGGCTAGCTCATCAGCGTTCTGCGTGATGGACTAATTAACCAACAAAAACTATTTTATACGAAACCCCATAACTCGTCAACTAGAAATTACAAAAATATTCAAAAATATTCAAAAAATTGTTTTTTCACTCACTCCCCACCCCCGCATTTCGCACACAAAAAACAGGCAGACCCCCTATCCATCACGGATAAGGAACCCACCTGCTAGTGATTCAGGCTTATTTGATTTTTAAGTCCTACTTGGTGATCTTGGTGACGCCACCCATGTAAGGCACCAGGACATCCGGAATCGTCACGGAACCGTCGGCGTTTTGGTAGTTTTCCAAAATAGCGGCCACGGCCCGACCAACGGCCAAACCAGAACCGTTCAACGCGTGAACGTATTGCAACTTGCCATTGTCATCTCGATATTGGATGTGGGCCCGACGTGCTTGGAAGTCCGTCGTGTTTGAGCAGCTGGAAATTTCCCGGTACGTGTTTTGTTCTGGGAACCAGACCTCCAAATCATGCGTCATGGCGGCCGTAAAGCTCATGTCGCTGGTCGTCAACGTAATCACATGGTAAGCCAAGCCCAACTTCTGTAAGAGGCTCTCAGCGTGTTTCGTCAAAGCTTCCAGTTCATCCCATGAGTTTTCTGGCTTACAGAACTTCACCATTTCAACCTTGTTAAATTGGTGTAAGCGAATCAGTCCTCGGGTGTCACGCCCGGCACTCCCGGCTTCGGACCGGAATGCTGGCGTCAAGGCCGTGAACCAAACTGGCAGGTCCTCTTCAGGGATCACTTCGTCACGGTAATAGTTGACCAATGGCACCTCGGCGGTTGGAATCAACGTCATGTCTTCGTCGCGTAACTGGTAAACATCTTCCTTAAACTTAGGGAATTGGCCAGTCCCGTACATCGAGTCATCGTTGACGATGTAAGGTGGCAAAACTTCTTTGAACCCCGCCTTGGTATTTTCGTCCAAGAAGAAGTTGTAAACGGCCCGTTCCAGACGTGCGCCCAAGCCCAAGTAGTAGAGGTAACGGCTACCGGAAACCTTGGCACCGGCCTCAAAGTCCAGGATGCCTAAGTCTTCGCCCAATTCGTAGTGAGCCTTAGGCGTAAAGTCCAAGTTAGGCTTCTCGCCCCATTGACGGATCTCAACGCTACCGTCTTCCGTTAAGCCAACTGGCACGTTGTCGTTGGGAATGTTTGGTAAATGGGCAGCGGCATCGTGCACCTGGGCCTTTAAGTCATCGAGGTCGGCATCGATCTTCTTGATGTCGGCGCTGACCTGACGCATCTCGGTAATCTTATCGTTGGCGTCTTCCTTGTTGCGCTTCAATTGCGAAATTTCATCGGAGACCGTGTTCCGTTGGGCCTTCATGGTTTCACTCTTAACGATCAGTTCCCGGCGTTGGGCATCCAAAGCCAGTAAGCTATCGATATCAGCGGGATCAACACCCCGCGTGGCTAATTTTTCTTTAATAAAATCTGGTTCTTGGCGAATCAATTTCAAATCTAACATACAGTTGTGCTCCTCTCTTTTTCACGGATGATACAAAAAAGGCCTCCGTCACATGGGACGAAGACCTTCGCGGTACCACCCAAGTTCGCAGCTGGTTCACCCAGTTACACCCTTGAACATGATAACGGTCTGCACCGTGCGGCATTACCCGCCCACTTTAGTTAGTGCTGGAATGTTCGACGTTGCGGTTTGCAGCTTGCCCCGCTTCTCTGGCCGTCTACTGGATAGGCACTTCGTGTTTTTGAATACACTCATCATACCGCATTTCTTTTCCAATGACAATTGCCAATTGAAAATGGGGCTTGGCTAGTTGTTCGTTCCCGGCGGCGGGCTCAAGGTTCCCTGCTGTGGGGCCGGTTCCAGCCTGAGGGACGGGCTTCCACCTCAACTTTGAGCCTGGGGAGCGGTCTCAAAGGTTGTCCCGTGTTCTAAACTGAGAAGCCCCCTCAGTTAAGAACACCGACACAGCTGCTCGCCTTGGCCCGCCTCTGGTCACTTAGACTGGCCATACCATTTTCAATTGGCGTGGTCCTAGCCGCCCTGTCTCACTCTGGCTGACAGTGGTAGTGGTCAACGTCCCCTCATGTGCGTGTTATTTGACGTATATCCTGCTTTACCCCTCCAACAACACTAGCAGGTCATTAAAGTAACTGACGCAGCCTCAGATTCGCTCAGGGACCTACCGCAATGTTGTAGCCATTTAGCGAACGGCAAAGTCATCCCCCACTATACAATCAAAGAGCCGGCCACTTTTGCTTAGTGCTACTGGAACCGGAAGTCACCAAATGGACTGCCCTGTGTCGGTGTTCTTAGACCGAGCGGACTTCTCGGCCTTAGAACACCGGACGACCTTTAAGACGCGATTTTTGCGGCTTAAAGGCGAGCTTGAAGACCGCTTCTCAGGCTTCAAGCGTTCCCCATAGGGCAGCCCATTTGAGTGACTGGAGGTGGAAGTAGCGCTAAGCAAAAGTGGCTCCGTGCCCGGGGGCGCGGAACCACTTTATTTTTGTAGCAATGTTTTACAGTGAAGCAATTTTTTCGTCAATCAAGTGTAAGACTTGGTCACGCGCAGCTGGGTCTTCCACGAAGTCCAGCTTGTCGCCGTCAATTTGCATCTTAGGTGACTTGTCGTAGGCGTTGTACCAGTCAACGTAACGTTGATCGAGTTCTTGGTAGTATTTGTAGAGGCTGGGGTCATGGTCGATTTGTTCGTATGACCGGCCGCGCTTCTTGATCCGTTCCAGCATCGTTTCAAAGGAGATGTTGATGTGAATCAGTAAGTCTGGGTTCTTCTTGTGTGTCGCGTCAGGTAATTCTTGCATCATGTTGGCCAACAGGGAATCGTAGATGTCGACTTCCGTGCTGGTGGCCCGGCCTAAGTCGGCGTTCAAATGGAAGAGTAAGGAATCCTCAAAGATTGAGCGGTCCAAAACACTTTCATCATCGGCGTTGGCAGCCTTGATGTTGTCCAAACGCTTGTTTAAGAAGTAAATTTGAAGCAAGAAAGCATACTTCTGGGGGTTCTGGTAGAACAGTGGCAAGATTTTGTTGTCATCCACTGATTCATAAAATGCTGGTTTGTTTAAGTGTTCGGCTAACAAAGTGGTTAAACTCGTTTTGCCGGCTCCGATAGTTCCCGATAATACAAGCATGCAATCTCTCCTTTAAATAACGACGCGCCGGCTTTTTTCGTCCGGCCAAAATTTCAACACCACATATTGTACCAACCTCATGGGTAAAAGACAATATGTCGTGGCCATTTTCTCTCTAGCCAATCCGTTAAAAACGGCGCCTAGACCGACTATTCGCCGACTAGACGCCGTTCAGATTTATTTAAAAATTTCGTGTGCCCACACTAATTTCTAGTTTAATCGTTTGAAGTAGCATCCGCCTTAACTTCTTTTAACGTGCCTTCCTTATGAACAGGGGCAACGTCAACTTCGCTCAGCGGAATCAACTTGGTGTGCTTCTTGATCTTGTAGCCGATGTAAAGGACTAAGACCAATGGCACACTGATGTAGGTGACCAAGACTTGTTCCCAGTTACCTGAGAAGAAGGATTGTGGGTCTTGCCCAACAATCACAGCCACACAGAGAATCAACGCCAGGATTGGTCCGATTGGGAACCACTTTGCGTGATAGCTCAGTTCGGACAGCTTGTGTCCTTGCTTGATGAATGCCCGACGGAACCGGTAATGTGACAGCGCAATCCCGAACCAAGCGATGAACCCGGTCAGCCCACTAGCAGCAACCAGCCACATGTAGATTTGTGGACCCGCAATACTACTGATAAAGGTCAACGCAGCGACAATGGTCGTGGCAAACAAGGCAGGATAAGGAATCCCGTTCTTCCCAGTCTTTTCGAACAATTGTGGTGCGTAACCTTCCTTAGACAGGGAGTACAACATCCGTGTGGAAGCGTACATCCCAGAGTTTGCAGCGGAAATCACGGACGTTAAGATAACGGCGTTCATCACACTAGCGGCAGCGGCCAAGCCGGCACGCTGGAAGACCAACGTGAAAGGACTGATGGCGATGTCGGTTGCGGAAGAACCTAACAGATCCTTACTGGTGTAAGGTAAAACGGCGGCAATCACAAAAATAGCTAAAATGTAGAATAAGATAATCCGCCAGAATACGGAATTGATGGCCTTGGGAACACTGTGTGCTGGATCTTCAGATTCACCAGCGGTAATCCCAACCAATTCAGTTCCTTGGAACGAGAACCCAGCAACCACGAAGACACTCAGAATTGCGGGGAAGCCCCCAACGAATGGGGCCTTCTTGTACGTGAAGTTTTCCAAGCCAGTGGCGTGACCACCCATGATTCCCACGATGGTCATTAACCCAACGGCTAAGAAGACGAAGATGGTGACAACCTTGATCAAGGACATCCAGAATTCCGTTTCCCCAAAGGCTTGAACGGCCAAGGCGTTGATCAGGAAGACGATGCCTAATGCAATGGCACTCCAGATCCAACTTGGGACCCCGGGTAACCAAAACTTCATGACCAGTGCGGCGGTTGAAATATCAACGGCAACCGTAATGGCCCAGTTGAACCAGTAGTTCCAGCCCATGGCAAACCCTAAGGCTGGATCAACGTACTTGGCTGAGTAAGCAGCGAACGAGCCAGAGATTGGCATGTTCGTGGCCATTTCACCCAAGCTGGTCATCAGGAAGTACACCATCAGACCCATGGCAACGTAAGCAACCAGCGCACCACCAGGCCCGGCCGTTGAAATAGCCGACCCACTGGCGACGAATAACCCGGTCCCAATACAGCCACCTAACGCGATCATTGAGACGTGACGTGTCTTGAGGCCCCGCTTGACCTGATCAGAGGCCCCGCTGGTTGTTGCGTTTGTCATACTTTGTTCCATAAATGTTTCCTCCTTCTTATTTTAGAAGGACTTCCTCGAAACGACCCAGTGAACTAAAAAATCTCCTTCGCAATAAAAGCCCGCGAAAGAGATTGGAAAATTCATTATTCCAAGTCAATATCGTTGAAAGCGCCCCGCAACCCCTATTCGGCTGCGACAGTCCCTGATTTATTCAACCAGGACCCAACCTACACGCTATGTCCTCACGCGCAGGTTTCGGCGACCGCCCCTTTTGCTTTCCATCTGCGATGTTGACCCATCTCAGGAAAGCGACTCTTGTTGGTCGCACCTCTTCTATTCGATACTCTGTAGTATACGCATCCCTACCAAATATTGCAAGATGAAATTTCGATTAGAATGCATTATTTTTCTACTGGTTGCAGCGTCAACCGATACAAAGCCTGTGGGGCCACGGGTTCACCCGTGATGCTGGGCCCGACAAAATGGTCCAAGACCAGCTGAAAGCCTAACTTTTCTAAGACCCGGGCCGACCGATGGTTGCTGAGATAGCAGGTTGCCCAGACGGTCTGTGGCTGCTGACTCGCCTGCCGGACCAGTTGCAGACTGCCGTCCAAGGCCTCGGGCATGATGCCCTGTCCCCAGTCGATGGGGTCCAGAAAATACCCCAGGTCATACTCGCCTGTGCTTGGCTCACCCGCATCCCCGGTGTGCTGATAAAATAAAATCGTCCCCATGAAGCGACGTGTCGCCTTGTCTTCTATGGTAAACGCAAAGGGACTTTGGCGGTCAGCCGCCAGCCACCGTTTGACCTGTTCCGGGTCCGCATCGGCGGGTGACCCGTTCGCCGCGGCCACAGCCGGCAACGTCAACAGGCGTTGGTACCCCGGGAAGTCACTTTCGGTCAGCGGCCGTAACCGCACCCGCGCCGTCTCACTCATTTTCTCCATCACCTGACCCCCTCATTTCTCATCATCCCCGCACCACGCAACTTGTCAGGTCACTACCTAACCCGTTGGTGAATGCGGTATACTTTAAGGTGAATGCGTTCGGCCAGTCCATCGGCGACCGAACCCCGTTTCGTTGACAGGAGCCGTCCACAAATCTGTGAGCGGTCGCGTTCACGAAACAATTAATCTTATCATGACTTATTTTGGGAGGTTTCGCAATTGAAAACAATCACTTTGCCACTCGCGCCCACGTCGAAGGCTTACTTACAAGGGTATCTGCGCGAGCCAGCTGAAGACACGGGCACCTATCCCGCCATCATCATCGTTCCCGGCGGCAACTACACCCACATCCCTGAACAACAGGCCGAGGACTTGGCGTTAGCCTGGTCAGCGCGTGGCTACCAGGCCTTCTTCCTGCGCTACACGTTTGTCGGTGAAAAGACGCCGCTGTTGCCTACGCCCGTCGTGGAACTGGCTAAGGGGATGGCCCTGCTGCGGCGCAATGCCAACAACTGGCAGATTGACACGGATCATATCTTCGTGGCGGGCTTCTCCGTCGGCGGTCACATTACCGCGCTGTTCAACGACCTGTGGCACGACGAGGCCTTTAACAAATTAGCTGGCACGACGCCCTACGAAATTAAACCGCGGGCCGTCATTCTCGGCTACCCGGTCATCACGCCGGCAGCGGGCTACCCCACGGATGCAGACATGCTGGCAAAATGGACGGATGATCCGACCAGCATCGCGGCGGATAAGCTCGTCAACAGTCGTAACGTCGCCACCTTCATCTGGGTCACCGCAGAGGATCCCCTGGTGCCCGTGCAAAACGCCTTCGACTACGCCCAAGCATCAATCGCGGCCAACGTGGACACGGAGCTTCACGTCTTCCATCAAGGCCCCCACGGCTTAGCGTTAGCCAACCGCGTCACGGCTTGGAAGCCGGGGACGGCGCTGCCACACGTGGCGCACTGGGTCGACCTAGCCGAAGAATGGCTCCACGAACTGGACTAGCACTTCCGCGTTCATTCGCCTTGCCGGGCGGTGAAAATGGTCCCGCTCAGTCCGTTCCCGGCGGCGGATTCAAGACGGTCTGCTGTGGGGAACGACACCAGCCTGAAGAGCGGTCTGGGGCCTCGCCTTGAAGCCTCGCTAAAAATCGCGAGTCTCCAAGGTCGTCCCGTGCTCTAAACTGAGAAAATCACTCAGTTAAGACCACCGACACAGCTGCCCGTCTTGATCCGCCTCTGGTCACTCACGTGGTGCGAAACTTTTCACTGACCGGACGACTGACGCAGTGTTAGCCCAATTCGGTCCATTTCGTGTTTTACTGTGGGTACATTAATTTAACAAATTGACTTTTTTCAGACGCCTTCACGCATTTTTTTACGTGGAGGTGTTTTCTTTTGCCTCTTCCCTCTTCAACGACAACTATTATTCGATGATAGAGTCTTAAACGCTAAATCAATATTCACCACAACACTGGCCGGAACCAGCGTGCTGACCACTGCAATAGAAATATCAGAAAATTTATACTACTCACCACAACACCGTTTCTACGGGCTAAACAAGTGTCAGCCGCAGGGATGGTGAAAATATACTCAGCCGTGGGAGTTCCCTTAGTGGCTTTGCCGCTTAGGGAACTGCTATCTTTGAGACGCGCTTCTCAGCGGCTCAAAGTAAGTCTGGAGACCGCCCTTTGGCTCCAGACGCGCGCCCACAGCGTCACGGTATATTTTCACCATCCCGGAGGCGAATCCAACAACAAAATTTAGCCCATAGAAAAAACGTGTCAGCCACTGGAAAAAGTGGTTGGCACGTTCTCATTAAATTTCAGATTTCTTCAGCAAAGGCCAGTGTTGCATCATCGGCGCTAAGCGAATGTACAGCCCCTCTGCCACCTGTAACCACAGGTAAGCCAGCAGGACTGCCCCAATCGTATCCGTTGGGAAGTGGGCGTTTAAGTACACCCGGGAGATCATGACCAGCACCATCCACACAATGAGGACGATTCGGAGCAGCCATGCTTTCCAGGCTGCCATGATCATCGGCATCAGGATGACCCAGATCATCGCAATCAGCAGGAAGGTGCCGAACACGTGACCACTGGGGAAACTGTAGCCGTCATCGATGGCCAGGTGACCCGATGGCCGCGCACGTTTGACCAGGCTCTTAACCAGGCTGGCAATGACATCCCCCCCGGCCAGTGTCGCCAGACACCAGAGTGCAGGAATTTTGAACTTGAAGCCCCACAGCAGAAACGCCAGAATCAACACCCAAATAATGTCCAATTTCGGTTCCGCTAGACTCGTTACTCCCCGATACAGCAGCGTTTTCCACCCCGGTTGGTTCTTCTGAATCACATCGACAATCGATGAATCCAGAAAATCCACGTAGGCGTTTTGCGCCTTTATGTAAACGGCCACGACCAAGAACAGTATGGTGGCAAGCGTAAACTTCCACGGCCGATCGCGGTCCTTATTAAATAGCATCATGATTATTTATTCCTTTCGTCATACCCGATTCTGGGAAAAACCCCTAGCAATGAGTATACCACCCCACACCTAAATTTCTAGGCTTCTCCCCAGTATTAACACTTTTATAAACGCTTCCGGTGCCGCCAGAAGCGGCGTTGAATCCGGTTGACCAATTCCGAGAGGAGAAAGCCAAAGGCGATTGCCCCGGAAATCATGACCACCTGGAGCAAGAAGACCAGCGCCGTGGAGTTATTGCCCAGCGCAAAGTTTTTGATCATCTGGTACGCCTGACCCCCAGGCACCAGCGGCACAATGGCCGGGATGTTAAAGAGAATCATCGGCATCTTTTTTAATTTAGCCGCCTGCAGCGAGGCGACCCCAATCGCCACGGCGCCCAGCAGGTTGCCAATCACGTAGCCGCCGCCCCACAACACGGTGAAGCGGTACAGCACATAGCCCAGCACCCCAATCCAGCCGCCCACGTTGAGCGCGCGCCGGGGGATGTTGATGAGGATGCCAAAGGCAAGCGTGGCCACGTAGGTTCCCGCCACTTCGATGATAAATTCTAAGACCGACATGCCGTTTCCTCCTCACTCATAGAAATTGTAAGACCATGGCGATACCAAAGCCAATCGCGGCCGCACTCACCAGAGCCTCGACGCCACGGGCGGGCCCGCTGACCAGGTTGCCGGCAAGGATATCGCGCACCGAGTTGGTGATGGGCACCCCGGGAACCAGGGGCATGACGCTCCCAATGATAATGTCATCGACGCTATTGCCCAGACCCATATGCACGAACACCACGGCCATCACGCCAATGGCGGCCGCCGCAGTAAATTCGGACAAGAACCGAATCTGAATGAATTTGTTCAGCACGTAGTAGACCCACCAGCCCAGCATCCCCACCAAACAGGTGATCCAGAAGTCTGGCAGATTGTGCCGGAAAACCACTTCCAATGGCCCACTGACCATGGCCGCGGCCACCATCTGGAGCCAAAACGGAAAGTACCGGCTGACACTGTCCAGATGGTCCAACCGGTCGGCGAACTGACGCAGGTCAATCTTGTGATCGGCATACTGGCGCGACAGGTCGTTGACCACGGCAATTTTTTCCAAATCAAAGGTCCGGCGCTTGACGGGTTCAATCTGAGCCCCCACCTCGCCGTTGATGGCCATGAGAATCCCGGTGATCATCACGAATAGCTGACTGGTCTGCGCCCCGGCATTGTGGGCGATGCGGGTCATCGTATCCTCGACCCGCTCAATTTCCGAGCCATTTTCAATCATGATCCTGCCGGCGGTAAGCGCGGTGTGCAAGATTAATTGGTCCCGCTTTTTTTGACTACTCATCCCGGTCCCCTTCTCTTTTTAGACTTTTCGACTATTATACGGCATGGCGCCCGGCTGGGGAAATACACAATTTAACATTTACCCAAAATTTCTAACTCCGGCCAAATAAAAAGTCCGCAACCGAGGTCGCAGACTAACCAAAATTTCAAGCTTATTTAACAAAAATGTAGTGGGCCGCCTTGTAACTCACGATGAGTTCGGCGTTGTCCGTCAGGTTTTGCACCGTCACGGGACCCTCGAACGGATCGTGCTTCAAGACCTTTAGTTGATCCCCGATATCCAATTTCAAATCGCCCAGATAGGTTAACAGATCATGGTTATCAATGAATCGGTCGACCGACACAATTTCTCCGTCGGCGGCATCGTTCAACACGGTATGACTATCTTCGTGATAGTGGCCGTAACGGTCGGGAATCACGCCACCATGGGGACAGTGCGTGGGGTTCCCCAACATGTCATCCAGAGCGTTGACCATTTTAGCACTCGTTACGTGTTCCAAAACCTCAGCCTCATCATGCACGTCAGGCAAATCATAGTTCAGCTTCTCGACTAAGAAAACTTCCCAGATTCGGTGCTTACGGACCAAATCTTCCGCCAGCCGAATCCCTTTGTTGGTCAACGAAATCCCGGCATAGGGCGTATGCTCAGCCAGGCCTTCCGCGGCCATCTTGTTGACCATTTCCGTTACGGAACCGGCCGCAATATTCAAGCTAATGGCAATTTGTTTGTTGGAAACCTTTTTCTGTTTGCCACCCAGCTCGAAAATAATTTTTAAATAATCCTCCTTCATCGGAGTCATCACAGTTCACCTCATCTAGATTGTGTCTCATTTATACCGCGAATTTCCCCGAAGTGCAAGGCTAATCATGCCGCCAGTCGTTCTGATCATAGAAGAGATCTTCGTCCTGACCCCGTCGGCACTCGGCCTGAATCGTTACGTGGTTCACCCCATACTTGTGACACAGTAGTGCTTCTATCTGCCGGTAGATTGGTTCGATTTTGCTCAAAGGCAGGTCGTCCATGTTCACGTGGACTGAGAAAACAATGTTGTTCTCATCAATTAACCAGGCGTGAATATGATGGACCCCTTCGACCTCAGGCAGTTGGCAGAGGTCGTGGGCAATCGCATCGTAGTCCAGCTTCGGTGAGGCTTCCATCAGGATACCAAACGTCTGCTTGATGATGGGCCACGACTCGTACACGATGTACGCGGCCACCAAAATCGTAATCAACGGGTCGACCCAGCTGATCTGCCAAACAGTGATCAGCACGGCCCCCACGATAACCCCCACGGAAGCCAAGGCATCGCTCAACAGGTGCAGGTACGTGGCCCGAATGTTCAGGTTGTGCTTGGCGCCATGGTTGAGTAACACCGTGGAAAACAGGTTGGCCAGAAAACTAATGACGGCCACCAGCAACATGATATCACCCTTGACCGGTTCCGGATGCAGCAAACGCCGTACGGCCTCACCCGCCAAAACCAGAGAAATAATGACCAGCACGCCGGCATTTAACAGCGCCGTTAAAATCTCAGCGCGGCGGTACCCATACGTGTTGCTCCGGGTCTGACGGCGCCCCCCAATGCGGTGCGCCGCGTAACTCAGTACCACGGAGAACGCATCCCCTAAATTATGAAACGCATCGGACAGCAGTGACAGGCTCCCAGAAAACAGGCCCCCTACCAATTCAAAAATCGTAATGACCACATTTAACACGGTGACCAGTAGGAACCGACCGCCCGACAGACTCTTCTCCAATTGCTCCGCCCCCATTACCTTGCTACTCTCCATTATCGCAGAGTTTAGGGTAATTGAAAAGCCGGTTTTCGGCGAACCTCACGTTTTTGTTGGTTCTTGGGTCTTGTGTCTTGATTTCGCCTCCGGGGTCCGAAAAAATGGGCCGTGACGCTGTGGGCGGACGGTTGAAGCCTGGGAGGCGGTCTTCAGCCTTACTTTGAGCCGCCAAGGGCGCGTCTCAAAGGTACCAGTCGTCTAACCGGCCTAGCCGGTTAGACGACTCCCACGGCTTAGCCCATTTTTCCGGACCCCTGCGGCTGAGACTGGTTTAGACCCGTTCGCCAACCTGCTCTTCCGATACCCCCTACTCTTCGCATAACTATAATCCATCTCAGCAATCGGCAAGACCTACGAAAAAGGGTCGATTCCGCTGAAAGCGAAACCAACCCTTTATTATAGTAGATTTAAGTTTATTTTGGCGTCAGTAAATGGCACCCAGACCCGTCAGGTCAGTCGTTGTCCTACTTAACCGTTTCAGTCGTTGCCAGATGTGCTGGCTTAGCGTTGGCCGTTAACCGTTCGTAGGCAAAGTCGGTCGTACCGGGCATCCCCGCTGCGGCTAAATCAATCGTCCCAGTTTCACTGAAACCGCTCTTCTTGATGATGTGTTGCATCGCCATGTTTTGGGGATGCGTATCGATCCGGATACTTTCGATAGAAGCAGCGTGGTCGATTTGGTCAAATAACCGTTGGAATAATTGCCCAGCCAGTCCACGACCGTGATGGTGGCTAGATACTGCTACGCGGTGAATAGCCAAGTATGGGGCTTGCTTGGTCAGCCACTGACCATCGATCTGTTTATAGGTCGGATCCTCCCCGGGAATCAATGCAGCGGTCCCTAAAATTTCGTTGTTTTCTTCCAAAACAACGGTCCAGCCTTGGTGAATGTCATCAACTAAGATTGACGTGGTGGGGTAAGCCCCCTGCCATTGGTCAATTGCTTGGGCAGCGAGTAATTCTCGTCCGTCCCGGATAATCGATTCAATTTGTGGTAAGTCAGCCATAGTAGCTTGTCGTAACAGCATGTGTTAACACCATCCTTCTAGTTTTGTTTTAAAGCGATTTTGTAATCTTAACACGTTCGCCAAAGAATACAACAAAATAAATCCGCTTTTTCCAAACATTTTCACTAGAAAGTCATGAAAGCTGACAACCACGCGTTTTATGGCCGATTTGGTTTCTCATTTTTCGTTCATTTTCTTAAGGTTATTTCATGTTTTCATAAACGTTTCAGGCCCTTAACGCTTATACCTACCTGGTAACTTTAGCCTTTATATAATTGTTGTTGGCGCCCAGTCCATTATCCATAGAAGACATCCCCCGGCCCGGTAATCCTGATCTAGACCAACAACACACCGCAGGACCGGTGGACTTGTTTCGGTCTAAATCTATGTTAGCCGTGAGGGCGGCGTAAATGGGCTCAGCCGTGGGAGTTACCTTACCGGCTCTGCCGGTTAGATAACTGGTATCTTTGAGACGCGACCTTGGCGGCTCAAAGTAAGGCTGAAGACCGCTTCCCAGGCTTCAGTCGCCCGCCCACAGCGTTCCGGCCCATTTACGCTGCCCGGTAAGGCGGACTCCAACATCAATTTTAGGCCGAAAAAAAAAGCCCATCCGAGAACTTTCTAAACTCGGATGAACCTAGCGGGAGCAACGGCAGGCGAGTGAAAAATAAAAAATGTTATTTTTCATAAAACACGTCGTTTTAGTTTCACGATTGCTTACGCTGACATAGTGCCAACGTAGTCCATGCGCAAGATAAACGCGCTATTACTAATGGTTATTCGCCTGGTTTCACAACACGTCAACAACATGATTGACCACCAATCCAGCCAGAAGATCGATTGGTATCGAAAGTTTTTTCTGCCAACCACCAAATGCTCTCCCGTGTCTTCAGATTACCATTCTTACCGGCGATAAACAATGAAATCGCCCTATTTCGTGCTAGCAATCAGCTTAAATTGCCATTTACCGTCAATTCGTTCAGCAACTAGGTCTTTGCCAGGCTCCGGATCAAAGCTCCCCAACTTAATTTCAGTATGTTCCGCGTCGATGTCCATTGTCACGAAACGTCCCTCAAAGAAGGAACGCAGCATGTCAAAGTAAGCGCCCCGCCGTTGGGCTTGCTTAACGGCCCCCGCTAAAGTATAGCCATCGTCCAAGTACGTTTTAATCTGTTGGACCTTCAGCACCGTCTTATAGGAAAACTTACGGTTCTTCCCATCGCTGGAGCTCTCGCTGTGAATGTAGCCCTTACTCTCCCAGTAGCGCACCTGGCTCTGCGACACCCCAGTTGCTGCGGCCACATCGCCAATTCCTAAAATTAGTTTTTCAATTGGCATTTTTTTTAATAAATTTGAGACATCTTCGTTCATGTACGTAACGTCCACCCTTCGTCATGGCTTTAAGAGAAATTCAATTATAGGTTAAATGAAAACGGTTGTAAAATTTAAGAGTTCTTCTCAGATTGATGTATCCTTTTCTCCAACTAGTATAGATATTTTAAAAAGGATGTCAAGCTAGTTGACAAAGATAGCAAATCTGCGTATAGTTATTGCAGAATTAATTTTAAGAAAAAGAGGGAATTATAATTGGGAAATGCAATTGATACCAACGGAAAGTCCTACAACCGGACGCTATTAGTCGTCCTACTGTTGATTGGAACTTTCTGTACGGTACTGAATCAAACTATCTTAAGTACCGCCTACCCAACTCTGATGAAGGCCTTTGATGTTTCGACCTCCACCGTACAATGGTTAACGACCGGTTTCTTACTGGTTAACGGGATCATGATCCCAATTAGTGCGTGGTTACTCACGACGATCAGTTCAAAATGGCTGTACATTGGGGCCATATCGACCTTCTTAGTCGGTACCATTCTCTGCTGGTCCGCCGTCAGCTTCCCAATGTTGCTGATTGGCCGGCTCATCCAAGCCGTTGGGGTCGGGGTTTCCATGCCATTACTGCAAACCTTGATGCTGACCATCTTCCCCGCTAACAAACGTGGGACTGCCATGGGGCTTGCCGGAATCGTTATTGGCCTGGCACCCGCCATTGGGCCAACCTTATCCGGGTGGGTCATTGACAACTGGACTTGGCGTGACCTCTTCGGGATGATCATTCCAATCGTTGCCGTGGTTGTTATCGCTAGTTTCTGGATTATGCACAGCGTTCTGGAAACCCACAAGGAACCATTAGATATCTTATCTGTTATCTTATCCACGATTGGTTTCGGGAGCATGCTATACGGGTTCTCCTCCGTTGGTGACGACGGTTGGGGCAGTGCCATTGTCCTCTCCACGTTAGCCATCGGGTTCATCTTCGTAGGCCTCTTCATCTGGCGTCAATTGACCATGAAGGATCCGTTCTTGAACTTCCGGGTTTACAAATCAAAAGAATTCACCATCTCTGCAATTCTGAGTTCCGTGGTCAACATGGCCATGGTCGGAGTCGAAATGGTCATTCCCCTTTATCTGCAAATGGTTAAAGGGATGTCGGCCTTCCATTCTGGGTTGACCCTGTTAGCTGGGGCCCTCATGATGGGGATTATGAGTCCCATTACTGGGCGTGCATTTGACCGTTTCGGGGCTAAACGCTTGGCCACGATGGGGATGTTCCTCTTGACGATTGGGACCTTACCATTCGTCTGGATCACCAAGGATACGTCAACGCTGTACATCGTCTTGCTGTACGCCCTGCGGATGTTTGGGATTGCCATGGTCATGATGCCAACGACCACTGCTGGGATGAACGCCTTACCACTGAACATGATTTCTCATGGGACCGCCGTCAACAACACACAACGGCAAGTCGCTAGTTCTGTTGGGACCGCCATTCTGATCAGTGTCTTGACCAACGTGACTAAGGGGCAAATGCCCGCCAAGCACGTCTTGACGACCAACCCGTTGAGCTACGCTAATGGTGCTATCAACGCGACCTTGTCCGGTTACCACGCCGCCTTCTGGATTGCCGTTGGCTTCTGTGTGGTCGCCTTAGTCGTTGCCTTCTTCATGAAGGGCAGCAACCGCTCCGTCCATTTAGCCGATAAGAATGCGCAACAAGAAAATGCGGAAGCTACCGAAGGAGGTGCCGCCTAATGATTATCTTTTCAATGATTATTTGCGCCGTCCTGTCCTTTGTCTTCTACGTTTACGTGCAGAACCGGCCACTCAGCAATATCCTGACCGCCGTTGCCGTCATCGGCCTGCTGACTAGCATCTTCTTCATGGTGAAAAATGACCATGACCACTACGGGATGCACCAGGTCACCAAGACCTCAACGCAACAGATCTACACCGCTTCCCCCTCGAAGCAACTGCCAATGATGCTGTACCAACCCATTGGCACGGCCAACAAGCACCAGGTCTACGTTTACAAGACCAGTGCCAACGCCAAGAAGACCAGTCACACGGCTGCTAAGGTCACGACTAAAAACGTGGTCAAGCGCACGACCGGCACCAACCGAATCGTCACGAAAAAGACGTACTGGGAATTCAAGAGTGGCGCTGCCAGCTTCTGGTTTGGCCTGTCCGGTAACGGGCACACCTACGTGAAGGAAGCCAACACGATCTACATCAACAAGAACTGGACCGTGTTGAGTGCCACCCAGGCTAAGCAATTGCAAAAGATGGCGAAGTCCAAGAGCTTCCAAGCTAAGCAAAAGGCCGCTGCCACGGTTTACGTCAAGAAGGCTGTGATGGCCGCCATGACCAAGAACCCAACCATGTCCGCTGCGCAACAAAAGAAGGTCACGCAACAGGCTGCCGCTGCTTTCCAAGCACAAGCGATGAAGCAGTTGATTGCTCAGATCAAGAAATAAGCATGATTAAAAGCACGTTCAGTCCAATCCCGTGAGGTTGGTCCGAACGTGCTTTTTGCATCCGGTAATTGATGATAGTTGGCAACATGGTCTCTCGCCAGCGCCTTACCGGGCGGGCAAAATAAACCGTGACGCTGTGGGCGGACGCCTGAAGCCAAAGTGCGGTCTTCAGACTTGCTTTGAACCTCTGAGAACCGAGTTTCAAAGACACCAATTATCTAAGTGGCAAAGCCCACCACTAAGATAATTCCCACGGCTGAGTTTATTTTGCCCGCCCTCACGGCTCCTGTGGTGTGGATTGGCAACTTTTGCGGTGGATTGGCTGCAGAACGCCGTCATCCCCATGAAGGTTGTCATATGTTGAGGTAATCATCCTTAACTAGAAACACCTAAGCTGCTTAATTTAGCTTAGGTGAGCGGTCAGAGACAGCTCAAGGTGTCCTCCGTAGCCCATAAGACAACCTTGAAAACTCGCGGAATACAGAGAGGCTTCAAGAAAATCGTCCCTCACAGTCTGAGTCCAAATACACTAGTTAAAGATGAAAAGAACGAGCTGTTTTCCTTTGCCTGTGTGAGCGACCAGAGGTGGTTTTGCGGACTTCGCTGTGTCGATGGCCTTAGCCGGGGTTTCTCACCCGGGTTAGGCCATGGGGCGACCTGGGAAACTCGGGTCTTTCGAGGTTTCCAGGCGAGACGGAGGACCGCTTCTCAGGCCGCAGTCGTCCCCCACAGCGTGGGGAGCAAAGGACCACCGCCGGGAGTGCAGTTCAAACACCAAGGCAAAAAGAAAAGCAGCTCACGGGCTGGACCCGCGGAGCTGCTTAGTGGTACATTTTACCGATTCATTACCTTAATGACTTGCTAATTCACCTGAGTTAACTGCGTTTGGCCCTTACGGCAACGTGGTAATAACCCGGATAAGTCGTCTAAAGACGTCCCGTTATCCTGAAAACATTGAATCATGTCGATCCAGTACAAATCTGAATCATCGAATTCCGTGACGGAATGTTCCTTCCCTAAAAGTCCATTCTTCACGTAATCCTCAATGCGGCTTGCGTCAACGTGTGCTGATGCTGCCAATTCAGTTAAGTTCATCTTCATCGCCCATACCCTCACTTTCATTCAACATCAATGAGAGTATCATACAACCACCTTTACCGAAATGCAACCTTTTCAGTTCAAAAAATTTACATGACAATCTTACGAATAAATTACGGGTTTACGCAGCCATAAGTTAGCGCTAAACTTGAAATTAAAAACTAATTAGAGAACAGAAAGGAAGTCTCTTATGAGTCCTTCACTCACCTTTCGGACCGGGGTTCGTGACGTCCTCCCCACCGTCTTTGGCTATATCGGGGTAGGCCTAGCTTTTGGCATCGTCGCCCACACCAGTCACCTGAGTTTGTTAGTGGTCGCCGGGCTATCGTTTGTCGTCTACGCCGGTTCCGCGCAATTCATTATCACCAGCATGCTCCTGCTGCATGATCCGCTATCTGCTATTTTTATTTCGACCTTCCTGGTAAACTCGCGGATGATTCTGATGAGTACCAGTTTGGCGCAGTATTTCAAACACGAGTCCCTCACGCGTAACCTCTTGATTGGGACGCTGGTGACCGACGAAACCTTTGCCCTGGCCATGAACAAGCAAAATAAGACCAACGGCAAACTCAGCTTTGCTTGGCAGTCCGCGGCCAACGTGATCGCCTACTTAGTCTGGGGCCTATCGACCGTCGTCGGCGCCATCCTCGGCGGCCTGATTGCGGACCCCACCCGTTTTGGCTTTGATTTCGCCCTGACGGCGATGTTCATCGGCCTGGTCTACTTACAACTGATTAGTGACAAACATCTGGGAATGACCCTGCAATTGAGCGTCATGGCCTTCGTCGCGCTGGCCTATTACTTCCTGATTGGCGTGATGAGTCAAAACTTTGCCCTGCTAGTGGCGACCGTCGCCGGCTGTCTATTTGGAATGGAGTTGAAAAAATGTCGATAAGTCTAACTGAGCTCTGGGTCATCCTGGGTTGCGGGGCCATCACCGTCCTGTCACGGGTGCTCCCGTTTGCCTTTGTCAAATCACTGAACATGCCAGCGTGGCTGATCAGCTTTCTCTCCTTCGTGCCCATCACCATCATGACGGCGCTGTGCTGTGAGAGTCTATTCGTCGCCCACGCGGGACATTTAGCCACGCTCAACATCGCTAACTGCCTGGCAGCCATCCCCGCCACGCTAGCCGGCGTGCTGACCAAGAGTCTCCTGATGGTGGTCGTCGTGGGCATCATGGCCATGGCCGTCCTCCGCTACTTCTCTATTGGGTGAAATGGCTGTAATAGATTGTTGTAGACCGTTCCCGACGGTGGGTTCAAGGTTGCCTGCTGTGGGGAACGGCTCCAGCCTGAGGGGCGGTCTTCCGCCTCGCCTTGAAGCCTGAAAACCACAGTCTTCAAGGGCGTCCCATGCTCTAACCTGAGAGAACCACTCAGGTAAGACCATCGACACAGCTGTCAACCTTGACCCACCTCTGGTCACTGACAATCTGCTACACCATTTCAACTGAGCGCAGTACATGCTTAATCTAACAACCAAACAAAGCGACCACAGCCCTCCGTACATGGAGAATTGTGGTCGCTCTTTGTTTACACTTTATCATCATTGGCAGAATTTCTGAAGCACAAGCGCAACTGTACCCACACTATTTGGAACGAAGACCAGACAACTATAGCTAAATTCCACAACGATTAGTAACTCAAGCATGATGTCTGAGCGACCAGAGGCGGGTCAAGGTGCCCAGCTGTGTCGATGGCATTGGCTAGGGTCCTTTCCTAGCCTAGGGCATGGGCCGTCCTTGGAAACTCGTGATTCTCAACGAGGTTTCAAGACGAACCGGAAGACCGCCTGCTTTGGCTGGAGGTGGGCCCCACAGCAGGGCACCTTGAACCCGCCGTCGGGAGCGGAAATGTCATGACTGTATGGTTACTAATCGTTGTCTGGGAGGACCAGGTTTAAGACGATACCCAGCACCGCCGCCACTGCCAGCCCCGAAAACTCATACTGCCCAATCTTCAGGTAGGCGTTGCCGATTCCAATGACCAGAATGGCCGAGGCAATCATCAGGTTGCGTTTGCGATTGAAATCGACGTGCTTCTCAATCAGAATCCGCATCCCGCTGGAGGCAATCACCCCGAATAGTAGGAAGCTAATCCCACCAATCACGGGGTTCGGGATACTTTCAATCAGCGCGCTCAGCTTGCCGACAAAGCTAAAGATGACGGCGAAGACCGCGGCCCCAATCAGGACGTAGACACTGTGAACCCGCGTGATGGCCAGGACACCCACGTTTTCCCCGTAAGAGGTCACGGGTGGGCCCCCAACAAAGCTGGCAATAATCGAGGCGAGGCCATCCCCCGCTAACGTGTGCTGCAGGCCGGGGTCTTCGAAGAAGTTGCGGTGCGTCAGTTCATTTAGCACGGTAATGTGCCCGATGTGCTCGGTCATGGTCACGAACGCAATCGGTGCCAAACTGATCACGGCTCCCCAGTAGAAGTGCAGTGGATAGCTCAGTAGCGGGACCTCAAAGCTGGGCAGCTGGAACCAGGCCGCCTGCATGACCGGTTTGAAATTGACCAGGCCGACCGCCGTGGCAATCAGATAGCCCGCGATGATGCCCAGCAGGATTGGCACCAGCGACAGGAAGCCGCGTAAGTAGAGATTAAAACCAATCGTCAGCAGTAGCGTGGCCATCGCCACCGCAAAATACTGCCAGTGATACACACCGGCGCTGTCGACTGTGGCCTTCTGGGCGGCGCTACTTGCTAGTGACAGCCCAATCACCATGACCATCGGCCCGACCACGATTGGCGGCAGGGCCTTGTTGATCCAGTCCGACCCAATCATCGCGACCACCAGGGCCACAATCAGGTAAACGGCCCCGACCGCCAGCGTCCCCTGGGCAATCCCAGGATACCCGGTCGTCTTCATCAGCGCCACCATGGGCACGATGAAGGAAAAACTGGACCCCATGTACGCAGGAATTTTCCCCCGCGTGATCAAGATGTACATCAGGGTGCCGACACCGGAACTAAACAGCGCAATGCCGGGATTTAACCCGACGAGAATCGGGACCAGCACCGTGGACCCAAACATGGAAAATAAATGCTGAAGCGAGAGACCAAACCACTGACCCCAACTGGGCCGCTCCCAAATATCAATCAAGGCATCCGGATTGCGGTAACGCGTTGGTTCTTTCATGCACAAAGACCTCCAAGTTATGAGATAGAAAAAAAGGCACATCGCCTCCGTAAGGAAACGATGTGCCCACCCTTTTAGCCTAGACTTAGCCCGGCAACTGCCAGAACGTGCACCCTTCACTGCCTCACGGGACAACGTTAAAGGAATAGATTAGTACCTAGTATAGAGAGTCCGTCAAGCCAGGTCAACGCATTGTCTTAACTATCGTTTTTAGCCAATTAAGCGTTGATACCACCGATTGATAAGCCCCAAACCCATTAAGAGCAGCAGGCCAATGACAATTAGCGTGCCATTTGCCAGCCAGTCCGTGACGAAACCGAAGACAAAGCTCCCCACGGGCTGAAAGGCATCGATGGCCAGGAAAAGAATGCCAAACATCCGGCCCAAGAACTCCGGTGCCGTTAAATCTTGGGTGATGGTGATTGCCCGAATTTCAAAGCATGAATAGCAAAAACCGAAGACGCCGCTGACCGCCAGCAGGACCCAGTAATTGGCCCACACCCCAGCAACCAACAGGGCCACGGCGGCCAATATCAGGTCGGCATAGTTTTGCTGCCGCTTGGGTGGCCGGTGGTCCAGGGTCAACCGCAGTCCACCCAGGATGCCGCCGACCGCCAAAATCATTAGTAGGTAACTGTACCGTGCCGAATCGCCTCCGTACAGGTGATTGACGTTGTACGGCAAGACTAACCGTACCGCCGCATAGAGCACGTTGATCAGTCCGCCTAACACGATGGTTTCCACCAAGCCGGGCCGCTGCCACACGTAGCGCCAGCCCGTCAGCAGGCTTTCTTTCACGCCCAACCGGGAATCATCCTTGACCGGCTGGTGGTAGTGAATGCTGAGGTAAAAGAGAAACGACAGGAGAAAGGACGAGCCGTTGAGCACCAAGAATCCCCGCAGGTCGAGCCAGTGCATGGCCAGCAGCGCCCCACCAATCAGTGGCGCACAGATGTCGGCCAGATCAATCAGGGTGTTGCTGACGGCGTTGAACCGTTGCCGCCCCGCCAAGGTAATCAGTTCCGGAATCATGGCCTTGGCCGCTGGCAAACTAAACGCCAGCCCCACGTCCAAAATCACGGTCAAGGTAATCAACGGTCCCGCCGTGATGTGCTGGGGATCCAGCCACCAGGCACAGGCCAAACAACCAATCACGCTGAGCAACTCCGCGCTGACCACGATGCGTTTACGATTAAAGTTATCCACGACCACCCCACAGAGTAAATCGCCGAAAAATAAAACGACCCCACCGATGGCCTGAATAATCCCCAGTAGAGCCGCGTTGCCCGTGGCCTGCACCACGAACCAATTTAAACCGAATAAGTACAGCGTGCTACCTAGTCGCGAGACAAAGGGTGCGAGGAGGAGGGGCAGGTTAAATGCCTTGGTCGTCTGTTCCATGCGACCACCTCCAACTTGTCACGCCAAGACTAATCGACCATCCGCCAGTTACCCTCATCCGCTTTAGAAATATCATTTAAAAATTTTAAGACACGTTTGGCCCGGTTGGGTTGCTGTTCGTTCAAGACGTTCAGCCCGGCACCCGTCACCAGGGGTTGGCTCAATCGGAAATCGCCGTCAGCCGTTTCACCGGTCGCAAAGGCCATGACGGTCTCGCCCGATTCAATCTGCGTCGTCAGGAAGAACATCGTAAAGTCATCATCTTCCTGCATGTAGGCAGGCATCGCCCAGATACCGGGGGCAATCTCTTGCATCTCACCGGTCTCGGTACCATCGAGGAACTTGAATTCCTTGTGGTTGGCTTGCGTCACGGGCTCCTTCAGAACCAGCATCATCTTGGCGAAATCAGCGTCGCCCATTTGAATATTATCTTTCATGTCAGTCTCCTCAATGCGTCATTTTTTATTTACGTAAGCCTCATTATACCAGCGTCTTTTGTAAAATTAAATCACGTTGTTTTGAGGTTCCTAGCTGGAAGACGTGGTCGCCAATTTCCTTGAAGCCCATCGCCTCGTAAAACTTTTGGGCCGACGTATTATTTTCCCAAACGCCCAACCAAATGGCAGCTAACTGCAACGCCTGCGCTTTTTCCACGGCGTACTGGTACAGCTGCTTCCCCAGTCCCTGACGTTTGAATTCAGGCAGGATGTAGATCCGTTCAATTTCCAGGTTGCCATCGCCCTGCTCTTCGGACTGCGTAGGACCCCAGTTTAATTTCACGTACCCCGCCACCTGATCATCAACTAGGATGAAGGAAAATTGACTCGTCGGTTGTTGCATTTCCTGTAGGAGTTGGGCTTCGTTGTAACTGTCGTCCAAATACTTGGCCAAATCTGCCGGTGTGTTCACCGCGCCAAACGTGTCGGCAAATGTTGCCCGACTAACCGCCTGTAAAGCCTTTACGTCATCTGGGGTGCATAATTTAATTTTTCCTGTCATTGTTTTTGCTCCTTTTAATAAGTTCTGGTTTGTCCTTGTTTAACGGCGACCCAATCCTGCACGACGTTCGCGTCCACGCGTTCCAAGTAGCTCGCTAACTGTGCCGCCTCGGCCGGGGTGAATCCCTGGAGGGCGCGGTTGTTCGAGTAGTCATTTTCGCGTTTGACTAGCGGGTACACCTGCTCACCCTGCGCCGTGACGAACAGTCGCTTGATCTTGCGGTTCGTATCGTCCGGTCGCTTTTCCAAGACACCCGCAGTCGTCAGCTTCTGCACGGCCCTGGCCGCCGTTGTGCGGTCGACCCGCAACAGCTCGGCCAGTCGCTCTAAAATAATGCCGGGATGCTCGGCCACCCGGGCCAGGTAGAGATACTGGCCTTTAGTGAGCTGCACCCGTTGAAATTCATGATTCGCAATGGAATCCAAGGCCCGCGAAATGTTGCCCAGCGGTCGTAAAATTTCAGTCAATTCTTCCCCTCCTCGCCAAATCAATTGCCGTTCCCGGCGGTGGGCTCAAACCGCCCTGCTGTGGGGAACGCTGCCAGCCTGAGAAGCGGTCTGCCAGCTCGGCTTGAAACCTCGCAAGACCCGCGAGTTTCCAAGCACGTCCCGTGCTCTAAGCTGAGTAACCCCCTCAGCTAAGACCACCGACACAGCTGGTCAGTTTGGCCCACCTCTGGTCACTGACATTGATTACCTAGTCCCAATCTCACTCATGGCAACCTGCCTAAGTGAACTAATAACTATCGAATCGATGAAATTAGTGTAAATCAATTATGCTGTATTTGCAACAAAAAGTTTTGAATAATCTTTTGACAGCCTAAGAACACTAGTCAACCATTTATTCAGGAATACCTGTGACCGTCTTCTGTCAGCTACCAGTCTGAGAAAATGCGGACGTTGCCGGAGTGACCAGAGGTGAGCCAAGGCGCCCAGCTGTGTCGGCGGCCTTGGCCGGGGTTCTTGCCCGACCTAGCCCGCGGGACAACCTTTGAGACCGCTCTTGGGCTCAAAGTTGAGGTGGAAGCCCGCCTCTCAGGCTGGAACCGACCCCATAGCAGGGCGCCTTGAGCTCACCGTCGGGAACGAAATGCGCCACACATTGCCATTTTTCACGACTAAAAAGGCCACCCAACTAGTGCCGGGTGGCCTTACTAAAAATCACTTAGTTTGCGAGACGGACGCGTTCGCCAATCTCTAGTTGCATGTGGTAATACTCATGGTCCCCAATCATCTGTGTCCCGGTCACCTCGTAGCCCATGCGTTCATACAACCGCATCGCGCCAGGGTTTTCGAAATCGACGTTTAAGCCGATCACCGATTGCCGGTCTCGTTGGGCGTAAACGGGTAAGGCCCGCAACAACTGGCGGCCGATTCCCTTGCCCTGATGGTCCGGTGAGACAGCGAGTGAATCCAAGTACCATTCACCCGCTTCGGTCTCTGAGTCTAAATCAAATGGTTCGTCGAAAGCGGCACTATTAGCTGCCAGGCGAGTCATCACGTCATCTACAACGTCTTCTTTTTCGCCCGGATAGCCAAATGCTACCCCAACTACTTGGCCATTGGCCTCGGCCACCACCGTGGTTGCCGCACCGGACAAGTAAGTCCGCGTACGGTACGCCGCCGTGATGACCTTCAGTAAATCGGGGCCTGGAACGTCTTCCAGGTCGGTCAAAGCCATTTCGTCGTAGATCAAGTTCATCAGCGGTGCTATTTGAGGCGCATCCACTGGTCGAGCTTCACGAATTATCACAAAAAATCCTCCATTTCTAGTTCTCTCACTAGCCTACCGGAGCCCCGCGCCTTTGTCAACGAATTTGCTATGGGGCTGAACTGCTGACTGGGTTTGCTGTAAATTGCCGCCTGCGGCTTCCAGGAGGACACCTGCTGTGTTGAGGTGATTCGAAATAGCATAATTTCATCCCATGCTGGTCACGATTGAATGAACATAATCCCAGCTCTAATAATACTCAGTAAAACAGCTCTTACTCATGTAATTTGTGAGTGAGAGCTGTTCTCAAAGCCATGAATAAAAACATTGTGATGCCTCTTTCAGAGAAAGCTCTTCGCAAGTCGGACTGAATCCCTGTGAGTGTCTCTCTGGCTTCAAGCACGTAGTTTATCTCGTTCAAATACTTTAGAAAGCTCCATATACGAAAAGCCACAAATCATCGCCATTACTCCATACAATATAAGCAAAATTCGTCCACTTACAAACTGGAAAAGAAATGTCCCTACTGGCGCACCGATTGCATCCCCAATCAAAAATCCTGATTGTGCTAATCCTAAATAAACGACGGTTTCTTCCTTGGGAAACATATCATATTCCACTAGTTCTTTCAGTATAAAAAATCCTGTACCTTCGACAGACATTACGATAAAAGCAATCATAATCCAAATGTATTGATTTCGGGTCATTAACCCACAGAAGATAATGATACTCCCTGAAAACAGCTCAACAAGCCAAAAATAACGTGCTGGCTGCTTGTTAAAAATCGGTAGCTGAAACAGGAACGCGGACAGCATGGTCACCACCCCCAAGGAGGTAATGATGACACTTACCGCACCAACGTTATACCCAGTGGCTCGCAGTAGTGCAGGAGCAATCGGATCAACGATAGAAGTTGTTATTCCCATAAAGATGACAGCAACCAAATACGACAGACCCCGAACACGATTTACTGGCAATGCAAAGACCTTTGATTTCTTTTCAATTTTGATTTCACCATCTGCAGGAACGGAATTAGCCGGCAACAAAATTATTGCCATAGCTGTTGCCGCTAAGATTACAATGTACACGACGTTACTTGATGAAAAAATGAATAGGATCAGCCCCGTGACTAGCGTTGCTAGTAATGACGTAATCTGCATTATTGTGTATCGAGAAGAAATTAGGATCTGCTTGTCCTCCGGATTTTTATCCGACTCCGCATAAATCCACTTTCTCACTACTAAGATTAGAATAGCCGCTCCAAAACCTGAGATGCTGCCCGAGATAATAGCTATCCAGCTACTTTGAAAGAAGACTCTCAGAATCATACCTGTTGCGTAAATTAATCCAAGAATTTTCGCAACCTTTCTCAAACTCATTCCTTCTAATCTATTGGTTATCAAGAAAGAAAATGAGCCAGCAATGGCCATCGCCGAATATGCCAGCGAAAAGTTTATTAACTTGCCGTTTTGTTGAAAGTATAGAATTTGCGTATACTTTGAAATTCCCATAGAGAGATAAAACATTGTTATATAGATAAACAAGCTCTTATACTTTCTCAGTACGCCTACATAAAGTCTTACATTTTTCATCTCTTCACTTTCTTCTCAATTATTGACACAGCGCTCGGACCTGATCCGCGTAAATTTCATCCTGTTCAGTGAATCTATTTACAAAATCCTTATCAACCGGCATATTCAAATTAATCACACAGACGAGATAGTTATAAGGATGCGCATATATTATTAGCGTATTTACCATAACCTCTCACCTCACTCTTCAATAATTTCCGGCGATAACTGTAGCACCTTACCCGATTAAAAACTATTTTTCTGAATGGCTTAGGGATGGTAATGAACAAATAATTGCTAATCATTTACCATGATTTATCTTCAATCATAGACGGTCAGTTATTTGGTGCTTACAGCACAAAACCAGCGTTCAACCCCACAGAAATAGGCCCGGCGGTTAGCGCGAACGCTGACCGTCAGGCCTATCAAAAAAGATTTTACTTAATGGGCAACGTGCCCGGCGACTCGTTGGCCGAAGATTAAGCCAACAATAAATAAGAGACTAGCGGTGATCCACTTGCTCATGGTGAGACTCCCTTCGTTCTGCCGCATCAGGGGTGGCCTTGGCCTCCCGCAATTCGGCTAGTTCTTGACGAATTTCACCTAAAATTTCTAACTGAAACCGTTCGATCTCCATGGTGTGTGGGACCTGGTTCTGCGCCAAGTGATCGACCTTAGCGTGAAGTAACCGCAGTTCGTGCTCGGACTTGAGGTTCACGTGATAGTCGTTTTCGGCCATCATCCGGTCCCGGTCTGCGGAGCGGTTCTGGCTCATCATGATGATGGGTGCCTGAATCGCTGCGACACAGCTCAAGACTAAATTTAACAGAATGAAGGGGTAGTTGTCAAAGTTCGCCCCAAAGACGTGCAGGCCATTAACGATCATCCAGCCAATTAGGACGAACATGAAAACGAGGATAAAGCCCCATGAGCCCCCGAACCGGGCAACGTCATCGGACACCTTCTGGCCAAATGTGAGACTTTCCTTCAGGCTGTCGTTCACGTCGATGATGTCGTAGTCGTCGCTCTGCAGGGCCTTGGTCAATTTGTGATTAATCTTTTTTGTCTGCTTTAAATCGGCGTTGATCATCGCATCCACGTGGTCTAACCGGTATTTTAATAAATGATGCCCGCAAATGTAATCGGTCGGCTTGCTTTGGGGATAGTCGCGCTTGATGCGGTTCCGCAGCCCCACGTCCAGCTCCGCCAGCTGTAGGCTCGTCTCCAGCGAAATGGGGGCCCCATCGACTAAGCAGGTTAATTCGTCCGCCTCTGTCATTGTTTCGTCACTCCTCAGATAATTGTTGAATCAGGGCTTGCCAGTCAGCGGGTGGCGCACTGGTAAAGGCCCGATCTTCCCCGGTAAAGGGGTCCGTAAATGCCAACGTGTGGGCGTGCAGCGCCTGGCGCGTCATCCCCGCTAATTGCGGACCGCCATACAGCTCATCCCCGACTAAGGGATGGTCTAACGAGGCAAAATGGGCGCGAATCTGGTGCGTCCGCCCCGTATGTAATTTCACACGAACCAACGTGGCGTTTGGAAACCGCTTCTCGACCCAGTACTCCGTCTTCGCGGGCTTGCCGTCCGGGGAGACCATCTGGTTGTAGCCGGCCGGGTCGCTGGCTAACGGCGCATCAATGATGCCGTGGTCGTCAGGCAATTGACCACTGACCACCGCCAGATAGCGTTTATCCACCTGATGGGCCGCCTGTAGCTGACTCGCGAGGCTATTGGCCAAGCGGTGCCGGGCAACCCAGACCACCCCACTCGTAAAACGGTCCAGCCGCGTCAAAATGTGAGGTACCTGGTTCTCCGCGTCCTCGGCCAGCCAGTAACCCTTGATGCGGTTGACCAGCGTATCCGTGCGGTTAGCGGGTCCCGGCACCACGTTGAGGCCAGCGGGCTTGTCCACCACCAACCAGTCACGGTTTTCAAATAGCACCGTGATGGGCGTCTCACTCGTCGCCACGGCATCGTCCGCAACTTCGGCGGGTAAGCCGACCGTGACGGTGTCCCCCACATTTAAATCAACAGCTGGTGTGACCACCTGGCCGTTGACGCGGATGGTTCCCGCCTGCTTCAGGTCGCTGAAGACCCGGTGGCTGACCCCCTGATTATTTAAAAAACGTTTCAAACTGGTGACGGGCGTCGTCACCTGCCAGCTCAACTCCATGTTGGCCCTCCCTTTCTACTCATCGACTAGCTCAATCATCCAGTCGAGGGCATCGTTGTGTTCATTTAAGCGTTCCGGATGTTCTTCAAGCGCCTGGTTAATGGCCTGAATTCGACCAGCAAAGGGCGACCGCAACGTCAGGTCTTCCCGCTCACCGTGAACCACCATAAATGGCGTGCCCAACTTGATGCGCCCAGCCGTCACCAGCCAGGAAATCCGTGTGACGTCGCCGACCATCTCGCGACCATCGTCGGCAAACCCCAAGCGCAGGCGCCCCTCTTCATCGGGCGTTAACCACAGCGCATCCGCACTTGCTTCAATTCGATCAATCATTGTTGTCACCCCTTGCGCTTATTTTTTGTCCTATTCATCGTTTCCAGTACCTCCAACGACACCCGCCACCGTAGTAAAAACTTAACTAACCAGTTTCAGCTAACCAGCGGTGGCCGTCGTTAGGGGGCGAAACCTTTCAGGTTGGGCTAGTCACCGAATAATTAGCGACTAACGGCCACCTGTAATTACGTCCCATTTTACCATAGCCCCGGAAATCCCGGGAACCATTTCCCCCTTTCTCCGGAAAACTCTGTATAATGGGGGCATAAAGGGGGAGATATTATGATGACTGCCAATTTACTAACCGGTGGCTTAATTCTCATTACCGGGATTGCACTCATTATTTTTCTAGTGGCAAAATTAATTCCGCGCACGAACCACGACCACGACACCGCTGTTTTATTGGGGATATTCTTGGTGATTGGAATCGCACTGGTCGGCATGGGGGGATTCATCGGTATGGGCGGCTGGAGTAGCGCCATGATGGGCCACTGGAGCAGCGTAATGGGCTGCTGGCGTTAAGTTAGTCAATTTACAATTTAAATCGCACACTTTAACCGGTGACACTGAACTTAAAAGGATTTGATGGCAATGACCATCAAATCCTTTTTGTCGTTTCGATTAAATTTTTTCCTGGCACCAAGTCTGATAAACATCTGGCTGTAAAACAGCCCCCATAATCATGGCCGTTAAATCTGTCAATGCTTCCGGAGTATCCGGATAAAGGCCTGCACGAATTCCTTCTACATAGTGAAAGACGGGACGCGCAAGAAAATAGCGAATAAAGTTCTGATTAGTCTCCCGCAAGACATGCTGGTCGACGCCCGTTTGGATCAGTTGCTGAATCCGTTGATTTGCCAAGTCATCTCGTTTCAGGCCCCATTTGTGCTTCAATTCAATATCATCCAGCAACACTTGAAGAGCTGTCACCGTCTCCGGCTGGGCTAGGGCAAATTGATATAGTGCCTGTACACTGCTCATTAGCTGCGTGGTTAACGAATCTCGGTCCTGTAGGACGGCCACAACAGCCACACTCTGCTGATGGACGGTCATCCGATAAGTGGCCTCCAGCAACGCCTCTTTATTCTGAAAGTAAATATAGAGGTTCGATTGGGGAATCCCCGCTAACTTGGCCACCTTCGTCGTGGAGAAGTTGGCCACTCCCCCCTTTGCCAGAACTGATACAGCGGCATTTAACAAGCGATCATGTTTTTCTTCGTCTTTTAATTTCACGACTTATCATTTCCCTTTTCAGTTTTCTTTAGTTTACCAGTTGACAAAAGATAAGTCTATCTCTTATAATGATGGCACGTTAAAAGATAGACCTATACTTTATGAAAGAAGATCCTCATTTATGAAAATCACTTTAACTGGTTCCCTCGGTCATATCAGTAAACCCTTAGCGCAAACCTTAATCGCTGCTGGACATGACGTTACGATTATCAGTCACAGCGACAAACGGGCGGCCGACATTCGTGCATTAGGCGCCACGCCTGCCATTGGTAGCATCGCCGACCAGTCTTTCTTATGCCAAGCTTTCGCCGGAGCTGATGCCGTTTACCTCATGATCACCGCCGCTAATAATGACGCGGACATTTTTGCAGCCGGCCGCCAACAAGCTGAGGTCTACGCCCATGCCGTGAAGACTGCTGGTGTCAAACGAGTCGTTAACCTCAGTAGTGTCGGCGCCAATATGGGGCCGGAGGTTGGCGCACTCCATATTTACAATATCATCGAGGATGTCCTCACTCATGAACTACCCGACGTAAACCTGACCTTCTTGCGGCCAACTGCCATGTTCTACAACCTCTTCAGCAACTTGACCACCATTAAACAAAATCACACCATTTATACCAATAACAGTCTCACCAAGCCCACTTCATGGGTCGCGCCAGTCGACATCGTCCCCGTTGCCGCCGCAGCGTTAACGTCTGCAGCAACCGGGGTCACCTCTCAATACGTGGCTAGTGATGAAAAAAATTATACCGAAGTTACCGCCCTGCTAAGCCATGCTCTGGGTTTCGAGATTAAGCTGGTACAGATCAGCGACGACGCTATGGAACAAGCCTTACTTGCTAGCGGCATGTCTGCTAGCTTCGCCCACCAGTACGTCAAGATGACCGCCTATGAACGTGACAGCGACTTCTATGCTGATTATCGTGCCCACCACCCCGTACTGGGACTCACGAAACTAGCTGAATTTGTTAAAGACTTCGCCCACGTTTACCAAAAACAAGTCAATTAAGCCAGAAAAAGGGGCTGTGACATAAGTCTCCAAAATGAAAGCTGGTTGAGGAAAATCTTCGGATTTTCCTCAACCAGCTTTTTGGTA
>NZ_BOLN01000008.1 GCF_016861655.1 Levilactobacillus lanxiensis | reverse complement strand
TACCAAAAAGCTGGTTGAGGAAAATCCGAAGATTTTCCTCAACCAGCTTTCATTTTGGAGACTTATGTCACAGCCCCCTTTTGTCGTCTGGAAAAGTGTAAAAGAAAACCCGTTAGCCGCGCAGCTAACGAGTTATTTATGGAGCCGGCGGGGATCGAACCCGCGTCCTAGCATATTGCCAACTTAACGTCTACACGCATAGGCAGACTACTTAAAGTTTCACTGAATAACTTGCCGCCTGTCAGGGCCCACATACTCAGCTAACCTGATTCATCTCTTCTAACGTACTTCAGGTGGGAGCCGTTAGCGTAAGCCCGTTAAATTTAGGACCCAGATCTAGACCGCGGGCAAGCCTAGGAGGATCTACGTTAAGCGCCTATTAAGCAGCTAAAGCGTAAGAATTGTTATTATTTTTTGCAGTTATAATAAACTGGACCTTTTAACGTAGATGCCGCTACGACGCGCAGTCAAGCTTCAACCTATACCAGTCGAATCCAGAACGGCCCCATTTCGATACTGATATAGTGTACCATACCTGAGCCCGTCTGCAAAATATTTGACTTGAATCGGCCGTAAACGACGTATAATTCTGGCTGGGTCGGGCATGGATGGGGGACTAAGCGGGTGACTGGTCAATCAGCCTAACTTGTTTTAAGCTAGAGAGTGTACGCTTAAGTAAGAAACAACGGTCCGTGGCAAAAATCGGTCACCCCATGTGGTATTCAGAATCCTGATTGAACGGTATAATGTGAGGGTGAGGCCATTTTCAAGTCCCACCGGGATCGTCGAACACGACACTGGCACCCAATCCGTGGACAGTGTCAGTAGTTCCCAGCCTGAAATTAGTTTATACTGACAGCAGTGACCAGCACAACTATTTTAAGTGATTCAAGTGTTAGGTGCGTTATCAGCCAGGATGGCCCTTAAATAATAGAAGAGAAACCGGTTACCGGCTAAAAGTTACAGAAACTTCATAGTTCTATCACCACCATTTCTGATTAACTTGTTAACTTCAGGATAACTATGATCGACTAACTTTTTCGCCGGCACCGAATCCAGATAACGTTGGAATCAGTGGAGGTAACGATGAAGCTTTTAATGATAGAAGATAACCATTCAGTTTCGCAAATGATGTCGATGTTTTTTAAGAAGGAACAGTGGGACGCGCAGTTTGCCTACGACGGCAACGAAGCGGTCGAAATGTTTTCCGCCGCACCCAATGATTGGGACATGGTCACGCTTGATTTGAACCTGCCCGGGATGGACGGTATGCAGGTCAGCACGGAGATTCGCAAGATTTCGCCGACCGTGCCCATCATCATGTTAACGGCCAGAGATTCCGAAAGCGACCAGGTCTTGGGATTGGAAATGGGGGCGGATGATTACGTCACCAAGCCATTTAGCCCCATCACATTGATTGCCCGGATCAAGGCCCTGCACCGGCGCGCCGAATTGGGGCCCGTTTCCAAGCCAACTGAAGACGATACCGCTAATGATACTGAGGCGTTTGACGTGGTCACGGAAAACTTCAAGCTCAACACCAAGACCCGGGAAGCCTACCTGAACGACCGGCAGATTGAGGACCTGACGCCCAAGGAGTTTGACCTCCTGAAGACGTTGGCCCAGAAGCCCCGGCAAGTTTTCTCCCGGGAACAACTCCTCCAGCTGGTCTGGGATTACGAGTACTACGGTGATGAACGGACCGTGGACGCCCACATTAAAAAGCTCCGGCAGAAGATTGAAAAGGTTGGCCCGCAAATTATTCAAACGGTTTGGGGAGTCGGTTATAAATTCGATGATAGTGGAGCAAACAAGCAATGAAACTCATGTATCAACAGATGTTAGGGTTCTTTGCGGCAATCATGATTATTTTGGTCATCATGGGCGTTTCGTATTCGCAGATGACCCGGCACATGGTGTACAGTAACACCTGGAACTCGCTGGAAAAGTATTCAAACAGTCTGATTGAGCAGTCGCTGCGAATCAGCTCGCAGAAACCCAATACCGTGCAATTCGATACGACCTCGCTCGAGAGTAGTGAGCAGCTGCTCCAGAACCAGGCTATCAGCACGACCATCTACAGTGCAACTAATAAAATCGTTTTTCCCGCGAACGTGTACCAACAGGCCATCGATAAGTCTGATTGGAAGAAATTGAAAAATAACCAAATCATTCACAAAGTCGTCGATCGACGGGTCCGTAACAAGAATGGCCGGGTCAGTCCGGCGATGACCGAAGTCATGAAACCCTACTTCTATAATCATAAATTAGTGGCGGTTGTGGTGATGGGGGCCTTCGTCTCGGATATCAACACCAACGTGAACCAAATCAACCGTAATTTGATTCGGGCGCTATTGGTTTCGTTCCTAGTGGCCGTTGTGGCGAGCTACATTTTAGCTCGGTACTACACGTCACGAATCAACCGGCTGCGGACGGCAACCAATCAGGTGTCTAAAGGAAACTATGATATTCAGATGGCGAGTCGCAACCGTGACGAAATTGATGACTTGATCAATGATTTTAACGGCATGGCCCACTCGTTGAAAGATTCACAAGAAGAGATTCAACGCCAGGAACAACGACGGCGAGAATTCATGGCCAATGCGTCTCACGAAATGCGGACGCCACTGACCACCATCAACGGCTTGCTGGAAGGTCTGGCCTACGATGCCATTCCTGAAGAGAGCAAGGAAGAGAGCATCGACCTGATGCGGAGTGAAACCAGTCGCTTGATTCGGTTGGTCAACGAAAACCTGGATTACGAAAAGATTCGGTCCAACCAGATTGCGCTGAACCTGCACGAGTTTAACGCGGTCGATGCGCTCCACAACATTGTGGAACAGCTCAAGCAAAAGGCTGACGACTCCGGGGATATTTTGGAGTTGCAGGCGCCCAAGGAAATTGCCGTGTATGCTGACTACGACCGGTTTGTGCAGATTATGTTTAACATCACGCAAAACGCCATTCAGTTTACCCAGCAGGGACACATCACCATTTCGGCCCAACGTGGCTACGAGGAGACCATCGTCAAGGTGGCCGACACCGGGATGGGGATGAGTGACGAGCAGCTGCAAAACATCTGGGAACGTTACTACAAGGCCGATCCTTCGCGGAAGAACACCAAGTACGGCGAGTCCGGCTTGGGACTGTCCATCGTGCACCAACTGGTCCAACTGCATCATGGTAAGATCAGCGTGACCAGTAAGGAAGGGGTTGGCACGACCTTTACTGTCATCTTCCCCGATCAGCACCAGACCAACTCGCAACGCGCAAAAACCACGGAATAGGGAATTCGCGGGAGTGTTTTGGGGCTAAACATGATACAATGAGGGAACCATTAAGGAGGAAACTTTTGAAACGAGTACAAATTACCGGGAAGTCCGTCCGTAAGTTTGAGGACGGCTATCCCATTGTCGCTTTAACCGACTTAGAAAATAACAAGGATTTTGACAACGGTGCCTGGGTCCAATTGGAAAACCATGGCCATTTCGTGGCGACGGCTTACTTCGCCAAGCAACATCGGGGCATCGGCTACGTGCTGAGCCTGAAGGAAAATGAACCAATCGACGAACGCTTCTTTACTGGCAAGTTCCGGGCTGCCGCTGCTAAGCGGAGCGCCTTTGCCGACCAAGATGCTTACCGGTTATTTAACGGAACCGGCGACGGCCTCGGTGGCTTGGTCGTGGATGTTTACAACGGCATCTACGTCTTCCGCTGGCAAAATGCCGCACTGAAGCAACAAGCGCGGTTGATCTACGCGGGCTTTGAACGCATCATGGGCAAGGGCCAGACCATTGTGGCGGCTACTCCTGGACAAGAAACGACCCAATTGATCAGTGGCGACCTGGGCCAACAACCCAGCAACGTCTTGGAAAACGGCATCACTTATCCCGTCGACCTGACGTTGAGCCGGCAACAGTTAGCCTTGGAGTTCCGGGATGTCCGGGACTGGGCTAAGCAAAACGGCCAGCAAAAGCGGGTCTTGAACTTATTCAGCGCGGAAACTGGGTTAGTCGCCGCTGCTATGGTCGGTGGGGCCGTTGACGCTGTCAGCGTGGACCCAACGAACCGGGCCACGACCACGTTGCAAGCCCAATTGGCTGCGAACAACCTGGAACAAGCGCCCGTTGAAATGCGGACGATGGACGTGACCAACTACTTGGATTACGCTAGCAAGCATGGGCTGACCTTTGATATGATCATGATCAACCCACCTGCCTTTATCCGTGGTAAGAAGCGGACCTTTACGCTGGAACAAGACTTACAACCACTCGTTGAACAAGCCTTGAAGGTGGCGACGACGGGGACGAAGATCCTGGTCACGGCTACCGCGCCAACGTATTCCATGAAGCACTTACAGTCAACGGTTAACGCTGCGGTAGAAAATTATACCGGTCATGTAACTGCTTTCAATACGTATGGCTCACCAAATGACTTTTTGACCAACGTTGCCGACCGTCATAGTGAATCGTTAAAGGGTTTACTCTTGTCGGTTGATTAATGAAAACGATTGAAAATGAACACAAGAAGGACTACTTGGTTAGATAGACCACTGACCAATTGGTCCTTTTTTTGCACAACAATGGTTTACTTTTCGAAAAGAAACATTTACACTTACTAATGCTAATTAAGAAGCGCTTACAGAGAGAAACGACAGAGATGAAACGAGAGTTGAGGTTTGCATTATGGGTATATTATTAGCTTTGATCCCCACGGTTTGTTGGGGAAGTATTGGATTGATCAGTGGCCGTCTGGGTGGGACTTCCTACCAACAGACGTTAGGGATGACCGCTGGGGCCGTTTTATTCGGAATCTTCTCATTGGTCTACTTCCACAGTGCCTTAACCGGCATGTCCATGCTGGTCGGAATTGCTTCCGGGCTGTGCTGGTCAGTTGGTCAATTTGAACAATTCCAGTCCATGAAGTTCATTGGGATTTCACGGACTGTGCCCATCTCCACCGGGTTACAACTCGTGGGGACGGCGCTGGCCGGGGTCTTACTGTTCCACGAATGGAAGACCACTAAGATGATCACGATGGGCACGATTGCCGTTATCGTTTTGATCATCGGGGCTGCCATGACGTCCTTGCGTGACAAGCGCGCCGCAGCCGGTTCGAGTCAACCCGTTGAAGCGGGTCGGGGCTCAGTTGCCATCGTGATTTCTACGATTGGTTACGTGCTGTACACGGTTATCGTGACGGCATCTGGCTTGGACTCCAAGACGATTCTCTTCCCACAATCTTTGGGAATGATCTTAGGTGCCTTGATTTTCGTGATGTTCTCTCGCCAAAAAGTTTGGCACAAGGCAACCGCCAAGAACGTCATCACCGGTTTGGTCTGGGGTATTGGGAACTTCTTTATGTTCATGTCCATTCCAACGGTCGGCTTGGCCATCAGTTACTCCCTGGCACAATGTGGGATCGTTATTTCCACGTTCGGGAGCATCTGGTTACTGGGTGAAAAGAAGACTGGACGCGAAATGGTCTACATCACAATTGGCTCTCTGTTAGTTGTTGCTGGTGGGGTTACGCTCGGTTTAATGAAATAGTTATAAGGGACGGCTAACGTGGGTTGGCGTCCCTTTTTATTTTCTTAAAAAGTGTGGACTAGACCATTTACTTTTAAGGGGAATGCGTTATAATGGACTAGTCAAAACAATAAAAGTGAGGTTATCTAAATATGGCACATATCGCCTTCGATCGTTCCAAACTTGATCCGTTTATTCATGACAACGAACTTGGAGAAATGCAAGCGCTTGTCACCGCTGCAGACTCTGAATTACGCCAAGGTACCGGAGCCGGTAGTGACTTCCGTGACTGGTTGGCACTGCCCCATGATTACGACAAGGAAGAATTTGCCCGCATCAAGGCTGCAGCAAAGAAGATTCGTTCTGATTCTGAAGTCTTGATCGTGATTGGTATCGGGGGCTCTTACCTGGGTGCCAAGATGGCCGTGGACTTCTTACACGACACCTTCTTTAACTACTTACCAGCAGAAAAGCGTCAAGGACCCCAAGTCTTCTTCGCTGGGAACTCAATCAGTCCGGACTATGTTCATGACCTGATCAACTTGATCGGTGACCGTGACTTCTCCGTGAACATCATCTCGAAGTCTGGGACCACGACGGAACCTTCCATCGCCTTCCGGATCTTCAAGGACATGTTGATCAAGAAGTACGGTGCCGATGGGGCCAAGAGCCGGATCTACGCCACGACTGACAAGCAACGGGGGGCTTTGAAGACTGAAGCCGACGCTGCTGGTTATGAAACGTTCGTCATTCCTGACGGCGTTGGTGGCCGTTACTCCGTCTTGACTGCCGTTGGTCTGTTGCCAATCGCCGCTTCTGGCGCTGACATCGACGAATTGATGAAGGGGGCCGCTGACGCCCAAGACGCCTACACCAACCCTGATTTGACGAAGAACGAAGCTTACCAATACGCTGCCTTACGGAACATCTTATACCGCAAGGGTTACACCACTGAATTGCTGGAAAACTACGAACCACGTCTGCAATACTTCGCAGAATGGTGGAAGCAATTGATGGGTGAATCCGAAGGGAAAGACCAAAAGGGTATCTACCCATCATCCGCGAACTTCAGTACCGACTTACACTCCTTGGGTCAATACATCCAAGAAGGTCGCCGGAACTTGATGGAAACGGTCATCACCGTCGACAAGCCACAAAACGACGTTGACGTGCCTAGCGAATCAGATGACTTAGATGGCTTGAAGTACTTGGAAGGCAAGCAAATGAGCTTTGTCAACACCAAGGCTGGCCAAGGGGTCGTCTTAGCCCACACCGATGGGGGTGTCCCTAACATGGGCGTCCACATCCCTGACCAAACGCCATACACGTTGGGTTACTTGATCTACTTCTTCGAAGTGGCCGTTGCCATTTCTGGTTACCTGAACGGGATCAACCCATTCAACCAACCCGGTGTTGAAGCTTACAAGGTGAACATGTTCGCCCTGTTAGGCAAGCCTGGTTTTGAAAAGTTGGGTAAGGAATTAAACGCTCGGCTCTAAACTTAAAACTTAAATGAAAGCATCGTTGCGAATTTCGTGGCGGTGCTTTTTTGCAGCCGTGATGAAATTGGCTTACCGGTCTAGCCCTGAACGTCTAACGACCCATCAGTAGCCGTTTTAGTGTCCTAGGACGCGTTTGCCAGGTGAAAACGTCTGACTATACCATTTTTCACATGCGACGCTCTCACGGCGATTTTAGACGCTATTCTGGGCTGGTGGTGAGGGAGAGTGGATTTTGAACAAGTGGACCGGTGAATTGTGAATAGATACGCGAAAGATAAAATCCGTGGGTCTTTGGTAGGGTAAATTGCCAAGGACCAACGGATTTTTACGTTGAAAATAAAAAAGTTGCTATTTTATTTAGCGGATTAAGCCAAACGACATAATGTGACATCCCCATCGTGTATGATTACGAGTGTCTGGTGAAACGGTACCCAGACAGTTGTGCCGGCAATCGGGGGAACCCGAATTGTCGGGCGAAGGAGGATGTACATATGGATATAGTGAAAGGCGGACTCGCCGGCTTGCTGGTCGCGTTGAGCTTAGGCGGGGCCTTAGCCACGGTATCAACGACGGCCCAGGCCAAGCCACAGCCAGTCCAGGCCACAGTGACGGAGGTCAATGGCCAGAAAGTTGTCATGTATAACGGCAAGCAATACACGCTGAAGCAGGGTGTTGAGCTGGGCCTTACCAGTGATAGCAGCGTTAAGGCCAAGGAAAATCGCTGGACGTATAAGCTGACGAATGTTAAGGCCAAGCGAACCAAGTCTGGCAAATCGGTCAAGGTTAGTGGTAAATTGACCGTCACCAACATTCCGTTGAGCGTGTTTACGCCGGCTAAGAACGTGCAAATCGTGACGGCTAACGGCGTCAAGCTGGCAAAGGTCACGAAGCAGTTAACCTTTAGTCAGGTCGTGAAAACCAAAGCTAAGAAGCTGACGCTACAGGCGGGCTACAACGGCAAGGCCAAGGGTCACCAGGCATTTTTCGTTTTATCGGCCAACAAGAGTTTCAAGGTCAAGGCTTACAAGTAACACCTAATCTAAGTGAGAACAACAAGTTCTAGAAAGTGGGATCAGAATGAATAAATTGATGAAGACGGGGCTGTTAGCCGCCCTGAGTATTGTGTTAGTTGCCCCGAGTTTGACGACACCAGCCAGCGCGAAGAGCAAGGTCAAGGTGTTGTCGACCAGTAAGGTTGCCCACAAGACCTATCACGGGAGCATGGGAAATATTTACAGTAGTGCCAAATTGACGCACCGCAAGTACAAGATGAGCAAGTACCGTTATACCACCTGGACCGCCACCAAGAAGGCCGTTATCAAGAATCACGGTAAGAAGGGGACGCTGGCCTACATTAAGTCCGGTAGTAAGTCTGGTTGGATCTACAAGAAGTACCTGCGTTCTGGGAAGGCACCATTTAACAAGCAGAAGCGGTTGAATGATACCTATACGGCTTACTTGAAGGCATTGATGCCAGTTAATCGTACTGATAAATACACCCCAACTGAACGTAGTTACGATGCATTGGCAAGTTCAATCGAGAACAGTTGGGGAGATAATGGTTACAATGGTGAAGACGAGGTCAAGGTAGCAGCTAAAGATAAAGACGCTTTGATTAACGCGTATGCTGTGTTCAAAAACCGTTTCTCTGGCTCCCAACGGAAGAACTTAGATGCCATGGCTAAGCAGTTAGATAATCTGGAACCCATTACGGATAACTTGGATGAAGTTGGCTCAACTATGGGAACGTTTGCCCAAGCCTTGAGCACGGCCGTTGGTGATTTGAGCTAGGAAAGTTATCATCTTCTGGGATAGTTTGATCACATGCAAAGGAGCAAAACCAAAAATGAAGTTAATGAAAATCGTCAGCGTAGTGATGGTCGCCACGACCATGGGTACCGCGGTCGTGGTTGCCACACCAGGCGTGACGGCAGACGCCAAGGCTAAGAAGTCGTTGAAGACTTTCCCGAAGTCCTTGCGGCGTACCTGGTATCACTATGAAAAAAATGATAACGGGAAGTTCACGTACAGCAAGCTGACCTTTACCGCTAAGAGCCTAACCATGAAATGGGCCGGGTGGGGAACCACCAAAGTCAACAAGGCGGATAAATACGTGCTACACCAATACAACCCAGCTAAAAAACTGCAAAAGGGCAAAGATAGTTGGATCTTTGCTTATAAGGCCGGTAAGTCGACTAAAATGGGCGGTTGGAACACCACTAAAAGTGCAATGACGGCTAAGGATGCCCTTTCAAGCTACAAGGTCGTCACGGCTAAGGTGAACGGCAGGAAGGTTAAGGTGCTGCATGATAAGCATTTGACTTCGTTACCCGTTGATATCCCGTACTACTACACCAGTAAGCAACTGGCTAAGCAAACGAATCCTAAAGGTTACAACTACACCAACGCATATGGCGCGAAAAAATAGGCTGTAAAGCCATTGCCACTTTCACCTCCAGAGAAAGTGGCAATGGGGGCTGTTGGCTTGTGAGCTGATGGTGAAAGGGGATGTTCCCCGACTGCGGTCTTTCTACACAAAAGTTCCCTGGAGTCGGGGGATGTTCCGGAAATCAAGAAAAATACGTCTGGTTATTTGTCCTCTAGGGCAGGTAGTCAGGCGTATTTTAGGATCGACAGCTTTGAGCTGTTTGAAGACAAGAAGGGCAATGTCATGCAGGAAGTATCAAACAACTAAACCAATCAAGCACGATTGTTATTAGTTGATGAGAATCGCGGCAATTCGTTTACAAGACCCTGAGTCAGCAGGTATACTACCGGTAGTCGTTAAGACGCAAGTGAGAGGGGCGAGAGCCGTTGACCGATGTGTTCAAAATTGTTAATTGGTTTAGAGTGACCAGTAATGCAGAGATGCGAACGATTCAAGCCGATGAGTTAACACAGATGAAGGTCATGAAGCTGCTATATTACGTTCAGGGAACGTATTTAGCGGCTTATGGTGAAAAGGCTTTTGCCAAAGACATTCTCGCTTGGCAGTTTGGACCGGTGGTGCGTGAGGTCTACGAGAAATATCAGGGCCGACGGGGAATCGTTGGGAATCTAACTGACGATACAACGGCAGTCGATGACTATCAGAGTATTTCTGAATATTCCCAATTAGGTATCGTATTGGCAGCTGTATGGACAGCCTTGGGGGACCAATCAGCAACTGAGCTGATGCGGCGAACACATGAGGAACGGCCGTGGCTGGAAACACCTCAAAATACCGTCATCAGTCCTGAGCTAATGAAAGACTTCTTTATTGCTGAGGTTGTTGCTCAGTGACCAAACTTCGGTTGACATCCAAGTACGAGAAGTCTGCGAGAAAAAAGGTCGAGTTGCGAAAGCGAAAAATTCTTAACTTTGAGCCGGATCGATTGGCGTTTAACTTTTCCTTCATCACACGAGATAGAAAGTATGGCTTTGATGGTAAGGGATTTACCAAAGTCGTCAAGGGCCAAATGTTTGATAAAATGGTTCGACTCTCGTCAGAACGCTACAATGCGATTCTTGGATGGCCTAAACGACTTGGATTAGAAAATTTGCCGGAGAAAGAAGTTGCGGTAGCTGTTCATCCTGATTTTACGCGATCGTTACGACACTTAGACTGTCTACCGGGTTTTTGGATTTTTCGTATTTCAGATACGGGACGAATTATTGGGAGAATTCAGGAGAAAACGTTTTATATTCTCGCTGTGGACACAAAATTCAAATTATATAAGCATTAAAAAATGGACCAACTCGTTTAACGGGCTTGGTCCATTTTAATTAGCACTAAGAAGCCACAGAAGCCGAGCTGGCCACCACAGTAAAGTGGGTGACCACAAATTGTTTACGTTGGTTCAGATGCCCATAAAGCGCAACCTGTGCCCCAGAAGTAGCCTGGTACAGGAAGTTCAACCCGTGCTGATGAATCAAACAGTTGTGAACGTTACCGACCTCGTCGACAACCTTGGCAAAGATGAGTAGGGGACTGAGCTTGAGGACTTTCGGGTCAGCCATTATTTTTCCGTTGAATGCGCGTTGTTCCATGATCATCACCTCAAATAGCATTATACGAACAAACGTTCGATAATGCAAGCAGAAATTTTTTCAGCTGATTGCGATTAAGAAATAGCAAATTTTAGCCGCATTCACTTGTTCAAAGGTGAACAGAATAAAATTCTACCGCTCGCCTTTGCTAAGATAGAATTGCCAGTAAAAATGGTAATACTTAGAAAAGGTGGGTGTCAATTTTGAATGGATTTATCGGTGAGTTTTTTGGGACCATGGTTTTAATCCTTCTCGGAGCCGGCACGGGTGCTGGGTTGAACCTGAATAAGTCCTATGCTAAGGGATCAAGTTGGCTGTTTGTCTGCACTTCCTGGGGATTGGCCGTGACGATGGGGGTCTATGTGGCCGGCGCATTGGGTTCAGATGGACATTTGAATCCAGCCGTCACGATTCCATTTGCCCTGTTTGGTCTCTTTCCCTGGTCACATGTTTTGCCTTACTTAGCCGGTCAATTTCTCGGTGCCTTTGTGGGTGCGGCAATCGTCATCTTGCAATTTGCCCCCCACTTCAAAGCCAGCAAGGGTGAAGCGGAAGGGAACACGGTCGGCATCTTTGCAACGCGGCCAGCGATTAAATCGCCATTTTATAATTTTATTTCTGAAACGGTTGCGACCTTTGGGTTTGTCTTTGTTCTGCTGAACCTCGGGAACTTTACCCAAGGACTGAAACCATTCATCGTCGGAACACTGATTCTGGTCATTGGGACTGGCCTCGGGACGACCACGGGCTTCGCGATTAACCCTGCCCGTGACTGGGGTCCACGGTTGGCATACACGATTTTACCAGTGCCAAATGGTGGCAGTGGTGAATGGTGGTATGCCTGGGTACCAATGTGTGGCCCACTGTTGGGTGGCACGATTGCGGCAGCGATTAAGGTTGCCCTTTGATGTAATTAGGTTAGACAGACAGAAAACTATCCATCGGCAGTTACTTACCGGTGGATAGTTTTTAATTTGGCTAAATTACGGATTAAGCGGCTGAACCCGAACATAATTTACGAGACGCGACTCGTATAGATCCATTGAATCACCGCGTTATTGGCACTGACAATATTGCTGGATGGCTGCGTGGGTTGATGGCAGTTAACCGTGTAGAGCCAACCCCGCGACCCGGAATCTGTTAAGGGCCCAATTTGGTTGACATAGGGGTAGCCATTCGTGGTCTGCATGGAGAAGTCACAGTCTAATTGTTTGAAGTAGCGGCGGGAAATATCAAAGATGGTATCTTGATCGTTCCAAGTTAAATCACGGGGAATGGTCAAGACCTTTTGAACGGCCGCGTGGCTTCGACGATAGGCCAGGGGGGACATGCCAGTCGCACGTTTGAAGACTTTGGAGAAGTAACTATTCTGGGCACAACCGACTTGTCTGGAAATGACGCTGACTTTATTGTTGGTGAGCATTAAGTATTTGCAAGCGATGGCGACCCGTTGGTAGTTGACATAGTCGATGAAATTTACGTGAAGGTACCGCTTAAAAATCCGACTGAGATAGGATGGCGAGAGGAAAACGTTCTGTGAGACTGATTCCAGGGAAATCGGATTACGAATATTGCTTTGCACGTAGGCCAGAATGTCATCAATGCTCGAGGTCTTCTTGATGGTCAGGGGATGCGTGCGATTGGTGGCCGGCTGTTGATCAATCCGATTGAGGGTTGGTTTGAACAACAGAGCAAATTTTCTCATCTGAGAGACGCTATGGGCACTGAGTGGGTTGAGAATCTTTATGTGGGTATGCAGTAACTTTCCTAAAGTATCGTTGGAGATGCTCTCTATGTAAGTCTTGGCCAGGTGGGCACGTTCTTGGGAGACCCCGGTCGCGTCACAGATGACAAAACCGATGATATTGTCGGCAGCAATTACCGGAAACAGGAGGGTGATTGCCGAATCCTTCAAAATGAGATTGTGTTCAACCTCACTTATCCCGTGATAAACGTGACCATCTTTTAATAACGTATCGCTGAAGTCATAAAAGGAGGTCCTTATTTGACTTATTTTTGAAAATAGTTGAATCGAATCAGATAATCCAGTGTAATCGATAGTGACGGGAGTACTAATAGGCATAGTGATCTTCCTTCCGAAGGTATCCAAGTTTCGAAAACATTATTAGTAGAATCTTATCTATGGGTAATTTTAAACGGGTTATCAAGAAAATGCAAGGAAGCGCTTACAATTTCGTTTCATTCTTGTCATTTTGGAAAAAACTTACCTTTTATCAGTGAATTATTGCATACTTTGTGAATTTGTTCATTAAGATAATGACGGTCGACTTCTCTATAATGAAGGTGTTTTAAGAATAACAGGCAGCTTCAAACCGAATTGAAGCGGCTTGATTCTATACTTTATGGGAGGTCTCACCTTATGGAACAAGAAGCATTAGGAATGATTGAAACCCAAGGGTTAGTCGCTTCAATCGAAGCAGCCGATGCGATGGTTAAAGCTGCCAATGTATCCTTGGTTGGCCAAGAAAAGATTGGTCACGGGTTAGTCACGGTAATGGTTCGTGGAGATGTTGGTGCGGTTAAGGCATCTGTTGACGCAGGTGTTTCAGCAGCGGAAAACATTGGCGAAGTTGTTTCCAACTACGTCATTCCACGTCCACACACGGATGTTGAGAAGCTGTTACCTAAGCAAGCAACTGACGCAGCCAAATAAGGATTAGTGGTTGATAAAGATGGCAGAAAATAATGAAGTGATTCAGAAAGTTGTTCAAGAACTTTTGAAGCGCGGTATCAATATCGATCCTAAGGAAGCAATGAGTTCGTTGGGAGGAAAGAAAATGGAAACCAAGGACCTTTTGAACTCAACGAGTGTCGTTCCTGAGTTTGTCGGGACCCGAGAAATCGGGGACACCATTGGGATGGTGATTCCAAGTGTTGATCCATTATTACTTGATCAATTGCATGTATCCAAGAAGTACCCCGTTTTGGGGATTCTAAGTGCCCGCTCTGGTGCGGGTCCTCACATCATGGCCATTGATGAAGCGGTTAAGCAAACGAATACCGAAGTTATTGACGTTGAATTACCTCGGGATACCAAGGGTGGCGCTGGCCATGGTTCCTTGATCATTGTCGGTGGTAACGACCCATCGGATGCCCGTCAGGCGATCAATGTGGCGTTGGATAATTTGAGCCGGACGTTCGGGGATGTTTATAACTCCGCCGCCGGACATTTGGAATTCCAATTCACTGCCCGGGCTTCAGGTGCCTGCAACTTTGCTTTCGGTGCACCTGAAGGTAAGGCTTACGGCCTGATTTGTGGGGCACCTGCCGGAATTGGTGTTGTGATGGCCGATACAGCCGTCAAAACAGCTTCCGTCAACGTTTTATCATTCGCGTCACCAGGTCACGGAACGAGCTTCTCAAACGAAGGCATGGTTCACATTAGTGGTGAATCAGGTGCCGTTCGTCAAGCTGTCATGGCCGGACGTGAAGTTGGTTTGAAATTATTAGCCGAATTAGGCGATAAGCCAGTCAATGATTTTCCATCATACATTAAGTAGTTGGGAGGATGATTTTAATTGAAGCGGCAAAAACGATTTGAAAAGCTTGAGAAGCGTCCAGTACATTTGGATGGATTTGTTAAAGAATGGGACGATGAAGGTCTGGTTGCGATGCACAGCAAGAACGACCCAGATCCAAGTCTCAAAGTTGAAAACGGTGTCATTACCGAACTCGATGGCAAGAAGCGCGAAGACTTTGACTTAATTGACCAGTACATCGCTGAATATGGGATTAACATTGCCAACGCTGAAAAGGCTAACGCAATGTCCTCACAATCCATTGCGAAGATGCTGATTGACCCCAACGTTTCTCGTTCCGAAGTTGCCAAGGTCACGACGGCATTGACGCCAGCCAAAGCTTCCGATGTTATCAATCAATTGAACTTCGCTGAAATGATCATGGCGGTTCAAAAGATGCGTCCACGGCGGACACCATTTACCCAAGCACATATTACGAACACGTTGGATAATCCAGCAGAAATTGCGGCCGATGGTGCCGAAGCTGCCTTGCGTGGCTTCCCTGAACTTGAAACGACCACGGCGGTTGCCCGTTACGCCCCATTAAATGCGATTTCATTAATGGTCGGGGCGCAAGCTGGTCGTCCCGGGGTTATCACCCAATGCTCCGTTGAAGAAGCGGTTGAACTGGGATTAGGGATGCGTGGTTTCACGGCCTATGCTGAAACGATTTCCGTTTACGGGACTGACAAAGTCTTCACTGATGGTGACGATACGCCTTGGTCCAAAGGCTTCTTGGCTTCCTGCTATGCTTCACGTGGCTTGAAGATGCGGTTCAGTTCCGGTTCTGGTTCTGAAGTGCTGATGGGCTACACCGAAGGGAAATCCATGCTCTACCTTGAATCTCGTTGCATTTACATCACAAAGGCTTCTGGTGTTCAAGGCCTGCAAAACGGGAGTGTTAGTTGTATCGGGGTTCCTAGCGCGGTTCCAAGTGGTCTGCGTGAAGTCTTAGGTGAAAACCTGATGTGCATGATGATGGATCTGGAATGTGCTTCCAGTAACGACCAAACGTTCTCACACTCTGATATTCGTCGGACTGAACGGATGTTAGGCCAATTCATCGCCGGGACTGATTACATCTCTTCTGGGTATGCCGGTGAAGAAAACTCTGACAACACCTTCGCAGGTTCTAACATGGATGTCTTGGACTACGATGACTACGAATCCATGGAACGTGACTTAGCGGTTGACGGTGGGATTTTGCCAATCACTGAAGATCAAGCTATCAAGATCCGTCAAAAGGCTGCCAAAGCGGTTCAAGCGGTCTTCGATGGTTTAGGATTACCAGAAATCACTGATGAAGAAGTTGAAGCTGCAACCTATGGGAGCACGTCAGACGATATGCCAAAGCGTGACATGACCCAGGATATCAAGGCAGCGCAAGACCTGATGGATCGTGGCGTCACGGTTTCCGACATCATCAAGGCGTTGGATGACCATGGTATTGACGATACTGCCCAAGCCGTCTTCAAGTTGGCCCAACAAAAGATCTGTGGGGACTACCTGCAAACCTCTGCCATCTTCGACAAGGATTGGAACTGTATTTCTGCGATCAACGATAACAACGATTACATGGGTCCAGGAACTGGCTACCGTGTTTGGGAAAACAAGGACCAGTGGCAGAAGATCAAGGATATTCCTTGGGCCTTGGATCCTCAAAAAGTTGACTTCTAGTATCAGGTAAGGAGGTAAGTTCAGTGAGTCAGGAAATTGATGAAACTTTACTCAAGAGCATTGTTCGCGATGTTCTTGGAGAAATGAAGAGCGCTGATACCCCAATTTCATTTAAGGGCGGGGAAGTTGCAACGGACGGCCCCAGTCAAGAAAGTAGTGTCGATTGGTTCAAGCCAATGGGCGTTGCGAAGCCAGGACGGTCTAAGAACGAAGTGGTCATTGCCGTTGGACCTGCATTTGCAACGGTCATGACCCAAACCATCATCAAGCAATCACACAAGGATGTCTTGCGGCAACTGATTGCCGGGATTGAAGAAGAAGGCTTGAAGGCCCGGGTCATGAAGGTTTACCGGACTTCAGACGTTTCCTTTATCTCAGCCGAAGCCGATAAGCTCTCCGGTTCCGGAATCGCCATTGCGGTGCAATCCAAAGGGACGACCATTATTCACCAGAAGGATCAAGATCCACTGAATAACTTGGAATTGTTCCCACAAGCACCTGTTCTGACGCTGGATACGTTCCGGGCAATCGGGAAGAACGCGGCTCAGTATGCGAAAGGCATGTCCCCAAGCCCAGTACCAACGGTTAATGATCAAATGGCTCGGCCACGTTACCAAGCACTGGCAGCTTTGATGCACATTAAAGAAACGAAGCAGGTTGTGGTTGGTAAACCAGCTGAAGAAATTGATGTGAACTTTAATTAACAAGTACGTGATTGGAGGCAGTATTGATGAGTAGTGAAGTAGACGATTTAGTTGCCAAAATTATGAAAGAGTTAAACGGCAACGGTGGGACAGCGACTAAGGCACCAGCTCAAGACACGACTAGTGCTGATCCTGATTTGACGGCCAAGGACTTCCCACTGTTCAAGAAGCACCCAGACTTAGTTAAGTCACCATCTGGCAAAGAATTGAAAGCGATTACGTTCCAAGACATCGTGGATGGCAAAGTGGATTCGAAAGAATTACGGATTGCTCCATCAACGTTGAGAATGCAAGGGAAAATCGCTGCTGAAGCCGGTCGTTCACAGATTCAAAACAACTTCCAGCGAGCAGCTGAATTGACCAGTGTACCAGATGATCGGTTACTTGAAATGTACGGGGCTTTGCGGCCATACCGGTCTTCCAAGCAGGACCTGTTAGACATTGCCGATGAACTGGCAGACAAGTACCACGCACCCATTTGCTCCAACTGGTTCAAAGAAGCCGCAACCAACTACGAGAAGCACAATAAGCTGAAGGGTGACAATTAGACAAAGGTAGGGGTTTTAGCATGACACGTGTGATTGGTGTAGACATTGGTAATTCCTCGACTGAAGTTGCTTTAGCGGATGTGTCAACGGACGGCAAGGTTAACTTTCTTGGTTCTGGAATTGCGCCGACAACGGGAATTAAGGGAACGAAGAAAAACTTAATTGGGGTTAAGGATGCGATTCATCGCGTGATTGCGACCACGAAAACGGACTTAAAGGATGTTGATTTGATTCGCATCAACGAGGCCACTCCAGTGATTGGCGATGTTGCCATGGAAACCATTACGGAAACGGTGATTACCGAATCAACGATGATTGGGCATAACCCGGGAACTCCTGGTGGCGTGGGAACTGGTTCTGGTTATACGGTTGATTTACTACATTTGCGAGAGCAGACGGATAAACAGCGTTCTTATATCGTGATTGTGTCGAAAGAGATGGACTTTGCGGATGTTGCCCAGCTGATCAATGCCTATACTGCTAACGGCTACCATATTACGGCGGCGATTCTTCAAAGCGATGATGGGGTCTTGGTTGATAATCGGTTAACAACGAAGTTACCGATTGTCGATGAAGTTGCCCGGATTGATAAGGTGCCACGTCATATGCTGGCTGCGGTTGAAGTTGCGCCGCAAGGGCAAGTGATTTCGCAATTGTCCAACCCATACGGGATTGCTACGTTGTTTAATTTAACCTCGGAAGAAACGAAAAATATTGTTCCTGTTTCGCGGGCACTGATCGGTAATCGGTCGGCTGTCGTGATTAAGACGCCTAAGGGTGATGTTAAGGCGCGGGTCATCCCAGCTGGGGCGATTACCATCGCCGGGAATAAGGGCCACCAAAAAGTCAACGTGGCGACGGGTGCGCGAAGCATTATGGATAAGATCAACGTCTTTGATCAAATCGATGATATCACTGGTGAAGCCGGCACCAACGTGGGTGGGATGCTCGAAAAGGTTCGGCAAACCATGGCTGATTTAACCGGCAAGACGAACAAAGACATTGCCATTCAAGACCTGTTGGCGGTGAACACGTCCGTGCCCGTCAAGGTACGGGGCGGGTTAGCCGGTGAATTCTCAATGGAACAGGCGGTCGGGATTGCCGCGATGGTTAAGTCAGACCATTTGCAAATGCAATTGATTGCTGACTTGATCAAGAAGGAACTCCGGATCCCCGTTGAAATTGGGGGAGCTGAAGCGGAGTCGGCCATTCTGGGGGCGTTAACGACGCCCGGAACGACCAAGCCGCTGGCTATCCTTGACTTGGGTGCCGGCTCGACCGATGCGTCCATTGTGAATAAGCAGAATCAGAAGGTCGCGATTCATTTGGCCGGTGCCGGAGATATGGTCACGATGATCATCAACTCCGAGTTAGGGCTCGACAACATTTACCTGGCAGAAGATATCAAACGTTATCCGCTGGCCAAGGTTGAAAACCTCTTTCAACTGCGGCACGAGGATGGGTCGGTTCAGTTCTTCGAGGATCCATTGCCCGCAGAACTGTTTGCCCGGGTCGTTGCCCTGAAGCCTACCGGTTATGAACCCATTCCGGGAAACTTAAGCATTGAAAAAATCAAGCTGATTCGGCAGACGGCTAAGAAGCGGGTGTTTGTGACCAATGCACTTCGGGCCTTACGCCACGTCAGTCCAACGGGGAACATTCGCGATATTCCGTTCGTAGTTATCGTGGGTGGCTCGGCGCTTGATTTTGAAATTCCTGGATTGGTCACCGATGAGCTGTCGCACTATGACTTGGTTGCCGGGCGCGGGAACATTCGGGGCATTGAAGGTCCCCGGAACGCCGTCGCAACGGGACTGATTCTCTCGTACGCTGATGAAAGTAGGCGACAATGACCATGGCTGAAGATTTAGATCGTCCAGCAATCGACATTGCCCTCCTGCCAGAGGATGGCACCACCTTACCGGAACGGTTGCAGCCGTTGTTGTTGGGAATAGAAGAGGAACAGATTCCTTTTCTATTTCTACCGAGTTCTGATCAGACGTCGCCAGACCTGGTCACACGGGCTTATGATGCCGCGGTTGCCTCACGGTTGTCGGTAGGCATTGCCTACAGTCACGACCAGATCGTGGTTCATTACAAGAATCTGGCACCGGACGCCCCGCTCTTTACAGAGGACGTGACCACGGCCAAGGCCATCAGAATCATCGGTGCCAATGCCGCTCGGTTAGTGAAAGGTGTGCCATTTAAGCTGTAAGGTAGGTGAACGAAATGGAAGCAATTGGATACGTTGAGGTGATTGGACTCACCGATGCCATTATGGTGGCGGATCACATGTTAAAGGCCGCTTCGGTAGGCATTAAGAACATTGAGAACGCGACCGGTGGGTACATTACCGTTTCCGTGACGGGGGATGTGGCTGCGGTTGAAGCCGCGATTGACGCCGGAACGGCTGATAGTCGGGTGAACGTCGTCAGTACCACCGTCTTGGCCAACCCAGCCGAAGGTGTTCCTGAACTGGGGCAGACGGATGCGTTTAGCAACGATTTGCCAGAAAGTGAGTCTGGGGACGCCGTTGCTCAGCCCCAAAAACCGGTAACGACGCAGAAGGTTGAGACGGCCCCGGCCGTTAAGAAGCCACAGGTCCCAGCCGTGCAAACGACCAAGGCTAAGGCAACACCAACGACCACAAAGTCAACGACCACGAAGTCAACGACCACCAAGCCGGCCACCAAGAAGCCGGTCAGTCGTCGGAAACCGAGTCGCAAACCAACGACTAAGCGACCAGCACCAAACAAGTCGCAACCAAAGAACAAACCTGAAAGCTAACCTCGATGAGAGCTTGGCGCCAGGCAGCAAAATTAGGAGGAATGAATGATGAACAATGCACTTGGAATGATTGAAACTAGAGGCTTAGTTGCGTCGATTGAAGCAGCGGATGCCATGGTCAAAGCTGCCAATGTTTCCATGATTGGGCAAGAAAAGATTGGGAGTGGACTGGTCACGGTCATGGTTCGTGGTGACGTGGGTGCCGTTAAAGCCGCAGTGGATGCAGGTGTGCAAGCTGGGGGCAATGTCGGTGAAATCGTCAGTTCCTACGTCATTCCTCGTCCACATTCTGAAGTTGAAGGTATTTTACCAAGCGGTAAATAAGCTGAAGAGATTGGATGATAACTTATGGAATTGACTGAAGAAAACTTACGGACTTTAGTTCGCCAAATTGTGACTGAATGTGCCAGCGCAGTTGCCGATCCAAATGCGATTCCAATTGGCATTTCCAACCACCATATTCACTTAACTCAAGCGGACTTCGATAAATTATTTCCAGGACAAAAAATGGAAAAATTTAAGCAGCTGAAGCAGCCCGGAGAATTTGCCTCTAAGCAAACGTGTGATGTGATTGGTCCCAAGGGAACCCTGGAGCATGTGCGGGTCTTAGGCCCATGCCGGTCGCATTCACAGGTTGAAATCGCAAATTCTGAAACCTTTAAGCTAGGCGTTCCGGCACCCATTCGGTTGTCAGGTGATCTGGCGGGGGCCCCATCGGTTAAGCTGCGCACAGCGGCTGGTGAGGTGACCGTTCAAGGGGTGATTGTGGCCAAGCGACACATTCACATGAGTTTAACGGATGCCCAACGATTTGGCGTCAAGCTGGGTGATACCGTGACTGTTGAAATTAACTCAGCGGGCCGTCGAACCATTTATGATGATGTGATTGCCCGGCCACGGAAAGACTTTACGCTGGAAATGCATCTCGACACGGACGAAGCTAGCGCCGCGAACGTTCAGTCGACCACGGTTGCGCACATCATTCCGAAAGTTCAGTCAACATTTTAAGCATGAAAGTTGGTGACGGTGAATGGATCGGGTGATTGCCGAGGTACTTAAACGAATTCAAGAGCGCCAAACTAAAATGAAAGCGATTCCTTATTCGGAACAAGCGCCAGTTCCCAGCGAACGACTCCTGATTGATTTTGGTCAGGTCACGCTACAGGGCATGACGATTGACTTGCTGTTAAATCTATACCAAGTTAACGAAGCGAATGCCTGGGTTGCCTGGTTGCTGAAGGGAATGAGTTACGATGTACACTTTACGTTTCAACTTAATCGCAATCTAATCAATTTCATCCCGCTCAAAATGCTGCGGGATTGGCCGGTCACCTTTGAGGTCGGATCCGCGCAGGTCGTGAAGGCCGACTACCAGAGCAGCATTGGTCGGGCGGAGATTGCTGCATTACCGGATCAAGCGATTCTGATTGTCTCACCCAAGCAACGGTTGACGGTTGAGGCTGTGACTGCGATGGCCCAAAAGCACATCACGAAGCAGGTAAGGACTGATGAAGATTGTATATGGCAAAAGTAATTGGTAGCGTTGTTGCGACGCAAAAGGACGCCTCACTGGTCGGTCGCAAGTTAATGATCGTGCAACCCATTAACGCGGACGGCAAAGCGATGCGCTCCGAAGAAGTTGCGGCCGACATGGTTGGTGCTGGGATCGGCGAGCGCGTCTTACTGGCGCGTGGTGCTGGTGCGCGGCACGCGACGGTGAACAATGTACCTAACGATGTGAATGACTGTTCAATCGTTGGCATCATCGACAGCGTGGATGTCTAGCAGTGGGAGGTGATTGCCATGCCAATTTATACCAAAGGCGGCGACAAAGGGTCGACGAGTTTGTACGATGGGCAACGGGTTTCGAAGGATTCATTACAAGTTGAGGTCTACGGCACCTTTGATGAGCTGAACGCAAATGTGAGCCTGGCCGATAAGTTCTGTCAGGTCCCCAAGAATGTCGAATGGTTGCAGTGGGTCGAGTATCATATGTTTTTCCTGCAAGGAGAACTAGCTACGCAACACGCAACCACCTTCCAGCAGAACAGTCGCATGATTACTGAGGAAGACATTCAGTTCTTGGAGCACGTCATTGATGAATACACCGCCAGTCTACCAGCCGTCGACAGTTTTATTCTGCCGGGTTCAAGTACGGCCGGCGCCCAGTTACACGTTTGTCGGACGGTTTGCCGCCGGGCAGAGCGGTTGCTAGTTAAATTCATGCAGACGCACTTTGTCCGACCGGAGATTGAAAAATATGTCAATCGGCTATCAGACTTCTTCTACATCATTGCCCGCTCAGAGGATCACGAACATCAGCTGCGCGTCATTGAAGATCAAGTCATCAAGCGGTACTGCCAAGCAGTGAAGGGGGATCAATAGGATGGATGCACAACAGCTAAATCAGATTGTGAAGGATGTCCTGTCTAAACAGGATGCCGCCCAACCGTTTGAGCGCAAAAAGATGGAGCGCGTGATTGACGCGGCGGTTGCCAAGGCGGACGACCTCGGGGTTGGCGTCACCATTTGCCTGATGAATCGCGCACGGATCGTCCAAATGCTGTATCACATGCCGAATGGCAATTTAGTTGGCTCGTTGCTCGCGCCGAAGAAGGCGTGGTCAGCAATCGCCATGGAAGAGCCCACTAAAGACATTAGTCGTGATATTCAGCCGGGCGGCCCCTTGTATCAAATGGAAACGATGCTTGATGGCAAATTGGTGTCGTTTCCGGGTGGCATCCCAATCGTGGTCAATGACAAAATCATCGGAGCGATTGGGGTCAGTGGTGGCCTGGTCGAGGAAGATCAAGCCATCTGTGAAGCGGCCATTCGGGAATTTTTAAAGGAAGTGTGACGAAGATATGCAGACCGATGAGTTAGAGACAAAAATCAGAGAGATTTTACACCAAGAATTAGCGAAGCAGGCGTCCACTGACGCCGAACCGTCACCACAGCTGGCCCAACCAGAGGGCTTAGGCAACGGGATTTTTCAAACGGTCGATGCCGCGATTGCGGCTGCTAAGCAGACCCAAGTTGCCTATGCGGACAAGCCCTTAGCCTTTCGGAAAAAGGTCATCAAGGCGATTCAAGACGGTTTTGGTCCCCACCTGAAGGAAATTGCCCAGGCAATTTGGGATGAGACCGGCATGGGAACCGTTGAGGCGAAGAAAACTAAGCTGAAAGATGCCCTGTACAACACGCCTGGCGTTGAGATGCTGGATCCCGAGGTTCAAACGGGTGACGGTGGGATGACCATGTATGAGTACACGCCATTTGGTGTCATTGGGGTCGTTGGACCAAGTACGAACCCCGGTGAAACGGTGATCAACAACTCAATCATGATGCTATCCGGTGGGAACACCTTATTCTTCGGGGCCCACCCAGGTGCTAAGAACATTACGCGTTGGATGATCGAACATCTCAATAAGTATGTTGAAAAGGCAACGGGGATGAAGAACATGGTCGTTTCCCTGGACGTCCCTTCAATTGAGTCCGTCCAAGAAATGATGAAGCATCCAGACATTGCCATGCTCGCGGTTACCGGTGGCCCAGCGGTGGTCCATCAGGCGTTGATCAGCGGGAAAAAGGCTGTCGGTGCCGGTGCTGGGAATCCACCAGCCATCGTTGATGAAACGGCCAACCTGGACTTAGCTGCCCATGATGTGGTCACCTCTTGTGCCTTTGACAATAACATCTTGTGTACTGCTGAAAAGGAAGTTGTCGTGGAAGCCAGCGTCAAAGATGACTTGATTCAAAAGATGCAGACGGCGGGGGCCTTCTTAATCACCGATGCCGACCAGATTGCCACGTTAACTAAGATGACGATTCAAGAGAACGGCACGCCAAGTCGGACCTACATTGGGAAGGATGCCACCGTGATTCTGGATGCGGCCAAGATTCCTTACACGGGCAAGCCGAAAGTGATTACCTTTGAAGCTAAGAAGGACCATCCTTTAGTCACGACTGAAATGTTAATGCCAATTCTGCCAGTGGTTTGCTGCCCAGACTTTAAGTCCGCGTTACAAACGGCGGTTGAAGTTGAAGGCGGGCATCACCACACGGCCTCAATTCATTCCGAGAACTTGCCACACATCAATCAAGCCGCTCACCGGATGAACACCTCTATCTTTGTGGCTAATGGTCCAACATTTGCTGCAACCGGGGTTGGCGACAATGGCTACTACACGGGAGCCGCTGCCTTTACGATTGCGACCCCAACTGGTGAGGGGACCACGACGACCAAGACCTTTACCCGTCGTCGTCGGTTCACGAGCCCCGAAGGATTTTCACTGAGAAACTGGGAGGTTTAGACCATGGAAGAATTTCAAATTCCAACCAAGATTTTTTCCGGAACAGATAGCCTTGATTGGCTGAAACAGCTGTCTGGTAAAAGTATCTTAATGGTCTGCGATGCCTTTTTGCCAGGAACCCCTACGTTAAAGGGGATTCAAGAGCGGATTAACCAGTCTAACCAAGTCAGTCTCTTTTCAGACGTTAAGCCTGATCCACCGCTGAAAACGATTATGGCGGGGGTTGCCCAGTTTAATCAGGTCAAACCCGATGTGATGATTGGCATCGGTGGGGGCTCAGCGATTGATACCGGTAAGGCCATTCGCTTCTTCGGTGAAAAGCTCAATCAAACACAGCTCAAAGCGTTTATCGCCATTCCAACGACCAGCGGGACCGGGTCAGAAGTGACCAGTTTCGCAGTCGTCTCTGATACCGAGAACCACACGAAGATTCCGTTGAGCGAGCCTTATTTGACACCGGATGTGGCGTTGCTAGACCCGCAGTTGGTCATGACGGCGCCCAAGAGTGTCACCGCTTACTCCGGACTGGATGTGTTAACCCATTCACTGGAATCGTTAGTATCCAAGGGTGCCAACACGATTACGGATGCCTTTGCCGAGAAGGGGATTGACGTCATCACCCATGATTTAGTCGATTGTTATCAGCATGGGGACGATGTTGCCAAACGCCAGACGGTCCACGAAGTTTCGTGTGCGGCCGGGATGGCCTTCACCAATGCGGGCTTAGGCATTTGCCACGCCTTGGCGCATCAACTGGGCGCTAACTTCCAGGTGCCGCATGGCTTAGCTTGTGCCATGTTGTTGCCACATGTCGTGGCGTACAACGCGGCGCATTCCGAGCTGGCACTGCATAAATATGCCGAGGCCATTCGGAAGGCGGGTTTAGCCTCTCGTGGGTTGAGTGATCGGTTAGCGATTCAACGCCTGCTGTCACGCATCCGGCAGATGATGCTCCAGATGGATTGTCCCCAGAATTTGCGGGCATTTGGCGTTGATGTTAAGGACGCCGAAGCCAAGCTGCAGGTCGTGGTGGATGATGCCAAATTAGACGCAACGTTTGCGGGGAACCCGGTTGTGCCAACTGATGAGGATTTAAAGGCGATTTACCGTAAAGTGATTCGGTAAATCAGTTGATGATAGAAGGAAAGATGACGTATGCCAAAGATTTTATCCGTTAACGCGGGGAGCTCCTCGCTGAAATTTAAATTGTACGCCATGCCAGCAGAGACCGTTATTATCAGTGGCTTGGTTGATCGCATCGGCCATTCTGATGCCGTCTTTACTTATAATTATCAGGGAACGCACTACAAAAAGGCCCTAGCGGTTCAAAACCATACCGAGGCCGTCCAACTCGTCACGGATGCCCTGTTGGCCAGTGGGGCGGTTCGCGATAAGCAAGAGATTGTTGGCATCGGCCATCGGGTGGCGCATGGTGGTCGTGAATATACCCAAACCACCAAGATTACGCCAGTTGTCCAACAAAAAATTGCGGATTTGGCAACGATTTCGCCGCTGCACAATCCGGTTAACTTATTGGGGATTGAAGCGTTTGAAAAATTGCTGCCAAGTGCTAGTGAAGTCGCGGTATTCGATACATCTTTCCATAGTACGATTCCGCCAAAGGCCTATATGTATGCGCTACCATTTGAGTATTATGCTAAATATGGGATCCGGCGGTACGGCTTCCATGGGCAATCTCACCAGTACATCTATAGCGAGGTTAACCGGCGCTATGATCAAGACTTTTCGCGGAAAATCATTTCCTGTCACTTGGGCAACGGCGCCAGTGTTTGTGCCATTCGGGACGGCAAGTCGGTGAACACCTCGATGGGGTTCACGCCACTGGCTGGCCTGGTAATGGGGACCCGTTCTGGGGATGTGGATCCCAACGTTCTGCCATTCATCGCGGAGAAAGAGAACTTTAGCGCTGCTGATATCCGGCAGCTGCTCAATCATCAATCGGGATTACTAGGGATTTCCGGTGTGTCCAATGATGTTCGTGATGTCTTACAGGCAGAGGCTGATGGCAACGACCGCGCGAAGTTAGCTTTACAGATCTACGTGCACCAGATTCAGTCCTACATTGCCGCCTATACGGCCGACCTGGGGGGCTTACAAACGTTGGTCTTTACGGCTGGTGTGGGCGAGCATTCCGCGCCGATTCGTGAACGGGTCTGTGCCGCCTTTGGTTACCTGGGCGTCAAGATTGATGCCGAGGCGAATCAGGACAATGACCTGGATATTTCGGCCGCTGACAGTCGCGTCAAAGTTCTGGTCATTCCGACAAATGAGGAACTGGTGATTGCCCGAGAGACTGAGAAGGTTTTGGATAGTTAGGAGAAGGTGAACGGAATGGCTCGCGATATTGCACGTTCAATTCAAGAGTATGTGCCTGGTAAGCAGGTGACGCTGGCACATATTATTGCCAATCCCACGCCAGATATCTACGTGAAACTGGGTATCCAGACGGATCGCAATGCACTGGGAATCTTGACGATTACGCCCAGTGAAACGTCCATTATTGCCGGCGATATTGCAACCAAATCTAGCAATGTGGAATTGGGATTTATTGACCGGTTTAGTGGGTCGGTCGTCATCGTCGGCGAGGTCTCAGAGGTCGAGGCGGCGTTGCGGCAAGTGGTGACCACGCTGAGAGACTTGTTGGGATTCGATGTCACCAATATTACGCGGACATAGTGGTGTGGTGAGAAATGATGAAGCAACAAGCGTTACCATTAGTAGGCGCGGTGAACGTCCGCGACTTGGGTGGCCTGGAGACGTTTGACCACCGGCGCGTTCGGACGCATCGGTTGCTGCGGGCGGATAGCCTAGCAAATTTAACAGTGGCTGATCAAGAGAAGCTCGTGGCCTACGGCATGACAACGGTGATTGATACGCGTTCTCGTGCGGAGTGGCAGCAAGCACCAGATCGGCTACCCGAATGGATTCAGCTGACGCACATCCCGCTGTTTGATAACGATGAGACTGAGAGTGTCCAAACGATTCAACGACTCAACCAGTTCTATGCGAGTGACGCTCACAATGGGTACCGCAGAATGATGCGGGTGTATCGCCGCTTGGTACTGAACGCCCAACCGCGGCAGGCCTATCGGCAGTTCTTTGACCTATTGACGCAGGACAAGCCGCAGACGGTGGTGTTCCACTGCACCGCTGGTAAGGATCGCACTGGTATGTGTGCGCTGCTGCTTCTAGGGGCGTTGGGCGTGCCCATTTCCCAGATTAAGCAAGACTATTTGCGCACAAATCGGTACTGTTTGGCTCGGGTCGTGCGGCGACTCATCGCGGCGCGTGACTATCAAATGAATGCCAATTTTCAGTCCTCAATTATTGACCTATCGATAGCTTCACCCGATTATTTTGACCAGGCCTTAACCTTGATTGCTGGTGAATTTGGGAGCATCAGTCATTACCTGGTCGACTTTGTGGGGGTATCTGCGTCAGTGATTCGACGGTTACAGCAAATATACTTAACATCAGAATTGGGTTAAAAAGATCCCCGATGACTAGGTATTTTGGCACCTAGGTTGTTGCGGATTTTTTTGAGAAGTGTGGGTCATTAGTGAAGGAGGCACGATTCTTTTGAAACGAATTGGGTTATTAGCAGGGAGTCTCCGGGCGGAATCCTATGCACGAAAAGTTGTCCGCAATTTAGGCTTGATGGGCCCCAATACCGTCATGATTGAGCCGATTTCACTGGCCCACTTACCGCTGTTACATGATCAAATGAGTAGTCGGGAACAGGCAATTTGTCGAGCGTTCAAGGCACAAATCAAACAATTAGACGGCTTTTGTCTCGTCACGCCGGAAATTAACCGGGGGATGCCGGGCTGTTTAAAAAATGCCTTGGATATCGCTTCGGTTTCCGATGACGGTAATCTCTGGCAGGGCAAACCCGCCTTAATTGCCTCGGTCTCGACCGGTAAACTGGGCGGAATGAGCGCGAATCAGCAGCTGAAACAGTTAGCTTTGGTGTTGGGGATGCAGGTCATTCAACCCTCAGAAATCTATCTTAGCGACGTGGAACAGTTATTTGCCAAGCATGACCTGCTAACGGATGAGCAGACGGTGACGTTTTTGAAGCTAGCGATGGCACGGCTGGTTGCGGCGGTTCAAGGTGCTGAGCCGACGTCACCGGCGTTAACATTTGCCTTTAGTCCGGACGACATTCAACTACAGCAGCAGGGGCAAACCATTGGTCAGGCGACCTTTGATTGGAGCACGGGCTTGCTAGTGATCACTGAGGTCACCATTGAACCGGACTTTGCCCATCAGGGGCTGGCGGGTCAGTTGATGCTAAAATTAATTATGATGGCACGATTATTTGATCTAAGTATTGTGGCGGGGTGCGGCTATTCACAGGCATTCTTTAAGCTGCATCCGGCAATTGCCCAACGATTATGTCTGCATTAGTGAAGTCACTTGATGATGAGGTGTTCAGTATGATTGCGGAAAAACAAGATTTAGTCACGACGGCGAATCAAAAACTTGATCAGTTTGCGCAGGTCGTTAACGGCGATCAAGCGACGCGGCCAGTGACGGATCAGGAAACGCTAAAGGTGGGCGTCGACTTAGGAACCTCGTCCATCGTGATGGTGGTTTTAGACCATGACGATAACGTGCTCTATGGAAATTTTGAATATGACCACGCGGTTCGTGATGGGTTAGTGGTTAATTTCATGGATTCCGTGCGGATTTTAATGCGGTTGAAACAACAGGCAGAAGAGATCCTGGGTGTTTCGTTGGCGACCGCTAGTGGGGCCATTCCCCCTGGCACGGGTGAGGGTAGTGCCAAAATCGTGGCCAACGTGATTGAATCGGCGGGCTTCACTTGCAGTGCGGTGGTCGATGAACCCACGGCTGCGGCTAAGTTTTTACACTTGGAAAATGGCACGGTCGTTGATATTGGTGGTGGCACCACGGGAATCAGTATTTTTAAGGATGATCAGTTAACCTATGTGACGGATGAAGCGACGGGGGGCTCGCATATGACCATGGTCTTAGCGGGGCACAATCACTGGGACATGGCCCAAGCCGAGGCCTTCAAGCGCGATACCACGAAGGAGCTGGAAGTCTTCGCAACCATCCGGCCGGTTGTCGAGAAGATGGCGGCGATTACGCGTGCGGCGACGCAGGGCGAGCCGCAGGAACCCGTCATCGTGGTTGGCGGGGCGATTAACTTTAAGGACTTCATTAAGACGTTCAGTCAGGCACTGGGAGCACCGGCAAGTAAACCGGACTTTCCGCAGTTTGTCACCCCAATTGGCATTGCCATGTATGATTAGCGTTATGATGTGGTGAAGGGAGGTTGGTTTGCGATGAGAAAAGCCATGTTTGTTGGTGCCATCGGGTGCGGCAAGACTACCCTGATTCAGCGCCTGCATCACGAGAAGATTAGCTATGATAAAACCCAGGCGGTGGAGTTTCGGGGAGAGATTATCGATACTCCCGGCGAGTTCGTTGAGCACCGCTACCTGTACCCGTCACTGATGACGATGTCGACCGGGGCCAAGCTGATTGTGGCGATTCAGAGCGGGCTTGATCAGCGGGCGGTCTTCCCACCGGCCTTTACCACCATGTTTCCGGTTCAAACGATTGGCGTCATCTCTAAGATTGACGTGGCAACGCCGCAACAGGTCGACTACGCTCGAGAGCAGTTGAAAAATGCCGGTGTGCAGCAGATTTACTTGTTGTCGGCGGTCACGGGCGAGGGTGTCGCTGAATTTGAGCAGGAGCTAAATCGCTTAACGGTGAAAGATCCAGCTAAATTGTAAGACAAAAAAGAACGGTTGAAGTTCCTTTGATTGGTCTAGTCCACGAACTTTTACCGATTTTTTGTGTCCGGAAATTTTGTGCAAAGAAAAAGTCCACAAACGTTGTTTTATCAACGTTTGTGGACAACTGATAGCCCGTACGGGGCTCGAACCCGTAGCTCCGCCTTGAGAGGGCGACGTCTTAAACCAGTTTGACCAACGGGCAATAATCCCTACTAGCAATATCTAATTTAACCTATTCGCTAAAAAATGTCAATCCTTCTTTGCATAAAATTACATTGAAGTGGGACTTCATGCAAAAATTCGCTTTTTTAGGTGAAACTGGTTGACACCAAAAGCGGAACAAGTTAAGATTAAATAGTTGTCCAGGCAACAGAAGTCTTATTGGGTATTCGCCAAATGGTAAGGCAGCGGACTCTGAATCCGTAAGTTACTGGTTCGAGCCCAGTATACCCAATTTCATCATTCGGTTAGCCGTTAGTAAGACGTGAAAACGTTGAGCTAGCGGCTTTTTTGTTGCCCTCAATTTCTGAGGACACCCTAGTGATACCGGATAAAATGCACCACGCGTGCACCACGAGATGCACCACGGCCGAATTGTTACAAAATGCCTGAGAATAGCGTTAATTGGTCTATCTACTAGTTAATGACGGATTACATATCCATATATTTTTCTAACTTAGTTGCCGCTTCAAGTTTCTGTTTCTTAGTAACGTGGAGATAAATTTGCTGAGTAATCCTTAAATCAGAGTGCCCCAGCGTTTTAGACACCTCATTCAAGGTTGCTCCCGCTTCAAACGACAACGTGCAGAACGTGTGCCGGAAAGCGTGTATCTTAATACGGCGTAAATTGTAGGCCTTACAGATACTCCGATTCCAGTGGTCAGGAGCACTAGGCTGGAACAGTTCGTTGTACTGGTTGGAGAAAACTAATTGTTGATCGTTACGGGTATTGAATCCCAACTCAAAATATAGTTTAGTCTGATTGAGTCGCCACTTTTGTAGCCAGTGCATGGTTCTCGCGTCCACAGTGATGGTTCGGCTGCTAGTTTGGGTCTTTGGTGTCTGGATGACTAAACGGCCTCCAGCACCCTTAGATTCGGTCTTATTGATGCTAACCTCATTGGTAGTGAAGTTAATATCACCCCACGTTAATGCTAGGGCCTCACTCTTTCTCATCCCCGTAAAGGATAGCAACCGGAAGAAGGTAAATGGTTCCATGCTGTCATAAAGGTAAGCGGCATGTAGGAACTGAGATAACTCTTCCTTTTCGTAAAAATCGAATGTGGTTTCTGGCTGACTATCCCGGCGTTTGGGGATGTTCGTTTTCTCCATGGGGTTTCTGGTAATAAGTTCCATTCGGATACCGTAGTTCAGGACAGCAATAACGTTGGTTCGGAAACGGCGGTAATGCTTGAAGCCATTATTGAACCAGTCATATACCACAGACTGGCATTTAGATACTGTCAGTTGCTTAATCTGGATTGTTCCTAGCACTGGTAGGATATGGATCCGGAAAACATCCCCAGTTTTAGCCCAAGTGGACTCTTTAACCCCTTGCTGGTAGTCAGTGAACCACTTATCATAGAGCGCCTGAAACGTAATCTCATTGGTAACCATGACGCCTTGCTTCTCAAATTCAACCTGCACGTTGGAAGTCCACAGTTGGGCTTCCTTTTTTGTTTTAAAGCCACGCTTGTGGACGCGCTGACTCTTACCGATAGAGTCTCTACCAAGGGATGCAAAGGCCTCCCAGTAGGTGCTACCGGCCCTAGTTTGATACTTGCGATACGTTGCCATTACTAACAGTCCCTTTCATACCGCGCTGGCGGGCACTGATATGTAGAAACTATTTTTTCATTTGTTCTAAAGCGACATCTATACTCTTGTCGATTGCTTCAAGCGTATGTGTAAGTTGAGCAGAGTCATAATACGGATGATCATTTGTAACGCCCACTCCTTCAAACAAAGTACCTGAAAATTTATCGATTAGGCCAATAAGGTGAGCCATAACTAGGCCACGTTGAGTATATTCTTTTTGCATATTAGATATACCAGAATGGCTCACTTGTTCATGAGTAGGTTTAGTGCTTAAAAGTGAGAAGATGTCCTTGTAGTTATTCATTGATCGGTATAGATTGGCTTGCACTTCTTTATTTTCAATATTAGGAAAATCATCTTGATATTCCTCTTGAAATTTTTGGGCAAAATAATCAGTCATACTTTTATCGGTATCTTTTTTCCATTCTTCAAAAGTTCGTCCTTTAAGTACCTCTTTACGTATTTGTTCGCCAATGTTCTTATAGGGACTAACCCCTTGTAAATATGGTACAGAAACTTCTAAAGCATTAGAGAACTTTTTCCACATTACCATTTTAGGCTCCCGGTCACCGCGTTCATATAGGCTGATAGCTTGTCTGGAAGTACCTAAAAGCTTGGCTAATTCATTTTGACTAAGACCTTTTTCCTTTCTAGTCTCCCGTAATCTATTCATATTTTTTACACCTCTTTCCCCAATAGTAAGGGAAAAACGCTTGATTTGCAACGAAATGTTGCATTAACTTTTAAAAAATGCTACCCTTATCTTGTCAACAAAATGTTGCTTTTTGGAAGGAGAATTTACATGGCAGTATCATCGGAAAAGCTAGTTAGCGCCCTAGGCCGCAAGCGTGGTGAACTCAATCTATCTGTAATTGAATTATCCCGACAGACCGGGGTTAGCCGCTGGACTCTTGATAAGATTCTAAAAGGGGAGGCAAAACGGATTAACCCTAGTACGTTAGCTAAGTTAGATAACTGGTTGTACGTCCACATTTAGAGGAGGCCCTACAAATTGACCTACGAGACTAATCAAGCCTACCTAGCTAGTTTCATCCCCAATCGTAACAAGGTACGGCGATTGTACCAGCGTATATCCAAGCTGAATGCACGGCTAGGTGTACCAGCCTCAGCGCCACTGACGGGGATGCCTACTGGTAGTGGTGGTGCGCGGCATGATTTTGGCGACACAATTGCTGAACGTGACCGGCTTCAATCCCAGCTAAAGTATCTAGTTGATGAAACTACAACGATCCGGGCGGCAATTCAAGCTGGCTTAAAAGGCCTATCTTACAATGAGTCATTACTAATCAATTGCCACTACCTACAAGGTACTTCAATACCAGAACTGATTGAGTCAGTGACTGCAAATGAAACGACTATCCGAAAAGTGTTGGATAGCGGTATCAGGAATATTAAGTTACCTGTGAAAGGTGGTACTTCCAATGAATGACAACTTACAGCACGTCTCAGGCATCTATTCGGGGATGGAATCTCTAGAGAATAAGATTCTAGACCTAGAGCACGTCTTACTAGGTGCCGGGACTACAGGGGCTGAGATGAGTTACCTACAGTCCCTGCTAGACCAGTGCCATGATGTGAACGCTGAGTTACTGACTATTAAGGCCAGTGTCAGCGAGCTACAAGCATCCTTAGAGAAAGGAGGTGAGTAGCAATGGCAGAAGTATCTGTATTACTGGATGGAGAGCAAGCACAATCACTCCGGGACTATGTATATACGATCGTTTCAGACACACTAGAGACGGCTAAACGTGATGCTGGTGTTAGTCAACGCTGGTTACGCAAGCATCAAGCGGCTAACTATGCTGGCGTTTCTGATACCACATTTGGCCTGTGGGTGAGTCAAGGCGGCCTACCCTGTCACTTGATTAAGGGAATCCAATTATTCAGTAAGGACGACATCAATCATTTCATTTTGAATAACGGAAGTATGAAATAAATCAGAGCGCTGGCGGGTACTGATTGAATAATAGCTTATTGTTTTATTGGCCTGAATTTTCGGGTGAGTAATTGTTGGAAATTGTTGGAGAACAGATTATGAATGAGAGCATAAAAAAAGTCCGTGCTATTAATAACTTTGGCGAGTTCAGCACGAACAAATGGTGTATATGGGTATAACTTTTATGCTTCCATTTTAACATAGAAATGAGGCTAAGTAATGGATTTAGAAGAAGTGTTAGGTGCAGTTATCGAAACTAAGGCATTGGCGTTTGCTAACGGGGAAATGCTAGAGAGCTTAAATCAAACCGCTACTGATTATGAGAACGGCAGTACCCTAGATAAGCTGACAGCAGAGGAACTTGTCAGGGTTAGCGATAGTATCACTACGGTTGGCTGGTTAGTCTTAGAACGGCTTAATCAGATTGAAGATAACTTAGGTGAACTGACAGACAGGGCCGCCCAAAACAGTTAGTGATTGGAGGTACACAGCATGAGTGTTTTAGAGAAGGCCTTAGAGCTTGTTAACCAAGGGTACTCTGTTTTCCCGCTTGCTACCGGTACTAAGATACCGCCTAAGGGACACCATGGTTACCTAGAAGCCAGTAAAGACCCTCAGCGAGTTTCAGAGTGGTTTAACAATAATCCCACTTGGAACCTAGGCCTCAGTTTAGCAGCAACCGGGTTGATTGTGGTTGACGTTGATTTGCATTCTACGGATAAGAACGGGATGCAGTCTATTAAAAAGTTAGCAGCTAAGGGCAACATCATCCCCGGAGACACATATATTGAAAAGACACCTCACAGTGGGTTGCACTATTTCTTTAAGACTACAGGGGATGATACCCTAACTAGCCAAGTGAACGCATGGCCGGGAGTGGATCTGATTACAAACTTTACCGTAATGGCACCTAGTGGGATTGATGGTACTGAATACACTTCGATTGTTACTGGTAAGCTGTCGGATGCTTTATATCTACCAGACTGGTTAGCGGCTAAGTTAGTACCTGAGAGAAGACATTTTAGTCCTAGCAAGCGAGTTAGAAACCACACGGGTAAGTTGTTGGATGATATGGCAACAGGGGTTACAGGTAAAGGTACCCGTGATAATTGGCTAACCTCAATCGTTGGTCGAATGGTTGCCGCTGGTGCATCCCCTGAGAGCGTATACCAGCTTGCTTGTACTGTAAACGATGAGTATATTTCCCCACCGCTTGAAGGCAGGGAGGTAGCTAAAATATTCAACTCAGTGTTAAGAAAGGAGGCCCGGCAGTTTGGGAAAGAAAATACCAGAAGATGTTAAACAAACGATTGCGGACTACAAGGAACAAGCAACGTTACCTGTGGATGCCACTAACGACATTAACGAGGGATTAACTCCTTATGATGTGTCAGCAATGCCTAAGACGGATTACCCGCAAGCAGACGACCCGGACGGTTTAAACGATGCCAACCAGAAATTAGCCGCAACTACCCCATCATGGTTGGATGCATACTTCATTGAGAAAGGCCCGCAACATGGACACTATATCCAACTAGTAAGACGTTTCAACGAGGTTGCGCTGGGAAATGCCATCATGGAAATAGACACGCTTATTAGCTTTCCTGTTTTACCAGACGGGGCTATTTACCAACCTGGTACTGGATCATGGCGAGTTTTCCGTACTAAAAATAGTGGCAGTGAATATTTAGACAGTAGGGTTACTGAGGTAGTTACGCCGTGGGGTGTTTATGAGGACAGGCAGGTATCTAAGACTAGTCGCTATGTTCTTAGAACCGTTAGTCAACCTAATCTGCATGGAAACCCCTTTGAAGAATCGGACCCCGCTAAAGTTGCGTTTAAAAATGGCACCTACAACATAGATACTGGCGAGATAGAAGGAAAGTCACCTGACAACTATATTCTAAGTGCTCACAACTACGATCTAGATACCTCAGGCACTTCCACTCCAGAGATAGAATCACTATTAGAGGAAATGTTGGGGGATGCTGCCACGTTCTTTATGGAATGGATTGGTTACGGGTTCTACCGTAGCTATAATATCTTTAATTACATGGTTTTCATCTTAGGTGCTGGTGGTGAAGGAAAAAGTACCCTGCTTCGTTATATAACACAGCGTATTTACGGGGCTGACAATGTAGCAGCAGTTACCCCGGCGGAACTTGCCAATCCACAGTTGCGATTTAAGCCATCCGAATTATACGGTAAGGATGCTGATATTGTTGCAGATATTGGAGCTGACTTTTTACGTAAGCCAGATACGCTTAAAAAGCTAACTGGTGGAGACGCGCTTAGTGCTGAGTTTAAAGGTGGCCAAGGCTTTACGTTTACAAGCTACGCTAAGCTGTTATTTAGTGCTAACGAGTTGCCTACCTTCTCAGATGATTCTAAGGGGATGCAGAGACGTTTAATAGTCTTAGAGTTACAGAACGGTGATACCAGGGGTACTGACTTCTGGACACGGCATAACATGGATAAGGTTTTGGCAGAACGTTCAGCCTTTGCGTATAAGTGTTTACGAATGTTTGCAGACGCTAAGAAACGGCACAAGCTATTACTAACACCACAGATGGAAGCTGCATCTAACGAGTGGATAAAAGCTAACGATCACTTTGGCCAGTTTCTGGATGAGGCTTGCGAGATTGGTACGGCAATAGCGGGTGGCGAGAGTTCTCAGGTAGTTACTACAGAGTACGCGGCTTTCTGTAGGCAAAACAATTATTCGGACAAAACCACCACACAAACCATTACCAACAAGCTAAAGGCTAGAGGTGTCGAAAAGATTAAAGGTACCCGGGGGTTCGATGAACAAAATAATATCAACCGTTATATGGGGCTGAAGTTAATTAAGTCATTCATATCCCCAAGCCGCATTTAAAGTATTTCTAGAAAGATTTCCAGAAGTTTCCTAGAAAAAAGCCTTATGTACCAGTCGTTTTCTTGAATTTTCAGAAATAATTTATATGTTTTAATTAGGGAAAATAAAATATAAATTATATGTATATGTAAGGGATACAGAAAAAACTGGAAATTCTAGAAAATCAGGGAAAGCACTGTTATATCAAGGCCTAAAACTTCCCAGAACTTTAATCATTTCCAGAAAGTCTAGAAAAAGTAAGGAGGCAACTCATGCTACAGATTAAAACGATAACAGCCAGACAGCCTAGTGAACTTGATCAACGAGTAAACGCGTTTCTAGGTGGTACGATGTACTCCATGATAAAGGACGTAAGACTAACCACACCGTACGATCAGGAAAACTATACCTCTGATTATATTGCTATGATCATCTATGTGGCCTGATAGTAATCGAATAATGTTTACGGGGATGCATTCTGTGGGTGCATCTCTTTTGCTATGCCCCCCCCAGTTCAAAATACTTTTAGCAGCATGGGAAGGATAGGTTAGCATAGGGACACACGTGCAGTTCTCAGGGATATTAAGACCTAAGGGGGTGTTTTCCTCATTACTGCGTACCCGTAATGGGGACGCTGGCTGTCATGCTAATTAATGCTAAGAGTCTCCAACGTTTGAACACAAATACAGAGGGGACTGCCGCTGGTAGGGTGGTGTTCTATAGCTGTGTGGCAGCCCCTCCTATTAGCATGGTCCAGTGGAACGGCTTAGAACATCCGTGTAATATGCTGGTAGTTATTTGCCGTGAGGGGGGAGATCACTCAGCGTAGGGAGGAACGAATTGTTACCCCCTAGGGTGTCGTGAATTGCGACTCCCTATCTCGGGGTTATAGTCATTTAAAGTGACTTGTAATTAGGACTTGGAGGGGAGTTGCCACGGCTATGTGGACAAGTTGAAAAGGGAGATACTTAATTTTGAACAGGCCTTATTGCCAGTATTTGACAGACAGGCTACCGTTCAATATGGATAACCATGTTTGTTTTAATTATGGTTCAATGGTAGTAAGTGAAGTATGTTGATATGACACCTCTAAGCTAATGCACCAAGTTAGTGCATCCCTATTGGTCAGAATGGGAGTGCTGTGGACGTTGATATTAACGCCCTAAGTTTAACTTAGGAAACACATAAAACCTCAAATTTTGTAAGCGATTGAAAACCTGTTAAAACCTGTTTTGTATCTCAGAAAGATTCAGGCAGTTTACTACAAACTACTACAGTTGAACCTGCAAAAACCTGCAAAGTCCTATAGAAATCTGAGAAAACCTGAGTAATTGTGTGTAGGATAGAACCTAGCAAAACCTGACATTTTGAAAGCTATGAAAACTTGTGTACAGAACCTCAGAAAACCTCAATGTTTTACTACAAAATACTACAGTTGAACCTGTAAGAGCCTTAACTCATTACCCAACAAAACCTAACATTTCCGTTACACTAATACCATGATCATTGCCGCTGTTGCAATCCTAATCACCTTGCTGGATAATGGAAATGTTACCTAACCCACACTGGTAACGGTGGGGAGGTGAATGTGTTGTTGCAAGTATTCTTTGCCCCGCTTGTGGTTGGACTCCTAGTAGCCCTGTTTACAGACTGGTTAGACCGTAGACGCCACAGGTAAAACAATATTAGGTAACATCTAACCCGCCCGTTTATTTACATAGACGTATAAAAAAGCCCTTGACTACCACAAATAGTCAGGGGCTTTGGTGAACGTATTGTTCAAGTATTCTTTGCAGAATCATTATATCACGATTCGTGTTAAAACAACACGTTTCGTGTGATAAGCGAGCCTGCTAGACATCATACCTAATCATAGCCTAGCATGAGATAATATGGTTACAAACTAAAAAGCCATCCCCAGTAAGAATGACTTTCTTAGTGCCCGCCAACGGGTGTTATTTATATAATATAGAGGTAAAGTGCACCACCAAGTGCACCACGGGTTAATTTAAGCAGTTATTACCGCCTGTAAATGCTGGTGTTAAGCGATTCCTATGTGTATCTGGTTTGAACCCAGTATACCCAATAGTAGTTTTGCATTAGTCGCTATTAGACCTCACGGGGGTTGATATGGCGGCTTTTTTAGTACATTGGGCTTTGCATTGGTTTCTGTGGATAACCACAAAACCGGAGCCAAACCGGAACCAAACCGGAACCAAAACCGGAACCACTTTTTGTAGTCAGAAACGTAGTCACTTTTCAGACAACCGAAACGCCGGGCAACTTTCCTGCTTGCACCGTTTTGAATCACACTTTCGTGGACAAGAGGCTAGAACTATACAGGGCGGCAATAGGGTAGCTAAATTATTCTTCTAGCTTGCGTAAAAATCTCTCCCTATACCCAAACCAATAACAACATTAAACAGAAAATAGTTATTCTAATGATGTGGTGTTTTAAATGGAAATTATTAATTGCAATTCCATGCATAATGGCAGCACCGATAAGAATAATAGCGGCACAAGTGACAGCAATTTTAATTTCCGTTGAAGTGCCTAGAAAAAGAAATACAGCAATAAGTAATGGGCTGAGCAAATTCAAAGCTCCGGACACCTTCAACCAGCTATTACCACTGACATACGCCTTAAAGTTTGCTAATGTTGCAATCCCCAACAAAATTGAAAATATTAGAATTGCGTACTCAGCTACAATAGGTAACATATAAAGACCTCCTCATCGCTATGAGCAGAATGCCATTTTCAGCCAATAAGCCAAACGCTACTAAACATTACAAAGAGTATACCCCAAATCACAGAAATCACTGGAATAGTGGCTCCTGGTTAGGAAACCAAATAAAAAGACCATCAAAGGGCCTAAACAGCAACCTTCAATCGCCTGTAAAATAAATAATATCGTGATCCAAAAATTATAGCTTAAATAAATGAGGCTTGCCGTAGTACCAGCCTTGACGCAGGTCCAGTTCTAGGTCGTTAGCCATTTCGTCTTCCTCGGCGTTTTCCACACCTTCAAGAATGAGCCGGAGCTTATACTCTTGGGCAATCTTCTTCCAAAATTTTAAGTGTTCTGGAATTTCATCGGCACGGCCCTCTGCCCGGAAATTTTGCATGGCAAATTTAATCTCACTGGCGTAGGGGAGGACTGGCTTCAAATGCTCGTAGGAGTTGACCCCGGTACTGATGTCGTCCAGACTCAGTTGAATGGCGTGGTCATTGAAAAAGTGAACTTGCTCGATCAGTTGTTCATTGGAAACGGCCTTGTCAGTCTCTTCCTCGGTCACTTCGAGAATCAAGTTCACGGGGTAGATTTGTTGTTGGGCAGCGACAATGGCTTTAGCAATCGTGCAATCGATGAATTGGCGCTGATTGACATTAAATGAAACGGAGCCAATCTTAAGCCGCAATTTTTGCGCGGTTCGTTTCATCAAGTCGGCCTGAATGTCGATGGGAATGGATTCGAAGTCTTTGGGTAGGACCCATTTGTCATCGACCTGTTGGCGAATCAATAATTCGTAACCAATTAACGAATTGTTGGAAACATCTAGCTGTGGTTGAAGAAAATAACGGTACATAGTGCTAAGGTCCTCCTTCCAAAGTGTCTGCTCCTATCATACTTTATTTTGACGAAAACGGATAGGGGCGATTTACAAAATTAACCGATAGGGGCTGACTACAAAAACCGCTAATCGTTCAACCCGTGATATATTTATTTATATAAAGCCCTATGGATTTATTATATAAAATGTTCTATAGTGGGTGCTATGAATAAATTATTGCGTTATACTTAAGCGTAAGATAATTTATCAGCAGAGGCTGGCTTGGTTGCCAGTTAATTCATTGAAAACAAGGAGACTGATTCCATGTCATGGACTATGTGGCTAGTGCCGCCGATCATTACTAGTATTTTCTTTGTCTTGGGAATCATCACTCTCTACTGGTCCATCTTCACCTGGGTGACTGCCAAGGTGGAGTCGAGCAGTAAGCCCTATAACTTAAAACGGGTTCAGGTGCTGTTGGGGACGACCTGTGCGGTGGTCTCCGTCTTTGCCCTACAGCTGATTGTGCGGGACACTCACCTGTCGTGGACGTTCACCAATTTCCAACTCCTACTGCTAATCTTCGTCGCGTACTTCCTACAATTAAAAATTCCTAACTGGCTAATCTTGCTGGCGGGGGTCGGGTTCATGTTGATGAATGGTAATGTGACCGCCATCCTTTCTTGGGGATACACGTTCCTGTTTGTCTTTTTCTACATGATTTCCTACCAACAAAGTACCCATCTGTGGCGTGCACCGTATACCCGCTACATTACAGTGGCATTGGGCTTTGGGATGGCATTGTGGTTATTTGTTAAATTCCGGTTCCATCTTCCATGGGGCACGTATTGGATTGAAATTGCGGATTACGCCGTACTAGCGTCATTAATGTACGGGTACTTCCGGATTCAGGACAAGGACCGTCGTATCAAGGATCGGCTGTTCCAGTCCGCCAATTGGGATGCACTAACGCATGTTCAGAATTACGCGGCATATGACCACGCGATTGGGTACCACTTCCACCAAAGTGTTGCCCACAAGAAAAATTTGGCGATGGTCATGTTTGATATCGATCATTTTAAACGGGTGAACGATACCTACGGGCATTTAGCCGGTGATGAAGTCTTGAAGCAGGTGGCCAGCACCGTGGCCAGCACGATTAAGAGCATCAATCCGGAGATTATTCTCTACCGGACCGGGGGCGAGGAATTTAATATCCTCTTGCCAGGCTACGACATCAATCGGAGCCGACCGGTGGCCGAGGCAGCGTTTGACGCGGTCAAGGCGCTTAAAATTCCATATAACGAAGAAATTTTACAGGTAACCATTTCCGTTGGGGTTTCCGTACTACACGAAGGTGACCATAACCCGTTGGACTTTTACAAGCGAGTCGATGCCAACCTGTACCATTCTAAGAAGAATGGTCGGCAACAGATTACCATTGGTTAACGAATTCAGATAAGCGAGCGTCTCTACAATAGGTAGGGGCGTTTTTGGTTTGGTAGCGGTTAGGGTCCTTTACAAATATTTAAATATCAAATCCATGCGAACCCAAATAAAATCGTGTAGAATACGATTTAACCGGGGTTTCCCGGGCAGAATGGAGCGATCATCGTGATCTTTTTACTATTACTATTGTTACTACTATTTCCCGTCTTACGACTGGTCTTCGGTTTGGCCGGCTGGTTATTAGGTATCGTGGGAACGTTAATTATCGGCGCCATTGTCCTGGTAGCCTTTGCGGCCCTGTTCCGTTTCTTCATCGTCGCGGTTCTGGTCGTCGGTGGCGGCCTCTGGGCTTCCCATGCGTTATTTAGCTAGTTTATGTGTGCGTTGCGCCTGCGGCAGTTCAGGAAGGCCCACCTGTGGGGAACGGTTGAAGCCAAAGAGCGGTCTTCGACCTCGTGGGTGAGCCTTGAAAAGCACAAGTCTCACCCACGTCCCGTGCTGTAAGGCCGGGTAAAAACTCCCGACCAACAGCACCGACACAGGTGGGCCTTCCTGACTGCCTCCGGCTACACTCATATTAGCTGAGTGCACTCACCCTGTGATGGTTGAATATTGAATCATTCAGTTTAATTGCGGATAATGACAGTAAAAGGTGATTAGAGCGTCACAACTAATTAACAAACAGTGTTATGACGATAACAGAAAGAATGATGGCATGACGGGTTAAACGCGTGTCAGCCGCAGGGCTGGGAAAATTGGGCCGGTCGTGGAAGTGACCAGAGGCGAGCCAAGATGGCCGGCTTAGTCCATGGGAAAACTTTGAGACCGCAGCCCATTTCACTCGTCTTAGCCACACTCAGACTGACTAAATAGCGTCGCAACTAATTAACAGATAATGTCATAACGATAACAGAAAATGACGAATGGCATTATGGGCTAAACCCGTGTCACCAGCACGGAGGCGCGGACTACACACGTTTAGCCCAATGAAGACAAAACAAAAACGGATGACCAGCTGGTCGTCCGTTTTTCAATACGTGCGTTATTCAAATGACATCTCCACCAAATACGTCTGCTCAGCCGGAATGTGGCTGGTCGTGATCCAGACTTCCCGATAGTCTAGTTTAGAACTGCGGGTCCGCTCGAAGAAGTCGTTGAGGAGGTCGCCGTTCATTGCCAAGAAGTCATCGTCCATCCGGTTGACCAGCAGGTGGCCAACGGGGAAGTAGAGCTCTGGATTGGCCACGGAAACCGTGTCCGGCACGCCAATCGCGATGACGTTGCTGTTGCGCTGCTGGATAAAGCGCACCCGGTCTTGGTGGCGATGGATAAAGGTTAGGACGTTATAGATTGAATCTGAGTTGCTCGCCATTATCTTTCTCCCTTCGGTGACCCCATTGTAACAAATTCTGCGACGTTTGCCAGTCTCAAACGCTTGTCAGAAGGGGCTTTTCTCGGCAATCCGAGCGACGACAATCGAGCAAAAGTTTGCTAGGACGTGAATGAAAGCGGATACGAGCTTTCTATAAAAATGATGATTGAGCGACAATAAAAATTTTAATTTCCCATACTGAACTTACCGTGGTCGCGGATGGTGGGCAGTAACTTGGTAAAAGGTGGGGGCGGTGAGGGCTTAACTACCGTCACTCAGGGAACACCAGTGGTTTCCGACCAGTTAAAATTTGCGAAAATCATTTATTGCAAACCTATTTCAGGCGAGTATAATTATCGCATATGCAATTTTGATGTTTTATAGAGTAACCTTAGAAGAAAGAAGGCCAAATTTCCTATGATGCGACTTGCCCGAAAACACTTGGACTGGTGGGCAGTAGCCCTTGCTGTTGGGTTTATGATTATACAAGTTGCCTGTGACCTTTCCTTACCGACGTTGACTTCGGACATCATCGATAAAGGAATCGCCAACAACGATATCGGCTACATCTGGCGGACTGGTGGGCAAATGCTCCTCTTGAGTTTTATTGGGGTGTTAGGTGCTGCCGGGAACGTTTACTATGCGTCGACCCAGTCACAAAGAATGGGTCAACGAATCCGGACCGATTTATTTAAGAAAGTTACGTTTTCTTCCACTGAAGAGTTTGAAACGGTGGGGAATGCTTCCTTAATTACCCGGACGACCAACGACGTGGTGCAGATTCAAAACGTCATGGTCCAAATGTTACGGATGATGCTAATGGCGCCAATCATGTTGGTTGGTGCGGGTGTCCTGGCGTACGTCAAGAGTCCCCGGCTGACCATGGTCTTCCTCGTGGCGCTGCCAATCTTGGCGTTTTTTACCGGCTTGATCATGTACTTTGCGGTGCCGCTGTTCAAGAGCCTGCAAAAGAAGATTGACCGCATCAACTTGGTTTTCCGTGAAGGACTAACTGGGGTGCGGGTCATTCGGGCCTTTAACCAGGACCAATTTGAACAGGACCGCTTTGAAGGGGCCAACCAGGACTACACCAAGACTGGGATTAAGGTCTTCATGATTGTTTCCTTAATGTTCCCGGTCATCACCTTGATTGTCAGTGGAACCAATATTGGGATCGTTTGGTATGGGGGTCAATTGATTGGCCACCAAGCCATGGAAGTGGGTAACTTAGTTGCCTTCATGACATATGCGACTCAACTGTTAATTAGCTTTATGATGGTTTCCATGGTCTTCGTTTTTCTCCCTCGGGCACAAGCCTCTGCGGCACGGATCAATGAAGTCATGGACCTCAAGAGTAAGATCAACGATGCAGATCAACCACTTGATTTGAACACCGACGCAGCCAGCTTGACCTTTGATCACGTGAACTTCCGGTACACCGGCGCTGAAAAATTAGCGTTGACGGATGTGAACTTCACGGCAACGGCTGGCCAAACGGTGGCTATTATCGGGGGGACCGGTTCGGGTAAATCCACGCTGGTCAACCTAATTCCGCGGTTATTTGATCCCGAAAGTGGTCAGATTAAGCTGAATGGCACGGCATTGACGGCGATGAGCCAAAAGGCCTTGCACGATGCCATTTCTATCACGCAACAAAAGGCCGTTCTATTCTCTGGAACCGTGCGGAGCAACATGCTCTTTGGGATGCCGGATGCGACGGATGACCAGATTTGGCACGCGTTAGACGTGGCCCAAGCCAGCGACTTCATTAAAGAAGAGGGCGGCTTGGACGGGGTCGTTGAACAAAACGGGGACAATTTCTCCGGTGGTCAACGACAACGGCTGGTGATTGCGCGGACCATTTTGAAGCGCGCCAGTGTCTACATCTTTGATGATTCCTTCTCCGCCTTGGACTTCAAGACGGATTCCCTGTTACGGCAGGACTTGCGAAAGGATGAACAGGTTCAAAATGGGGTAACCGTTATCGTTGCCCAACGGGTCTCCACGGTTGCCGATGCCGATTTGATTTTGGTTATCGACGGTGGGAAGATCGTTGGTCAAGGGACCCATGACGAGCTGAAAGAAAGTAACGAGACTTACCAAGAAATTCTCGATTCACAACTGCGGAAGGGGGATACCGTCGATGCGTAATGGACGTGGTGCCGCAACGAAACAGCGGCCACAAAAATTCTGGGGAACGACGATCCGGTTGTTCCGCTACATGAAAGCTTGGATCCCCGGTATCCTCGTTGTCTTGGTCTTCGCCATCGTTTCGGTAGTCTTGCAAATCAAGACACCCAAGATTTTAGGTGAAGCCACGACGGAACTGTTTAAGGGTGTGATGAAGGGGACGGCCGAACTGAAGGCCGGGATTCCGATTCACAACCTCCCCGTCGACTTTGGTAAAATTGGCCACATTCTGTTGGTCGTCGGGATCATGTATGCCGGTGCCGCAGTGTTTGGCATCGTGCAACAACTGATTATGAGTTGGATTTCCCAAAAGGTCGTTTACCGCTTACGGCGCGACCTGAAGGAAAAGATGCAACGTCTGCCAATCAGCTACTACGATACCCATAGCAACGGGGACTTAATGTCCCGGATGGCCAACGATATGGATAACATCGGTGGGACGCTGCAACAGACGCTCTCCCAAATGGTGACGAGTTTTCTGACGTTCTTCGGTGTGCTTTACATGATGCTGACCATCAGTGGCTGGCTGACGCTGGTTGCCCTGGTATCCGTGCCACTGAGTATCTTAGTGGTCGGAATCGTGGCCCCCAAGTCACAACGCTTCTTTGCTAGTCAACAGAAGAACTTGGGGCTCTTAAACAACACAGTTGAAGAAACGTACGCCGGCCATACCGTGGTCAAGACATTTAACCGTGAAGGTGCCACCCAAGAAGAATTCGAAGAACACAACCGGAAGTATTACCAATCGGCTTGGAAGGCACAATTTGTTTCCAGTCTGATCTTCCCCTTGATGAACTTCGTGAAGAATCTGGACTACCTGGCTGTCGCCGTTATCGGTGGGATTCAGGTCGCCAACGGGACGGTTAGTTTGGGGAACGTGCAGGCCTTCCTGCAATACACCAACCAATTCTCCCAACCCATCACGCAGATGGCCAACCTGACCAACACGATTCAGGCCACGATTGCCTCCGCCGAACGGATTTTTTCCGTGCTGGACGAAGACGACATGACCGACACCGCTACGGCTAAATTGCCAGAGCAGACGGCTAGTGAAGGCAACGTCATTGAATTTGATAACGTGGCCTTCAAGTACGTACCAGACAACCCCTTGATTGAAGACTTCAATCTGAAGGTCAAAGCGGGCGAAATGGTTGCCATCGTGGGGCCAACCGGTGCCGGGAAGACGACCATCATTAACCTGTTGGAACGCTTCTACGACGTCGACGCGGGTCAAATCAAGTACCGTGGGCAAGACACGCACGCCGTTGGGCGGAATGACTTGCGTCGGCACTTTGCGATGGTTCTCCAGGATACCTGGCTGTTTACCGGAACGATTTTTGATAATATCAAATACGGTCGGGAAGATGCGACCGAAGAAGACGTCTACTCGGCGGCTAAGGCGGCACACGCGGACACCTTCATTCGGCAGTTGCCTGACGGTTACGACACGATTCTGAACGAAGCCGCCACCAACATTTCTCAGGGGCAACGGCAATTGTTAACGATTGCCCGGGCCTTTGTGGCTGACCCAGATGTTTTGATCTTGGATGAAGCCACGAGTTCTGTCGATACCCGGACGGAAATGTTGATTCAACACGCGATGAAGCGGTTGTTGGCTGGGCGGACTAGTTTCGTGGTTGCTCACCGATTATCCACGATTCAGAATGCCGAAAACATTGTGGTGATGAACCATGGGCACATTGTGGAAACTGGGAATCACGACAGTTTGCTGGCGGCGGACGGTTTTTACGCCGACCTCTACAACAGTCAATTCACCGGCAACGACTTGGCTTAGGGTTTGATCGTTGTTGGCGCCTCCGGGCTGGTGAAAATTGGACCTGGTCGCGTCCGTTCCCGGCGGCGCGCTCAAGGCGCCCTGCTGTGGGGCCGGTTCCAGCCGAAGAGCGGGCTTCCACCTCAACTTTGAGCCTGAGAAGCGGTCTCAAAGGTTGTCCCATGCTCTAAATAGAGAAAATCACTCTATTAAGACCATCGACACAGCTGGTCACCTTGGCACGCCTCTGGTCACTGCCACGACCGGTCCAGTTTTCCCAGCCCTGCGGCTGACACACGTCTAACCCGTAAGCCGAGTGGTTGTGTTCATTGGTCGCTTGCTCGGTGGGTGTTAGGTTTGTTTTGGATTTCCAAATAAAATTATTAGTGCTCTATCCGTTATGGGTGGGGCACTTTTTTTGAGGATTAGGTCTGGTCGCGTCCGTTCCCGACGGCGCGCTCAAGGCGCCCTGCTGTGGGGCCGGTTCCAGCCAAAGGGCGGGCTTCCACCTCAACTTTGAGCCTGAGAAGCGGTCTCAAAGATTGTCCCATGGACTAGGCTGGGAAAATACCCCAGCCAAGGCCATCGACACAGCCGGGCACCTTGGCTCGCCTCTGGTCACTTCCACGACCGGTCCAGTTTTCCCAGCCCTGCGGCTGACACACGATTAACCCGTTAGCCGAGTGGTTGTGTTCATTGGCTGCTTACTTGGGCTGTGTGTCTGGTGTAAATTAGATGTTTGACTGAAATTATTAGTGCTCTGCCCATTTCGGGTGGGGCACTTTTTGTTTTGGATTGCGCACAAGTCCGTGCCTATTCAGTGATTGTCCAAGTCTTAACCGAATCTTGGTTTGCCAAGGCGAAAGCCAAACGGGTACAATGGAGGCTAGTAGAGAAGAGAGAGGTGCGGTCCATGACGTATACGCAAACGAAGGCGGCCCTACAGCGGCTAGTTCAGGAAAAAGTGGTGCCGGGGGTCAGCTTTGCACTGATCGACGGCGACCGGGTGGAAACGGGGCAGTACGGGCAGGCCGCGCTGGTGCCCGCTCCCGAGCCACTGCGGCCGGGCATGCTGTATGACGTGGCTTCGTTGACTAAAGTGGTCGGCACCCTAAGTGTGGTTTTACAACTGTTGGCGGAGGGCCGGCTACGGCTAGCGGACCGGGTCAGCGACTATCTACCCGAGTGGCAGGACCCGCGGGTCACGGTTCAACACCTGTTGACGCACACCTCTGGCATCACGGGTTACATTCCCAACCGAAATCAATTAGCCGCCCCCGAGCTGACAGCCGGATTGTTGGGACTGCACGTCGGTCCAACTTTTAATCGTCAAATGGTGTACGCTGACGTGAACTATATTTTCCTGGGCTGGATTGTTGAAAAGATTCTTGGAGACCCGATTCAGGTGGTTGCACAACGCCGGGTGCTGACGCCTTTAGGCATGGTTCACAGCACGTTCACACCAGCCAACCCGTTGGCCTGTATTCCAACGGCCCAAACGGTTGAACGCGGGCTCGTACGCGGTGAGGTCCACGACCCTAAAGGCTACGTGTTACAGCGACGGTGTGGGTCGGCGGGGTTATTCAGTACGGTGGACGACTTAGCCCGATTCTGTCAGGCCTATTTTCAACCGGAAAAGGTCGCCGCGGTCTTGCCACCGTTGCTGGTTAACCATTTGGCCCATGACCTGACGCCCAACGGTCATGCCGGGCGCTCACTGGGGTGGGCACTGACCGCAACCCAGTGGCCGACCCCACACCGCGTAATCTGGCATTCGGGTTTCACGGGAACGTACTTGGTCATCGACCAGGCCGCCAAGCAAGCCATGGTTTTCCTGACCAACCGGGTCCATCCGGTGGCGCCCAATGAACCGTACCTGGACCAACGCAACGCGGTGATTGGCACGTATTTGGCAGAGAAGAGCCGTTACAACGCCCGCGATTTTAGTCGTTAAATGAAAATATGGGAGGGGTTTATCCGTTCCCGGCGGTGTATTCAAGGTTCCCTGCTATGGGGCCCGGTTCCAGCCTGAGAGGCGGTCTTCCACCTCGCCTGGGAGCCTCGCTTAAGAACACAAGTCTCCCAGGTCGGCCCATGTTCTAGGCTGAGGAAGGGCAATTCAGCCAAGAACATCGACACAGCAGGAAACCTTGATCCACCTCTGGTCACTCAGATTAGTCGTATCGTTGATTGATAATGATTGTCAGTTTTTAACTGGTTTAGTGGGGACCACTCTGCAAGATAGCGTCATGAACTAGACCACAAAAATAGCGTCCCACCAACATCCATATCACATAGATGTTGGTGGGACGCTTTATTTAATCAGTTAGAAAGTTGCGGGAATTGGCAAAGCTGCCTGTTGACTGAAGTCAGCGTCCGGATATTTCCGTTGCAACGCTGCGACCAGCAGGTGCTTAGCGATGTCGCCGTTCCGGGTCAGAATTGGGCCATGGAAGTAGGAGCAATAAACGTTCTTGTAAATCGCGCCTTCCGTACCGTCCTCACCGTTATTTCCCTTACCGGAGACGACGTTGCCCAGTGGGCGTTCGTCCTTCCCCAGATAGGTTAACCCTTGATGGTTTTCGAAGCCGTGGTAGGTCTCGCCAGTTTCCTGGTTTTTGATGACGATGTTGCCGATGAACCGGTTGTGGTCCTGGGCCAGCGTGTAGTGATCCAGCGCGCCGATACCGGGCAGCTTTTCGCCGTCGGCCCCGATGTAGTAGTGGCCGAGCAGTTGGAAACCGCCACAGATGGCCAGCAGGGGACCGTCGGATTCGATAAATTTCGTCAGTTCAGCCTTTTTCGTTTGGATATCTTGGGAAACGATGGTCTGTTCAAAGTCTTGACCACCGCCAAAGAAGGCGAGGTCGTAGTCGGCTGACTTAAAGTCCTCTTCCAGACTAACGACCTTAACGTTTAGGCTAACATCCATTTGTTTGGCATAGTAGTTCAACGCCAGAATGTTCCCGACGTCACCGTAAGTGTTCATCAGGTCGCCGTACAGGTGGGCGACGTTTAGTTCGTAGCTCATAGTCCGAGTCCCTCCTTGACGTAGCCTTTATCGGCCAAAATCTTGCGCATCTGGAGCATGGCGGTATAGGTCGCCAGTACGTAGACGCGGTCGGTCGAGACCTTCTTGATCTCATCGACCACTTTTTCCAAATTCGGTTCCACGATATGCCGGTCGTCAGGAATCCCCGCGACCTTCAGCCGGAACGTGATGTCCTTGTAGCGCTCACCACCGGTAATCACCGTTGGAATGTCGCGGTCGGCCAGCTGTTCAAAGTCGCCGTCCCAAATCCAACTGGTATCGATCCCGTCGGCGTAGTTGGCATTTAACAGCCCAACCAGGGAGAACGGATGCGTGTCGGTGCCAATCATATGGAGCACTTGGTCCAGCCCCACGGGGTTCTTGACCAGGATAATCGTGACCCGCTTGCCATCGACGTCGATGACTTCTTGGCGACCGAAGACCTGTTGGTTGGCGTTGAACGCGTTGCTGATCTGCGTAGGGGTGACGCCCATGAAGCGACCCACAGCGTAGGCTGCCAGCGCGTTGTAAATGTTATAGGTCCCACCAACTTGAATCTTGAAGGGGTGACCGTCGATTTCAAATTTAGACGAGGTCGGCGTTTGTTCCCCCAATTTGGTCAGGCGGTAGGTCAGCTCTGGCCGGGAGAACCCACAGTTCGGGCAGAAATACTTGCCTTGGTTACTGTAGGTCAGGGAATGATAATGCAAAATGTGCTCACAGTTGGGGCACAGCACGCCATCCGTGTTAGGCTTGGCCTTCATGTCCGTGTCGGGCTGGTCATCGAAACCGTAATATTCAATCGGGTTCGGTAACTCTTTGGAATGAAAAATAGGAGAATCCCCGTTGGCAATAATGGTTGCTTTAGGTGCCAGCGCCACCCCATCCAAAATCTTTTGATAGGTGGTGTAAATTTCACCGTAGCGGTCCATTTGGTCCCGGAAAATATTGGTGAAGACAAAGGCTTTAGGCTCAATATATTGCGTGACCTTGATAACGTTCGCCTCGTCAACCTCCAGCACGGCTAAGGGGCGGCCGGTCTTGGGGTTCTTAGCGTTTAAGAAGGTCGTGACGATTCCCTGTTCCATGTTGGACCCGGTGGGGTTCGTCAGGATAGCGGGATACTTTTCGTGCAAAACGGAGACGGTCAATGCCGTCGTCAACGTTTTCCCGTTGGTTCCCGTGATGACAATGACGTCATACTTGGCGCCTAACGTGCGTAAAATGTTGGGGTCGAGCTTTAACGTAATTTTTCCGGGGAGAGAACTTCCCCCGTGTAGAAACGTGTGGAGAAACCAGTAAGAGGATTTCCCCGCGAAGGTGGCAACGCCGCTTCTGAATGACATGCAATTCGCTCCTTAATCGCGACAAGATTTTTTTAATGTCGGTTTCCTGAATATTCAAGCCTTAATTTTAGCATTTTTTAAGCGTTTAGGGGAGTCCAACGCCCCATCTTTCCCAAAACGCAAGGAACACTGGGGGTTGGCCGCTCGGTTTTATGCTGTCTTAGTGATGGGGTTGCGGGTGATTTGCCGCCTGCGGCTTCCAGGGCTACGCCTGCTGTGGGGCACGGCTCCGGTCTGAGGAGCGGTCCTCCACCTCGCTTTGAAACCTCGCTGAGGGTCGCGAGTTTCCAAAGTCGTCCCGTGGTGTAAGGCCGAGAAGCCCACTCGGTCTAACGCCACCGACACAGCCGTCTCCGTCCTGGCTTCCTCCGGCTCTAGGTTGCGGATCGACCACTAAGTTGGTGAGGGAGCGGTCAACCTCAGTGTTGATTTGCGCTGGTTATATTGTCTTGGTGATTTGGATTGTGGATGATTTGCCGCCTGCGGCTTCCAGGGTTGCGCCTGCTGTGGGGCCGGTTTCCGCCGAAGGGCGGGCTCCCACCTCACCTTTAAGCCCTGCTGAGAAGCGCAGGTCTCAAAGGTTGTCCCATTCTGTAGGCCGGCAAGAAACGCCGACTAACAGAATCGACACAGCCGTCTCCGCCCTGGCTTCCTCCGGCTCTAGATTGCGGGTCGACCACTAAGTTGGTGGGGGAGCAGGCAACCACAGTGTTGGTCATACTGCGTTGCAACTTGTTGCTTGTGTGTGACACTAGAATATGAGGCAGAAAACCCCACGTGAATTTAAACAGCGTGTCGCTCCGAGCGGATGTTTTCATTCGTGGTCAGTGTTAGTGACCAGAGGCGGATCAAAGTGGACAGCTGTGTCGGTGGTCTTGGTTGGGGTTCTTTCCCAACCTAGACCACGGGACGATCTTTGAGACCGGTCTTGGGGCTCAAAGTCGAGCTGGAAGACCGCTTCTCAGGCTGGAAGCGGTCCCCACAGCAGGGCGCTTTGAATCCGCCGCCGGGAACGGGACGGAATCACCGAAGTAAACCATCCCGGAGGCGCTGACAACGACTGTTTAATTTTCTAGGGGAATCGGCTATAATAGATAGAAACTGTCAAAAAGGTGGGAGTAACGTGGCGCAGCTATTTTTTCGGTACGGCGCAATGAATAGCGGGAAGACCATTGAAATTTTAAAGGTCGCCCATAACTATGAGGAACAAGGCAAGCGAGTCATCATTATGACCAGTGGTTTGGATACGCGTGACGGGGTGGGCCAAGTTGCTAGCCGCATTGGGCTCAAGCGCACGGCGCACCCAATTTATAAAGACATGAACTTGTACGATGAGATTCAACGCTTGGATGCCCAGGCAAACTGTGTACTGATTGACGAGGCCCAGTTCATGACCAAGGACCACGTGTTCCAATTGGCCAAGGTCGTGGATGAGCTGCACATTCCCGTGATGACGTTTGGACTGAAAAATGATTTCCGTAACGAACTGTTTGAGGGTTCTAAGTACCTTTTGCTGTACGCGGACAAGATTGAGGAAATGAAGACCATCTGCTGGTTCTGTACCAAGAAGGCCATCATGAACTTGCGGTTCCATGACAACAAGCCGGTCTACGAGGGCGAACAGGTCCAAATCGGCGGTAACGAGGCCTATTACCCCGTTTGTCGGCGCCATTACTTTAATCCGCCATTGGATCAGATTGGGAAGTCCCGGCCAAAGTAGCGACCTGGTCAGCACTAACCCGTTACAGTGACCGCTAGCTATGGTACACTGTAAGTTCTGGTCGAGAAATGACTGGGAACTTTAATTTAAACTGAAATGGTGTTGGCTGATGTGTGTTTCGCACGATATCGGTAAGGCAACGGTGTTTTTTCAAAACAACCGGTCAACAGCACCAATTAAACGCGCACGCTAATTTGAAACGAGGTTAATATCGAATGGATGAAATGTTTGACAAGCTCCAGGCCGTGGCCGACCGTTACGACGAGCTGAACGAATTGATCAGTGACCCTGAAGTCATTGCCGATACGCAAAAATTTATGAAGCTTTCCAAAGAAGAAGGGGAACTGCGGGAAACGGTGGACAAATACCACCAATACCAAGACGTGACCCAACAAATCGCCGATGACGATGAAATGTTACGTGAAAAGCTCGACGACGACATGGATGCGATGGTTAAGGAAGAATTGAAGGACCTGACCACGCAAAAGGAACAGCTGGAAGACGACATCAAAGTCTTACTGTTGCCTAAAGACCCCAACGATGACAAGAACATCATCATGGAAATCCACGGGGCCGCTGGTGGGGACGAAGCCAGTTTATTTGCGGCGGACCTCTTTAGCATGTACTCCAAGTACGCTGAACGCCAGGGCTGGAAGATTGAAATCGTTGACGAGAATGCCACCGAAGTTGGTGGGTTCAAGGAAATCGTTCTGATGATCACCGGTGACAAGGTTTATTCCAAGCTGAAGTATGAAAACGGCGCGCACCGGGTTCAACGGGTACCCGCCACGGAATCTGCTGGCCGGGTCCACACCAGTACCGCCACGGTGGGGGTCATGCCTGAAGAAGAAGACGTGGACATCGATATCGACCCGAAGGATATTCGGACCGACGTGTACCGGTCATCTGGTGCCGGTGGCCAACATATTAACAAGACCTCTTCTGCCGTGCGGATGACCCACTTGCCAACCGGTATCGTGGTTGCCATGCAAGATGAACGGTCACAACAGCAAAACCGCGCCAAGGCCATGACCATCTTACGGGCCCGGGTCTACGATTACTACAAGACCCAAGAAGAAGACGCCTACAACGCCGAACGGAAGTCAGCCGTGGGGACCGGGGATCGTTCCGAACGAATCCGGACCTACAACTACCCGCAAAACCGGGTCACTGATCACCGTATCGGTTTGACGTTAAACAAGTTAGACCGCGTGATGAACGGAGAATTGGACGATATCATTGATGCTCTGATTCTGTCCGATCAGGCCGCCAAGCTTGAAAATTTAAAGAATAATGGCTAAAACGACCACCATTTTGATGGCGTTACGGGCTGCCGAGCAACAGTTAGCGGTGGCCGGCCAAGCGACCAGCGTTGCCCAGTATTTACTACAAGAGGGGCAAGGCTGGTCCTTTACCGAACTGGTCCAACACTACCGTGAACCGGCTACTCCAGTGTTCCTAGCGACATATCAGGCACAGGTGGACCGTGTCTGTGCGGGAGAACCGGCCCAGTATGTGCTAGGTCACGCACCGTTCTTTGGCCGGGAGTTTCAGGTGACTGCGGCCACACTGATTCCCCGCCAGGAGACGGAGGAGCTGGTCGAATGGATCTTAGCATCCGTGACGACACCCATTCGTCTGCTAGACGTGGGAACCGGGAGCGGTGCCATTGCGGTGTCGTTAAAGGCTGAACAACCCGACTGGACCGTGACGGCGACGGATATTTCCGCCGCGGCGGTCGATGTCGCCCGGGCCAATGCACAAGCGCTGGCGGCCCCGGTAACGTTTGCGGTGGGCGACCTGTTGGCACCAGTCAGTGGGCAACGGTTTGACGTGATCGTGTCAAATCCTCCCTACATTGACCACTCGGAATTGCCAGAGATGGATGAGTCCGTGAAACGGTTTGAACCCCAAGGGGCGTTATTTGCGGCGGACCACGGCTTGGCCTTTTACCGACGATTTGCGGCTAGTATCGGTGACTTTTTAGTCCCGCATGGCCAGTTCTTCGCTGAGATTGGCTATCAACAGGGACCGGCCGTCAAGGCAATCTTCACGACGGCCTACCCGCAAGCCACGGTAACCATTAAGGCGGACATCAACGGTCACGACCGGATGGTGCGCGTGCAATTGTGAATTTAGGATGGGAGCGTAGAAATCAGTATGGAAACAAAGATTTTTCAACCAAACGAAATTGATGAGGCCGCGGCCGCGATTCGGGCGGGGCAGTTAGTGGCCTTTCCCACGGAAACCGTCTACGGCTTAGGAGCCGATGCGACCAATGAGGCCGCTGTTAAACAGGTCTACATCGCCAAGGGACGTCCGAGTGACAACCCCTTGATTGTGCACGTGACCGGTGAAGACACGGTCAAAAAGTATGCCGAACCACTGTCAGACAAGGCTGAGGCATTGATCAAAGCCTTTTGGCCCGGTCCACTGACGCTGATCTTTAAGCTCCAACCGGGGGCCTTGTCCAAGGCCGTCACGGGTGGCTTGAATACGGCCGCCTTTCGGAATCCCGCGAACCAGGTCACGCTAGACCTGATCAAGTCCGCTGGTGTGCCTTTGGTGGGACCATCCGCTAACACGTCAGGTAAGCCCAGTCCAACCTTAGCTAAGCACGTCTATCACGACTTGAATGGCAAGATTGCCGGTATCCTTGACGACGGTCCAACCAAGGTCGGGGTCGAATCGACCGTGCTGGATATGTCCACGGACATTCCCACTATTTTGCGGCCGGGTGGCGTGACCGAGGAACAGCTGGAGGCCGTCATCGGCACGGTGCAATCCAACCATCACAAGGTCGGCAAGGGTGAGATTCCCAAGGCCCCAGGGATGAAGTACAAGCACTACGCGCCAAACGCACAGGTCACCATCGTGGATGACGAAGCCGATTGGCCAGCTGCTTTAGCCTGGGCCGCACAACAGCCAGGCACGATTGGGGTTATGGCCCTTGACCATACATTGGCTAACGAAACATTGCCAGCCAACACCGAAGCCTTCTCGTTGGGCGCCGACATGGCCAGTGCCAGCCACCGCTTGTTTGCGGGACTGCGGCACTACGATTTGGAATCACCCGTGACCGGCATCTTAGCCCAAGGCTTCGCAGCCGAAGGATTGGGTGCGGCCTACATGAACCGGTTGAACAAGTCAGCCGGGCAACAACACTTTGAAAAATAAATTTTGATTTCTTGGCTCGAGACGCGATAAACGTTTCGAGCCTTTTTTGTACACATTTCTAAGTTAGTTGGGCGGCTATCAAAACCAGGAGCGAGCAGTTGTTTCCTGAGCGGGGAGAGCTTACGCTGATGATTGGGCGTTGCGGGTGAATGAAGTCGTTAGTCAGGTCACACTTGCCAGTGGGCAGAATGCCGCGTTATAAAATAATAAATAGTGCGAAGTAGTCCCGCTGGCGGTCAAAGTTTGGTAGAATAAAAACAATCACAGTTCAGGAGGGAACGCCATTGAATTTTAAAGAAAAAGATCCAGAATTATGGGGCGCCATTGCGAAGGAAGAAGAACGTCAAGAAGATACCATTGAGTTGATTGCTTCCGAAAACATCGTGAGTGAGGCCGTCCGGACGGCGCAAGGCTCCGTGTTGACCAACAAGTACGCCGAAGGTTATCCGGGCAAGCGTTACTACGGTGGCACACAGTACATCGATGTTGTCGAACAATTAGCCATTGATCGTGCGAAGAAGTTGTTTAATGCTGAATACGCTAACGTGCAGCCTCATTCTGGTTCCCAGGCCAACCAAGCCGTCTATGCGGCCTTCTTAAAGCCTGGCGACACCATTCTGGGGATGGGCCTGGATGCGGGGGGCCACTTGACGCACGGCGCCAAGGTCAACTTCTCTGGAAAGATTTACAACGCCTATAGTTATGCCCTCAATCCAGAGACTGAACTCCTGGACTACGATATGATTCGCGACCTGGCCAAAGAGGTGAAGCCACAGATGATTGTGGCCGGTGCCTCAGCCTACTCGCGCATCATTGACTGGAACGCTTTCCGTGAAATTGCGGATGAAGTCGGCGCCTACCTGATGGTCGACATGGCCCATATTGCGGGGTTAGTCGCTGCTGGCCTGCACCCGAGTCCCGTGGGCATTGCCGATGTGGTGACGACCACGACGCACAAGACCTTGCGGGGCCCTCGTGGGGGACTGATCTTGTCGCAAGCCGAAAACGCTAAACGCATCAATTCTGCCGTCTTCCCTGGGACTCAGGGTGGTCCGCTGGAACACGTGATTGCCGGGAAGGCCGCGGCGTTCTTTGAAGACCTCCAACCAGACTTTACCGATTACGGCAAGCAAATCATCGAAAATGCCCATGCCATGGCCGATGAATTCAGCAAGGCCCCAACGGTGCGCGTCGTTTCTGGGGGTACGGACAATCATTTGATGACCCTAGACCTCTCAGCAACCACACTGAACGGGAAGCAGGCACAAGAATTGTTGGATAGTGTCATGATCACCACCAACAAGGAAGCCATTCCTAACGAAAAACTAAGTCCATTCAAGACTTTCGGGATTCGGTTAGGGACGCCAGCCGTGACGACCCGTGGGTTTAACGCTGACGAATGCCGCGAGGTAGCCCGTTTGATCGTGCAAACGGTCTTACATCCAGACGATGAAGCCAGCCTGCAGGATGTGCGCGAAAAGGTTCACGCTTTGACCAGTGCCCACCCGTTATCAGTTTTAGACTAAAAAAATGCAATAAAAACGTTTTCATTTCAAATTAGGCGTTTTGGTAGCGGAAATCCATGGTACAATTGTAAGAAATCATAAAGGAGCGCTCATTCATGGGAAAGTTTCAAGTACTTGACCACCCGTTGATTCAACACAAACTGACAATTATCCGGAACAAGGACTGCGGTACCCGCAGCTTTCGGGAGGTTGTCAACGAAATCTCGACCTTAATGGCGTACGAAGTGTCACGCGACATGCCATTGAAGGATAAAGAAATCGAGACACCAATGGGCAAGATGACTGCCAAGGAACTTTCAGGAAAGAAAGTTGCCATTGTTCCAATCTTACGTGCCGGTATCGGGATGGTTGATGGAATTTTGGAATTGATTCCAGCTGCTAAGGTTGGTCACATCGGGATGTACCGTGACGAAGAGACCCTGCAGCCTCATGAATACTTCTTCAAGATGCCTTCTGACATCAATCAACGGCAAATCTTTATCGTTGATCCGATGTTAGCAACCGGTGGCTCAGCCATGATGGCAATTGAAGCTTTGGAAAAGCGTGGTGCCGATCCTAAGAACATGAAGTTCGTGTGCTTAGTCTCCGCACCAGAAGGGGTCAAAGCCTTACGTGAAGCTCACCCAGACGTTGATATCTATGCTGCAGCGTTGGATGATCACCTGAACGAAGATGGCTATATTGTCCCAGGTCTCGGTGATGCCGGTGACCGCCTGTTTGGAACGAAGTAAACGTCAAAGAGATTCGGCCTTTTGGGCTGAGTCTCTTATTTGTTTGGAAGAGTGCGGAACGAGCCGCTTAGATGCTGAGCATTAACGTAGCTAAAGGAATAACCCCGGGCTTGGGTTATTTTTTTAGCTGGGTTAAGCGCAGGCATCTGGCTTGTGTAGCACGTTTCAGAAGAGGCCAGGACCGAGGATAGTAGGCGCGGAGAACTAGTTTAATGCTCTAAAGCAGTACATCTCGAACTGTTTTTAGCTAGGCTAGGTCCCCAGCTCATAGGCCACGTTTCATCGGTCACAGCAAAATGAATCCACCTCAGAAACCAAACAGCCTAAAATAAGCGCCAACGGTCCACACCCAAATAGCCCTAAGAACGTCGCTAAGCGATTTCACCCGTAACACCTACCATTATGGAAGAAACTGGCTAAAAGCGTCAGTTAAGCCCCACAACTGCTCTGGACACGATGTCCATCAGTTTAAGAAGACTCAGCGACAAGTTGCGCCTTCTTATATGGTAGAACGGTGATAGAATTGTTTATTTGGCGAGTCATTTAACGACTAGATCCAGTCGGTCCGCTGAAGCGACTGATTGGCAAATAGTTTTGGGAGAAAAATGGTCTAACCAGAATTTTTTTTATCCTGGCGAGTGCGCACGCAACTACACGGTGAAACCGATATCAATCCTTTTATAGTCTGACTCACAGCTTATTTCACATGAATGTTCAGAGTATGAAAAATTGTTTTGTCTTTTATCTGAATTGGTGGTATCATTTCCAGTGTATTTGAATGGAGCGCTCGCTTCGTTCACTATTCCGCGTTTCTTGCGAGATACCCGGCTTTGTCGAGGGATTTAGCTGAGGAAATGCGTTCATATAGTGTGGAAAAGAGGTGATATTCGGTGAATGGTGATCCAGTTTCGACCTTCCAATTTTTGGGGCTGACATTTAGCACTGCCAACGTTGTATCCGGCCTTATTGTTTTTGCGCTGATCGTTGCAGTTGTTTTTTTCTGTTCCAGAAAATTGGCCATGAAGCCATCCAAAGGGCAAAACTTCTTGGAATGGCTGATTGATTTTACCAATGGAATTTTGAAGGGGTCCATTCCAGCCGACGATGTCGGTAAGTTTGGCTTGTGGGGATTCACGTTATTCTTCTTCCTCTTCCTGTCTAACGAATTGGGATTATTCATCCAAGTGGCAACGCGTGGGGGTGCGACGATCGTTCGTAGTCCAACGTCTGACCCAATTGCGACATTGACGTTCTCGTTGATGACCATGATGGTTGCGCAATTCGCAGGTGTTTGGAAATTAGGATACAAGCGACACTTCACAAACTACCTGAAACCTTTCGTGTTCTGGCTTCCTATCAGTATTTTTGAGGAATTCACGAACTTCCTGACGTTGGGTCTCCGTATTTTCGGGGTTATCTTCTCTGGTGAAATGCTATTAGGGGTAATCTGGGATCTGGCAGCTTCACACGGTATTGCAACGATGGTGGTTGCGGTGCCAATTGAAATGGCTTGGCAAGGGTTCTCTGCTTTCTTAGGGGCTATCCAAGCGTTCGTTTTCGTTACGTTGTCATCAGTTTATATTTCTCAAAAGCTTGAAGTCGAGGAATAAGTTTTATCTAATTTAAGGAGGAAACACAGATTATGGGAGCTATTGCAGCTGGTATTGCTATGTTTGGTGCCGCCGTTGGTGGTGGTATCGGTGACGGTATCGTTATTTCAAAGATGCTTGAAGGTATGGTTCGTCAACCAGAATTATCAGGTCAATTACGGACGAACATGTTTATTGGTGTTGGGCTGGTTGAAGCCATGCCTATCATTTCCTTCGTTGTTGCTTTGATGGTTATGAACAAGTAGTCACAATCACAACGAACAACCGGTAAAAATTGTAATTATCTGATAGCAAAAGGAGGTGTCAATAGATGCTCTCACATTTAGTGATTGGTCAGGCGCTTTATTTTGGAGATTCACTTTTCTACATTGTTACGTTCTTACTTTTGATGTGGATCATTAAGATTTTTGCTTGGGGTCCAGTGACGAAGATGATGCAGGATCGGGCTGACAAGATCAGTAATGATATTGACTCAGCTGAACAATCCCGTAACGATGCCGCTGACTTGGTGCAACAACGCCAAGCAGCCTTAGCAAATTCTCGTTCAGAGGCGCAAACGATTGTGAACGATGCGAAGACCAATGGTCAACAACAACGTGAACAAATTGTCACGGCTGCGCAAGCGGATGTTCAAACAATGAAGCAAAATGCCCAAAAGGATATCGAACAAGAGCGTCAAGACGCTTTGTCCAATGCCCGGAACGATGTGGCGGATTTATCTATTGAGATTGCTTCCAAGATCATTCAACGAGAATTAAAAGGTGACGACCAAAAGGCATTAATTGATTCTTATATCGAAGGGTTGGGGAAGCAACATGAGTCTTAATAGGGCAACGGTAGCAAAGCGCTACTCCAAAGCATTATTTGAATTGTTGTCCGAAAAAGACCAACTGGAGTCAGGCTACACAGAGCTCGAAGAACTTCGGCGTATCTTCCAGGACAACCCACAGTTGAGCACGATGCTCTCAGACGCTAGCCTGCAGGTTGCTGAACGTCAAGCCTTGATCCAACCATTGTTGGACCAGGCTTCACCGTACATCAAGAACCTGATTCAGATGGCTTACGACTACGGTCGGATGGAAAACTTAGTCGATATCATCGACGCTTTCCAAAAGCTGTATGATGAGGCCCACAACACGGTCTATGCTGAAGTGACGACGGCAGTCGAATTGACGGCTGATCAGAAGTCACAGATTCAATCCGTCTACGCCAAGCGCGTAGGGGCTGACAAGGTGATCTTGAGCAGTAAGATTGACCCCGCCGTTATTGGTGGCGTCGTGATTAAATCTGCTGATAAGGTTCTTGACGGTAGCTTACGAACTAAAATTAATCGTTTACGGCAGCAACTGCTAGCATAACGAATTCGGTGATAAAGAGGTGAAACTTTCATGAGCATTAAAGCTGAGGAAATCAGTGCTCTAATTAAACAACAATTAGAAAGCTATAAGGATGAAATCTCAGTTGAAGAAACTGGTACGGTTACTTACGTTGGTGATGGTGTCGCTCGGGCCCACGGTCTGAACAACGCTTTGCAAGGTGAGTTACTGTTGTTTGACAACGGGGTTTATGGAATGGTCCAAAACCTCGAAGCCAGTGACGTTGGTATTGTTATCTTGGGTGATTTCACTGGAATCACTGAAGGCGATACGGTTAAGCGGACTGGCCGAATCATGGAAGTTCCCGTTGGCGATCAACTGATTGGCCGGGTTGTTAACCCATTAGGTCAACCAATTGACGGTAAAGGGGACATTTCCACGGATAAGACCCGACCAATTGAACATAAAGCACCAGGGGTTATGGACCGGCAAGGGGTTAGCGAACCTCTGCAAACCGGGATCAAGGCCATTGATGCCTTAGTTCCAATTGGACGTGGCCAACGGGAATTGATCATTGGTGACCGGAAGACTGGGAAGTCCTCCATCGCCATCGACACGATCATTAACCAAAAGGGCCAAGACATGATTTGTATCTATGTCGCTATTGGTCAGAAGGCTTCTACGGTTCGTGCACAAGTGGCTACGCTGGAGAAATTTGGCGCCATGGACTACACCATCGTCGTAACTGCTGCACCATCTGAACCAGCCCCGATGCTGTACGTGGCACCATATGCCGGTGCAGCTATGGGTGAAGAGTTCATGAACAACGGCAAGCATGTGTTGATCGTCTATGATGATTTAACCAAGCAAGCCGATGCTTACCGTGAACTTTCTCTGATTCTGCGGCGTGCGCCAGGTCGTGAAGCTTACCCTGGTGACATTTTCTACACCCACTCTCGTTTATTGGAACGGGCAGCTAAGTTAAACGATAAACTTGGTGGCGGTTCAATGACGGCCTTACCTGTCATTGAAACCAAGGCCGGTGACGTTTCTGCCTACATTCCAACCAACGTTATTTCCATCACCGATGGTCAAATCTTCCTGAACAGTGATTCCTTCTATTCAGGTGTTCGGCCAGCCATGGATGCCGGGACTTCTGTTTCCCGGGTTGGTGGGGACGCTCAAATCAAAGCCATGAAGAAGGTTGCTGGGACTTTACGGTTGGACTTATCTGCCTACCGTGAACTGGAATCCTTCGCACAATTCGGTTCTGATTTGGATGCCGCTACCCAAGCGCGGTTAGCACGTGGGGCCCGGACCGTTGAAGTCTTAAAGCAAGGCTTACACGAATCCGTTCCTGTTGCTAAGGAAGTTATTATCTTGTTTGCTTTGACACATGGTCATTTGGACAAGCTCGAAGTTGAGGACGTTTTACGTTACCAAAACGAGTTGTTTGATTACATGGACGCCAGCCATCAAGATCTCGAAGACACAATTACCACGACTGGGAACTTGCCAGAAGGCGACTCCCTGGAAAAGGCCATTGCTGAATTCGATACGACTTTCCAACCAACTGCCAAGGCCGACGACTCGGCTAATTAAGATACTTGAAGGAAGGATGGTGAGAAATAATGGCTGAATCAATTCATGACGTTCAACGTCGAATTAATTCCACGAAAGCAACCCGTCAAATTACGGCGGCGATGCACATGGTTTCGACGGCGAAGTTAAATAAGATTCAGAAACAAGCAGTCGGCTACCAAGACTATGTTTCTAAGGTTAAGGCTGTCGTCATGCATCTTTCGCAGTCTCATCTGTTGGATAATTCCTCAAGTAGCCTACAGTCGAACCGTCCAGTAAAGAAAACCGCATATTTGGTGATCACCTCCGATCGTGGTATGGTGGGAAGCTATAATAGCAGCGTCTTACGGGATGCCAATGCGTTCATTAAAGAACGGACGCCTAACCAAGACGACTACATGATTTTAGCCGTCGGCGGTACGGGTGCTGATTTCTATCGGCACCGGGGTGTTAACGTGGCCTATGAATATCGTGGGGTTAGCGATGTGCCTGAATTCAATGAAGTTCGGGAAATCGTGAAGACCGTAACCACGATGTTTAACAACGAAGTGTTCGATGAACTCTTCGTGTGCTACAACCATTTTGTTAACCGAATCTCATCTCGTTTCCGAGCTGAGAAGATGTTGCCAGTCGACAAGGAAACAATGACGACTGATGCGGCAAACGATACGCAAGCATCGCCCTTAACGGCTGAATACGATACGGAGCCTTCTGATGAAGCTGTGCTCCAAGTTGTGTTACCGCAATACGCGGAAAGCTTGGTTTATGGTGCGATCTTGGACGCAAAGACGGCCGAACATGCATCAAGTACCAATGCGATGCAGTCTGCTACTGATAATGCCGATGATTTAATCGCGACGCTGCAACTGCACTACAACCGTGCACGTCAAGCACAGATTACGACTGAAATCACCGAAATTACCGGTGGTCAGGAAGCCTTAAATAATTAATGACGGGAGGAATTAACGAATAATGAGTGCTGGTAAAATTGTTCAAGTTATCGGACCTGTTGTCGACGTTGAATTCCCGTTGAATGATGAATTACCTGACATCAACACTGCCCTAAACATCAAAAAAGATGATGGTAGTGTCCTTGTAACCGAAGTTGCCTTGGAATTAGGTGACGGGGTTATGCGGACCATTGCCATGGACGGTACCGATGGTCTTCGTCGGGGACTGGAAGTAGAAAACACTGGTGCTTCTATTTCTGTTCCTGTCGGTGACGACACACTGGGTCGGGTGTTCAACGTTCTCGGAAATCCAATTGACGGCGGTGCCGAATTTGGACCAGACGCAGAACGGATGCCAATTCACCGTGATGCACCTAAGTATGACGAATTAAACCCTTCAACTGAAATCCTGGAAACGGGTATCAAAGTTATCGACTTGCTCGAACCTTACGTTCGTGGTGGGAAGATTGGGTTGTTCGGTGGTGCCGGTGTTGGTAAGACCGTTTTAATTCAAGAATTGATTCATAACATTGCCCAAGGCCATAACGGGATTTCCGTCTTCACCGGTGTTGGTGAACGGACTCGTGAAGGTAACGATATGTACTGGGAAATGAAAGGCTCCGGGGTTCTGAAGCAAACGGCCATGGTCTATGGTCAAATGAACGAACCTCCTGGTGCCCGGATGCGGGTTGCCTTGACTGGTTTAACGATTGCGGAATACTTCCGTGATGTTAAGGGCCAAGACGTTCTGTTGTTCATCGATAACATTTTCCGGTTCACGCAAGCCGGTTCTGAAGTTTCTGCCCTCTTGGGTCGGATTCCTTCAGCCGTTGGTTACCAACCAACGTTGGCTACTGAAATGGGTCAGTTACAGGAACGGATCACGTCGACGAAGAAGGGGTCTATTACCTCTATCCAAGCCGTTTACGTGCCTGCCGATGACTATACCGACCCTGCTCCTGCCACGACTTTCGCCCATTTGGATGCTACGACCAACTTGGAACGGTCTTTGACCCAACAAGGGATCTACCCAGCCGTGGACCCATTGGCTTCAACGTCAACTGCTTTGGCCCCTGAAATCATCGGCCAAGCGCACTACGACGTGGCGACGGAAGTTCAACACGTCTTGCAACGGTACCATGAATTGCAAGATATCATCTCTATTTTAGGGATGGATGAATTATCCGATGAAGAACAAACGATTGTTAACCGTGCTCGGCGGATTCAATTCTTCCTGTCACAACCATTCTCCGTGGCTTCACAGTTTACGGGTATGGAAGGGAAGTACGTCAAGCTCGATGACACGATCCGGAGTTTCAAGGATATCCTCGATGGTAAGTACGATGACCTTCCAGAAGATGCTTTCCGGAACTGTGGTCCTATCGAAGATGCTGTGGCCAAGGCTAAGCAAATGAATGACGCCGTTGCCAACAATTAGGGAGGGATTCTAATTGGCTGATAATCAATCAGTGTTATCTGTTAGTATCGTTACCCCTGATGGCCAAGTTTACGAAGGTAAGAGCGACTTATTAGTTGTGAAGACCACGATTGGTGAACTTGGGATTATGTATAACCACGTGCCGCTCATCGCTTCTTTGGAAGTTGATGAGACGCGGATCAAGTTAGGCGAAAACGAAGATAAAATTGCCGTTAACGGTGGTTTCTTGGAATTCTCTGACAACGTGGCGACCATTGTTGCAGACAGTGCGGAACGTCAAGACGATATTGACGTCAATCGGGCTGAAAGTGCTCGTAAACGTGCTCAAGCAACGATTGAAAAGGCCCACGCCGCGCATGATGCTGACTCCCTTGCACGGGCTGAAGTAGCATTGCGTCGAGCTGTTAACCGGATCAACGTCGCTAAGCACTAAACTCTTAAACAAATTCTTGTTTGAACGGTCCATCGCCCTCGGCGATGGCCGTTTTTTTTTGTGCTTGGGGTGCGCTCCCGGCGGCAGCTTCAAGGTGCTCTGCTGTGGGGCACGGTTCCAGCCTGAGGGGCGGTCTTCCACCTCGCCTGGAAACCTCGCGAAGGGCGCGAGTCTCCCAGGTCGTCCCATGCCCTAAGCTGAGTGAGGAACCTCAGCTAATGCCATCGACACAGCTGAGCACCTTGAGCCGCCTCTGGTCGCTCACATGGTTATCCTGGTTTTAGTTGCCGTTGTGGGAGATGGTTACGGCTGCCGTTTAGTGTTCCCGCTAGTGGTTTGATTGTGCACGCCACGTCAAAGAAAATGGCCGTTGAATTTGGCTTTTGTGTGCTGGGTTTACTAACAATGAGAGGGTGATTTCAGTTTTGCTGCTGTCGGACGGTCGTCAATTTTCCTTCCAAAATGATTTTATATTTTGTCTGCGTGGAAAAATAAAGAGAATAATTAATCTTTGATTGACTGATGATTAGCAGGGCGGAGATACCATAGCCGAGAAAGACGGGGACTTTCTGACGAGATCCTGCGTTTACTTGAAAATGTGTTTTCAGTTGCAAGGTAAAATTGGTAGCACTAGGAAAAAACGATTGATACCTGTGCTAATTGACCTCAGTTTGGGCATGAGTGTCAATTTTCAACGACTAGCCAATGAAAATTGCAGACATCTTTTTTGCCGACGCTTTTTCAGTTTTAGCTGTGGGCCTTCACCAAGTTATTTCGGGATTGATTTTGTTGTGAAAGGTTATGCAAATCACAGATAGTTTAAAGTATGTACGGCGTGGCTAGCGGCGCTTTCAGCTAGTGAAGCAAATTGGCGGTTTAACGGTTTATCCGGTGATTTAACAAATGGTTTGTTCAGTTTAATTGATGAAATAAAAGAATTGTAATATTACAAACGCCGATTTTATAGGAATCTCGGGGACAAGCACGAAAATTTATGCTATAGTTAGTGAGAATGTTTAGAAGGGATTGAGGGAATGTCACTCATTGGGCTACAGGGAATCTTAACGATCATTAGTCATTTGTTTTTTATTGGGATTGCATTTTGGGCAATCTCTGCGTTACACATTGAACGATTAATGACGTTCTATCCCCGGCAGTCACGGGTCTTAATCGTGATGCTGTCCGTTGCCATTGGCTTCGGGTGTAGCTCATTCTTTTTGGACTTCATCGATAACGTTCGTAACCTGGGCTATCTGTTACGGTAGACCCATAAAAATCTCTGGAGGTATCCCATGGAAAAAATTATCGTTCATGGTGGGAACCGCTTAACTGGTGTGGTCCACATTGAAGGGGCCAAGAATGCTGTATTGCCAATCCTGGCAGCATCTATTCTGGCCGAAGATGGACTCACTCATTTAGCAAATGTTCCGGTTTTGTCTGATGTTTATACGATGAATAAAGTCTTACGCTTCTTGAATTTAGGCGTCGATTTTGATGAAGCCAAACGAGAAGTCACGATTGATGCAACCAAGCAAGTTTCTAGCGAGGCGCCGTTTGAATACGTCTCCAAGATGCGGGCATCAATCGTTGTGATGGGGCCACTGTTGGCCCGCTTGGGTCATGCTAAAGTGGCGCTGCCTGGTGGCTGTGCCATTGGGACCCGACCAATCGATCTGCATTTGAAAGGTATGGAGGCCCTGGGTGCCCGCATCGAACAACACGATGGGTACGTTGAAGCCTTTGCCGATCACCTCAAGGGAACGCATATCTACTTAGATTTCCCAAGTGTGGGGGCCACGCAGAACATTCTGATGGCGGCCTGCTTGGCTGAAGGCACGACTGTGATCGATAACGTTGCCCGTGAACCGGAAATCGTGGACCTTGCTAACATCCTGAACAAGATGGGTGCGCACGTCCGTGGTGCCGGGACCGAAACGTTGCGGATCGACGGCGTTAAGAAGATGCATGGGACCGAACACAGTGTGGTTCAGGACCGCATCGAAGCCGGCACGTTCATGGTGGGTGCTGCGTTAACACACGGGAACGTCTTGATTCAAGACGGCATCGTGGAACATAACAAGCCTTTGATTTCTAAATTACAAGAAATGGGTGTGCAAGTGACTGAAGAACCCGCTGGTATTCGGGTCATCGGCCCAGATAAGCTCCAACCAACGGACGTCAAGACCTTGCCTTACCCGGGCTTCCCAACGGACATGCAACCGCAAATGACCATTTTGCAGTTGGCCGCTGAAGGCACGAGTACGATGACTGAAACGGTCTTTGAAAACCGTTTCATGCACCTGGAAGAATTACGCCGGATGAACGCCAATTACCAAGTGAATGGGCGGACCGTCGTGATGCATGGACCAACCGATTTCAACGGCGCCGAAGTGGCTGCCACTGATTTACGGGCGGCCGCAGCCTTAGTCCTGGCCGGCTTAGTTGCCGACGGATACACGCAGGTCACGAACCTGAAGTACCTGGACCGGGGTTACTACGACTTCCACAAGAAGTTGACGGCGCTGGGTGCTGAGGTCAAGCGGGTCACTGTCGATGACACTGACGCGGTGGTCTTAAAGAACTCGCACGTGAATAACTAGCAATTATCGGGGGTGGCAGTGATGCCACCCTTTTGTTATCCTTGAAGCTAGGTCGTCAGTTTTGGTGGCCAGGGGACGGGGGAACACCCGTGATATTTTGAGAAATCGTTTAGAGTTCACGCGGTTTATGGTATAATGAAATGTTGAAAATTGGCATTAAAATTCAGGAGGACGCATAAGTATGGCGAAAGACATTGGCATTGACCTAGGTACGGCGAACGTTTTAATCTACGTGGTCGGCAAAGGAATCGTATTAAATGAACCATCAGTCGTAGCAATCGACACGAAGACTGACAAGGTATTAGCAGTGGGCTCCGAAGCCTACCGGATGGTGGGTCGGACACCTGGTAATATCCGGGCGATTCGTCCGTTGAAGGATGGGGTCATTTCTGATTTCGACATTACCGAAGCCATGCTCTCCTATTTCATCAATAAATTAAGTGTTAAGGGCTTCTTATCCAAGCCAAACATCATGATCTGTGCCCCAACCAACATTACCGAGATTGAACGGAAGGCCATCATTCAGGCTGCCGAAAAATCCGGTGGTGCCAAGGTTTACTTCGAAGAAGAACCTAAAGTGGCGGCCTTGGGTGCCGGCATGGATATCTTCAAGCCTAGCGGTAACATGGTGATCGACATGGGTGGTGGGACTAGTGATATTGCCATCCTTTCCTTGGGTGACATCGTCGCTAGCCGCTCCATTCGTGTCGCTGGTGACCGCATGAACACGGAAATCGTGAACTACCTGAAGCATAACCACAACCTGATCATTGGGGAACGGACCGCTGAAACCATTAAGATCAAGATTGGGACGGCTTATCCAGAACCAGGCAACGAAGAAAAGACCATGGAAGTTCGTGGCCGGGACTCCGTGAGTGGGATGCCAACCACGACGACCATCAACGCCGCCGAAGTGGAAATTGCCATTCATGATTCAATCGAACAAATCGTGTCCGCTGCAATGGCCGTGTTGGAAACGACACCCCCAGAATTGGCTGCTGACATTATCGACCGCGGTATCATGTTGACTGGTGGGGGTGCCTTGTTAGACGGCATCGACAAGCTCTTCTCCGAACGATTGACGGTCCCCGTCATCATTTCAGAAGACCCACTGGATAACGTGGCCAAGGGTGCTGGTGTGCTCCTGGAACACATGGACACCAAGACGGCTAAAGAAAATAACTAATTACGCTTAAAGCAAAGGGGGCCTGGCGTTGCGCCATATTCTAACTTGGCTCGTTCGCGGTTATCAGCGATGGATTTCACCGCTGTTTCCGCCGAGCTGTCGGTATTACCCGACGTGCTCGAATTATATGTTGCAGGCCTTGGCAAAACACGGGGCGCTTAAGGGCGGTCTGATGGGCATTGCCCGGATTTTACGCTGTCATCCGTTCGTACGGGGTGGCGTCGATCCGGTGCCGGACCATTTCACGCTGAAACGCAACGTGGCGGCTGAACAAGCCTACCGCCAGGCCATGAAGTTAGACGAGGAACACCCAGAATCCCTCAGCAAATAAAGGAGAGTTGGCATGAGCAAACGAGAAAAATCTGTACAGGTAACCATTGATGAGCAAAAGCTCCCAGACGGTGGCACCATGTCCGTGCTAAAGATTGGTGACGAGACCATCGGCACGGTAACCCCAGTTGAAGACCGGCTAGAAGCCCAACTGAACGACGGGGACGTTTACCGCGTTAAATCCGTCGATGAGGGTGTCGAGTTGCTATTAAAGGACTACCACCTGCACCGCGGTTAATAAATTTTGGTAAAGTTGGCCGGAGTGAAACGTCGAATTTCACTTCGGCCTTTATAATTAAATCAAAACCTAGTTTGAATTAAGGAGCAATCATTGTGGCAAAGAATGCGACAGAAAAACGGGGCGAGACGGAATCACGCATCGACTGGGGCATTATCTTCTGTGTCCTCATGTTGGCGCTGATTGGTGTCGCTTCAATCTACGTAGCGGCGACCCACGATAGTAGCGCCACCAGTATTACTTCTGCGGTGGTGTCCCAATTGGCTTGGTACGTGATTGGGTCGGTCGCCATCATTATTATCATGCAATTTGATTCGGAGCAACTGTGGAAAGTGGCACCCCTCTTATACGGCTTGGGAATTTTCCTACTGCTGGCGGTGCTGGTCTTCTACAGTCGGGCTTACTATATCAACACGGGTGCCCGGAGTTGGTTTGCGATTGGGTCGCTGACCTTCCAACCATCCGAAGTGATGAAGCCAGCGTTCATCTTGATGCTGGCACGGGTCGTGACGGAGCACAACAATGCCAACCCGATTCACACGGTGCGCACCGACTGGGTCCTGATTGGCAAGCTGATTCTCTGGACATTACCAGTGGCGGTCCTGCTGAAATTGCAAAATGACTTTGGGACCATGCTGGTGTTCTTCGCCATTGTAGGTGGGGTCATCCTGGTTTCCGGAATCACTTGGAAAATCATTGCCCCAGCCTTTGGCGCGATTGCCGTTGTCGGGGGGACCGCGTTAGCGCTGGTCACGACCGATGGTGGGCGGAAAATCTTGGAAAAGGTTGGCTTCCAGGCCTACCAATTCTCCCGGGTCGACACCTGGTTGCATCCCGCGCAAGATACCTCCAACAACGGGTATCAATTGTGGCAAAGTATGAAGGCCATTGGTTCCGGGGGCCTTACCGGGACGGGCTTCAACGTCTCACACGTGTACGTACCCGTGCGTGAATCCGATATGATTTTCTCAGTGATTGGAGAAAACTTTGGGTTCATCGGCGGCTGTATCTTAATTTTCCTCTACTTCCTGTTGATCTACCAAATGATTCGGGTCACGTTTGATACCAAGAACGTGTTCTACGCCTACATCTCAACCGGGGTCATCATGATGATCCTGTTCCACGTGTTTGAAAACATTGGGATGAGTATCGGGCTGTTACCATTGACTGGTATTCCTTTGCCATTCGTTAGCCAAGGGGGATCCGCGTTGATCGGGAACCTCATAGGTATTGGCTTAATCATGTCAATGCGTTATCATTATAAGAGTTACATGTTTAGTCGTAACGAATCGTTTAAGTAGAAGGAGATTATTTTCATGAGTGAAATGGTAAAGTACTTCTGGACGAAAGCAGTTAACGACGGCACTCGGATTGGGTTAACCACCGAGGGTCAAGACGAATTAGGCACCATCAAGTTTGCCAAGTTACCAGCCGTTGGCGATGACGTTAAGAAGGGTGAAAACCTGTTGAGCGTTGAAGCTGACAAGGCGGTTTCTGACATTCCTAGTCCCGTTTCTGGTAAGGTGACGGCCGTTAACGATGCTTTGGCCAACGATTTCGATGCTTTAAACGGTAGCGATACTGATGCAGCTTGGTTTGTCGACGTTCAAGAAGACTAATCCTCGCTGAAATACCAGCCGGTCCAACTCCCCACGGAGTTGAACCGGCTTTTTTATGTAAAAATATGTGTTGTCATCGCCTCCGGGATGGTGAAAATGGGCCGTGGCGCTGTGGCTGGTCGTTCCCGGCGGCGGATTCAAGCCACCCTGCTGTGGGGGCGGTTCCAGCCTGAGAGGCGGGCTTCCACCTCGACTTTGAGCCACAAGGCGGTCTCAAAGGTCGTCCTATGCTCTAAGCTGAGAAAGCCGCTCAGCTAAGACCATCGACACAGCTGTCTGGCTTGATCCGCCTCTGGTCACTGACACTGGCTCAGCGGGCTAATTTTCACCATCCCTGCGGCTGGGACTGGTTTGGCCCGTGAAAAAGCGGGTTCACTCGGTGGGGTGTTTGGCTGGTAGGCAGAAGGTTAGTCTTGGTCACTAAGACTGGCTCAGTGGTCTAATTTTCACCAATTCTGTGGCTGACATTGGTTTGGCCCGAAAAAACGGGTTCACTCGCTGGTAGAGGTGGGCTGTGCCTTAGCGGTAATTAGTTTCAGATATAGCTACGTTACATATTTGGAAGATACAATTGATTTGGTTTGCGGCAAATGGATAATAGTTGTATGTAGCAAAAATTCGTAAAATCAGCAATTATGTAATTATACTTAGCTTGAGACAATTACGTGGATAACTCATCAGAAAAGGCTAAATTAGTGTGAGTGACCAGAGGCGGGTCAAGTTGACCAGCTGTGTCGGTGGTCTTAACTGAGTGAATTTCTCAGTTTAGAGCACGGGACGACCTGGGAGACTAGTGGGTTTCTAGGCTTCCAGGCGAGGTGGAAGACCGTTCCTCAGGCTGGAACCGTGCCCCACAGCAGGGCTGCTTGGACCCGCCGTCGGGAACGCAATTAAAACTAAAAGTTAGCGGTTTCTTAGGGGTTTAGGGGCTAGTCGGGTATAATAGAACTATTAAGGGGATTGGAGTGAGTTTCATGGAAGAAAAGAACGTTTTTCACATTAACGGTTATTTAGGTCTGATTTTAGTCCTGATTGTTTTGGCTGGTGGGGTCTACCTCAGTGTTGCCGGGGTGCCCGTTTTAGGTGGGCTGTTAGTCATCATTGCCGTTTTAGGGGCTAGCAGTTTAACGATCATCAGTCCTAACCAATCCAAAGTGTTGACCTTCTTTGGCCGGTACATCGGCACAATTCGGGAGGCTGGGTTGTATCTGACCGTGCCGCTGACCAACAAGGCAACGGTGTCCTTACGGGTCCGCAACTTTAACAGTGCCATTTTGAAAGTTAACGACTTACAAGGGAATCCCGTGGAAATTGCGGCGGTCATCGTGTTTAAGGTGGTCGACACCAGTAAAGCCCTGTTTGCGGTGGAAGATTACGAACAATTTGTGGAAATTCAAAGTGAATCGGCTATCCGGCACGTGGCCTCTGAATATGCCTATGACAATTTTGGCGATGGCAAGGCCCTGACGCTGCGAAGCAATCCGACAGAAGTTTCTAACCACTTAACCGAAGAACTCCAGGCGCGGCTGAACGTGGCCGGGGTGGAAATCATGGAGACACGGCTGACGCACCTGGCTTACGCCACGGAAATTGCGTCTGCGATGCTACAACGGCAACAGTCCCAGGCCATCCTATCGGCCCGGAAAATCATTGTCGAAGGGGCGGTCTCCATTACGGAAGGCGCCATCGAACGGTTGGCGGCCGAAACCAATTTGGAATTAACCGATAGTCAAAAGATTCAACTGATCAACAACATGATGGTCACAATCATTAACGAACGGGGTTCTCAGCCCGTCATAAATACTGGGAAAATGGTCGAGTAGCAAGCATTTTCCCAGTTAGCATTTTGCTGAGCAGGGGGTGCTCGCAAGCGTAACTGGTAGCAAAAAGATTGAACGATGGAGGTTTCTTGATGGATGAACAGGTAGCACAGGTGTTGCAGGAGCTCAGCGACTTGAATACGCAGGTGCGTAATGGCGAGGTATACCAGTCATTGGGCACCCGGTTGGGGAAGATTATGGACGACATTCACCGGCGTCGGCGGACGGCTGTCCAGTTGCCAGATGACGGAGATGATATCCAGGACATTTTAGAAGAGCTGCGGTCGCAACTCAACGATAATGTGCCGGTCACCTTGTCGCGCGCGCAAATGACCAACCTGATCGACCACCTGTCATCCCTCGACCCCGGTCTCCGTTATCAGGGCATCAATTTCTCGCTATACGATGCGCTGCAACAGAATGCCTTGGACAGCGGTCAGTTGACCTACCTGTTCCAACAGCTGCGGGACCCGGAAGCCTTGTTTGACCATATCTTAGAGCCGGCCAACGCCGCCGTGTTTGGCCGGGCCGGGCGCGTGGCGATGTTAGCGGTGCTGTTGCACTTCATCTCGCCGGACAAGGTGCCGGTCGACCCGGACCTGCAACCGACCGTCGTCTTAGCGGCCGCTTACCTTTGTTTGGAAACGGACACGCGGGGCTTTGTGAACCACTACGGGTGGGCGCACGCCTTTACCGCTGCCACGGACCTCTTGAGCGTGCTGGCTGGCAATCAAAATCTGACGCGAGCCGACAAATTATTTTTGATGATGACCCTGATTGAACGAATCAAGCGCCTGAACACGCCGCTGATCTACGGGGAGAACGACCGGATCGCCACGTTCTTAACGGAATTGGCGAACCGCCACGACTTATACGAGGAAACGCTGTTGCTGGCACTCAAGAGTTGGCGGCAACAGGTCGCCTTGCATCGCCGGCCGGATACGATTGCAGGCTGGAATCGGTTCTTTAACCGTAAGCGTTTATTGGATTCCTTGCGGTTGCAAGAGAGCCTCCCCCAGTCGCTTAAAAAATATTTAAACTCGACCATCGATTTTTTAGGCTGAATCGATTCTCAATTATTTCGAGAAATGGTATACTGAAGGCTAACCGAAATATATACGAATAGGATGAGTGACAACATGGAAACGAAAAGCAAGTTACACGTAGGTCTATTATTCGGTGGCAATTCCTCGGAGCATGACGTCTCTAAGCGTTCAGCACACAATATTTATGACGCAATGGACAAGGACCGTTACGACGTTAGTTTATTCTTACTGACCCGGGACGGCTTTGTTTTGAGCGATGCCGCATCTCGTCGCGTCTTTGATGGCGAAGACGAATTAACGGTGGCAGCTGAGGAACAAACCAAAGTAGACGCATCCAACCCATTGGCACCCATTTGGAATTTATCTCAAGCAAAGGACATCGATGTTTTCTTCCCAATTATTCATGGTAACTTGGGTGAAGACGGTACGATCCAGGGGCTTTTCCGGTTACTGAAAAAGCCTTACGTGGGGAGTGGCGTCTTAGCATCGGCCGTGGCCTTTGATAAGGATATGACGAAGCAGGTCTTGACCGCGCACGGCATCCGCAATACCAAGTACTTGGTCTTAACGCCGGAAAACCGCGACGACTACGATTACGCGACCGTTCAAGCAAAATTGGGCGACAACGTCTTCATCAAGCCAGCGAACCAGGGTTCATCAGTGGGAATTCACAAGGCAGGTAACGAAAAGGCATTCGACGAGGGTATCGCTGACGCCTTCCGGTACGATTACAAGGTCTTAGTGGAACAAACCATCGACGGTCCTGAAGAAGTCGAAATTTCCATTTTGGGTAACGAAAAGCCACAAGCTTCCAAGCTCGGGGCCATTCGGGTACCAGATTCAGATGTCTTCTACGACTACAACAACAAGTTCGTGGACGCTAGTGGCGTGACCTTTGAAGTGCCCGTTAAATTATCCGCTGACCTGACCGCTGAAATCACGCAGATGGGCTTAGACACCTACGCTGCGCTTGGGTTGAAGGGGATGGCTCGGATTGATTACCTGGTCTCCAAAGATGGCGTGCCCTACGTCGGTGAGGTCAACACCTTGCCTGGGTTCACCAACATTAGCCTGTACCCACAATTGTGGCAAGCAACGGGCATCAGTTATGCCGACTTGATCGACCGTCTGATTCAATTGGGCTTAGATGAGTTCAAGTACCAAGACGAATTGGCCTATGACTTTATTCCGTTGGATGACCATTCAGCGGCATCAACTTACAAGCCAAAGAACTAACAGATTTTACGAGAAAGTCGGCGGAGCGGAAACGTTCTGACCGGCTTTTTTTGATGGAAAGGGGTGGACCGGTGTGCGGTCTTGGCGAAATGAACTGAAACGGGCGTGGACAATTGGCATTCAGGGCCCGAACCTGGCGTTGGGGTGGGGACTCGCCGTTCTGCTGTTCACCGGGTTGCGGTTGCTGGGACAAGTGCCGGGGTGGAGCGTTGCCGGCATCGCCCTGATCTTACTGACGCTGATAGTGGGTGCCTGGCAATTAACGCAGCTGACCCTGACCCTAATTGGTCGCCGACCGGCCGCCTGGCAAAGCTGGCAACTGGTTTGGCGCAACAAGGGGACCTGGTTGTTCGTAGAACTGGGCCTGATCATCCTGACGTTGCCGTTTGGTCTCTGGGGCCTGAGCAGTCGCCTGCTGGTTCGCTTGCCAGTGCCCGCCATGTGGGTCAACGCTGTCGGATTACACCGGCGGCCGGTGGGTATCGTAGTCGCCATTATCTATGTGGTCGTGGCGGGGTATTGCCTCCTGTGGGGGCCACGCCATTTTCGCCGGTTGACGCCGCAGATCAGCCATCCCGGAACTTGGCGACAGATGGTGGGCGCACTATTGGTCACCGCGGGGTTGACGCTGGCCTGGCTGATTTGGGCAGAGTTGTTTGTCGGCTTAAATTGGTGGTGGGGCCCGCACCTAGGTGCCGGAAGTGCGCGTTTCCTCGCCTGGGGGTCGCTTGGCCTGATTTTATTGGGCTTGTTACTGGTCACCAGTTTGAGCATCATCACGTTGGTGTGGAGCTGGTGCGGGCAGCCGTCCGTTACCAGTTCCCGTAGTCCCCGGCGACAGCTTGGCGCGCTAGTGGGCGTGATCGTGTTTGCTGCGGCCTGCATCAGCACCCAAGCTATTTACCAAACGCCCCAATTTTCCCCAATGGCCCTGATCAGTCACCGGGGCGTGGATCATGGTCATGGGGTCCAGAACACGTTGGGGGCGCTACGCTATGTCAGCCGTCAGCATCCGACCTACGTGGAAATGGACCTGCACGAGGCCCGGGATCATCAGTGGGTGGTGCTTCACGATGAAAATTTAGCCACTCTCGCAGGCCGTAACGTGACGCCACACTCGTTGACCCTAGCTCAACTACAACGGCTGACAGTCCACGAAAATGGCTATCACGACCACTTGGTGAGTTGGTCGACCTACCTGAGGACGGCAGAACGCCTGCATCAGCCCTTGTTGGTGGAAATTAAGACGACCCCAGCGGATTCCCAGGGGATGGCGGCACGGTTTGCCCGAGAGTATGGCCCACGGCTGGCGGCGGATCACTCGGCGGTTCATTCACTGGATTACCGGGTGGTGACCCAGGTGAAGCGGACCACGCCACAGTTACGCGTCGGCTACATTACGCCGTTTAACTGGGTGGCGCCGTCGTCGATTCCGGCGGACTTTTACTCCTTTCAGCGGATCTCCGTCAGCCAACAATTTATTTTGGCGGCGCATCAATTGGGGGCGAAGGCCTACCTGTGGACGCCGGACTCCCGGAGCACCATGACGCGCATGTGGGCGTTGGGTGCCGATGGGCAAATCACCAATGAATTGTCCCGACTACGGGGCGTGTCCCAGCAGCGGCCCGCAGCGAATTGGTGGGCGGTCCTGCAGAACTTTGTATTCAGTTATTTGTAGCGGGTGGGGCTCGTTCTGGTTTAGTCAGGTGTCGTACACAAGCGTGAGCATTGAGCCGATTAATGACTATTACGCAAAAAGAGTTATGAATGAATAAACGAATGAAATGAACTAATTAGAGAATTATATCCGGCTAAAGTTGCCGTTTATAATTCTTTTTATATTAGAATGATAAAATGGCCTAGACAGATTAGAGTTCCTTAATAAACTGGCATATTTCTTGTATTCCGTGATAAATCCCTTATTATTAGTATTAATGATAAAGGAACCGGACTAGGCCATTATTTTTCCAGGGGAAGAGTTCTAGTGAACGAGCGTCGACGGCTAGAGCTCTCAGTCAACGCGATTCAAACGTAATGTTCGGCTTTATCAGAATTGGCAACTGACCAGCGTTACAGTACGTGAGGGAGAGAGCAGATGCGGTTATTAGGGAATAAAGTTAAGCAATATCGAAAACAAAAAAACATGTCACAGCAAGAACTGGCTGACGGGATCTGTACGCAGGCGACCGTAAGCTTGATGGAAAAGAAGAACAAGATTCCAAGCATTAAGATCATGTTGCAGGTTTGCCGCCGACTCAACGTTTCTTTAACGGACGTGTTGGCCGGAGTGGGCAGTAGCATGGACGAACAATTTGATGAAATCTCCTTGGCGATTCGGCGGAGCGACTATACCGCGGCGGCGGATTCCCTAGAAGAGATTGATATGAATGAGGTCGCCACGGCCTTTGATCGCGAACGGTACCATTACTACCGCGGCTTCATTGAACTCGGGGCACATGGCCGGCCAGACGAAGCGATTTTTCACTTCAACCTGTTACTGCACCGGTCTTACCAGATGCCTTGGGACCTGTACGCCATCGTGGGCAACGTGGGGATGGCCGCTGCGTACTTGAAGCGTGAGGAACTGGACAAGGCCCGTTACTACTTAGGTGAGGCCGTTAGCTACCTTGATGATTTCGAGTGGCACGATGAGATTGATTTCAAACGCCTGGTTTGGGCGCGTTATCAGATTGCCCAAATGTATTTGACGCTCCAACAGCCCCAATTGGTGGTTGAAAGTGTTGAGTCCGCCTTAGAGGCCGTGAAACGCCAAGCCTCGCTTTATCTGATCGATGTCTTGTACGAGGTTAAGGGACAGGCAGAACAAGCCCTGATGGCCAAGACGGCCGCCAAACGCAGTCTGATGATTGCCAAGACGTTGGCCCTGGTGACCCACAACATTCCGTTACAGGAACGGTTGGCACCGGCCGCAGGTTCATCCGTGTTCGCAGATTAAGTTCACATTTAGCAGACCAGCAATCGGAGAAATTTCGGTAGCCGGTCTTTTTTTGCGCAAAAAAAACACGCCGCTGATCAACAGCGACGTGAGGAATCATCAAAAATTAAATTAAGCTTCGGGGTGGGTAACCTTAGCTGGTTGGTTATTCAGGTCAGTCCGAACGACGATAACGTCGCAAACGGCGGTCCGAGTAACGTATTCGGTAACGGAACCAATCAAGAGGCGTTCAACGGCGTTTAAACCAGTTGCCCCAATCATGATCAAATCAGTGTCATTATCCCGAGGAACGTCCCGTGCGATAATGGTCTTAGGTGCCCCATACTCAATGGCGTAGTCGATGCTTTGCAGGCCATCAGCCTTCGCATCAGCCACGTACTTGTCCAGCGTCTTCTTTGCCGTTTCCGTGACTTGTTCAACCATGCTGGTATCGAAGCTGGAAATGTTTTGGAAAGCCCGCGTATCAACAACGTGAACGAGATGTAAATCAGCATCGTTACGCTTAGCCACAGCGACCGCTTTCTTGAAAGCTAATTCGGCTTCGTAGGAACCATCAACTGGGACTAAAATGTGCTTGTATTGTTGTAACATATTGTTCACCTCTCATTACTTTATACTCTTATCATACGTTATTTGCCGGCAAATAAAAAGCGAAATGGTGAAAAATCGTAGAAAAGTGTAACCGGTTACCCCTTGGGCAGCCAGTGGGCGAGGATGAGTTGCAGCGTAATCACCACGATGACCCCCACCAGTAAGACGCCGGAAATAAAAATGGTATTATTCATAATTGTGGCAACGGCGGAGACAATCCCAATCAACATCATCAGGATGCCACCGACGTTGAGAACCCGGCTGAGTGCTGGGGATGATTCGGGATGAAAAACTAGGAAAGCGCGGCTCCGGTGACTGTAAAAGTACCAGCCGATACCAAGGGCGAGCAGGGTGTAACAAATCATTAAAATCGTAATGGCCAAGAGATGGGTCCTCCTTAAAAATTCGGTTCTGTGTGACTAAGTATACCCGATTCAGCCTTTAAAATCATCACGGGTTTGTGGGGATTACTTTGGTTTTTTACCACGCCTTACCGGTCGGCGAAAATGTACCGGAACGCTGGGGAAGGACGCTCCAAGCCAAAGAGCGGTCTTGAAGCTCGCTTTGAACCACGAAAAACACGTGTTTCAAAGACGCCATTCTTCGAGAAATTCACTCGAAGAATCCCACGGCTGAGCACATTTTCGCCGACCTCACGGCTGATATTGTGAGCGCCGCAACCGTGAGGATTTTCTTCGGTGTAAGTTGGTTTCTCAACTGATGTTGCTGAATTTCCGGACTGATAGGGTGGTTACCACATTCGCGTGATGGGATAATGAAACCTTATGTCATGCGAGGGCATACTACATATTGCTGATTAACAGGGGTGATTATACATGCGTTCCGAGTAAAAGTCTGATGCGACTGTTTTTTGACGGTTACGACGCTCGTCTGGTCAGGTGCTGGGGCCCGTGTAACCGGAGGAGGTCAGTTACGCAGCTGCCTGTGTCGTTGGTGTTAGTCGGCGTTTTTTGAGCCGGCTTACAGCACGGGATGATCTTTGAGACACATGAACCTTGTGACTCAAAGGCAAGCCGGAGGACCGCCCCTCAGGTCGCAGGCGGTCCCCACAGGTGCGGAGTGGCTGACAGCCGCAGGTGGAACGGACCCCAGCACCTGACCTGGAACCGAACCAGTAGAAAAAGGTAAAAAGGGCAAAAGAAAAAGGCCATTCAAAGGAATGGCCTTCAAAGCAGAGCTTTGGATGATCTAAGTGGTGCCGTTAATTGTCTAGTCATGTTGACCCGCGATGACAATGCAGGGGGGAAAGCTAGCTAGAACGTCTGACTTCCAAGTGAAAAGGCATGTCATCTTTTCCAGCATTTTGCGATCCCGTTTATAGATTACTTGATCGGCAACTTGTAGTGAGACAACGCGTACACCTTAGAACCATCTGTATAGTAGCATATAAATATTAAAATTTCAATTAGTCACTGTCGGTTTGCTTGCAGAAGGCGCCGATATTGTTCGGCCAACTGACTTTCAAAACGGCCATTAGTCTTGGGGTGATAGTATTCAGCGTGCTTAAGGTCATCGGGTAAATATTGTTGTTTGACCCAGTCACCCGGAAAGTCATGGGGGAACTGGTAAGCATTGCCGTGACCTAATTTTTTCGCGCCGCTGTAATGTGCATCCTTCAATCGGTCGGGGACCGCGCCGTTGTGACCGTTCATCACATCGGCCAGGGCGGCATCCACGGCCGCAATCCCGGAATTGGATTTTGGTGACAGACAGAGCTCAATCACCGCGTCGGCAAGGGGGATGCGCCCCTCTGGCAGGCCTAATTGTTGGGCGGCTTGAACGGCTTGAACCGTGCGCGCGGCGGCTGGCAAATTAGCCATGCCAATGTCTTCGTAGGCAATGACCATCAGGCGCCGACAGATAGACGGGAGGTCACCGGCAGCCACCAGTTGGGCCAAGTAGTGAAGGGCGGCGTCGGTATCACTGCCCCGAATGGATTTTTGAAAGGCAGAAATAACGTCGTAGTGGGCGTCACCATTTTTATCGCCGACCAGGGCCTTGCGTTGAAAACAGGCCTCGGCCACTTCAAGTGTCACGTGAATCTCGCCATCGTCGGCTGGGGGTGTCGATTGGGCGGCCAGTTCGAGACCGTTCAACGCGCTCCGCAGGTCACCATTGGTGGCACCGGCCATGAAGTTCAGGGCCTCGTCGTCAACGTTCAAGTTGAGCTTACCGAGTCCGCGGACCTCGTCGGCCATGGCCCGGTACAGCGCCGTCTTGATGTCGTCCAGCGATAGGGGATGGACCTCGAAAATTTGTGTCCGGCTCCGAATGGCCGGGTTGATGTTGATGTAGGGATTTTCGGTGGTCGCCCCGATTAAAATGATGCGGCCGCTCTCCAGGTGTGGCAACAGGAAATCCTGCTTGGTCTTATCCAGTCGGTGGATTTCGTCCAGGAGTAGGATGACGGTGCCGCTCATCTTGGCTTCCTCGGCCACGATTTGGAGGTCCTTTTTGGAATCGGTGGCCGCGTTTAATTTGCGAAAGGCATACTTCGTCGACCCGGCAATCGCGCTGGCGATGCTGGTCTTCCCGGTGCCCGGCGGCCCGTATAGAATCATAGAGGATAGTAGTTTAGCCGCGACCATGCGGGCAATAATTTTGCCGGGACCGACTAAGTCCTGTTGGCCCACGACGTCCTCGAGGCGTTGGGGCCGCATGCGGTAGGCTAAGGGTTGTTGTGCCAAAAACGAGACTCCTTTCTTAGTGGCCGAGTAGTTTATCGAACCAATTTTTCTTAGGTGCAGAAGTTGAATCGGTTGGTGTTTTGGTCGGATACTTTTTAGCAAGGCTGATTGGATTTTGATTGATGGCCTCGTCGCTGGCCACTACTAGGCCAAGGTCCGTATCGTTGACGCCATAGATGGTGTCCTGTTTGATCGTAAATTTGAGGTTGTGTTGACTCGCCAGCTTGAGGTAGGGCGCGAGGTCGGTCTGGTTAATGTGACCATTAAAAATAACCTGGTAGTCCGGGTGCGCAGAAATTTCCGTGATGAACGCATCCAGGCTTTGCCGGTCGGTGACTTCAGCAATCGTCATGGCCAGTGAGACCCGCTCACGGAAGGTGCCCAGGTAATGGCGTTGCTCGTCAGGATTGATTTTCGGTGTCCCGTAGACAGAATTTTGTAAATGTTGTTCCATTTGACTCTTCTCAGCCATTGGTTTCCCTCTTTTCAAGTTAGTCCCATAAGTATACCATGGAATAGAAAAGACGTTTAGGAAGGGGGCTTCAGCATGTATCAGGACCAAGATTTTCACGTGTGGGATGACCAAACGTTACCCGGACGATTGGGCAAGATTCGCGCGCAGATCGACCCGAAGTTTACGGCGACGGTGGCGGACCTCGCGCCCGTTTTCGCTGAACTGGCCGTGCCCATCTACGATCACATCTCGTTACATCGCCGGCGGTCTAAGAATCCACCGCCAGACACCTGGGTAGCATTTAGCACGTCCAAGCGGGGGTACAAAATGTTGCCGCACATTGAGGTGGGGTTCTGGGATGACCGGTTCTTCATCTGGCTGACCGTGTTGCAGGAGGCCAAGAATCGTCAGGCCTTACTGAGTAGTCTCAAGGAGGACACCGTGATGCAATTGCCCGCTGGTTTTGAATGCGGTGGGGACCACACGGATAAGAATTGTGGGCAGCCGTTGACGCGGGAGACTTATCAAGAACTGATGCGGATGCAACCGCAGAAACATGCGGAGTGGCAGGTTGGTCGCAACTTCTTGCGTGGCAGTGACTTCTTCACGGGGACGCCCGCGCAACAGGTTCAGACGATTCAGGATACGGTGCGCGCACTGTTGCCACTGTATGATCAATTGATTCGGATTTAGTTTAGCGGTAAGCTCAAAATAATCGGAGCTTACCAGGGGATGCGCCAGTTCGCGGCATGGCCCAAGCTTGAAGGGGGAGTTTTTGTGGTAGCGTTTCTAAAACGGGTGTGGCAGAACCCGCTGACGATGATGTACATCGCGTTAATCTTGCTGATCTTTATTGCGTGGCAGGCGCACGCCTTTTTGTCACTAGCCTTGTTTACGGTGATCTTCATTTATCTGGGGAATGCCGCAATCGTGGGTATCGAGCGACACCTGCATTTGCATCACTTGTGGGCGACACTGCTGGTTTACGTGTTATTCCTGGGGATTTTGGTGGCGGCCTTTTCACAGATTATTCCGCCGCTGGTGTCGGAGGCCTCGAACCTACCGAACACGATTGATAAATTAATTGATACATATCCCCAGCTGCAGAGTGAGGTAACCAGGCTGATCAAGAACCTGTCGCAAAATGCGTCGGTCATCAGCAATGGGAAAAACTTACTAACCAGTGGGATGGGGCAGTTGTCTCGCTTCAGTTCAGGCGTTGAGACGATTCTGTTGGCGTTCTTCTTCGGGTTTATCTTTAACCTGACGAAATTTCAGCTGCAGACCTTCGTCCACGCCTTTACCAAGAGTCGCTTCGCCAGTCTATTCGTGCCGATGGGCCAGTTGATTTTAAAATTCGTGAATATTTTCGGCACGGTATTGGAAACGCAACTGGTTATTTGTACCATCAACACGATTCTGATGGTCTTGGGTTTGTGGATCATTGGCATGCCCAGCTTACTGATTTTAGGGATCATGGTCTTCTTCCTGGGACTGATTCCGGTTGCCGGGGTGCTGATTTCCCTGATTCCACTGACCATCGTAGCCTTCCTGACTGGTGGGCTGATTTGCGTCGTCGAGGTCTTAGTGCTGGTCATCTTGATTCACATGTTTGAATCCTACTTCCTGCATCCCCGGTTAATGGCCAACGCCACGAACCTGCCGATCTTCGTCACGTTCATTGCCTTGATTGTCAGTGAACAACTCTTTGGCGCCTGGGGTCTGATCGTCGGGGTGCCGCTGGTAGCGTTCTTCCTGGACGTGTTCGACGTGCAGTTGAAGCCGAAACGGGTGACGTCGGTAGATGATGCTGAGAAATCATAAGTTGAAATGATTATAAAATTCATATAAGCGATAACCAGATTTTTAATTGAAAAATCTGGTTATCGCTTTTTGATTATCTTTGAAAAATATCATTTCAACACGGTGTTACCAGCAGTATACTTAACCCATAACAGGATGGAGGAAAGATGATGAAAATTGCTAAGATGGTCATTGCATTAACTATCCCATTGCTAGGGGTGGGACTAACCGTGCCAACAACGGTTAATGCATCTGCTTGGAAAAAGGGGACGCCCAAAGCGGTTCGGGGAGACTGGTATAACAAGGGCGTTCAAAATAAGCATGTCAATATCGGATGGACTGGTTTTTCTGCTACTAAGCATGATTTTAGCGTTGGACATATGGGAATGCCAGTTGTGGTGGTTTATCATCCATTTTACAAGCATACGAAGAACTCTTACTTTTTAAAGGGGTACGCAAAGAAGAATGGCTTGTGGTTAGGCGGAAATGTTATGTACAAACTGGTCAAAAAGGGTCATCATTTTCAGCTCAAAGGAATTAAAGGGATATTCGATGATGTGCCAGTCTACAGGCAGTCAGCTCACAAATAAATTTTCAAAATAAAAAGGCCCCGCCAAAGGCGAGACCTTTTTTAAACCAGTCAGAATTAATCTTAACGGTTGTAGTATTCAACGATAAGAGATTCGTCAAGTTCTGCATCTAATTCTTCACGTTGAGGGAAGCGGGTAAGGGAACCTTCCAGCTTGTCAGCGTCGAATTCGACGTATTGTGGACGACCAACAACGGCTTCAACAGCGCCCTTGATGATAGTCATGTCCTTAGACTTGTCACGAACGGAGATGATTTGGCCAACTTCGACTTCGTATGAAGGGATGTCAACGCGCTTACCATCAACGGTGATGTGACCATGGTTAACCAATTGACGAGCTTGACGACGAGTCGTAGCCAAACCTAAACGGTAAACCATGTTGTCCAGACGACGTTCGAGCAAGATTAAGAAGTTCGTACCATGGGTACCTTCAGAGATCTTGCCGGCACGCTTGAACAAGTTGTAGAATTGACGTTCAGTCATGCCGTAAGTGAACCGGAGCTTTTGCTTTTCACGCAATTGCGTACCGTATTCAGAAAGCTTCTTTTGACGTCCTTGACCATGATCACCAGGTGCGTAAGGACGACGGTTTAATTCTTTACCAGTGCCGGAAAGGGATACCCCTAAACGACGAGAAAGGCGCCAGCTTGGGCCAGTGTAACGAGACATAGATAGTTCCTCCAATAAAATATTATTTGGAGTAAAATAAGCTGTATATAAGTTTAGTATTCGTGCAGGTTGCTTTGCAGGTTTCACCGTATGCAGCCGCAGGTTACTTCCTGAACCAATGTAACGGCAACAATCTGTTGACGAGCTTACCACTTATCGCTGCATTATTTTACACAACGAGCAGTATAACCTGAAGGACTATGCTTTGTCAACGTGTTTCAACAGAACCCGGGCGAATTCTTCCAAAACGGCCTGATCTGCCGCGCTGAACCGGTCGATGCTCGGGGAGTCGATGTCCATGACGCCCAGCTTCGTGCCATCGGCCAACGTTAAGGGAACGACGACCTCGGCATTACTGGCAGAGTCACAGGCAATGTGGCCAGCAAATTTGTGGACATCGGCAACTCGTTGGACTTCCTGGGTCGCTAACGCGGTGCCACACACGCCGTGGTTATTTTCAATGTGAACGCAGGCGACGTTGCCCTGAAAGGGGCCGAGAATCAAATCGTCCGTGGCCGCCTGATACAGGTAAAACCCGGCCCAGTTCACGTCCGTCAAGGTTTGCTTAAGGAGCGCAGCGGCATTGGATAGGTTGGCGACGAGGTTCGTTTCCTCATATAACAAAGCGTCAAGTTGTTCGGTGATTAATGGATTAATTGCATCACTCATAGAAAGGCCTCCAAAGTTTAATGAATAAAATGTTCGAATATAGGGAAAACGTTAAGGGAATCGTGAAAACGTAGTGAAGCCTAGGCGTGACTTATGCTATAATCGAAATTAGATTAAATTGTAAAATGAACCGAGTTATTTTGCAACTCGTTAAATGATGAAATGCTGATGAAGGATGGGGTCAATTATGGTAGGTGTGTTGATTGGAATCGTGATACTTGCGATTGTCGTCTACGTGGGTGTGCTGGTTTACCAGCAGCGTATTCGCAAACAAGTTGTTGCGTTAACCACAAAAAAGGCGTCGATGGTGGCAATTCCCTTGGCGGATGAACTGAAGCTGGTTGGGCAATTAAGCCTGACGGGCCAGTCTTTGGAGCAGTTCCAGCAACTACAAGCGGATTATCAGGACATCACTGAGAACCGCTTCAAGCGCATTGACCAGGAATTGACCCAATTACTGAAGGACTCCCGCGGGGTGAACCTGGTACAACTGCGTCAGCGTCTGACCAAAATCACGTTGCTGGTTAACCAGACTGACGAGTTGGTGCAAGACGTTCAAGCCAAACTGGCCAGCTTACAAGAAGTTGATAAGCAACACCGTGAAGCCGTCCGCGACTTGGAAAAGAAGTACCAAGACCTGCGGAAAACGTTGTTGGCTAAAAACTTTGCGTTTGGCCCCAGCATTGATGGCTTAGAGGAACGCTTAGGCCAACTTGAGGGCAACTTTGATACGTTTACCCGCTTGACCCAAGAAGGGGACCACGAGCGGGCTGCGGACGTGTTGACCCAACTGCAAGATGATACGACCAACCTGGAAGACTTGATTGCGGCCATTCCGCCATTATATAAGGATCTGACCGTGGTTTACCCGGATCAAATCAAAGAATTAACCGGTGGGTTCCAACAGCTGAGCAACGAACACTATCAATTTGGTGATCAAGATGTTCCCGGCTTGATTCATGACGCTGAAGAACATATCAAAGATAATTTAAATACATTAAATGATTTGCGGCCCGAGGATGCGAAGGTCGTCAATGACCGGATTGCCAAACAGATTGATCAGATTTACGATCTGATGCAAACGGAAATGGACGCCAAGGACCCGGTTGAAACGAATCTGGACCGCGTTGCCAAGTTCATTGCCCACGCGCAAAACCAAAGCCACTCCCTGTTAAATGAGTTGGATCGGTTGAGCCAGAACTATACGTTGGACCACCAGGAGCTGGAAACGGCCCGGGAGTTGAATGAACAGTTACGCGGCATCGATGGCATTTACCAACAAGATGTTCAGGCGTTGACCGGTAAGACGGCCACGTTCTCCCAGGTGCTGGAACACCAGAACCAACAGGAAAAAGAACTCAAGCAGATTGAAGAGCAACAAGCAGACATTTTGAAGAGTGTGGCCGGGTTGGCCGACGAAGAGCGACAGGCTCGCGACACCTTACAACAGTTTGACTTCAACCTCCACAGTTTGCGGCGGCAGGTCGAGAACCTGAACCTGCCCGGCATTCCCCAAGCCTACTTGGATTATTTCTTTGTAGTGCGGGATGAAGTGGCCCAACTGGCGACCGATATGGATCAGCCCCAGATTGATATGGAGCGGATTACCAAGCAGTTATTGATCATCCAAACGGACCTGGACACGCTCCAGGAAAAGACGGATGATTTGATTGACAGCTCACAATTAGCCGAACAACTGTTACAGTATGCCAACCGTTACCAGACCAGCCACGACAACGTGGCCGAGGCTAGCCAAAAGGCGGAGAACTTATTTGAAAAGAAGTTCGAATACGCTCAGGCCCTGGAAACGATTGCGACGGTCTTGAACGAAGTTGAACCCGGGTCATACAAGCGGTTAGAAGACGCCTACTACGACCGTAAGGGAACGGCCAAGCCCAAACGGCGGCTCGAAGAAAGCAATTAAAACATGGAAGCCTCACTCGGACCCCATCCGGTGAGGCTTCTTTTTTGGGTCAAAGTGAAACCCCTTTCAACGAAATGCCCAGGGGGCAAAGGCTTGTGGTTCGTTGGATTTGTGTTTATAATGAGAAAGAATTTCTATCGGAGTCGAACCAATAGAAGAAGATAAGAGGGTTCAGCATGATTTATTTTGATAACAGTGCAACCACCAAGGCAGCGCCCGAAGTGGTTGATACTTACGCGAAGGTCAGCCAGAATTACTGGGGGAACCCATCAAGTTTGCACAAATTTGGTGAACAGGCATTTAACCTGTTAGAACAATCCCGCCAGCAAATCGCTGACCTGGTTGGTGCCAAGCTGAGTGAAATTCTCTTCACCAGTGGGGGTACCGAAGGCGACAACTGGGCCATCAAGGGTACCGCGATGGCTAAGAAGGAATTTGGCAACCACTTGATCACCACCGAAGTGGAACATCCAGCCGTGCACAATTCCATGGAACAATTGAAGCAGGAAGGCTTTGAAGTCACTTACCTGCCCGTTGATGAAAATGGCCGGGTGTCCGCTGCGGACTTACGGGCCGCTATCAAGCCCACCACGATTCTGGTGTCCACGATGGCCGTCAACAATGAAATTGGGGCCATCCAACCCCTCGATGAGATTGCCGATGTCCTGCGGGACTTCCCACGGATTCACTGGCATATCGATGCGGTTCAGGGGATTGGTAAGGGCTTAGCCGACAAGATCTTTAACGACCGGGTCGACTTTGTGACGTTCTCAGGCCACAAGTTCCATGCGCCTCGTGGTATTGGGTTCATGTACAAACGCCAAGGCCGGACCATTACGCCATTGATGGCCGGTGGGGGTCAGGAACGGAATCTGCGTTCCGGGACCGAAAACTTGCCAGCCATTGCCGCCATGGCCAAGGCTTTACGGCTGTTACTGACCGACGAATCCGCTAAGGTCAAGCGTCAACGTGAGATTCGGTTGGCCATCTTACACCACGTCGAGAGCTTCCCGAACGTGACGATTTTCTCTAAGGATTTGCCCGTCTTCGCACCCCACATTCTGTGCTTTGCGATTGCCGGTGTCCGGGGTGAAACCATCGTGCATGCCTTTGAGGAGCACGACATCTACATTTCCACGACCAGTGCTTGCTCTTCTAAGAAGCACGTCGAATCCAGCACGCTGCAGGCCATGAAGGTCGACGATGGGATTGCCACCAGCGCCGTGCGGATTTCATTAGACGAACACAACACCATGGCGGAAGCCGAAAAATTTAACCAAGTCTTTGATGAACTGTACACGCAGTTTGCCAAGTTAAGCTAAATCACGAAAGGGGTCGCGCAATGGAATACAGCGAAATTATGGTCCGTTACGGCGAGCTGTCAACGAAAGGGAAGAACAAGAAAGACTTTATCAAACAGCTGGGGCAAAACGTCCGCAAGGCGCTCAGCACGTTTGACAGTCTGGAAATTCGGGCCCAACACGACCGTTTGCACGTTACCTTAAACGGGGCGGATTCAGAAGCCGTTATGAACCGGCTGAAGGGTGTTTTCGGGATTGAAAACTTCTCGCCTTCGGTCAAGGTTGATAAGGATATTGACGAAATTAAAGCCACGGCGATTGCCATGGTCAAAGAAGTCTTCAAGCCAGGCATGACCTTTAAGATCAATACTCGGCGGCAAGACAAAGAATTTGAATATGATACCTACCAAATGAACGGGATTCTCGGGGATGCCGTCCTTGAAGGCGTTCCTGGACTGACCGTGCAAATGAAGCATCCCGACCTGGAATTACGGGTCGAAGTGCGAATGAACGGGGTCTTCCTGTCCGGTGAAACGATTCATGGTGCCGGCGGGTTGCCCGTTGGGACCGGTGGTAAGGCCGTCATGATGCTTTCTGGTGGGATCGACTCACCCGTTGCGTCTTACTACGCCCTCCGTCGTGGGGTCAAGATTGATATGGTGCACTTCTTCAGTCCGCCATACACCTCTGAACAGGCTTTGGCCAAGGCCAAGGAACTGACGGCACGGTTGGCCGGTTACTCTGGGGGAATTCAATTCATCCAGGTGCCATTTACCAAGATCCAAGAGACCATCAAGGAAAAGGTGCCTGAGGGTTACCTGATGACGGTCCAACGTCGCCTGATGTTGCGGCTGACGGCAGCGATTGCGGAGAAGCGGCACGCCAAGGGAATCTTTAACGGGGAGTCTCTGGGCCAAGTGGCTTCACAAACGTTGGAAAGTATGGCGGCCATCAATGATGTGACGTCCATGCCAATCTTGCGGCCATTGCTGTCCATGGACAAGACGGAAATCATTAAGGTTGCCGAAGATATCGACACCTATGACCTGTCCATCTTGCCATACGAAGACTGCTGTACCATCTTCACGCCACCAGCACCCAAGACGCATCCCGACTTGGAAAAGTCCCGGAAGTACGAAGGGTACATTGACGTAGAAGGCTTGATGCAGGAAGCACTCGACGGGATTACCGTAACGGAGATCCGTCCAGGGGACAACTACCTGAACCAAAACGAAGATGTCTTCGCAGAATTACTTTAATCAGAATTTGAGAGGGGCTGTGCTAGTTGGCATGGCTCTTTTTTGATGTGCTCTGAGTACAGTCTTAGGGCGTTTTAGATTAGAACGCAACAGTGTTAGTGACACCCATAAATATAATTAACTTTATATTATGTTTATAGACGAAATTACTTTGAGATAAGCCGTTAGCATGGTAAGCTGAACGAGTAATCTAAAGAAAATTTTGGAGGAGTCGACGGTGAACCACCAGACGGCAAAAATGGCTTATTAATCTAACACTATCTTTGATTTTACTGGTCGCTATTTTTATGGTGAAAGGAAATTACGGCCTGTTCTGGGCAATCGTCTTACTGGTCTACGTGGTTCAGTGGGGACTGTTCAAGTGGCTCAGCAAGCGTTAGCGAATCACGGCTAACCATGGATTTTTTGCTCTTGCCACGGCAACGATATTCCCGGTTCGGTATAGGTTAAAACGCAATTTTGTCTTTTTCGTGATTTTAACTCAAATCGCTTGTCAGGACCCCCTATGTTGCGTGATAATTGAAGCAATCAATCGGCGTTAGGCCGATAAACAACTTGAAGGGGTTGATCTGCGTGGAAGTCACACGACTCGGCGATACATTCTCACTGTCTGGCACCTTGCCAGCAGTCGGGGATCAGTTACCAAAGTTTAAGGTATTCGATCAAGACAATAACAAAGTTAAGACGGCTAATTTAGTTGGGAAAGTTACTTTGATCAGCGTTGTGCCTGACCTGGATACACCGGTATGCACGATTCAGACGCGGAAGTTTACCCAGCAAGCGGATCACTATCCAGATGCCCGGTTTGCCACGATTTCAAATAACTCAATCGCGGAACAGACCGGCTGGTGTGCCGCTCAGGGCGTTGAGAACGTTGATTTGTTGTCTGACGAAGAATTGTCGTTTGGCTACGAAATGGGTCTGTACGTTCCGAACCTGGGGAACCTGGCACGGTCCATCTGGATCATCGACGACGCCGGCAAGATTGTTTACCGTCAAATCGTCAAGGAACAAACGGAAGAGCCAGATTACCTGGCTGCCATCGATGCGCTGGAGAAATTAGTCTCACGTGTTGACCTTTAGGTTAAAATTGCGTAGAATATGTGAAAGTAGCGTTGAACAAGTCAGTAGCGTTAGAACATTCTCGTAGAGAGCCGGAATTGCTGGAAACCGGTGGATGACGAAACGTGAACGTAGCTTGCGAGCTGCCGGGCTGAACCAACAGTAAGCCCGGACCGGAGCACTCTCCGTTAACAAAGAAGTTAAGTGGGGCATAAACGCCCAATTTAGGTGGTACCGCGAAGAATCTTCGTCCTAATTTTTTAGGACGGAGATTTTTTTGTCCCGTCAAACGTTAACTTCGCTAGAAAGAAAGGAATTGATTTAAATGGCTGACAAGCAAATTGATATGCCAACCAAGTATGATCCAACCGCCGTTGAAGCGGGTCGGTACCAAACTTGGCTTGATGAAGATGTTTTCAAACCCAGTGGTGATAAGAAAGCCACGCCTTATTCCATTGTTTTACCGCCACCAAATGTTACCGGGAAGCTGCATTTAGGCCACGCCTGGGACACGACTTTACAAGACATGATCATTCGGCAAAAGCGGATGCAGGGTTTTGATACACTCTGGATTCCGGGGATGGACCATGCCGGTATCGCCACGCAAGCCAAGGTGGAAGCCCGCTTACGTGAACAAGGCATTACCCGTTACGACTTAGGTCGGGAAAAATTTGTCGACAAGGTTTGGGAATGGAAGGACGAATACGCCGCAACCATCCACAAGCAATGGGCCAAGATGGGGCTGTCCATGGACTACTCCCGTGAACGGTTTACCTTGGATGATGGCTTATCTGACGCCGTTAAGAAGGTCTTCGTTACTCTCTACAAGAAGGGCCTGATCTACCGGGGCGAATACATCATCAACTGGGATCCCCAAGCCCGGACTGCGTTATCTGATATCGAAGTGATTCATCAAGATGACAAGGGTGCGTTCTACCACGTGAAATACCCATTTGCCGACCCCGACTACACGTTTAACGGCAAGCATTACATTGAAATTGCTACGACCCGTCCTGAAACCATGATGGGCGATACCGCCGTTGCCGTTAACCCCGACGACGACCGGTACAAGGACTTAGTGGGCAAGAAGGTTATCTTGCCATTAGCTAACCGTGAAATTCCCATCATCGCTGACCAATACGTTGATATCAACTTTGGGACTGGGATGGTTAAGATTACCCCAGCTCATGATCCAAATGACTTCTTAGTGGGTAACCGTCACAACCTCGAACGGATCAACACCATGAACGAAGATGCTTCGATGAACGACCGCGCCGGCAAGTACGCTGGGATGGACCGTTTCGACGCTCGTAAGGCCATGGTTGCGGACTTAGATGACCAAGGCTTAATGATCAAAATTGACCCAATCGTCCATTCCGTTGGGCATTCAGAACGGACTGGGGTTCAAGTCGAAGCCCGGCTGTCTACCCAATGGTTCGTGAAGATGAAGCCACTTGCCGAAGCCGCTATCAAGAACCAAGAGGGCGACAACGCGGTTGATTTCGTGCCAGAACGGTTCGAACACACCTTCACCCAATGGATGGAAAACGTCCACGACTGGGTTATCTCCCGTCAACTCTGGTGGGGTCACCGGATTCCAGCCTGGTACAACAAGAAGACTGGTGAAGTCTACGTTGATGAAGAAGCCCCTAAGGATATTGAAAACTGGGAACAAGACCCCGACGTCTTAGATACCTGGTTCTCCAGTGCCCTGTGGCCATTCTCCACGATGGGTTGGCCAAACGAAGACAGCGCTGATTTCAAACGCTACTTCCCAACCGACACCTTGGTGACCGGTTACGACATCATCTTCTTCTGGGTTTCCCGGATGATCTTCCAAAGTCTTGAATTTACCGGTAAGAAGCCGTTCAAGCACGTGCTCTTACACGGGTTGATTCGGGCCGAAGACGGTCGCAAGATGAGTAAGTCCCTGGGTAACGGGATCGATCCAATGGACGTTATCGACAAGTACGGTGCCGATGCCCTGCGGTGGTTCCTGTCTACCGGTTCAACGGCCGGCCAAGATGTCCGGTTCAGTTACGACAAGATGGACGCCGCCTGGAACTTTATCAACAAGATCTGGAACGCCAGCCGATTTGTGATCATGAACTTGGGCGAGAACACCAAGCCCGTTGTGCCAGCCGCTGACAAGTGGGACCTGACCGACAAGTGGATCTTAAGCCGCTTGAACGATACGGTTAAGCACGTTACGGAAATGTTCGACAAGTTTGAATTCGGTGAAGCTGGGCGTTCACTCTACAACTTCATCTGGAACGACTTCTGTGACTGGTATATCGAAATGAGTAAGGAAGTCCTGACCGGCGACGATGACGCTGCCAAGGCCAACAAGCAAGACATGCTGGCTTACGTCTTAGACCAAACCTTACGTCTGCTGCAACCAATCATGCCATTCGTGACGGAAGCCATCTGGCAAGCCATGCCACATGACGGTCAATCCCTGGTCACGGCGGCTTACCCAGTCGACCACCCAGAATTTGACAACGCCACGGCAGAAAACGACATGACGAGCCTGATCGACTTGATCAAGGCTGTCCGGAACATCCGGGCCGAAGCCAACGCGCCAATGTCCACGCCAATCGACTTGCAGATCAAGACCAGCGATACCCAATTACAAAGTGTCTTTGAAAACAACCGTGACTACATTGACCGGTTCGTTCACCCAAAGGGCTTTGAAATGGGCGCTGACGTGACCGCACCAAAGCTGGCCATGACCTCCGTAATCTCGGGTGCCGAAGTTTCTGTCCCACTGGCCGAATTGGTCGACCTGAACGACGAAGCTAAGCGCCTGGACAAGGAAGTTGCCAAGTACACGGCCGAAGTTGACCGGGCAACCAAGAAGTTAGGCAACGAACGTTTCGTGGCTAACGCGCCAGAAGACGTGGTTAACGCTGAACGGGAAAAGCAAGCGGATAACGAGAAAAAGTTAGCCGCCACCAAGCAACGCCTCGCCGACATCAAGGCCCAAATCTAGATTGGTCTTTGCTGGTCGCCTTACCGGTCCGCAGAAATGGGCCGGAACGCTGGGGGCAGGACGTCTTAAGCCGAAGAGCGGTCTTAAGACTCGCTTTGAGCCACCAAAAAAGTGTCTCAAAGTCGCCATTTTCTAAGGAAACCACTTAGAAAATCCCCCGGCTGAGCCCATTTCTGCGGACCTCACGGCTGACACTGGCATAGGCCCATCTAGGTTGTTCCTGGTATCGACTGACTGTTCTGGGGTTCTTGTATTCAGAGCGGTTCTTAAATCACTAAAATTTCCGGCATCAACGACTCTTCGTGAGTAGTTGGTGCCGGTTTTTGTTTTCTGTAAAATTGATTAAGTACGGTGAACTAACTTACCGTGTTGTCTGGTGAAGGGACTAGGTGTTTTGCAGGCGAACCAGCGCGGATGCTGACTAAAAGTCATGAGTTTATATTTTATGTGACGAACATTTCGTGTGTATTTGTGATGTGAGAGGTGAGTTTTTAAAGCTGGAAGGGGCGAAAAAACAGTGAATGGATAAATTGCTGTGTAAGCCGTGAGGGTGGCAAAAATGGACTCAGCCGTGGGAATTCTCTTAACGGCGTAGGCGTTTAGAGAATTGGTGTCTTTGAGACTCGAACTTGGAGGCTCAAAGCAAGTCCGAAGACCGCTCTTTGGCTTCGGGCGTCCGCCCACAGCGTCACGGTCCATTTTTGCCACCCGGTAAGGCGACTACTCAGACAATTTACCGTTCACACCCCGGGGAAATCTGCTACACTGGGAGGCAATGACTACTACTCGGGAGGTTTTTAACTTGATTGAAACGTACGCCGAAGCACTACAATTTATTCACGGCCGGGACCGCTTCAAAAAGAAGCCCACGTTGGACCGGATGCGTGAGTTCATGGCGTTGCTGGGGAACCCGCAGGACCAACTGACCATGATTCATGTGGCCGGCACCAATGGCAAGGGCTCCACCGTGGCCTTTTTGCGGGACCTGTTCATGGCGGAGGGCAACACGGTTGGGACCTTTACCTCGCCATTTATCACGCGCTTTAATGAGCGTATCAGTGTCGACGGCGAGCCCATCAGTGATGCCGACCTGTTGGCCGACGTTCAACGCATCGAACCGGTGGTGGCGCAGTTGGACGCGGAGCTAGGGGCCGAGGGACCTACTGAATTTGAAATTGATACGGCTCTGATGTTCAGTTACTTTGCCAGTCATCCGGTGGACATCGTTGTCGTTGAAGTTGGCCTGGGCGGCTTGTACGACTCGACCAACATTATCACGCCGGTCGTCTCGGTGATCACCACGATTGGGATGGATCACATGAAAATTTTGGGTGACACGATTCCTAAAATTGCGGCACAAAAGGCGGGCATCATTAAGCCCGACGTTCCCGTGGTCGTAGGTCGGTTGACGCCGGATGCCTTAGCGGTCATGGACGATACGGCCACGGCCAACCACACGCAAGTCTGCGCGCTGGACCGGGATTACAAGGTGAAGAATCAACCAGAGGACGAGTGGGGCGAACGCTTTGCCTATGCTTGGGGTGACCGACGTTGGCGGCATCTCCAGATTGATTTGCTAGGCCCGTATCAAATTGATAACGCGGCGACGGCTTTGACGGCCTTCATCACGTATCATCTGGTCAAGAAGCAACGGGTCAACATTGCTGAGATTCGGCAGGGGCTGGCGCACACGGCTTGGCCCGGCCGGTTCGAACGGTTGAATACCGAACCGTTGATTGCGATTGATGGGGCCCACAACGAGCCCGCCATGGTCGAAATGACCCAACTGTTGCGCCAACATTTTAAGCAGCACGACGTTTACATTATCCTGGCGGTCTTAGCCGATAAGCAGTACGACCAGATGGTTCAAACGTTGCTCAAGGTCCGCAACGTCCACATCGTTGTGACGCAATTCCAGGGACCTGGGAAGCGGGCTGCCGCGACGCCACAGGCCTTGGAGGATGCGGTGACTTCCAAGCGGGTGACCATGGCACCGGATTGGCCGACCGCGTTGAAGACGGTGCTGGGGACCATTTCAGCCGATGACTTAGTCTTATTAACGGGATCGTTATACTTTATTTCCGAGGTTCGCCAATATTTTAAAGGAACCGACGAATAATTCGCCTTCTTTTACGGAGTTAACCCGTAGAGGGGTGAAACGCATGCAACGACCAAAATTATCGACACGTAATGAACGTCAGTTATTGAACCAAGTGTTAAAGAGTCTTGGCTTACCGGCCGCCGCGGAATGTGATCGGTTCTTTCACTATTTCCATAGCATTGCGGATGTCCGCTACGCCAGTCACCGGCAATGTCGGGCCTACGTGGGGAACCGCCCTCAGCGACGAAGCCTGTTAACGGCCATCGAGCTGGGAAGGTGGGTCCAACGCGCCCCACGCCCCATTTTAGGGGAGGTCCTGGCCAGTAGCCAGTTGGGCCAGAGCCTGATGGATGATCTGCGTTATTTGCCACAGGAACAGCTCGAGGTCCTGGCTTTGGATGCCAAGCACCAGATTATTGCCCGCCAGACGGTCTTTCAGGGCACGCTAGATAGCTGTCCGGCCCATCCCCGGGAAATCTTCCGGGTGGCGGTACTCAATGGCGCCGCGGCCATCGTGGTGGCCCATAACCATCCCAGTGGCCTGCCGGAGCCCTCCCACAACGATTTGGCCTTCATGATGCGCCTGGCAGAGTGCGGCCAGCTCATGGGGATTCCGCTGCTGGATGGCTTTGTGATCGGCGTGCACAGCTATTTTAGTCTGCGGGAAACGGGGCATTTGCCACTCGAGACGACGGCGGTCTCCGGATAAGTGGTTGCCAGGAAAAGCGGGTAAAGTGGCCCCAACCATTAAAAACTGTTTAAAATCACTTTTAGCTATTTCTTTCTCGTTAAAAGTTCGGTATTCTTGACATTGACGACGTGTTCTCACGCTGATAGGTATGTTATAATACGTCTATCAATGTATAAAAATAAAAATCAATTAAAGTTTTGTTGACAATGAAGGGATGAAACACAGTGTTCGGATTAGGAACGAAAAATATTGGGATCGATCTTGGTACCGCCAATACAATTGTCTACGTTGACGGTAAGGGTATCGTTCTACGCGAACCTTCCGTTGTCGCCAAGAACACAAAGTCTGGGGAAATTGTGTCCGTTGGTGAAGACGCACGCGCAATGATTGGTCGGACGCCGGCTAGTATTGTTGCCATTCGGCCCATGAAAGACGGCGTGATTGCCGACTACGATACAACTGTTGCCATGATGAAATACTTCATCGAAAAGACGGTTGGTAAGTCTAGTGGTAAGCCATATGTCATGGTTTGTGTACCAAGTGGTGTGACTGAAGTTGAAAAGCGGGCAGTGATCGACGCGACCCGGGTTGCCGGTGCGCGCGATGCCTACGTAATTGAAGAACCATTTGCTGCTGCCATTGGTGCCGGTTTGCCCGTTATGGACCCAACCGGTAGCATGGTCGTTGACATGGGTGGTGGGACCACCGACGTTGCCACCATTTCCTTAGGTGGGATCGTGTCCAGCCGTTCAATCCGGGTTGCCGGTGACAAGTTGGACGATGCGATTGCAACTTACGTTCGGAGTAACTTCAACCTGTTGATTGGTGAACGGACGGCTGAAAAGCTGAAGATGGACATTGGTTCCGCTTCCGTGGAAGAAGCCAGCAAGATCGACGGCGCCACGATTCGGGGCCGCGATTTAGTCACTGGTTTGCCTAAAGCAGTGGAAGTTTCCGCTGTTGATGTGGCCAAAGCCATCCAAGAACCCGTTCAAGACGTCATTACGGCTATCAAGGAAACCTTGGAAGAAACGTCACCAGAAATCGCTGCCGATGTGATTGATCACGGTATCGTGTTGACTGGTGGGGGTGCCTTACTGAAGAACCTTTCAGAAGTCATCGCCGACGCAACCAAGGTGCCGGTTTCCATTGCAAACGACCCATTAGATTGTGTGGCCGCTGGTACTGGTGAATCATTAAAGAGTATCGATGTCATGAAGAAAAAATAGGGACTAGCGGGAAGGCAGCTTCCCGCTTCTTTATTGTGACGGTACGGGCCAACTAAACCCGACCCACAAGATGGAGGTCAAACATGCAGAAATTTTCTCTCAATCGGCGACTCGTCATTATCATTGTCTGCGTGATTGTTAGCTTTGCTTTGATGACGGTGTCCGTGGCAGTTCGTAACAAGAAAGCAACGCCACCCCTAGTTCAACAGTTTGGTAACGACATTGTCGGCTTGGTCGACCGCGTCGTTGCGATTCCAACGAACGGGTTGAGCGGCTCCGTGAGCTCCATTTCCGAGCTACTGAATACGTATCAAGAAAACCAACAGTTAAAAAAGCAGGTCAGTGAACTCGCCCAAACCAAGGTGCGTGATCAGACTTTGGCTAAAGAAAATAAACAACTGAAAAAAGAAATTAGTTTAAACAGTTCATTAACGGACTACACGGCCGTGACGGCTTCCGTCATTACCCGGACGCCTTCGTCATGGCAGAACCAAGTCGTGATCAACAAGGGCGCTTCGGCTGGTGTCACGAAGAACATGCCTGTGATGTCCGGTTCCGGTTTAATCGGTCGGGTGGCCGAGGTCAACAAGACCAACTCGAAAGTTGAACTGATTACGGATAACAATGACACGGCTAACCGGTTCGCTGTGCAAATCAGCACGAAGTCCGGCAAGACGGTCAACGGTGTCCTGAGTGGCTACAATGCCAACACGGGTCAGGTAACCATGAACAACATCACCACCAAAGCTAAGATCACTAAGGGCGACAAGGTCGTCACGAGTGGTCTAGGTGGCGTGACGCCTAAGGGCTTGTATGTTGGGACGGTTGCGAAGGCCAGTGGGGATGACTACGGTCTGTCTACCAAGCTGTACATTACGCCAGCAACGGACTTAAGCGACCTGAATATCGTGACCGTTGCCGTAACCAAGCAGTAAGGGGGAACCAATCGTGTATCGCTTATCGAAATTACGTTTTGGCTTTCCTGTCTTCCTGTTCTTGGCTTTATTTCTAGACGGGGCAGTGAGCCAAGTCTTTAGTGTTCAAATGTTTCGTTACCCAACGACCATGATCAGCCATTTGGTGGTGCTCTGGTTAGTTTGCGGGGTCATCTTTGAAGCCGATGGGGCTTTTGATATGCCACTCGCGCGTTGGGCAGCGGTCGCCGGCGCAGTCTTCGATCTTTATTACACGGGAATTTTTGGCGTTTACGTCTTCATCTTTCCGTTAGTGATTTACGTGACCCGGCAGTTGGTGGCGTGGATCAGTCCGAACTTTTTAAGTGGGTTACTGATTTATTTCATCGATATTGCTGTGGTTGAAGGATTGGGGTACTTGGCGAGTCGCGCCGTTCACCTCAATGATGCCGCTGGGAGCGCGTTTCTAGTGAACACGCTGGGACCAACATTGGCTTTTAATCTGGCCATGTTTGTCATTTTATATTTCCCCATTCGTTGGGTGTATAATTGGTTAAAATAGGTGAAGGGAACGAACGCTATGCAGGCTGCCGTACTACGCGGAACGCAAAACGGCTATGATTTGGTCCTCAAGCAATCAGCGAGTCTGGACCAAATCTTGGTTGACTTAAAAACATTGTTAGAAAATCTCAAGGTGGATCCTCAAGCTTTGGAAAGTTCCAAGGTTTCTTTGGACGTCCTGACTGAGGACCGGATTTTGACGGCGGATGAGAAGAGTCGCATCGAGCAGATGGTGGCCCAGTATCCGCGCTTTGAAATCCACAAGATTGCTGCGAACGTCATGACGATTGCCGATGCAATCCAATTGCGTGAGCGGGAGAACGTTCACCTGTTAAGTAAAGTGATTCGTAACGGGCAGGAGGTCGCCATGAAAGGGGACGTCCTGTTCTTGGGGACGATTCACGAGGGTGGTAAGCTCCGGACAACGGGCAACATCTTTTCCATGGGGGATGTCGCTGGAATTCTTCAAGCGGGGTATCCCGATGACGAATCTAAGCTGATTATGGGAAATCTTCAGACCGCGCAACAGGTCCGGATTGCTGAGCAGTTTGATATTGTTGAGTCAGATGAATTGACCGACTCACGGCAAACGATTGCCTACGTCAATGACCTTCACGTCTTGTCGTACGGAAAGCTCGGGCAATTGAAGAAGATTAATCCGAAGTTGTATAACCAGATTGGAGGAATTTAGAAATGGGAAAAGCAATTGTGATCACCTCCGGTAAGGGTGGCGTTGGGAAAACCACGACCAGTGCCAACATCGGGACCGCGTTAGCCTTAATGGGCAAGCGGGTCTGCCTGATGGACTTGGACATTGGGTTGCGGAACCTAGACGTCGTGTTAGGCCTCGATAACCGCATCATCTACGATATCGTGGATGTGGCTGAGGGCCGCGCCAAATTACCACAAGCTTTGGTTAAGGATAAGCGGTTTGATGACAAGCTCTACTTGTTACCAGCTGCCCAAAACACAGATAAAACGGCCTTGCAGCCAGAACAAGTTAAGGAAATCGTTGACGAGTTAAAGCCCGAATACGATTACGTCTTGATCGATTGCCCAGCCGGTATCGAACAAGGCTTTATCAACGCCGTTTCCGGTGCCGATGCCGCTATCGTGGTGACGACGCCAGAAATTTCTGCCGTTCGGGATGCCGACCGGGTCGTTGGTCTGCTAGAACAACACCCCTTGACTGAAGCCCCACGGCTGTTGATCAACCGGATTCGCCGGAACATGATGCAGGACGGTTCCATGATGGATATCGATGAGATTACCCATCATCTTGGGATTGAATTGCTGGGCATTATCTTCGATGACGATGCCGTTATCACGACCTCCAATCAAGGGGAACCCGTGGTTATGCAAACGGACAATCCCGCTGGTCAGGGTTACCGCAACGTTGCTCGGCGTTTAGAGGGCGAAACGGTGCCGTTGATGAAGATTGAGGAACAAGAGGATACGGGCTTCTGGCACAAAGTCAGCAGCTGGTTCCACCGCGGCTAGGCACCTCTGCCGCGCCTTACCGGGTAACGAAAATGGCTCGGAACGCGTTTCAAAGTCGCCAGTTGGATTTCAGCTTAGAAGCTGAAATCCAACTCCCACGGCTGAAGCCATTTTCGTTACCCTCACGGCTTACACAGTGGTGGTTAGCCACGTGGAACAACTTTGTGATGCATATTGTTATTACGGAGTTGTTGTTAGGAGAGTTAGGCAAAAATTTATTTGGGTCGATGAAACCAATCCACTGAAAATAAATTTTGTGACAACTGGTCTTGACAGCGCCGTGAAAAAAACGTAGTATACTGTCAATGAATGAAAAACGTTGAACGGAAGAGTAGAACGGTTAAGGTTCTCCAGAAAGCCCCGATGATGGAAACGGGCGGACTTAACGATTCGAACCACATCTGTGAGTTGGCTTTCTGAAATGAGTAAGAAGGTCCGGGGTAGCCCGTTATCGCTGGAGTTGCTAGCAACTCGCTGAGGTTTTCGTAGTGATACGGAAACAAACAGAGGTGGAACCACGATGTGATCGTCCTCTTAGGTCTTTGGACCTAGGAGGGCGTTTTTTATTTCCCGCCAAATTTCTCAGCGCTTGTCGGCAACTCGTTGAGTCGGCGTGGCGTGAGCCCGTCGAGAACATGAGGTGGCACAGCGTTGAGACGCCCTCTTGAGAAGGTTATTTCTCGAGAGGGCTTTTTGTCGTTAAAGGAGGAGAATTGTTATGCACTATGTAAGTCAGATTTTACCATCGTTAATTTCCGGGACCGGAATGACGCTATCGATATTCTTTTGGACGATTATTATTGCGATTCCGCTGGGAATTCTGGTCGGTCTAGGCATGACCACGAATTTCAAACCGTTGACTTGGTTGATCAACATCTACGTGTGGTTGATGCGGGGAACGCCCTTGTTACTGCAATTAATTTTTGTTTTTTATGGGTTACCCATCATCGGCGTGGTGTTCCAACGGTATGACGCTGCCTTATTCGCCTTCATTTTGAACTACACGGCTTACTTCGCTGAAATTTTCCGGGGCGGCCTGCAAGCCATTCCAGAAGGGCAGTATGAAAGTGCCCGGGTTCTGCGGCTGACCAATTGGCAGACGTTACGGAAGATTGTGATTCCCCAAGTGGTTAAAATCGTCTTACCTTCCATTGGGAACGAAGTCATTAACTTGGTTAAGGATTCGTCCTTAGTTTACGTTATCGGGTTGGGCGACCTGTTGCGGGCCGGCAACGTGGCCATGGCGCGCGATGTCACGTTGGTGCCCATGTTGCTAGTCGGGGTCATTTACCTGCTGCTGACGGCCGTTTGCACGTTGGTCTTGAAGCGGATGGAAAAGCACTACAGTTTCTGGCGTTAAGGAAAGGATGGTCAACATATGTTAGAACTTAAAGGAATTACGAAAAAATTTGGTGGCAAGACCATCTTGGATAATATTAATTTGACCGTGACGGATGGCAAAATTTTAACCATTGTCGGACCATCCGGCGCCGGGAAAACGACGTTACTGCGGTGCATTAGTGGGTTGGCTTCAGTCGACAGTGGCCAATTTCTCCTGGATGGCAAGGCCTTTGATCCTGCCTCTAACCGGGACAACGATGCCGTGATTGGCGTCGTCTTCCAGGACTATCAACTCTTTCCTAATTTAACCGTCCGGCAAAACGTGACGTTGGCACCCACGATGGTGCTGAAGCAATCCGCTAAGGACGCTAATGAAGAAGCCGAACGTCTCCTGAAACAATTGGATTTGGGCGACAAGGCGGACCTGTTCCCTTACGAATTATCCGGGGGCCAGAAGCAGCGGGTCGCCATCGTACGGGCCCTGGCCATGCATCCCAAACTGTTGTGCTACGACGAACCCACGTCCGCGCTGGACCCTGACTTACGTCGAGAAGTGCAACAGATCATCGTTAAATTACGGGATGAGGGTATCACGCAAATTGTCGTGACCCATGATATTCCCTTTGCTGAAGCAATTGCGGACCAAATGCTCCGCGTGGAACCGAAGAACTAAGGAGGCCGCGAAATGAAAAGAGTATATCGTTTCTGGGTTCTTCTAGCCGTGGTGGCGGGATTCGGCACGCTGTTAGCCGGATGCAACAATGTCACCCAACGCGCCAATACCGATGACACCTGGTCGACCGTTCAGAAGAAAAAGCGGGTGGTCGTGGGCCTCGATGATAGTTTCGTACCCATGGGTTTCCGCCAAAAGAGTGGGAAGCTAGTCGGCTACGATATTGATTTAGCCCGGGCCGTGTTCAAACTCTACGGTATCAAGGTCGATTTTCAATCAATCGACTGGAGCATGAACGTGACCGAGCTGCACAACGGGACAATTGATTTGATTTGGAACGGCTTCTCCATCACGCCGCAACGAGCCAAGCAGGTGGCCTTCTCGGATACCTACTTGAACAACGACCAAGTGCTGGTCACGCTGAAGAAAAATCACATTACCTCGTATCGAGACATGACGGGCAAGGTCTTGGGCGCCCAAACCGGGTCTTCCGGGGCCAATGACATTGATGCCCACCCGAAGCTGTTGAAGAACCGCATCAAGAATCACGAAGCCGTCACGTACGACTCGTTTACCAACGCTTTCATCGATCTCAACGTCGGCCGGATTCAGGGGCTGTTGATCGACAGTACCTACGCCAATTACTACATCAAACACCAGGCGCACCCCGAAGACTACCGCGTCACGGTCGGTAGTTTCCCTAAGGAAAAATTTGCCGTGGGGACACGTAAAGGGGATGTGACCATGCGCAAGAAGATTAATGCCGGTTTGAAGCGGTTAGCTGCGAATGGGACCTTGCGTCAGATCAACAAGAAATGGTTCGGCGAAAACGTCGACACACCACTTTTACCTGATAGCAAGTAAAAAGTCGTGGGCTTTCAGTTCACCGGTTGCGTTAACTTTTAGGTAGTCATCTCAGAAAATTCAGGGGATGGCTATTTTTTTTGTAAAAATTGTGAGGCCGGTCGACAAAGGGGGACACCCGGGGAAAGACATTTACAAATTAATTCATATTTGCGTGCGGTTGCTTGTATTTATGCCGGGCTTCCCTTAAAATTAAACACCGATACGCTTGGTTTTAGTTAGGATACTAGCAAAATGGCTGAAAGAGTCATTGTGAAAAGTAACCAGTGCGAGACGATTTCAAACGCAACTAAAACCTAGAGTTGGTATAATCAAGAAATAATAAATAAGCGGTTGATGGGTTAAGCCAGTGTCAGCCGTGAGGATGGGTAAAATAGGCTCAGCCGTGGGAGTTTGCTTAGCGGTTTACCGCTTAGCAAACTGGTATCTTTGCGACTCGCACCACAGAGGCGCAAAGTAAGTCCGAAGACCGCACTATGGCTTCGGGCGTCCGCCCACAGCGTCCCGGCCTATTTTCCCCATCCGGTAAGGCGATGGCCTTAATCCCACCAACCAGATATTTAGAGGAGGCAATTGCGCGTGCATTTTCGCATACGAGACGGGGTAACGCTCGACCTGTTACCCACAAAACAATTTAAAACAATTGGCATTAAGGTGGACTTTGTTGCACCACTGACGGCCACGGCGATTACCGCGCGAGCCTTGTTGGCTCAGGTTCTAGAGACCAGTACGGCCGCTTACCCCACGCAGACGGCCTTGGCCCGTAAGCTGTCCCAGATGTATGGGGCCAGTTTCGGCATCAGTGTCGTTAAATTGGGGACGAAGCATGTGATTCGGTTGACCTGTTCCGTTGTCGATGAACAATACCTGAACCAATTTGCGGACCAAACCCCGCTCTTTGAACAGGGGATGGCGCTCCTGAAGGCCGTCCTGTTTGAACCACTGTTGCCAAATGGTCAGTTTGATCCGACCACGTTTACGCAACAACGCCAGAATTTATTAACGGCGATTAAATCCTTAGATGATGATAAACAATACCTGGCCAACCGGCGTTTACAAGAATTATTGTTCACCGGTCAACCCGCCCAGGCCATGAGTGCCTTGGGGGACACGACCACGTTGGGTGAGCTCAGTTCAGCCGACATTTTGGGCACCTATCACGACATGTTAGCCAACGATGCCATTCACGTGGCCGTTGTCGGTGATGTGACGGCAGAACGGGTGCAGGAAGCTTTGACCACCTGGCCACTGACTGACCGGACGATTACCGATGACTCACCGTACTACCGGTGGAATAAGCGCGATGAGGTGCAGTCCGGAGATGACCTGGCGCCAGTCGTGCAAGCCAAATTGAACCTGGCCTACCAGCTCCCAATTTACCGAGACGATGTGGACTTCATGGCTGCCGTTGTCTTTAACGCGGCCTTCGGGGGCACACCGTTGTCACTGTTGTTCACGAACGTTCGCGAAAAGGCCAGCTTGGCCTACTATGCCAGCAGCTCGTACAATCCTTTTACCGGAACCATGGGCGTGCAAAGCGGTATTCAGGCCCAGAACCAGGATCGCGTGATTGCCATTATTGGCGAACAACTGGCCGCCGTTCAACGCGGTGAGCTCAGTGAATCTTTGCTGGCCGAAGTGAAGGCCAGCCTGCTCAATGCCCGTCTGGCTGGACTGGACAGTCCCCAACGGAAATTAGTGGGGTTGTTGAACAGTGAATTGACCCATTTGACGGAACCGTTAAAGACTTGGCAAGAAAAATTAGCGGCGGTGACGGTGGCCGACGTGCAGCGCGTGGCGCAACAAGTCACGCTGCAGGCCACTTACTGCCTGCATGGAGGTGATCAGGATGCTGAATAAACAAGCGCACGACCGGTTGGGCGAAAACGTCTACCAAACCACGTTGGCCAATGGCTTAAAGGTCATTCTGGTCCCTAAAGTCGGTTTCCATAAGACCTTTGCCGTGATGACCACGGACTACGGGTCCACGGACAATGAATTTGTGCCCCGCGGACAACAGAAACCCGTTCGTTTTCCGGATGGGATTGCCCATTTCCTGGAACACAAACTGTTTGAGAAAAAGGACCACGACGCTTTTGACCTATTTGGTCAGTACGGGGCAAGTGCCAACGCCTTTACCAGCTTCACCCAGACCAGTTATTTATTTGCGACGACTAGCCATCTGCGTGAAAACCTGGATATTCTCCTCGACTTCGTGCAGGACCCGTACTTTACGGCCCAAACGGTCAACAAGGAAAAGGGGATTATTGGCCAGGAAATTCAGATGTACGATGATGACCCGGGTTGGCAGAGCTACTTTGGCATGATTGGCCAACTGTACCCCCGCGAGCCCTTGCACATCGACATTGCGGGGACCGTTGACTCCATCGACAAGATCACTGCGGACGACCTGTACGCCGCCTACAACACGTTCTATCACCCAAGCAACATGAGCCTGGTCGTGGTGGGGCAGCTTGAGCCGGAAGAAACGTTAAGCTGGATCACGGCTAATCAAGCTGGCAAGACCTTTGCGCCGGCCGAGCCGATTCAACGGATTCCTTCTGCGCAAACACCAGCCACGGAAATTGTACCAACGACAACGCGCCACTTAACGGTCAACCGGCCTAAGGTCAGCATTGGCCTGCGCGGGTACGATCAAGTGCCAGCGGGTAAGGCGGGGCTGGCATATAGTGATGCCATTTCGTTAGCGATGGACCTGTTATTTAACGATAGTAGCGACAATTACCTACGGCTGTATGATGCCAACGTGATTGATGATAGTTTTGGCTACGATTTCCAAGTCCAACGGGGGGCACATTTCGGCCAACTGGCGGGCGATACTGATCAGCCAGAATCTTTTGTCAGTGAACTAACTGCGATTTTAAATGATGGACCCGCACAACTACTGGCTGCCCGGGAGCAATTTGACCTGGTTAAACGCGAGGCGATTGGTCGGACGATTGGGGCCATCAACTCGGTCGAGGCCATTGCCAACCAGTACGACGGGTCGCTATTTGGCGGAACAACACTCTTCGATGAGTTGGCCGTGTTAGAGGCCATGACGTTCGCCGATGTGCAGGCGGCTTGGGCCCAATTTTCAGATGCCAGCCGGCAAACGGTCTACACGATTTTGCCCTAACGGAGGTTAAGAATCCGTTAAATCCTGAATTCTGGGAGTTGTGGCTGAAAATGCGGTGGCGCCTATGCTATACTGCTTATAGAGAAATTTTGAACAGGTGGAGAATTAAAACATGAGTGATAACAGCAAAATTACATTGGGAAAAACGCTGCGTGACGCGCGGATTGCGAAGGGGTACACCCTGGATGACCTGCAACAGACGACGAAGATTCAGAAGCGTTATCTGATTGCCATCGAAGATCAAAACTTTGATGAGTTGCCTGGGGACTTTTACGTGCGGGCATTTATCAAGCAGTACGCCGATATGGTCGACTTGGATGGCGCGGAACTGTTAAAGCAGTTCGACAGTGCTTTGCCGAGCACGCAGACGCAGGAGTATGTGGATAAGGTCAACGAAAGTAATCCGGAGACCCGTTCCCAACAACGTCAAGTCGATGAACGTTATGTCAAATTACGCCGGACAATTCCTGTGATTGGGATTGTCATCGTCGTCCTCGTGATCCTCGTGGGTATCTGGGTCGCCGCTTCACATAACGGCAACAATACCGCCAAGGACAACGTGGACAGCAGTTCTGTCAGTGTTTCTGGTAGCAGTTCCAACAAGACCAAGAGCAGTAGTAGCAAAAAGTCCTCGTCTAAGAAGTCTTCCTCAAAGAAGACCAAGACGCCAAGCTTTAAGAAGGTCAGCTCAACGACCTCAGGCTCAACTTGGGAAATGACGAACGCTTCCTCGAAGCCAAAGATGAGCTTGTCCGCAACTGGCAGTGCTTGGATGTCCGTGACCGTTAGTGGCTCGACCGTTTGGCAAGGCACCTTGTCAGCTTCGACGTCACATTCACTGACCATTCCAAGTTCCGCAACGAGCGTGACCCTGAAATTTGGGAACGCCCCAGCAACGTCCGTGAAGGTTGACGGGAAGAAGTTTGACTTCACTTCCGATACCAGCACCAGCAGTGCTTCCAGTTCAAGCACGACTTCGGGAACGACGACCACGTCTAGCGCAAGCACGACGACGTCTTCTCAAGTTCAAACGGTGACGTTGGAATTTAAGTAAGACTTAAGGCGGGTCGGTCCGTGGCGACCGGCGCGCCTTTTTTAGTTGGAAAATTTAAGGAGGAACCTTTCGTGAATCTACCAAATCGCTTAACCATTGTCCGGATCATCTTAATCCCGGTCTTCATTCTGTTACTAGTGTTGCCGTTAGACTGGGGCCAGGTCACCTGGCTAGGGACCGCTATTCCGGTTGCCCAAATCTGGGGCGCTCTGGTCTTTGCCGTGGCGTCTATCACTGACTTCTTGGATGGCCAAATTGCGCGGCGCAACCATTTAGTCACGAACTTTGGGAAGTTTGCCGATCCGCTGGCTGACAAGATGATCGTCATGACGGCCTTCATTCTGTTGGTATCGATGAATGCCGTCCCTGCCTGGGGCGTCGCCATCATCGTCTGCCGGGAACTAGCCGTCACGGGGTTACGACTGATTGTTGTGGAGACTGGGGGCAAGGTCCTCGCTGCGGCTTGGCCAGGTAAAATCAAGACCACGACGCAAATGGTCGGGATTATCCTGTTACTGTTGAACAACATTGGGTTTGGGAGTATCAATGTGCCGATGGCGCTGATTTTCTTCTACATCTGCTTGTTCTTCACGATTTACTCTGGGATCGATTACTTTGTCCAGAACCGCCAAGTCTTCGCCGAATCCTCCGCCGAATAACTGGGTTAAACCTGTCGTTGATTGCGCCTCCGGGCTGGTGAAAACTGGGCCGTGGCGCGGTGGGCGCACGTCCGGAGCCTGAAAAGCGGTCTCCGGACTTACTTTGAGCCGGAAAACACGTCTCAAAGATAGCAGTTATCTAAGCGGCTCTGCCGCTAAGGTAACTCCCACGGCTGAGCCCATTTTCACCAGCCCTGCGGCTAAGACTGGTTTAGCCCGTTATGCGTTACTCTTTACAGAATGTGTATTGCGGCAACGATGACTTTAAATTTATTTTGTGGATCGTATGACAGCTAGCGCTGGTGTGCGACCCTTTCTATAAGACCGCATCTCTGCGGCTAAGACTAGTTTAATCCGTTATTCACGTTTGCAGTGTGTGTACCGTGATAGGTGTTATTTGCTGATTCTCGGCTGATACAAAATTTAAAAATAGTCGGATGGCGATTCCCAGTTGTTAACGACTGGGGGTCGCCATTTTTGTTTGGATTTCTCACGATTTCTGAGGCAATATTAACCAGTTGTGGCGTGATTGTGGTAGGATTTTAGTACAGGTGTCGTTTCTTTGATGTGGTTGAAGAAACGGCTGAACGTTGTATTGTGGGCGTTTTGCTTGATATTAGAAAATAAATTTGAAAAAAATAAAATAAATCGCGTTTCATTACGAAGTTAACTTTAAGTCATCCAGGAGGGGTCAGCATGCAAGCAGAAATCATTGCCGTCGGAACCGAAATTCTATTGGGACAAATCGTTGATACGAATTCGGCCTTTATTGCCCGTGAATTGGCCGGGGCTGGTATCGAAGTTTATTACCATTCATTGGTTGGCGATAACGCTGACCGGCTGACGGCAGTGGTGAATCAGGCCCGTTCGCGGAGTGACTTGGTGATCATCAGTGGGGGACTTGGACCGACGAAGGATGATCTGACAAAACAGACCGTTGCCCACTTGTTGGGGGTGAAGCTGATTGAGGAGCCTGAAGCGATGGTCAAGATTCGTAAGCACTTTGCCACGGCAGAGCGGCCTATGACCCCTAACAATCGCTTACAGGCACTTTATCCTGAGGGGAGCCAACCACTCAAGAACCGGACTGGGATGGCTGTCGGGGCCTTTTATCAGGACCCTAACACGGCTGACATCATGTTATTGCCCGGGCCGCCTAGTGAAGCGGAGCCCATGTTTGCGGAACAGGCGGTTCCTTTGCTGAAAGCCACCTATCATCGGGATGAATACCTGGTATCGCGGGTCTTGCGGTTCTTTGGTATCGGTGAAGGGCAACTGGTGACCCTGCTGAGTGACCTGATTGATGGGCAAACGAACCCGACGATTGCCCCGTATGCCAAAGTAAATGAGGTCACGCTACGTTTGACGGCCCAGGCAAAGGATGAGGCTGCCGGTAATCAGCTGTTGGATGACATGACGGCGACCATCAAGGACCGTGTAGGCGATTATCTCTATGGCTATGGGGATGAAAACAGTTTGGCAGCGGTCGTGGTCAATGAAATGATTGACCGCCACCTGACGATTACGGGCGCTGAAAGTTTAACGGCGGGGAAGTTCCAGAGTACGCTGGGAGATGTCCCCGGGGTTTCGGCCATCTTTCCGGGCGGCTTCGTGACCTATGCCAATTCAGCTAAGCATGACCTGTTAGGAATCCCACAAGCTATCATTGCTGAAGATGGGGTCGTTAGTGCGGCCACGGCTCAGCAGATGGCGGAACGTTCCCGGGCGTTATTGGATACCGACTTTTCTCTGAGTTTTACCGGTGTAGCGGGGCCGGATGCCCTGGAAGGTCACCCAGCTGGGACCGTTTGGTTGGGCCTGGCGCAACGCGGACACGAACCGCGGGCCCGTCTGGTTCATTTGACGGGGACCCGAGCGGCTATTCGTGAGCGGTCTGTGATGACCGGTTTGGATTGGCTCCGCCGCGTCTTACACGGGTCAAAATAAAAGGGGAACTTTTGTTCTATTTTTACTTGCATTTTGCGAACAAAACCCGTATAGTGATACATGAATATTGATGCAACAAAGGAGGATTTGGATGGCTGACGAACGACAAGCGGCGTTGGATAAAGCGCTGAAGAAAATTGAAAAAGATTTCGGTAAAGGTTCGATCATGCGGCTAGGTGACAACAGTAACCTGGACATTGAAACCGTTCCATCTGGCTCGTTGGCCCTTGATGTGGCCTTGGGTGTTGGTGGTTACCCACGTGGACGAATCGTTGAAATTTACGGTCCAGAATCATCAGGTAAAACGACCGTGGCCTTGCACGCCGTAGCGGAAGTTCAAAAGCGGGGCGGGACTGCAGCTTATATTGATGCAGAAAACGCTCTGGATCCGGCTTACGCAACTGCGTTAGGGGTTAACATCGACCAATTACTTTTGTCACAACCTGATACGGGTGAACAAGGTCTGCAAATTGCAGATGCCTTGATCTCTAGTGGGGCCGTGGACATTGTGGTTGTCGATTCCGTTGCCGCTTTGGTTCCCCGTGCGGAAATCGAAGGGGAAATGGGTGATGCCCATGTGGGTCTGCAAGCCCGTCTGATGTCTCAAGCATTGCGGAAATTATCCGGGACGATTAACAAGACGAAGACGATTGCACTCTTCATTAACCAAATTCGTGAAAAAGTTGGGGTTATGTTTGGTAACCCTGAAGTTACGCCTGGTGGTCGTGCGTTGAAGTTCTACGCCACGGTTCGGTTGGAAGTTCGCCGGGCTGAACAGATCAAAGACGGCACCGATGTTATCGGTAACCGGACACGAATCAAGGTCGTTAAGAACAAGGTTGCGCCGCCATTCAAGCGGGCTGAAGTCGACATCATGTATGGTAAGGGAATTTCCCAAACCGGTGAATTGCTCGACATGGCCGTTGAAAAGGACATTGTTGATAAGAGTGGGTCCTGGTACTCTTACGGCGAAGACCGAATTGGTCAAGGTCGTGAGAATGCTAAGGCATACTTGGCTGACCATCCAGACATGATGGCTGAAGTTAACCAACGTGTTCGGGCAGCTTATGGTGTTGGCGAAGGTGACGACGCCGATGACGGTAAGAAGGCTGCTGGTAAAGACAGTAAGCCAACCGACAAGAAGGACGCCAAAGCCGATGCCCCTAAGGACAAAAGCAAGCCAGAACAAAGTGAATTAATTCCGGACAAGAACAAGCCTGGTAAATAAAACGAAACGCTAGTCATCCTGTGAGGTGGCTGGCGTTTTTTGTTTGGTGTCGTGACTGAAAACAGGGCAGGGAGTGGCTAGTGCTCGCATTTGATTCTACCTTCGCATGCTACGTGTGATTTTTCTGGCAACACTGGTTTATCACCCGAAACGAATAAATCCGCACGGACCCACCAGTTTCCGGTGAGTTTAGTTGACAGCGTTCATGGCAACCATTAAAATTGAAGTTGCGTCAGTTATTAAATCAACATCTTAAAAAGTCTGATTTTAAATTAGTCATTTTGATGATGCGGAGGTGGAATCATGAGTGTTCCAATTATAATCCTCGCAATCATCGCTATCGTTGTTGGTGTTGTGGGCGGGTATTATTTTCGTAAATCTGTCCACGAGCGAAAGCTAGATGCGGCTAAGTACACTGCTGAAGGTGTACTGGCTGAAGCTAAGAAGCAAGCTGAGACTGCCACGAAGGAATCTTTATTAGAGGCCAAGGAAGACAGTCATAAGTACCGCGCAGAGGTCGAAACCGAGCTGAAAGAACGTCGTGCCGAAGTTCAGAAGCAAGAAGATCGCTTGATTCAACGTGAAGAAACGTTAGACCGGAAAGATAATTCTCTGGAAAAACGCGAAAACTCTTTGAATCGTCGGGACAAGAAGCTAAGTGCTGAAGAGCAGAATTTAGCAAAGAAGCAACAGCAAGCAGACTCACTGATTGAAAAACGCCAAGCTGCGGTTGAAGACGTAGCTGCTTTATCCCAGGATGATGCACGGGACCTGATTATTTCCGAGGCCAAAAAGGCTTTGGCAGGCGAACGGGCAAAGATGATTAAAGAAAGCGAAGAAACGGCGCGGAAGACAGCTCAGGCAAATGCCAAAGACCTGATTGTCTCCGCCATTCAACGGAGTGCCGCCGACATGGTTACGGAAACCACAATTACTGTGGTGACGTTGCCTAATGACGACATGAAGGGCCGAATCATCGGCCGTGAAGGACGGAATATTCGGACGTTAGAGACTCTGACCGGGATTGACCTGATCATTGATGATACGCCAGAAGCCGTCGTTTTGAGTGGCTTTGACCCGTTACGGCGAGAAGTTGCGAAGATTGCTCTCGAGAAGTTAATCCAAGACGGGCGAATTCACCCGGCACGGATTGAAGAAATGGTAGCCAAGGCGAAAAAAGAACTGGACGAACATGTCCGGGAGCTTGGCGAGCAAGCAACCTTTGACTTGGGGATTCATTCCATGCATCCCGAAATGGTCAAACTGGTTGGTCGCATGAATTTCCGAATTTCTCATGGGCAAAACGCGTTGGCCCATTCAATCGAAGTTGCCAAGATCACTGGGGTGTTGGCTGCTGAATTAGGTGAGGATGTTACGTTAGCAAAACGTGCAGGATTATTACATGATATTGGCCGCGCTGCAGAGCATGAAGACGATAGCTCGTACATCACGACGGGCACGGAACTCGCAAAGAAGTACCGTGAAAGTTCCGTTGTGGTTAACGCTATCGCAGCTCAAGCAGATCAAACGGCACCGCAATCCGTTATTGCGGAACTGGTTGGGACCGCTGATGTTATTTCAGCCACCCGGCCAGGCGCACGCTCAGATTCTCTGGAAAGTTACATCCACCGGTTGGACAAGCTGGAAACCGTTGCCAATGCATTTGACGGCGTCGACCACAGCTTTGCCATTCAGGCGGGACGAGAGGTTCGAGTTATTGTGCGGCCCGAGAAGATTTCCGACACGGATGCCGTTGTCTTGGCACGCGACATCAAGAAACAAATTGAGGGCGACCTGGATTACCCAGGCCACGTCAAAGTTTCCGTCATCCGGGAAGTCCGGTCAGTTGAATATGCGAAATAAGTCAGAGAAGCTAGGCCATTTGGTCCTAGCTTTTTTACGTTTTTGTAGAAAGAAAGCGGGATTGACTAGCTGGCTTATAGGAGAACTAAACAAAATTGAAAACAGAGGGGCTAAGCGGCCGTTAACCGCAGGGCTGGTGCAAATGGGTTCAGCCGTGGGAATTGTCTAAACGGCTGGCCGTTTAGACAATTGGTATCTTTGAGATGCGTTTTTAGCAGCTCAAAGTAAGTCTGAAGACCGCTCCTCAGGCTTCAGACGTCCGCCCACCGCGTTCCAATCCCATTTTCACCAGTCCGGAGGTGCGTGAACGGGGGATTAGCTCAGATTTAACTCACGCAGGATTAGAAAAACCATGGTAAAATAGAGGTTATTTACGAGAACTGGTCACAAGAGCCAGGCGGGCCAAAACGGTCTAGATAGGGGAACGAAGATGCGTATTTTATTTGTTGGTGACGTTGTTGGAAATATTGGTGTGGATATGATTCATGAGTACCTCCCCCAATTAAAGCGGGACTTAAAGCCCCAAGTCACCATCGTCAACGGGGAAAATTCAACCCCCGTTGGTCGCGGTATCAGTCAAAGTATTTACAAGCAGCTCTTAAAAGATGGCGCCGATGTGGTCACGATGGGAAACCATACCTGGGACAACGCCGAACTCTATGATTTCATTGGTGGCGCCAACCGGCTAGTTCGGCCCGCTAACTTCCCTGGTGATACGCCGGGACAGGGCTGGACGAAGGTCAAAGTGAACCAACAAGTGTTGGCCGTTGTCAACATGCAAGGCCGGGTCTTCATGAACCCCATGGACGATCCCTTTGCGAAAATGAAGGAGTTACTGCCAGAACTGGACACGGATTTTGTCTTCGTTGATTTCCATGCGGAAACGACCAGTGAGAAACGGGCCTTTGCGATGCGCTATGCCGGTAAGGTTTCCGCCGTCGTTGGCACCCATACGCACGTGCAGACCAGTGACGCGCAGGTTCTGCGTGGCGGCACGGCCTTCATGACCGAAGCCGGCATGACCGGTCCCGCCGACAGTGTTTTGGGGATGCAGGCCGATAGCGTCATCGAACGCTTTGAAAACCAACGGCCAACCCGCTACACGGTCCAAGAAGTCGGTCCCGGAATTCTCTCCGGTGCCGTCATTGACTTAAACGATAAAACGGGGCACGCGGCTAGCATCAAGCCAATCTTGATCAGCCCACAACACCCGTACCAAAGCTAAACGATAACGGAAGGATGAACCATTTTTCATGACGAAAACGAACACGACGCCCATGATGGTGCAGTACCAAAAGATTAAAGATCAGTATCCCGATGCGTTCTTGTTCTACCGGCTCGGGGACTTTTATGAAATGTTCAATGAAGACGCCGTCAAGGGTTCGCAATTGCTGGAGCTGACGTTGACGACCCGGAGTCACAGTGCCAAGAACCCGATTCCGATGTGTGGGGTGCCGCACAAGGCCGTGCAAAACTACATCGACATTTTGGTGGATCAGGGCTACAAGGTTGCCGTTTGTGAACAAATGGAGGACCCGAAGTTAGCCAAGGGAATGGTTAAGCGAGAGGTCATTCAACTGGTGACCCCAGGGACCCAGACCGATACCGGCGCTGCCGGCGCCAAGCGGAACAACTACTTGACCGCCCTAACCATGAGCACTAAGTCACAATACGGCTTGGCCTACACCGACTTGTCGACCGGGGAACTCAAGGCCGCTGAAATCAGTGGTGACGACCCCGTCATGAATGAATTAATGAGCCTGCAGACCAAGGAAGTCGTCGTGGATACCACGATTGACGATGAGTTGAAGGCTCGGATGAAACAGCTCGGCATGATGATTTCTAATCAAGACGAGATTCAATCAAGTTCCGAGCTCAGTTACGTGGAGCAGGACCTACAGACCGATTTGCTGAAGCAAGTTGTTGGTGTCCTGGTGACCTACGTGACGGTGACGCAGAAACGCAGTCTGGCGCATTTACAACGGGCCGTGGCTTACCGACCAACCGCCTTTTTGAAGATGGACCATTCCTCACAAAGCAACCTGGAAATCACCCAGAACTTACGAACCAAGAAAAAATCGGGGACCTTACTGTGGCTCTTGGACCAAACCAAGACGGCCATGGGGGGGCGGCTACTGAAGCAATGGTTAGATCGGCCGCTGATTGACCGGCAACAGATTGAAGAACGGCAGGACAAGGTCGGCGCGTTACTCGACCACTATTTTGAACGCAATAATTTGCAGGAAGAATTGGTTAAGGTCTATGACCTGGAACGCTTAGCCGGGCGCGTAGCCTTCGGAAGCGTAAACGGCCGGGACTTAATCCAGCTGCAAACGTCCTTGGAACAGGTACCACAAATCCAGCACACGATTGAAGAGCTGGACGAACCGGTCTTTGATGACACGCTGGCCGGATTGGACCCCGTGGAAGATGTCGCGGCGGCCATTCGGGAGGCCATTGTGCCCGAACCCCCAATCTCCGTTTCCGACGGTGGGGTGATTCGTGATGGGTTCAACGCCCAATTGGACGAGTACCGCGATGCCATGCGTAACGGGAAGACCTGGCTGGCCGAAATGGAAGCCCACGAACGTGAAGTAACCGGGATCAATAACCTGAAGATTGGCTACAACCACGTCTTCGGGTACTACATCGAGGTCACCAAGGTCAACCTGGACAAATTGCCGGCTGACCGGTACGAACGAAAGCAGACGCTGGCTAACGCCGAACGGTTCTCAACGCCTGAGCTGAAGGATAAGGAACGCTTGATCTTAGAGGCCGAGGAGAAATCCGTTGCGCTGGAATATAAATTATTTGTTGATCTGCGTGAACAGGTTAAACTGGCCATCACCCGGCTACAGAAATTAGCCGCCGCTATTGCCAGTCTAGACGTGCTCCAAAGTTTTGCCGTCGTCAGCGAGGACTATCACTTCATCAAGCCAACGTTGATTGAAGGGCATAATTTAGCCATTAAACAGGGCCGACATCCCGTGGTCGAAAAGGTTTTGGGTCGTCAATCATACGTCCCTAATGATGTCATGATGGATGAACAAACCAACATCTTACTGATTACCGGGCCGAACATGTCCGGGAAGAGTACCTACATGCGGCAACTGGCCCTGACCGTAATTATGGCGCAGATGGGGTGTTTCGTGCCCGCAGAGTCCGCCCAGATGCCCATCTTTGACCAAATTTTCACCCGAATCGGGGCCGCAGATGACCTGATTTCTGGGCAAAGTACCTTCATGGTGGAAATGCAAGAGGCCAACCACGCGTTGAGTCAAGCTACCGCCAACAGCCTGATCTTATTCGATGAAATCGGGCGGGGCACGGCCACGTATGACGGGATGGCGCTGGCCCAGGCCATTATCGAATACGTTCACAACCGGGTCCACGCCAAGACGTTGTTCTCAACCCACTACCACGAGTTAACGGCGTTAGACCAGTCCTTAAAGCAGTTACGCAACGTCCATGTGGGCGCTGTCGAACGCGATGGCGACCTGGTCTTCTTACACCAAATGCAACCGGGTCCCGCGGACAAGTCTTACGGGATTCACGTGGCCAAATTGGCCGGGATGCCAACGAAGCTGTTAGACCGTGCTGAGGTCATCTTAGAGGACCTGGAACAGTCAGCTGAGGACCAACCCCTGTCCACACCAGAAACGGCGCAGGCACCTATTCAAACGGCCCCAACGGCATCAGAATCGACGGCTCCCGTGCAGGAGCAACCGGCAGAGACAGTTAAGCCGGAACCGGCTGTCAGCGAACCAACCCCAGAACCAAGCGAGCCGGCAGAACCAGCTACCGATCAACAGCTCTCGTTGTTCACGGAAGAGCCAGAGCTGAATCCGGCTCAGGCCAAGGTGCTGGCACAAATTTCCGACCTGAACCTGATGGGGATGACCCCAATGGCCATCATGAACCAGGTTTACCAATGGCAACAGAAATTGGCGAAGAAGTAAACAGCTTTGATGATGTTAAGTTGGCTGGCCAAAAGGGACTACGAGTCGTTTGGGTGGCAGATTTAGCAGAGATAACCTAAAATTGTTTGCGAATGGCGCTAGGCTAACTAAAAACAAATTATCGTGATAATAAAGTAAGACAATGAAAAATGGTGGTCGATGTGAGTGACCAGAGGTGGATCAAGGTTCTCAGCTGTGTCGGTGGTCTTAGTTGAGTGTGTTTCTCAACTTAGAGCACGGGCCGACCTTGGAGACTGGTGATTTTCCAGGCTTCAAGGCGAGCTGGAAGACCGTTTCTCAGGCTGGAAGCGGGCCCCACAGCAGGGAACCTTGAATCCACCGTCGGGAACGGATGCATCCACCATTTTTTATTTACGCAATGAGAGGAAGGGTCGTTGATGGCCAAAATTCATGAATTAGCGTCGGTCTTAGCCGACCAGATTGCCGCGGGTGAAGTGGTTGAACGGCCCGCATCCGTGGTCAAGGAACTGGTCGAAAACGCAGTCGACGCCCACAGTAAACAGATTGATATCACGGTCGAGGAGGCCGGGTTACAACGGATTACCGTGGTTGATGACGGGGACGGCATCGCGGATGAAGATACCGAGATGGCCTTCAAACGCCACGCCACCAGTAAGATTACCGACCGGCGGGACCTCTTTCGTATCAAATCCCTGGGGTTCCGGGGTGAAGCCCTACCTAGTATCGCTTCCGTGGCCGACGTCACGATGACGACCTCGACCGGGAGTGTTGGCACGTTGATTCACAACGTGGGCGGCATCATCAAGGAACACACCGCCGCGGCCGCTCGCAAGGGGACCACGATTACCGTCAAGGACCTCTTTGGCAACGTGCCGGCACGCTTGAAGTATTTGAAATCACCAGCCACCGAGCTAGCCCGGATCACGGATATCGTCAACCGGCTGGCCTTAAGCTATCCCGACGTGGCGTTTTCCCTGGTCCACAACGGTCGTGAGCTTACCCGGACAGCCGGGCGGGGCGACCTGCAACAGGTGATTGCCGGCATTTATGGCGTCCAGAGCGCCCGGAAGATGGTAGCCATCAATGGCAAGAACCCAGATTTTCAGGTGAGCGGTTACGTGAGCTTGCCCGAGTTGACGCGGGCAAGTCGGCAGTACATTTCGTTACTGCTAAATGGCCGGTACATTCACAATTTTCAATTGAGCAAGGCTTTGATTGCCGGGTACGGGTCCAAGCTGATGGTCGGCCGTTACCCGCTGGCCGTACTGGATATTAAAATGGACCCCTTACTGGTGGACGTGAACGTGCATCCAACCAAGCAAGAGGTCCGCATCAGTGAAGAGCCGGAACTGACGCAGCTGATTCAGGACACCGTGTTCAAGCGGCTTTCCCGGGAGAATTTGATTCCGGATGTCTTCGATGAAATGCCAACGAAAAAGCGGGAAGCCGCCACCACGGATCAACTGACCATGGCGTTAAACGACGTCTCGGCCAAGTATGATATGTCGGCGCGCCACACCCAGCCAGCGCCACAACCGGCCGAGAGTGCGGCATCAACGCCTACACCGGCGCAACCAGCCGCAACACCGGCCGCTGGCCCGCAACCGTTGAGCACGCCAGAAGAGGTCCCGGTTGAGCCTGTGGTCGTGCATGACAAGCAGGATTTCCAATTGCCAGCCGTCCAGGAATTTGATGAGAAATATCAAACGGAACGGGTTGCCGCACCCCTGGGTGGGTCAACGCCGCCCGTTGAGGAACCGGTCGCCGAAGTTTCATTGACGGCGCCCGAACCGCCAGCCCAACGCTTCCCTCAGTTACGCTACCTGGGGCAGGTCCACGGCACGTACCTGTTGGCCGAGGCCGATGATGGGCTATATTTAGTCGACCAACACGCCGCACAGGAACGGGTGAACTATGAGTTCTACCGCCAGGCAATCGGCGAGGTCAGCGATGACGAGCAGAAATTGTTGGTGCCCATCGTCTTGGATTACCCGACGACGGACGTCTTGGAACTGACCAATCACTTGGAAACGTTAGCTAGTGTGGGCATCAACCTCGAGTCATTTGGCCCGAATAGTTTCATCGTGCACGAACACCCAACTTGGTTCAAGGCCGGGCAGGAGACCGATACCATTAAAGAAATGATTGACTGGGTCTTAAAGGACGGCAAGATTTCCGTGGCGGCTTTCCGGGAAAAGACGGCCATCATGATGAGCTGTAAGCGCGCCATCAAGGCCAATCATCACCTGGACGACCAGCAGGCTCGCGCTTTACTGGTGAAATTATCCACAGCGGAGAACCCGTTCAACTGTCCTCACGGCCGACCAGTGCTGGTCCATTTCACGGATCAGGACTTGGAAAAGCTGTTTAAACGGATTCAGGATCCACACCACTCCGGCGACGACTGGGGCGAATAGGTGGTCTTAAATTCTTCCGGCAGCTAAGGCCCACACCTGTGGGGACCGACTGAAGCCAAAGAGCGGTCTTCAGTCTCGCTTTGAGCTTGCCAAGAGCGCAATCTCAAAGTCGTCCCGGGACCTAAGCCGGCGAAAAACACCGACTAAGGTCCCCGACACAGGTGTGGGCCTTAGCTGCCTCCAGAATGACCACCTATTCGGTTCGCTTTTGTTTTTGCTTTGCTTGTCCCAGTTGACTGTCTCCGGCTAACCGCTCAGTTATTGCTGGGCTAGATTCTATTTTTTGGCGTCAGAAAACTCAGAACAGAATCTATAGTCTAAGTTGAGCCAAGTGTGGTACAATTTAAAAAAGCAAACATATGTTTTCTTAAAGATAGATAGATGAATAAGACGCTTGAGGCTGGCTAACAATCAGTCAGTTTTGAGCTAGTAAAAATGTCTCGGCCAATGTAAGTGACCAGAGGCGGGCCAAACTGACCAGCTGTGTCGGTGGTCTTGGCTGAGGGATTTTTCTCAGCCTAGAGCACGGGACGGCCTTGGAAACTCGTGATTCTTAGCGAGGTTTCAAGACGAGGCCCCAGACCGCTTCTCAGGCTGGAGCCGTTCCCCACAGCAGGGCAGTTTGAGCCCGCCGCCGGGAACGAAAGCATCGGCCCGACTTCGTTTTTACTAGCTAACTGATCCGGTCATTTACCTGGATGCAAGCGCAAAGGAGACTAACTGGCATGTATGAATACCTTCATGGCACGATTGCGGCGGTCTATCCGGACCACGTGGTCGTTGACGTTAACGGGGTGGGTTATCTGGTCAATACCGCTAACCCTTACCGCTACGCCGTTGGCACCACACCAGTCACGATTTACGTCTATCAGGCGGTGAGTGACACGGCGCAGACCCTTTACGGTTTCGCAGATTTTGCTGAAAAACAATTGTTCCTAAAATTAATCAACGTTAACGGTATTGGGCCCAAGAGTGCACTGGCGATTCTGGCCAATCCGGACCATCAAGGGCTGATGTTGGCGATTAAGACCAACGATATCAGCTTCCTGACGAAGTTCCCCGGAATTGGGAAGAAGACTGCTGGCCAGATTGTCTTGGACCTGCAGAACAAGTTGGATGACCTGGCACCAGTCGACGATGGGGCCTTGTTCACACCCGAAGCCGTCACGACTGGCGAGGGAAATCCGAAATTGGATGACGCGATTGCGGCTTTGACAGCACTGGGATACAAGGCCGCTGCCGTTAAAAAAATCACGCCGCAGTTGCGGAAATTTGCCGGCGACTCGACCAATGATTATCTGAGCGAAGGCTTACGTTTATTGACAAACTAGTTTTTGAAAGGAGGCTGACCCATGACTGATGATGAACGTGTCGTGTCACCGGAACCAGCGGATGATAACGAAGACTCGATTGAAAAATCATTGCGACCGCAAACCCTGGCCCAGTATATCGGTCAGGACCCCATCAAACACGAATTGTCCGTCTACATTCAGGCGGCCAAGCAACGGGAAGAATCCTTGGACCACGTGCTGTTGTATGGACCACCTGGTTTAGGGAAGACGACCTTGGCGATGGTGATTGCTAACGAAATGGACGTACACATCCGCACGACCAGTGGTCCGGCGATTGAAAAGCCGGGCGACCTGGTGGCTTTACTCAACGAACTGCAACCGGGGGATATTCTCTTCATTGATGAAATTCACCGGCTACCGAAAATTGTTGAGGAAATGCTCTACTCCGCAATGGAAGATTTCTACATTGATATCGTGGTGGGGCAGGGGCCAACCGCCCATCCGGTGCACTTCCCGTTGCCACCATTCACGCTGATTGGGGCCACGACCCGGGCCGGCTTGTTGTCCGCACCGTTGCGGGACCGGTTTGGCATCGTGGAACACATGGCTTACTACCAAACGCAAGATCTCCAAGAAATTGTGACGCGGTCGGCGGACATTTTTAACACGCGCATCGCAACTGAGGGGGCCCACGAGATTGCCTTACGCTCACGGGGCACGCCCCGAATTGCGAACCGCTTGTTGAAACGGATTCGGGATTTTGCGGAAGTCTCGCCTGATCATACCGAGATTGACCTAGCCATCGTGAACCATGCGCTGAAATTACTGCGAGTGGATTCGGCCGGGCTAGACGCCACTGACATCAAGCTGTTGGAAACCATGATCGATTACTATAATGGTGGACCAGTCGGGTTGAATACTTTGGCGGCCAATGTCGGTGAGGAAACGGAAACTGTCGCGGCCATGTACGAGCCCTATCTCCTGCAGCGCGGGTATTTGAAACGCACAGCCCGGGGACGGGTCGTCACGCCGGCGGGGTATGAACATCTCGGCCGCCAATTCCCACAACAGGAAAATGGTTAAGCGCCTGATCGATAGCGTCCGTCCGCGGTGACAAGCCGTTTCTGAAAGTACGCGGCAATGCCGAACGTCTAAAGAATTTCTAGAAATAATTGGACGGATTCCCCGTATTCTGGTAAAGTTGTCCAATAGATAGAATATAAAGGGGTGAACAAATGTGTTTGATAATTTAAATATTGCTGCTGGCGCTGCCGGTGGTTACTCAACGTTGATTATCTTAGTTGTCTTCTTGGGGTTGATGTACTTCTTAATGTTACGTCCACAACAAAAACAACAAAAGAAGCATCGTGACATGATGAGCGAACTTAAAAAGGGCGACCACGTCATCACGATTGGCCGGTTACACGGTGTGATCGACGAAATCAACCAAGCTGACCAAACGGTTACCTTGGATTGCGACGGGATCTACTTGGTCTTTGACTTGCGTGCCATTGCCCAAGTAACGTCTCAAGCACCACAAGCCGTTACGGCCCCAGCCGCTAACGACGCAACCAGTGAAGCAGCCAGCGAGGATCAACCCGCTGAAGATGCCACTGAAGAACCAGCAAGTGACGCCGCTGTAAGTGACGAAACTGCTGAAAAAACTGACGATGACTCAGCTAAATAAGACATCAAAAAGTTCGGTCTCCTAGAGGCCGTTTTTTTTTCGGCCAAATTTTGAGTGAACGGTGAGTAAAAGCCGAAGAATTACGGGAAAAAGATAACGGCTTTTGATTGAAGACAAACGTTTGTTTGGGTATAATTTATATACTAATAAACAGTAATAGTTCGGTGAATGCTCAGTTAGACCTGGTGGGTTAACGGTTAATTCAGGCCTTTTGGGGGTGAAACATCATGTTGTTCGCGCAGACAGCCCATATTCATACAGTTAATTAAAAGCTTAAATAAAAGTTGTTGTAAAAAATGGCTAGTCTAAGTGACCAGAGGCGGATCAAGGTGATCAGCTGTGTCGGTGCTCTTGGCTGGTGGTTTTACAGCCTAGAGCACGGGACGACCAGGGAAACTCGCGAATCTTTGCGAGGTTTCCTGGCGAGGTGGAAGACCGCCCCTCAGGCTGGAACCGTTCCCCACAGCAGGGCACCTTGAATCCGCTGCCGGGAACGTACCGATTCGACAAGCGTTTTGTTACATCGTGGAAAGGAGGGGACGGCTGTGGTCCCAGAAAAATACACGCAAAGAAAAATCATTCACGTCGACATGGATGCGTTTTACGCGTCGATTGAAGAACGGGACCACCCCGAGTTCAAGGGTCACGCGCTGATCATTGCCAGAGATCCCCGAACGACTGGCGGTCGCGGCGTTGTGACCACGGCCAATTACGTGGCGCGACAGCTAGGCGTGCATTCCGCCATGAATGCCAACGAGGCGTTTAAACTGGCCCCGCACGCGACGTATAAGACCCCAGACTTCCCCCATTACCGCGAAATTTCCGACCAGATTCACGAAATTTTTCATGAGTACACGGATAAAATTGAAACCGTGGCGTTTGATGAAGCCTACTTGGACATCACGGAGAATAAGAAACACATCCGCTCGGCGGTTCAGGTGGCTCACGAGATTCAGGTGGAGATTTTTGATAAGACCCATTTGACCTGTTCGACCGGCATTTCCTATAGTAAATTTCTGGCCAAGGAGGCCTCGGACTTCCGTAAGCCGGTCGGCGTGAGCGTGATTCTACCGGAGGACGCACACGATTTTTTGATGGGGTTGCCGATTGAACGTTACCGGGGCGTGGGCAAGAAGACCGTGCCTAAAATGCATGAGCTGGGCATTCAAACCGGGGCGGACCTGTATCAAAAATCCCAATTGGAATTGATCCACGACTTCGGTAAGTTCGGTTACATTTTGTATCAACGGGTACGCGGTATTGATGAGCGGCCGGTCGAGTATCTGCGCGAACGCAAGTCGATTGGCAAGGAGCGCACGTATGGGCCACCCTTGTCGTCGGTCGGTGAGGTGGAAACACAATTGCAACGACTGGCAGAAATGGTCGCGGCAACGGTCAAACAAAAGCAACGGCACGGTAAGACGCTGGTGCTCAAACTACGGGACAGCGAGTTTAACACCATCACGAAGCGCGTGACCCAAACGGACTTCATTGCCAACGACGCCAACATCTATTACGACTTAGCCCTGGACCTCTACCACAGCGTGGCCAGGGATGACGAGCAGGTCCGCTTGCTGGGCATCACGCTAACCGGACTAGCCGCGCAAACTTTTGAAAACGTCAAGTTGCCACTGTTTAGTGGCGATGAGTAGAAAATGTTGGACGAGGTCAGGCTATCGGTAGTTAGGAATTAAAGCAAGCTTACAGGAACAGTGATTAATGACAATTAGCGACAAGATTAATGAAATGCGGCAGCGTGGGTTCAACCAATGTCAGCCGCAGGGGTGGGAAAAATGGACTCAGCCGTGGGATTTCTTAAGGGGAACCCTTAAGAAATGGCGACTTTGAAACTCGTTTCTCAGAGGTTCAAAGCGAGTTCAGAGACCGCTCTTTGGCTCTGGACGTCCTGCCCACCGCGTTCCGGTCCAATTTTTCTCACCCCGGAGGCGATGGTTTAACCCTACCAGCCGAGTTTTATTGAAATTGCGCGCTAAAACTTGTATACTGAAACGCGGTATCGACGCGTCTTGGTCGAAAAAATCGGATAGAAAACGGGTGAACCTATGGCTATTGAAGCTGCCATTTTAGAAGAAATCAAAAAGTATCAGACAATTATTATTCACCGTCACCAGCGGCCTGATCCCGATTGTATCGGGGCTCAACTGGCTTTACGGGACATTTTACAAGCGAGCTTCCCAGAAAAAAAGGTTCTGGCTGTGGGTAAGCATTACCCTGGCTTCGACTGGATGGGCCAAGCCGACCAAGACGTGGAAGATGGCGTTTATCAGGGTGCGTTAGTGATTGTTGTGGACACCGCTAACCAGCCTCGAGTCGATGATGAACGGTGGTCCACTGGGGCCGCGGTCATCAAGATCGACCATCATCCGAATGACGATGCCTTTGGCGACATTCAATGGGTGTTGGATCAAGCGTCCAGCACGTCCGAAATCATTTATGATTGGTATGCCAAGAATGCCGCGGCACTCACCATGCCTGACGATGCGGCACGACTACTTTATGCCGGCATCATTGGCGACACCGGGCGGTTCATGTACCCGGCTACGTCAGCCAACACGTTTGCCGTTGCCAGTAAGTTACTGACTTACAACTTCTCAATGACGGACGTCAACCAGGCTGAGGATGAAATTTCCCCAGAAATGGCGCGGTTGTCCGCTTACGTTTACCAGAACTTAGAAATTTTGCCTAGTGGGGCGGCTTATTTGAAGCTGACCGACGAAATCGTGGAGTCCTTTGGCCTCGCTGCCAGTGACTCCACATCCGCCGTCGTGCCATTGCCCGGTAAGATCACCTCCGTTGTGGCTTGGGCCATCTTCGTTGAAGCCAAGGACAAGACCTTCCGCATTCGGTTGCGTTCAAAGGGACCTTCCATCAACGAATTGGCTAAGAACCACGGTGGGGGCGGTCACGCCTTGGCCAGTGGTGCCACAGCCCACGATCAGGCAGAAATTGACCAAGTTATTCACGAGCTCGATGAGTTAGTGGCTAACACTAAAGGAGAAAATGAATGACCGCAGATTTTAAACAATTCAACTTGCAGCCGTACTTAATGACGGCCTTGCAAAAGATTGGTTTCGCGACCCCGACCAAGGTCCAGGAAAAATTAATTCCCGTGATTGCTTCGGGCAAAGATGTCGTGGGCCAATCCCAGACTGGGAGCGGGAAGACGCATACGTTCTTACTGCCCATCTTTAACCAGTTAACGTCAGAAAACCAGGTTCAGGCCGTCATTACCACGCCTAGCCGGGAACTGGCTTACCAAATTCACACGGCCGCTGAACAATTAGCTGCTGAATCCCCATTTGAAATTCGGATTGGGAACTACGTCGGGGGGACCGACAAGAAGCGCCAAGTTGAAAAACTGCGGCACTTCCAACCCCAATTGGTTATCGGGACGCCCGGTCGGGTCATGGACTTGATCCAATCTGACGCCTTGGATGTGCATACCGCACGCCAATTTGTCGTGGATGAAGCCGACATGACCCTGGACCTTGGGTTCTTGGACCAAGTCGACCGGATTGCTGGGCGGATGCCGAAAGACTTACAAATGATGGTCTTCTCGGCCACCATTCCGCAACGATTGAATCCCTTCTTAAAGAAGTACATGAACCATCCAGTCGTTGAAGAAATTCCTACCGATACGATTATTTCTGATACGATCGACAATTGGTTGATTTCAACCAAAGGTCAGAACCGTAACCAATTGATCTACCAATTGATTACCATGGGTGAGCCTTACCTGGTCCTGATCTTCGCCAACACCAAGACGCGGGTTGAACAAATCCACGACTTCTTGCAGGCCCAGGGCATGAAGGTCGCCATGATTCATGGGGGCATCAAGCCTCGTGAACGGAAGCGGGTCATGCGTGAAGTCAAGAACCTCCAATTCCAATTCGTTGTGGCCACCGACTTGGCTGCCCGGGGAATTGATATTGAAGGGGTCTCCCACGTGATCAACGATGACATTCCAGAAGACTTAGACTTCTTCGTCCACCGGGTCGGCCGGACGGGTCGTCAGGGGATGCACGGAACGGCCATCACGTTGTACTCACCAGATGAAGAAGCCAAGGTCGCTGAGATTGAAGCCATGGGCATCAAGTTCCAGCCTAAGCGAATCAGCAACGGTGAAATCATCGATTCCTACGACCGGAACCGCCGGACGCAACGGAACAAGAGTACCGAAAAGCTTGATCCAGGTTTGATTGGTTTCGTTATGAAAAAGAAGAAGAAAATCAAGCCAGGCTACAAGCACCAAATCAAGCAAGAAATTCACCGTAGAAAAGACCAAGAACGGCGAATCGCCCAACGCCAAAGCGCCAGAAATGAACGCAAGCGGCGCAAGCGCGAGTCGGATCGGTATCAATAAAAGAGTGCGGAACAGGGCGGTTAGGTCCTGAGCATTAGCGAGAAGAGAGTCTCAAGTCGGCAAAGCCGGCTTGGGACTCTCTTTTTGCTAAGCGCAGGGACCTGTCCTGTGGAGCACGTTTCAGAAGCCGCAAGTTTCCGAATAGACTGGCGAGAGCAAGAATAGCGCAGTAAGCCAGCACAGCCAGCAAAGATGCAGCCAATCAAGGGAAGCCAGGTCCTACACAACCGTCAATAAGCTTAAACACACGACAAATAAGTTCAGACGGGAACGCCCCAAACCAGTCTAAGCCGATTGGCCGTCCGGCAGGCGATGCAGACAGCTGGCGTTCACCCCAAAGTTTTCCCGAACGTTTAGTTGACAAGAAAGTGCGCCACACCTATAATTTCAAGTGGACATTTAAATATACTATCGAGGACATACCCTGACCCCATGACTTTCAGAAACGTTTTGGTTGCTGTGAAAAACGACTCATGGATTCAGTGGCGCTCCCTCAGGAACATCGCGACTCAGCGTTATGAGTTTAAGAGGTTAACGATTAAAACATCGTTGCAAGTAGAGTGGTACCGCGCTTCGGCGTCTCTACGGGCAACGGTGTTTTTGACATTTTTGGAGGTATTTGAGAGATGAAAGAGCTAACTAGTAGTCAGATTCGGCAAATGTACCTCGACTTTTTCAAGTCGAAGGGCCACACGATTGAGCCTAGTGCATCACTGGTTCCCAAGGATGATCCATCATTACTGTGGATCAACTCCGGGGTTGCCACGATGAAGAAATACTTCTCCGGCCAAGTTGTGCCAGAGAATCCCCGTTTGACCAGTTCTCAAAAGAGTATTCGGACAAACGATATTGAAAACGTTGGGAAGACCGCACGGCACCATACGTTATTTGAAATGCTCGGGAACTTCTCAGTGGGTGATTACTTTAAGAAAGAAGCCATCACTTGGGCATGGGAACTCTTAACGTCCCCAGACTGGTTCGGCTGGGATCCAGATAAACTGTACATGACCGTTTACCCAAAGGATACCGACGCCAAGACTGATTGGGAGGCTGCTGGTGTCGCCCCTGATCACATCATCGCTGTCGAAGATAACTTCTGGGATATTGGTGAGGGTCCTTCTGGTCCTGACTCCGAAATTTTCTACGACCGTGGTGAAGCCTTTAACAATCTGGCCGATGACGATCCTGAAAACTACCCTGGTGGCGAAAACGAACGCTACCTGGAAGTTTGGAACATCGTGTTCTCCCAGTTCAACCACGAACCCGATGGCAGTTACAAGCCATTGCCGCGGAAGAACATTGATACGGGGATGGGGCTCGAACGGGTCGTTTCGATTTTCCAAAACGCTCGGACGAACTTTGAAACCGACTTGTTCATGCCAATCATTGAAAAGACCGCTGAACTCAGCGATGGCAAGAAGTATGGTGTTAACAAGGAAGACGACGTGTCCTTCAAGGTGATTGCGGACCACGCGCGGGCCATCACATTTGCCATCGGTGACGGTGCGCTGCCTGGTAACGAAGGCCGGGGCTATGTCATCCGTCGTTTGATTCGGCGGGCTGTTGTGAATGGCCAAAAGTTAGGCATCAAGGGTGCCTTCTTAGACCAATTGGTTCCCGTCGTTGGGACCATCATGCAGTCTTACTACCCAGACGTTTTGGCTCAGGCTGATTACATTGCCAAGGTCGTTCGTTCCGAAGAAGACCGCTTTGGCGAAACGCTGGACGGTGGGTTAACCTTGCTGAACAGCTTGATTGCTGACCTGAAGAAGCAAGGCGGTAGCCAAATCGCCGGTCCCGACGCCTTCAAGTTGTACGATACGTACGGCTTCCCAGTTGAACTGACCGAAGAATACGCCGATGACCAAGACATCACGGTCGACGTTGACGGCTTCAAGGCCGAAATGCAAAAGCAAAAGGATCGGGCACGTAATGCGCGTGGCAAGCAAACGGCCATGGGCCTGCAACACGACCTCTTGATCAACGTGACGACGCCTAGCCAATACGTGGGTTACACCCAACTTGAAACGACGAGCAAGTTAACCGAACTCGTGGTTGATGACCAACTGGCTGACGAAGCCACGACTGGTACCGTTGAAGCGATGTTTGACACCACGCCATTCTACGCTGAAATGGGTGGCCAGGTCGCTGACAAAGGGGACATCTTGGACGAAGCCGGTCACGTGGTTGCTCACGTTGCTGACGTGCAACACGCCCCTAACGGCCAGAACCTGCACACGTTGACGGTTGTTGCCCCATTGAAGAAGGGCGCCACTTACCAACTCAAGGTTGATGCTATCTTCCATAGCAAGGTCGAAAAGAACCATACCGCAACCCACTTGTTAGACAAGGCGTTGCGTGAAGTCTTTGGCGAACACACCCAACAGGCCGGTTCACTGGTTGAAGGGGACTACTTGCGGTTTGACTTCACCCACTTCGGTCAGGTTGATCCTGCCGATTTGGCCAAGGCCGAAGCCATTGTGAACGAAAAGATCTTCGCTGAATTACCTGTGACGACGGTTGAAACCGATATCGAATCCGCTAAGCAAATGGGCGCCATTGCCTTGTTCAGCGAAAAGTACGGTAAGGTCGTTCGGGTCGTCAGTGCTGGCGATTTCGTCACCGAATTCTGTGGGGGGAACCACGTCAAGAACACCAATGAAATTGGCCTGTTCAAGATTACCTCAGAATCCGGTGTCGGTGCCGGTGTCCGGCGGATCGAAGCCGTGACTTCTGCGGCTGCTTACAAGTACCTGCATGAACACGATGACATCTTGCATGCCGTTGCAAGCGATTTGAAGGTGACTCAGGTCACTGAAGTCGCCCAGAAGGTCAATGCCCTGCAAGCTCAAGTCAAGAGCTTAGAACAAAAGCAAGCGGCCTTAGAAGGCAAGTTAGCTAGTCAACAGGCCGGTGCTGTCTTTGATAACGTGGTCACGGCTGGTAACTACAAGTTGATCAGCGGGACGGTTCAAGTTTCCAAGATGGACCAGTTGCGGGCCTTAGCCGACACTTGGCGTGACCAAGCCCTTTCCGATGTGTTAGTATTGGGTGCGGAAGTCAATGGTAAGGCGAACCTGATTGTGGCCGTTAGCGCGGACAAGCAAAAGCAGGTCAAGGCTGGCGATTTGATCAAAGCCATTTCACCAAAGATCAACGGTGGTGGCGGCGGTCGGCCTAACCTGGCCCAAGCCGGTGGGAAGAACCCAGCGGGCTTGCCAGATGCCATGACGGCTGCGGCCGATTGGTTGGCTGATCAAGACTAACGCTGAGGCGTTTTGCTTGAAAACTGTGGTCATTCTGTTAAACTATTAATCATGTTTAAGGTTGGTGTTGCCGTCGGTGCTGGGGAGTTTGCCAGTGGTGGCGCGACCCGGCTGTGTAAAAAATTAGCGAAAAGCTTGGTCAAGAGAAGGGAGCGGCTCGAGTTGAGTGGCTCCCTTCCCAGCAACAGTATTACGAATAGATTACATTGCTGAAGTGCGTTGTAGTTTGGGCGGTAATCGAGTAAAATTGAGGCTAAGCGAGGAAGTGCGGGGGTGTTTTATAGTGAGTTCATTAGACAAAACGATGTATTTTGACTTTGGGGCTAACCAACCAAAGGACGTTCATGATACGCTGGTAACGGTCTATCAAGCACTAGAGGAAAAGGGTTATAATCCAATTAATCAGATTGTCGGCTACCTACTATCGGGCGATCCTGCATATATTCCACGTATCAATGATGCACGGAACTTGATTCGGAAGCACGAGCGCGACGAGATTATTGAAGAGTTAGTGCGTTTTTATCTGAACCAGAATGGACCGGTGAAGCCTTCATGAAGTTAATGGGTTTAGACGTGGGTTCCCGTACCGTGGGTATTGCAATCAGCGATGCTCTCGGGTGGACCGCCCAAGGGATTGAGATCATTCCAATCAAAGAAGAGGAAGAAGTCTTCGGGTTGGATCGGGTCGCAGAACTGGTGGCGACACACGAAGTCCAAGGCTTTGTGGTCGGGCTCCCCAAGAACATGAACAATTCGTTAGGTCCCCGGGCCGCGGCATCTAAGCGGTACGGCGAGATGTTAACTGAACGGTTCCATTTGCCCGTCGATTTTGAAGACGAGCGGTTGACAACCGTTGAGGCGGAGCGTATGTTAGTGGAACAAGCGGACACTTCGCGCCGCAAACGTAAAAAAGTAATCGATAAATTAGCTGCCGGACTGATTCTCCAAAACTATTTGGACCGTCACGGCAAGTTAACTCAAGAAAAGTGAGGTTTCCCATGAACGAAGACCAAGAACAAATTACATTAGTTGACGAAAATGGTAACGAAGAACTGTACGATGTCCTGTTTACCTTTGAATCTGACGATTTTGGTAAGTCATACATCTTGATTTACCCTTCAGGCAAGAGCGACGACGAGGAAGTTGACATCCAAGCCTACGCGTTACCTGCAGACGATGACCCAGCTAACCCATCCGGTGGCGACTTGCAATTGATCGAGTCCGACGAAGAGTGGGACATGGTTGAATCCGTACTGAACACTTTCCTGGCTGATGGGACCATTGATCCTAACGCTGGTAAAAAAGACTAGTCAGTTTCAACGAAAGGACGGAATTTTTCCGTCCTTTTTTGTATGACGAGAAAATTTGGTGGGATTAACAGGTAAATGGGTGGCTTGCTAGTGGGTGGAAGTGGCAGTTTAAAGTGTATTTAGCGGATGATGAAACTGTCGGACAGAAAACGTTGCAGTTAAAATGGCTGAAAGCCAGTGTGAGTGTAGCCGGAGGTAGACAGATACGTAGACCTGTGTCGGTGGTGTTAGGCCGGTGAATTTCCGGTATTACACCACGGGCGAGCTTTGAGATTCGGATTTTTCGAAGCTCAAAGTCGAAGTCAAAGACCGGTTCACAGGCTTTGATTGGCCCCCACGGTCGGTGTATCTGTCTACCGCAGGCGAAACGGACAATCTTACAACCATTTTAAAGGCCAAAACGTGCGCCCGACCACTGTTTAATGGTAAAATAAGACGTTGCGCAAAACAGGGGGAATTTTAAAATGACTGAAGAAACACACCGCTTTAAAGCCGTCATTGCCGGCAAGAGTTACACGATTGTCGGGCAAGCCACGGACGAACATATGCGGGCGGTGACTGAGGTGCTGAATGAACAGTTCACCCAGCTCAAGGAGCTGTCACCCAATATTAGTAAAGAAGACGCGGCAATCTTGATGGCGTTCAACGCTGTTTCGGACCAATTAAAGATGGCAGCGGCCAACGACCAAGCGGATTCCGCTAAGGACTCATCAGAAACGGAGGAATAGTTTGGTTTTAAGCTTAATTATTCTCGCAGTTCTCATCTTTGGTTTTCGTCGGGGCTACCGGCGGGGACTGGTATTACAGATTATTAGCACGATTGGCTACTTGATTGTTTGGATTATCGCCCGGTTGGGTGCCAAACCACTGGCGAGCGGCGTGGGCCAGTTCGTGGGAAATCTTTCCCTGAACAGTTCCGCTAGTGCCGTGACCGCGGCTGAGAGTAGCAGTTTCTTTTTAAATGGTCTCGCATTTTCGGCCATTTTGACCGTGGGCTTTTTCATTGTCCGCAAGTTAGCTTATGGCATCAACAAGGTGACCTGGTTGCCGGTGATTCATCAAGTTAATTCCTTAGCGGGTGGTCTGATTAATCTGGTCATTCGTTATGTGGTCATTTTTTTAACCTTAAATTTACTGATCCTGTTACCAATTCAGGGTTTTCAAAACAGTTATCAAGCCTCTCCAGTCGCCCAGTGGATCGTCAAACAGACACCCGTGCTGTCAAAGCAGGTGTTCACCTGGTGGCTGACGGAGCATGAATCGAATTAGATTGATTCGGGAGAGAGGAGTTCGCCGATGAATCAAAAAACATTAAAAATTATGGAGTACGACCGAATCAAGCAAGCCTTACGCACTTACTTGGTCTCGGCAGCTGGTCAGCATGAGCTGAGTCAGCTGGCCCCAACCGCGGATGCCAAACAACTGCAGACCTGGTTGGATGAAACCAGAGACGGTGCCGACATCTACCGCTTAGAGAGTGGGATTCCACTGCCCAAGTTGGATGATATCCGGCCGCATTTACATCGGTTAGCCATGGAGGCTGCCCTGAACGGGTTGGAATTGGCCCAGATCAGTCGGGTCTTATGGACGACTGGAACCGTGGTCAAATTTTTCCACGACCTCGCTGAAAAGGAAGTTGATTTACGCCGGCTGGACCGGGTCGTGAAGGAATTGGTCACGTTACCCGATGTGACGCGGCGGTTGCGAATCTCATTAGAGGGCGACGGTCGCATCACGGATGAAGCCTCACCCGCCTTGAAGCAGATTCGCCAGCACATCACCCAGACCGAAGCTGAAATCCGCCGGACCATGGACCAATACACCCGGGGTAAAGATGCCAAATATCTGAGTGAAACCATCGTGACCATTCGGGATGACCGTTACGTGATTCCCGTTCAGGCCGCTTACAAGCAACACTTTGGTGGCATCGTGCATGACCAAAGTGCCAGTGGCCAAACGCTGTTCATTGAACCCCAAGCAGTTGTGGGCTTGAACAACCGGTTACGGCAAAATCAAATGGATGAACGTCACGAGGAACAACGGATCTTAGCCGAATTGACGGCCTTACTTGACCCGTACCAGGATGAAATTTTACGGAACTCAGAAATTTTGGGGCACTTTGATTTCATCAACGCCAAGGCCAAGTACGCCCACCATTTGAAGGCCACCGAACCCAAACTGTCCCTGGATAATCAGGTCAGCTTGCGGCAAGCCCGTCATCCACTGATTGATCAGCGGAAGGTCGTGGCCAACGACATCACCATCGGTAAGGACTACAAGGCCATCATCGTGACCGGGCCCAACACGGGTGGGAAGACCATCACGCTGAAGACGTTGGCGCTGGTCCAATTAATGGGTCAGTCGGGACTATTTATTCCCGCCAATGAAAACAGTGTGATTGGTATCTTCAACGATATTTTCGCGGACATCGGGGATGAACAATCCATCGAGCAGAGCCTGAGTACGTTCTCCGGGCACATGGAAAATATCGTGTCTATCCTGAAACAGGCCGACGACCACAGCTTGATTGTCGTCGATGAACTGGGTGCCGGTACCGATCCCCAAGAGGGGGCCGCACTGGCCATTGCCATTTTGGATGAAATCGGAACGCTGGGCAGCTATGTCATGGCGTCGACCCACTATCCTGAGCTGAAGGCTTACGGGTACAACCGGCCGGATACGATTAACGCCAGCATGGAGTTCAACGGCGAAACGCTCCAACCAACGTATAAGCTGTTGATTGGGATTCCTGGACGGAGTAATGCCTTAGACATTGCGGCCCGGCTGGGGATGCCGTCACAGGTGATCGACGCGGCTCGGGGGTTGACCGACCAAGACAGTCAAGACTTGAACGCCATGATTTCCGATCTGACCGAACAAAAGCGGCGGGTCGACGATGATGCCGAGAGTTTGCGGACCCAATTGGCTGAGGCCGATGAGTTACACGATCAATTACAAAAGCAATTTAACAGTTATCAACAGCAAAAGGATCAGCTGATGACGGACGCTAAGCGCGACGCCAACCGGCTGGTCGATGAGTCTCGCAAACGGGCCAACCAAATCATTTCTGATTTGCGGAAGAAACAGTTGGCGGCCGGTCAGAGCGTTGTTAAGGAAGACGAACTGATTGCGGCTCAAGGGGCTTTGAACGCCCTGCAACAGGATACCAAGCTCAAGAAGAACCGGGTTCTGCGGCGTGAAAAGGCCAAGCTCGACTTCCATAAGGGTGACAGCGTGCTGGTCAAGTCCTACGGCCAAATCGGGGTCCTGATGCAGCAGCTGGATGACGGCCACTGGGAAGTCCAACTGGGAATCCTGAAAATGAAGATTGCCACCAACGACCTGGAAAAGGCCAAGGATCCAGCCAAGTCGGCTAAACAACCGCGAGCCAGTGTGAAACGCAGTGGCTCCAACGGCATGTCGCCAACCTTAGATCTCCGGGGTCACCGCTACGAAGAGGCGATGGCCGAAGTCGACCGGTACATTGATTCCGCCTTGCTAGCGGGTTACCCATCCGTGACGATTATTCACGGGAAGGGTACCGGGGCATTGCGGAAAGGGGTCACCGAGTACTTGAAGCGGAATAACCGCATCAAGAGCTTCGGCTTCTCCCCAGCCAACGCCGGTGGTGACGGGTCTACGGTTGTACGGTTTAAGTAGTCTTTTTCAGCGCCTTACCGGGCGGGGAAAATACTCTGGAACGTTAGGGGGAGGACGGCTGAAGCCTGAGAAGCGGTCTTCAACCTCGCTTTGAACCTCTGAGAAACGAGTTTCAAAGTCGCCATTTTCTAAGGGAAGCACTTAGAAAATCCCCCAACTGAGAGTATTTTCCCCGCCCTCACGGCTTACAGGGCGTGAGAGCCCAACGGTGGAGCCATCACCGGGGCGTGTGTGGAGTTGTGTATGTATTAAATTGTCTCATGTTCAAAGTCCCTCAGTAAATTGCTTACTGGGGGACTTTTTGGTTAGGCGGATTATAACATAGCTGCGTTATAGTAACCATGTGATTGGAACTGTACCAACTAACCAATTAGTCAGACAATTAAGTGCGACCAAATTGATTGATGAGCCGTTTGATGCGGGGTAATGCCGCGTCAGCCGCAGGACTGGTGAAAATGAGCCGAGCTGGCCAGTATAAGTGACCAGAGGCGGGGCAAAATGCCCAGCTGTGTCGGTGGTCTTGGCTGAGGTTTTTGCTCAGCCTAGCCCACGGGACAACCTTTGCGACCGGGTTTCAGGCGCAAGGTTGAGGTGGAAGCCCGGTTCTCAGGCTGGAACCGGCCCCATAGCAGGGCGTTTTGAACCCGCCGGCGGGAACGGACAGCTGACACAGCGTCACGGCTCAGTTTTCACCGGCCCGGAGGCGAAGACAACGACGTACCCCCGGATCAAATGCGAATGCTAATAAATTGTAAGCAACTTAGTTGTGATTTCAAAAAATTCTGGTAGACTGAAAGATATGAAGTCGTGATTAAATTTGATAAGGAGGCAATTCTGAATGGCAGCAGTAGCAGAAACAACTGATAAGACCTTTGAACAGGACACCGCTAAGGGCGTAACCCTGACGGACTTTTGGGCAACTTGGTGTGGTCCTTGTCGGATGCAATCACCAGTCGTTGAACAATTATCTGAGGAAATGGACAACGTCACGTTCAACAAGATGGACGTTGACGCCAACCCTAACACGCCACAATCCTTTGGGATCATGAGTATCCCAACCTTACTCGTGAAGAAAGACGGCCAAGTGGTCGATTCTATCGTGGGTTACCACTCCAAGGATCAATTAAAGAAGATTTTGGACCAATACGTGGAAGCTTAACGCGTTGGCAAACGGTCGTCACTGCGGTGGCGGCCGTTTTTTTTAACGAAAAAAGCACTGACCCTCGTGATAGCGCGGTCAGTGCTTACGTGAAACTTGGCTAGTTTTCTTCAGGTGATTCGGCAGGTTCGTCGCGAACCACCGCCAGTGGGGTGGGGGCGTCGTAGTCCGGAATCACATCTTCGGGATCGGTGTAGACGTCGAAGGTGACGGTGGTAGCCTGCAGCTTACGTGAAGTTTCAGTCAACTCGGCTTCAGCGGAAACACCCAGTTGTTGGGCCATCATTTCTGCGAGGAAGCCCGCTTCCAACGTGAAGTCGTCATCGCCCTGTAATTGTTTCCGCAGCTTAACGGGCGTACCGCTGAGTTGCCAACGGGTCATTTGGGCCGTCTGTTTGATCAGGGACAAGTGGCCAAACCCAACTTGCTCAAAGAAGGTAGCGGCGTCCTTGGGATTGCCGATTGGGAACCGGCGAGCCAGTGATTTGCCCGCCCAGTAGTTGATATCGCCCTGGTCATCGCCTAACAATTCTGGGAGTAAGGCTTCTCTGAGTAACATTTGTGGCAGATTTGCGGCACCGTCGGCATCAGCCATGACGGTTTGATATAAGTTTTTCACGATGGTGGACTCCTTCATTCCGATAGTTTCTGAACTCATTATACCGTATTTGTTTCAGGAATATGACTATCCGGTGAATTTTACGTATATTTATGAGAATTGGCGTTTTGCCTGGCAGGAAACTTGAAACCGGTTAATAAAAAGGCGATAATGGAGATTCAAGAACATCGAGAAGGAGCGTTGATTCATGCAAACAGATCCGATTGGTCTCATGGATTCAGGAGTCGGCGGTTTAACAGTTTTAAAGGAAGTTCAGCGGTTATTACCAGCTGAAAATACGGTCTTTTTGGGCGACCAGGCGCGCTTGCCATACGGTCCCCGAACGGTTGAAGAGGTCACGACCTTTACGCGACAGATTGCCACTTACTTACGGCAACATGCCAACATTAAAATATTTGTTATCGCTTGCAACACGGCGACAGCAGCGGCCTTAACGCAGATGCAGTCGGAACTACCCGTGCCCGTGGTTGGGGTGATTGCTCCCGGGGCCACGACGGCGGCTAAGGTCACCAAGAACCACAAGATTGGTGTCATTGCAACGGAAGGCACCGTCAAGAGCGGCCAGTATCAACAGGATATTTTGGCCGTCGATGCGCAGAACCAGGTTGTGAGTGTCGCCTGTCCCCAACTGGTGACGTTGGCCGAACACAATGATTTGACCTCGGCTCACGCCCAAGAAGTGGTGGCCCAAAACTTGGCACCCTTCCAAGGCACCGACATTGATACGTTGGTCATGGGTTGCACTCATTTTCCACTGCTGCGGGACGCCATTCAACGGGCAATCGGGCCCGACGTCACGTTGGTCGATCCCGGTGTATCAGCTGCTGAACAAACGGCAGCCATTTTGAAAGACAAGCATGAGCTGAATACCACGGGGCAACCCGTGACGGCGACGTATTACACGACCGGTGACGTTGACCAGTTTAATCAATTGGCCAGTGAGTGGTTAGACATCGCACCGAAGCACGTCACCCACTTAGATGTCAGCACGTTAGCGACTCCCGCGGAGGTAGAATAAGCATGGACAACACATTGGTAATCGCCACGAACAACGCGGGGAAGGCCCGTGAATTTCGCGCTATTTTTGAGCCCAAGGGCCTGACGGTGAAGACGCTGGCAGATTTCCCCAATCTCACACAGGTTGCGGAAACGGGGACGACCTTCACGGAAAATGCCACGCTGAAGGCGACCGCGGTGGCTGAACAGACGCAGCTGCCCGTTTTAGCGGACGATTCCGGCCTGATGGTCGACGCCCTCAATGGTGAACCGGGCATTTATTCTGCGCGGTACGCCGGTGATCACGATGATGCCAAGAACAATGCCAAATTGTTGGCGAATCTACAAGGCGTTCCCGCCGCACAACGGGGCGCTGGGTTTCATACGTCGCTAGTGTTGATCAAGCCAAATGGCAAGAAGCTCGTGGCTACGGGTGAGGTGCGCGGTGAAATTTTAACGGCGCCCCGTGGCGAAGACGGTTTCGGGTACGATCCCTTATTTTATGTGCCCGCAGAACACGCGACCTTTGCCGAAATGAGCTTGGCCCAGAAGAATCAACACAGTCACCGGGCTAAGGCCACGGCGGCAATGTTACCGCAATTCGATGAATGGTGGGAGGAAAAATAATGACACGTTGGCTGGTAGTCAGTGATAATCATGGAGACCGGGACATCCTGGTCAGTCTCAAGCAGGCATTGCAACCGGATACCATTTTTCACTGTGGCGATTCCGAAATGAACGCCGATGATCCCTGGTTTAAGGATGCGTACGTGGTGATGGGCAACATGGACTTTGACAGTCAGTTACCGTTGGTGCAAACGCCCACGGTCGATGGCTGCAAGGTGCTATTGACGCACGGCCACTACGATGAGGTGCATTGGGACCTGACCAAGCTGAAATTGCACGCGGATCAGGAACAGGCCGACCTGGTCTTTTACGGCCACACCCATGAGCTGGCGGCCGAAGCGGTCGGGGGCCACGTTTTCGTGAATCCCGGGAGTATCAGTCAGCCGCGCGGCGAGTTCCGTCAGCTAGGAGGCACCTGTGCCATGATTACCGTGACGCCGACGCAATGGGTCGTCCAGTATTACACCCGTGACGCCCAGCCCGTGCCCGATTTAAAATTTACCTTTGACCGTTCGTAACTAGAAAGGATGACATGACCCATGATTGACCCTGCTGTTGAGCAGCTATTGCGCAATGACCCCAAGAGCTATGTGATTCCAGCCGCGGTCGTTGCCAACGTGACAGCGACCAATACGCTGGAGCATGCTTTGATGGTGCTCTCTAAGGTCGGGTACAGCCGGATTCCGGTTCTCGACCCCGATGATCACCTGCAGGGGATGATTTCGCTAGCCGCAATTACCGATAAATTGTTGCATGTGCCAGGCGCTGCGGTGGAACAGCTGAGCAACTACACCGTGGCCGACGCCATGTTACCGGTAGAGCACTGGGTAGATGACCCAGCTAAATTAGAAACAATCTTAAGCTATATGGTGGATGAACCCTTTATCCCGTTATTAAATCAAGATAATGTTTTTCAGGGTATCATTACCCGCCGTGAAATTTTAAAACGCGTAAACTACTTAGCCCACAATTTAGATGACCATTACCTGGTCACCCCGCGGGAAAAAGTGATTGAAAATGGCGACCACTAAGCATTGGTGGTTCGCCGTCGTTAAATGAAGGGGGAATTTCTGATGAAACTGGTTTTAGGTATCCTGATTGGGATCCTCTGGTTATTTGCGATTGGGCTAGCCTTCATGGCAGCTACCGGTGCCGGAAGTTACTGGTCATTTTTGATCCTATTTGTCCTGGCCTTGATCAGCACCATTGATTGGTGGCGGCTGGACCGCTAGGTAACTGAAAATCGCAATTAGGAAAACAGGTGATGGCCGCGGTCGTTACCTGTTTTTTTCGTGCAAAAAAAGCTTGACCCCAGAAGACTCGAGTCAAGCTTCGTGTTATTTATTCTGGAGCGTGTTGTGCGTGGGCAGGAGAATGCCAGCCTCACGAATCGCCTTGAGATAGGCGGTTAGGAAAGCGGCCTGTAAGCCAAATTGGCTACCACTCTTGGCAACCAGGTTGACCTGATAAACCAGTTCGCCGGTTGGTAACGTGACCACACCGGTGATGACGGGTTCGCCGACCACGCTGGGATGTTCCGGCAGCAGGCGGTCGTTTGTGGCATGAATAATGGCGGGTAACTTTTCGACCGGCGTCGTTGGCGCGATGGGAATATTGATGGTGGCGTGCATGTCGTTACGCGAGCGGTTGGCCACGATGGTGATGTTGCGGTTGGGGATGAAGTTGACGGTCCCATCCGCCTCGGTAACCTGCGTGGTGCGCAAGCCCATGGCTGAAACGGTCCCGGTGATCAGCCCAATTTTAACCGTGTCGCCCACGTCAAATTGTTGTTCCATCAGGATGGAAATCCCGGTGACCAAGTCGCTGACAAAACCCTGGGCACCCAGGCCTAAAGCCAAACTGAAGATCCCGGCACCAGCGACCAACGTCCCGACCGGCACACCCAAAGTGGAGAGCATGGCGTAGGCCCAGAAGAAGATAATCGTGTAGTGGAACAGATTCATCGTCAGCATGCTGATGGTCTGTAGGCGGTTGGTGGGGCCGTCTTTAGGTACCAGGTAGCGTTTGAAACTCCGGTTGAGAATCCACCGACCCACCACGTTGATCACGAAGAACAACAGGGTGAGGAAGAGGAGACTCAGAAAGCGGCTGGTAATCAGGTGCAGCACCTTTTCCCAGTCAAAGGTATTTAAATAATGTTGCAGCCACTTGGAAGAGGTGGCTGTGGTGGTTACTAGGTCCGTCACGAGACGAGCCCTCCTTTTCTTTTTTGATTTTACGGGTTAAATACGTTTTTGACATCGCCTCCGGGCTGGTGAAAATAGGCCGTGACGCTGTGGGCGCACGCCCGGAGCCAAAGGGCGGTCTCCGCGCTTACTTTGAGCCGAAGATCACGTCTCAAAGATATCAGTTGCCTAAGCGGTAAACCGCTAAGGCAACTCCCACGGCTGAGCCTATTTTCACCAGCCCTGCGGCTGACACGGATTTAGCCCGTCAATAAATTTCTTAAAGTGTTGGTTGGCAACTGTTTGTGGTTGAACAAGATGTTCGTTAGCAAGGTTGAACACACAGGATACTCATTAGTGAGGAGTCTTGAGTAAATACCGGTTTACATAATGTAAAAGAAACTGATTAGTTGTCCGATTTGATTGACCAGCCATTGATTGGTGACAGCAACTGAAACAGGGCTGACGAGTTAGTGACTCAATTAATAGTCGTTAATGCAATGTCCATCGCCCGGAGTAGGTGAAAATGAGCCAGACCGGTCAGTGTTAGTGACCAGAGGCGGGTCAAAATGCCCAGCTGTGTCGGTGGTCTTGGCTGGGGTTATTTCCCAGCCTAGCCCACGGGACAACCTTTGCGACCGCTCTTCAGGCGCAAAGTTGAGGTGAAAGCCCGCTTTTAGGCTGGAACCGGCCCCATAGCAGGGCGTTTTGAACCCGCCGCCGGGAACGGACAGACCCGCCACAGCGTCACGGCTCAATTTTCAACCTCCCGGAGGCGAATGACAGAGACCTAAGAATTAGCGCTATCCCATATTTTACTAGTCTTGTTGAATAAAACCAATCGAATTCGGGGTTTTAATTGCGTGTAAGCGCTGAGAATGCTATTCTATTGGTAAGTAACGAGCACAAGGAGGGGTTGTCATGACCGGTGGACAAGTAGCGGGCCTAATCGCGGCGATTGCGTTTTTGATTTTGGTTCTCTTCATTGGCATGTTCTTAGTAAAGATGAATAAAACATTGGGTGAGGTGAATCGCTCAATGAAGACGATGACTTCGGACGTGGACGTAATCAGCCACCAAGCCGAGGACATTATGGCAAATGCCAACGAACTGTTGGAAGACGTGAACAAGAAGGTTGCGACCATTGATCCCGTTTTCCAAGCTGCCGCTGATTTGGGTGAAAGTGTTTCTGATTTAAACACCGCCACTCGTAATTTAACCGACCGGGTAAGTGAGACCGCCAAAACGACGGCTAAGACATCACTGGCTGCCCGCGCTGGCAAGACCGTGTTTGATTTATACAAGAACCGCAGAAACAAAGAATAGTTGCTTACGGAAAGGGAGTCATGAAGATGGCAAAACACAAGTTATTAGCAGGATTAGTACTGGGTGGCGCAGCCTATGCGGCTTACCACGCCCTCGACTTGGAACAACGCGAAGCCTTAAAGGATGCCGCTCGTGACCGGTACAACGCCTTCAAGGACCGCGCTGTCGACTACGCATTTTACGCAGCCGATGCCGCCGACGACTTCAAGGAAGCCTTAGACGACCGGTTGGCCGGTAAGAACGATGCGCCAGCTTGGCGGAACACGGATGCCGATGAAACGGCCGAAGATGAAGACGACGATATCGTCTTGAGCAGCGACCAGGTTCCTGATTTACCTAGTGAAGACGCCGATGCCGCTGATGAAGCCGACAACGACGAAACGCCCGCTAGCGACGAACCAACGGCGGACAAGCCTGTTTAATTTAAACAAAGACTAGTTAGGAGTTGCGACTGCGGTCGTGGCTCTTTTTATTTTGCCGGTGAAAAGAAAAAGTTCCCGCAACTTTCAACGTGAAAGGCGAGAACTTATTTGTTGATCATTTAATTACCCAACGTAAGTTAATTCCTTAGAGGTGTGGGTGAATGGTAAGCTGCCATCGGCCGTGACGTGGACACAGTCTTCGATCCGGACGCCGGCGACACCTGGGATGTAGATCCCAGGTTCGATGGAGAAGCACATGCCGGGTTCGAGAACCAGGTCGTTGCCTTCCATGATGGATGGGAATTCATGATCGCTCATGCCCATCCCGTGGCCCAACCGGTGAATGAAGTATTCGCCGTAGCCGGCCTTGGTGATGATGTCGCGGGCAATCTTGTCGAGTTCAGCGGCGGTCATGCCAGGCTTAACGGCGGCTTGGGCAGTCAATTGGGCTTCCAAACAAACGTCGTAGATTTCCAACTCTTTGGCCGTTGGGGTGCCTAAAGCAACCGTCCGGGACGCATCGGAAATGTAGCCATCGTAGACCGTTCCCAGGTCAAACAGCACCAGTTCGTTGTTCTGGAACTTGGTGTCGTTGGTGGCACCATGGGGTTCTGCGGCATGGGCGCCGGCTTGAACCAGGCTACCGAAGGACATTTCCATAATGCCTTCTTGCATCAAGGCGTATTGGAGTTCGGCAACGGCGGATTGTTCCGTCTTACCGGCCTTAACTGCGGCAAAGCCGTGTTCAAAGGCGAAGTCGTCCCACTTACCGGCGATTTCCAACTTCTTGATTTCTTCGGCCGACTTGATCAAACGCATGCGTTCGATGAAGCTGGTGATATCCAAATCAAATTTAGGATTGTCGAATTGGGCAGCCAAGGCTTCCATCCGGGCAACCTGAAGTTGGCCCTTTTCCAACGCGATGTGGTCGGGGTTGACGTGGCGTTGCTTGACTTGAGCGGCAATCATTGCCCAGGGGTTCTCGTGGTCCAAGTAACCAACGACGGGGAACTGCCAGCCGGTTGCCTTAATCACTTCGACCTCTAAGGCTGGTGCGAAGATGAATGGGTCTTGGTCTGGGAAAATGACCAGGGCTAATACCCGTTCGATCGGGTCACTCCCAAAGCCAGTGAGATACTGGATAGTTTTGGGATTGCTGAGGTAGGTCATACTAGCGTGTTGTTCTGCGGTCCATTGCTGAATTTGTTCGAGTTTAGTCATTCAATCACCCCTTTAAAAGATGTGTTAATTATAGCATAAGCCAGAGACTAGTTGCACTCGTGAAAAGGACTGCCGCGTCCCGCAAAATGTCGCGCGGAAATCGGGCCGGTCGCGGGCGTAAAGTGCTGGGATATCAGGGCAGGCTGATGTTGGCATAATTGAAATTATATAATGAAAAATATAAATTAGCTATCTCTCATAATTCAAGCGAATAAGGTCGGATTAATTTTTTATCACCCGCTAATTGATTTTGTTTTCTGTAAACGGCTTAACAACGCGGTTAAAGTGACCTATAGTAAACAATATCAGGGCCAAAGATTCTACCGTATGGGGAGATGTGCCTTGAAAATTCGATGAAATTAAGGTATTCTTTGATATGAAAGCGTTTTCAATGTTGCGTCCCTGATTGACTTTCTGTATACTGGTCAAGTTGCTTGAAAACGAATGAAAACAAACCAAAACAAGGAAGAAAGGGCTATCGCTATGGAAAAACAAACAGTTACAATTTACGATGTGGCACGGGAAGCGGCGGTCTCCATGGCCACCGTCTCGCGGGTCGTCAATGGAAATCCCAACGTCAAGCCAGCTACACGAAAGAAAGTGCTTGAGGTCATTGACCGTCTTGACTACCGGCCAAACGCCGTTGCACGAGGCTTAGCAAGTAAGAAGACCACGACGGTTGGGGTCATCATCCCAGACGTCACCAACATCTACTTCTCATCACTGGCGCGAGGCATCGATGATATTGCCATGATGTACAAGTACAACATTATCTTGACCAACTCCGATGAAAACGGCGGCAAGGAAGTTCAAGTGCTGAACACCTTGATGGCTAAGCAAGTTGATGGCATCATTTTCATGGGTAATCAGGTGACCGATGAGCTTCGCGAAGAATTCAAGCGTTCTAAGGCACCCGTTGTCTTGGCTGGTTCCGTGGATTCTGAAAAGGCGCAACCTAGTGTCAACATCGACTATGTAGCCGCTGTGGCGGAAGCCGTTAAGAATTTGATTGATCACGGCAATGAAAAGATTGCCTTCGTTTCCGGCTCCATGGACCAAGCCATCAACCACGATTACCGGTTGAAAGGCTACAAGAAGGCCTTGAAGGACGCAGGGATTGCTTACGATGACAAATTGGTCTTTGAAACGGACTACACGTACAAGGCGGGCCAATCATTGGAACCAGCCTTGAGCGCAGTGGGTGCCACGGCTGCCTTTGTCGGCGACGACGAACTGGCTGCTGGCGTGATGAACGGCTTAACGGATGCCGGCATCGACGTTCCTGGCGAATTTGAAGTCATCACCAGCAACGATACGAAGCTGACTGAATTGGTTCGGCCTAAGATGAGTTCTATCACACAACCTTTGTATGATATTGGTGCCGTTGCCATGCGTCTACTGACGAAGCTGATGAACAACGAAACAGTTGAAGAGAACACCGTTATCTTGCCTTACGGGTTAATGAAGCGGAGTTCGACTAAATAAGCGTCATGAAAAGGTTCCGGAACCCGTTTCCAGAACCTTTTCATATACATAATTTTTGTTTTAGTGAAAACTGTGTTGGTACGCGGTTGCGTGTGTTGTTCGTTCCCGGCGGCGGATTCAAAAAGCCCTGCTGTGGGGACCGGTTCCAGCCGAAGTGCGGTCTGGAACCTCGACTTTGAGCCATAGAGCGGTCTCAAAGGTCGTCCCGTGCTCTAAACTGAGAAAAGCGCTCAGTTAAGACCACCGACACAGCTGGTCATTTTGATCCGCCTCTGGTCACTGACACTAGCCGTGTTGGCGCAGTTTCACTAGCTTTGTGGTAGAGAACGGTTTTATAGCAATATCATTGTTGGCTGAGGCCAGTTACTGATTGGACTCAAGTTGCTGAGACAGCTTGTGATATGGATAAAGTCAAACTGTAGCATGTTGCTGAGTGTCTATCGATGGGGCTATGTTAGCCGTAGGAAGCCAGGAACGTAGCCAGCTGTGTCGATGGTGTTAGCTGGTGATTTTTCCAGCTTACAGCATGGGACGACTTTGAAGACGTGTGGTTTACACGGCTTTAAAGCGAGACGGAGGACCGGTTCTCAGGCCGCAGTCGTTCCCCACAGCAGGCGGAGTCCCTGGAAGCCGGAGGCGGACAGCCCCATCCATGGTACAGTGGGGAACAATTGTGTAAGATTTTGCCCAATTAAGCTGCTCTTAACCAATCTGAAATTTAGATGTGCTACAATGATAAGCAAATCATATTGGGTAACGGGAGGTGGTTCTTATGAGTGAAAATAGTCGCATGGCGCGCTACCACTCAGATGAAGAACCGGAACCACAACAAGCACCACAAACAACTGAAACGTATCAACGGCGCCCAGCCTTGGCCCGGTGGGTGGCTTTTCTAATCTTATTATTGACGGTCAGTGCGGGCCTGAAACTCACCGTGTTTAACGCCAACTATACGGCGGGCGTGGTGTCACGGTCGTCGGTTGGTGAAAAAGTCATCAATCACGTCAATGATGATCTGCAAAACCTGGGGGTCTCCGGGGCGCCGGTCACGTCTAGTCTGATGCAACCGTATTTGGCCATGGGCGTTGCCAAGCTCTACGGGGAAACGGTCGATACGCCGGTTGACACCACGGACCTGTCTGCCGCCATTAGCACGCAGGCTCAAACCATGGGGGTAACCGCGACGGCGGGGATGACCGCGGCCATCGCTAAGCAGGCGAAAAAACGGGCCCAGGCGGCGTTTAGCACGTCTGCCATGTCCCGGGCTGCTATTCAGGTGCAACGGGCCAAGAAGATTAATTTTGCGGTCCTCCTGGGGAGCATCCTGCTGCTGATTGTCACGTTCTTCTATGCCTTCAGTGTGCATCACGTGTTTGCGAGCCTGGGTTCCGGCATGACGGTGGGTGGCTTACTGACTGGTCTGGTCGGCGTCGGCGGTTACTTCTTCTTGCCGTACGTGGTGACGAGTGCTAGTAAAAGTGCAGCCAGTTTGTTGACCACAATTGGTCGTAGCGGTCTCGGCGTCGTTATTTTCGCCGGCATGGCGGAAATCGTGATTGGCCTGGTCATCATGCTGGGTCACCGAACATTCCGAAAAGAATAGGTGTTAGTCGAGGAGCTGGGTGAAAACCGCGGCTCCTTTTAATTTTTGTCAAATAGGCATTTAGTGATGGTCTGTAAGCTGGGCACATCGCTGAATGTCTTTTCATTTGCAAATTTTTTACTGAAAACGATGTACCCCATGTCGAATTGGTTAAGTGGTAATTCTTTTTATTAGATTGACTTTTATTTAAATTATTTGTTGACGGGCGCAATTCTTGGGGATAAAATATGGATAACTTTAATGTATAAATGGAAAGAACCACCGAACAAATGGCTATCTAACAGCGTTTAAAAAACGATTTGGCGCCACAAATTAAGATTAGTAGTATTGATTGATTTGGGCGTTAAAATATCAGGGCAGCATGCGGACCGAGAAATTGGGTAGATGTTCAGTGGGAGTGGCCATCCCCGCCTTAAGAGGAGTAAGAAATCGTGCAAGAGAAAAAACATTATAAGATGTACAAGGATGGGAAACATTGGGTTGTCGCAGCTGTGACCGTTGCCGCCATGGGACTAGGAACCATGATTGGCCAAGGCACCGTTGCCCACGCCGAGACGGCATCGGCAGGGACGGACAGTAGTCAACCAGCGACCGGGACGCAAACGACGACGGGTTCGACCGCAACTTTGAAAACTACTGGGGCGGCTGAAGAGACCTCAGCAGAAAAAGAGTCGCAGCCGGGAACTGAGACGACTGGTGAGAAAGATACTGAAACGAGTGGTCTGAATCAAGGGATTAAAGAAGTGACGAACGATACTGAAGCTGCGTCAGGCTCAGATGCCGGTTCAGGAGTGGACTCAGATACGGGTAAAGACGTAAATTCAGATAAAAACGTAAATTCAAATACGGAAACAAATACAGATACAAACTCAGATACAGATAAGCAAACGACCGATACCGATTCGCAGGTAGCGGCTAAGGAAACGTCTGACACCAAGGTCGTTGTGGACGAATCAGCTCAGAATAATGATAGTGAAAAAGCTGACGAGAACGCTGTGAACAACACGCCATCGGACCAACTGGCTGACGACACAGCATCTGATTTAGACAAAAATGGGACTGACGTCAATCAAATCAACCAAGACGGTTTGGATGTCAACAGTTTAGAAGACGTCAAAGTGTCCGACTTAGCAGGTTCATTACTGCAAATGTCAGCTGGTAAGTTGGGCATGATGAAAGCCATGGCCCTTTCGGCTGATGTACCAACGACTGACAGTAATTTTTCGTATACCTTCAATGATGATGGCACGGCGACGGTTAATGGGGTCATCAATACGGTGGACTCGACCACGCTGACAATCCCGGGGACGGCGGTCAACCAGAAAAATAACCAGACTTATACGGTGACAGCTATTTCGAGTGGGGCCTTTGCCAGCAGTACGTCTAAGACAGATAATGTGACGACCGTTGTGATTGGTGACGGCATCAAGAGCATTGGTGACGATGCCTTTGCTTACCTGAAAAATCTGCAGGTGGTCGATCTTAGTGAGAATCACACGTTGGAAACAATCGGCAAGCAGGCGTTTGTTAGTACGGGGGTGACGTCCTTAACGTTACCGGAAACGGTCACTAGTATTGATGATCAGGCCTTTCTGTATGATAACTTAACCACACTTGATTTAAGCCAAGCCACGCAGCTACAAACGATTGGCAACGAAGCCTTCTTGGGCAGCAAATTTGATTCCTTAGTCTTGCCTGACAGTGTCACGACTATTGGTGATCAGGCCTTTCAGTTCAACAGCAATCTGACAAATGTAAAGCTCTCGCAAAGTTTGACCAAGATTGGGGATTCTGCCTTTGCCAATGATAATCAGCTTGCGGATGTGGACCTTTCCGTGGCGCCAAATTTGGCTAGCATTGGGCAAAACGCTTTTGCCGGCGCTAAGATTACCAGTCTTAACCTCAGCGGCGTGACGTCAATTGGGGCGGGGGCCTTTAAGGATAACCAGGATTTGACCACGGTAACCTTGGGCTCTAACGTGAAAGAAATTGGGGAGTCAGCATTTAATGGCGATAAGAATTTAACGACGCTGAACGTTCCGAGTGACAGTCAATTAACCACCATTGATGCCAGTGCCTTTTATGGGACCGGTTTAACGGCTGTGCACTTCCCAGCTACCTTGACTTCAATCGGGACCGCAGCCTTTGAATCGAACACCGATTTGGCCGATGTCACGTTTGCTGGTCAGGCGGCGAACGACGACCTCACCATTGGGGAAGACGCGTTTGCTTATGACGGGCATATTGTGAACCTGACTTTGCCAGCGAACCTGGTGACGATTGGCAAGGAAGTTTTTGCCGCAGATAATTTAAAGGATGCCGCTGGGAATACAATTGGTGGGCTGAAAACGGTGACCTTTGCCGATGGCAGTCGACTGACAACTGTGGGCGACAGCGCGTTTGTTTATGACACGGTTTTGGAAGATATTACTTTGCCAGATAGCGTGACGGCGATTGGCACGCAAGCCTTTTTAGCTAATTCAGCGCTGAAGAGTTTCACCTTGCCAGCGAGCCTCCAAAGTATTGGTAATAACGCTTTTACCTATGATGATGGGCTCAAGACGGTGGACACTAGCAAGGCAAATCAGCTTGAAAAAATTGGTAACGGGGCCTTTGAATATTCTGGGGTCACGGGGTCTGGTCAAACGGATGCCGATGGTAATCCAATTTTTGTGATGCCAACCAACACCCAGACAATTGGGAACTATGCGTTTGCTGGGAGTCAATTAAAGCAAGTGACCTTTAATGATGGCCTTCAGTCGATTGGTGAAGGCGCCTTTACCTACAATGAACTGGATGGCAGTCTCGATTTGCCAGATTCAGTGACAACTGTCGGGACGAAAGCCTTCTATGGGAATCAAATCAAGGGGGTCACAGTCCCATCGGCAGCGAATGTTGGGGAAAGTGCCTTTGATTATAACCGGATTGTCCAGCTGTCAACGAGTGCAGATAACGGGGCAGTTGCTTTGAACCAATTTGCGGCTTATTTTGGTAATTCTAAGAATGTGACGATTGATACGTTATTTGATACGCAAGTTGGCGATTTAACCAATAAGAACCTGGTCGTTGATGCTACTTCCCTGACCAATGGCGTGACATACAATCAGGCGGATGGCACTTTCAGTATTCCGGCAGGGACAGCTGGCTTTAAATTCAATTGGTCTCTGCCAGGTACAGATGGCACTAACCTCTATGGTGGGTCCTACCAAGTTGTCTTGAATGATCCAGTGATTAAGGTCGTAGATGGGCAAGCATGGTACAAGGATAATTGGACCCCTGCGGATAACTTTATTAGTGCTAAAACACTAGATGGTAAAGTTATAGATCTTAGTGACTTAACTGTGACAGCTGCGAAAGTAACAGGAGACTCTGTTCCGGTTGATCAGGTAACACAAACGCCAGGGACTTATCTTATCACCTATAGTTATAAGGGTGACGATGCGCAAACAATTACTTTGACTGTTTCTAAGCGACAAGGAACCTACACGTTGACGGGCAATCAAACGGTTCAGTATACAGGAACCACGCCAAATCTGGTTGTGGCAGATGGTAACTATCAAGTTGCGATGTCCGATGGGTTTGTGTACACGGTCAAGGATGACGATTTAGAGGTTGTCCCAACTGATGATACAGCCACTCGTACAGCAACCAGCAACCTGCCAAATGTGGGGACCTACCGGGTGCAACTGAAAAAATCAGCGATTGATCGGGCGATGGGTGAAGCAGCCTCTGCGGAGCTTTTTGAATGGACGGATAAGAATTCAACGGCAACGTTGACCATCACGCCAGCCAAGGTAACCGTAGCTGTTAAAGGTGATCAGATTGACGGCACTACGCAGTTAACTAAGGTTGCCGGAACCCAAGATCCAACACCAACGTTTGTGGTGACGGCCGACGATGATGAAACGCAAACGCCACTGACTAACTTCCCCTTAACCATTGACTATACTCGGGAAAAGGGTGAATATGTTGGAGCGTATAATTACACGCCACTGATTCACGGCACTGACGCGGTACCTGCGTCTAACTTTGACGTCACCTACCTACCGGCAAAGTTAACCATCACGCCGGCGCAAGTAACGGTGTCTGGTAAGGATCACACCATGACGGTGGGGGATGCGACGCCAACGGCCGCAGACTTCGGCGCCACGGGGACGGATGAAAATGCCCAAGCTGTGTCAGCTGATAAGATTGCCGTAGATTTGAGCAAGGCTGACCTGACCAAGGCCGGCGATTATCAAGTCACACTCAGCTATGGTGAAAAGACATTCCCAGTCACTTTACACGTTAAAGCGGCCACAACCGGCGGCGATAACGGCAATTCTGGCAATCAGACCGACCCGGACACGGGCAACGGTGGTGGCACGACGACTGAGCCAACCGCACCGACGAAGCCGGTTAAACCAACCACACCGGTCAAGCCGACGAAGCCAGTAACGCCAACGAAGCCTGTGACACCAGCTAAGCCGACCCCTGGTCAGAGTGGTGATCAGTACATCGTTAGCGAGACGGGGACACATGAAAATGTCTCCGCTGGGACATCCGGTGAACACGATGTGCAACAGTTCTTGGTGAAGTCCGGTTGGGCGGCCGCCATGGTTCAAGTGGTTGACGACACGCCAACGACCAGTCACCAGACTGCGCCGACACGGTTAGCTAAGGCAACCACGGCAACCGCACCAGTCACTACCAAGCGAAACCAAGGCACGACCGCAACGTCAACCACGGACACGGACCAACCAGCAACTGCTGAGCTCCCCCAAACGGGCGACGCGCAAACCCCATGGTGGGCTATGTTGGGCACCTTACTGGGCGGATTGAGCCTGGTCGGTTGGCAACGGAAGCGTCATGAATAAACCGCGTTAAAAGTGATTAAATTTAAAGCAACGCCTCATCAGAGAAACTCAGCCAGATTAACCGCTGACTTCTCTGATGGGGCGTTTTTGCGTTCACTGTCAGGCAAATTGGCGCCTCTTCTTGATTGAAAAAAGTGACAGGCTCCATTGATGCCTCCTGATTTTCTAATCTTGTTGGGGCGTTCACATTAATTTGTCATTTTGAGCAAGCGAGTCGGAAAATTTAGGTGGATAAAGGACTGAGACGGTCGATGATTTCGATGACTAGAAATCTAAAGATTGATTTATCAAGGGATAGCCGATAGTTTGCACAGAAACCGTTTTAGACATGAACTAAAGGTCATCTTGAAATGAAATAGCTGGCCAGAGAGAGAACAATGTGCAATTTATATTTTGTCAAAAAACTAGATTAATTGAATTTTAATAGTCAACAAAAATACCGTTACAAAGCGACTTCAGACTATTATTTCATTTGATAATATGCTATAGTAACGCCATATAACAAAGCAAAAAGTAGACACAATGTCCTAAAATCAATCGGCGTTTAAACGCCGATTGATTGCGAGCCAAGAGTGCTAACTAGGAGCCTAAGTGGCGGCTTGCTTCATCGTGAGTGCGACCTTTAAATCATGGGATTGGGGACTATTGTGTTGAAATAATTTTCAAATGAACAGTAGATAGGGATTTATAAAGTTGAGGAAAATGATTAGTGACTTGGTAAGGCTTAGAGCCCAACTTGATGGCATAAGTTGGGTTTAGTTGCACTCATTGGTTGAGGCGCTAAAATGCTCAGTAAAGGATTGAGCCAGCCGGTCATTTAGTTGTTGATAGACAGGCTTTGGGGGACATGAGACTCCAATGGTGAGAGGGGCAAACAACGATGCAAACAAAACAACACTACAAGATGTATAAGGATGGCAAGCACTGGGTCTTCGCAGCGATTACGGTCGTTGCGGTTGGCTTGGGAACGCTGGTTGGGCAAGAGACGGCCCAAGCGGATACGGCGCCAGCCAGCAATGACAACGTGAGCCAGCAGAGTTCGGGGTCGGACAAATTGACGGAGAAAGTCGTGCCAATTGCCAACCCAACGAGCGACGCTGAAAATGCAAGCGCTGCCGTGGCGGGTACGGTTACAAAGAACAATGACACGACTGGAAATGGCTCAGAAGCGGGTGCCGGAACCGGGACTGAAGCTGGGACACCAGTGGACGATGGCGACACCACTACTGGCAGTGAATCGGTAAGTGGTGCTGGTCAAGAAAACGTCGAATCTGGTAGCCAGGATGATCATCAGTCGGCTGCGGGTGAAGAAGCCGCACCCACTAATACGGAAAATGAGGAACAGTCACAGGAGAAAACCGGTGATGGCTCGACTGGCGGCGTGAAAACGGAGTCACCAGCTTCCGATACAGACAATCAAGAAAAATCGAATGATCAGTCAGCTTCAGGGACTGGGTCAGACAACGATGCCACGAATCATGATCAAAAATCTGATCAGTCCGGCGACACACCAGTTCAATCAGTATCCGCGGTCAGCTTTTCAGCACCGAAAATGGCCCGAGTCGCCCTACCTGTGACGGACCAAAGCAATTTCCAGTTTGACTATGATGATGCCACTGGGACGGCGACACTGCTGACGCTGAATAACCAGGCTTTGTCGGGGACCGTTGTGATTCCAACGACTGTGACCAATGGTGGTAAAACCTACAACGTGACGGCAATCGGGGACGGGGCGTTCTACAACCAACCAGACCTAACAGAAAACATCACGGGTCTGGTGATTGGGGACGGCATCACGTCAATTGGTGACTATGCGTTCGGGTATCTGAACAGTATTAAGGTCGTTGATTTAAGTGAGAATCATACGTTAACGAACATTGGCGAAGGAGCCTTTCTCAGTAGTAGTATTACCGACCTGGTCTTACCGGCGACCGTGAAAACGATTGGGGCTAGTGCCTTTGAATACAACACGCAACTGGCCAACGTCGACTTCAGTCAGGCGACCCAGTTAGAAAGCATTGGCGACCTCGCTTTTGCCGGGGATGAGTCCTTGACGAGCTTAAATATCCCAACGTTGACGACCATGGGAACGGCGGCCTTTGCCGGCACAACGAGTCTTAAGAGCCTGACATTAGGCGACGGGGTCCTTCAGATTGGGGATAACGCCTTTTCAAGTTACCAAAGTGGGGATGTCAGTTTTGACCCCGACACGGCCCTGACTTCGGTCGATTTTGGCAACGGCTTACAGACGATTGGCAACTACGCCTTCACGTACGATGGCGGCATCACCACGCTGAACCTACCAGCCAGTCTGACCAGCATCGGTGACTACGCGTTCGGTGCCATGACGACCAAGGACGCTACGGGCACCACGGCCGGCGGTTTGACCACGGTCAACTTTGCCGATGGCAGCCGGTTGACCACGATTGGCAACTCGGCGTTCATCTATGACACCATGCTGGCCAACATCACCTTACCCGCCAGCTTAGTGAGCATTGGCGACCAAGCCTTTCTGGCGAATTCCTCGCTGAAAAGTATCAAATTACCGGCCAGCCTGGTTACGATTGGGGCTAATGCCTTTACCTACGATTCTAAATTAACGTCCGTGGACACCAGTGAAGCCACGGCACTCACCACGATTAAGAGTGGGGCGTTTGAATACGCTGGTCTGACAGGGAGCTTAACCTTGCCACCAGCCTTAACGACCATCGGCGACCTGGCCTTTGCCGGGAACCGTTTGGAATCATTGACGGTCAATGCGAATCTCACGACGATTGGCACGAGCGCCTTCACCTACAACGCCCTGGGCGGTCAGCTGGACCTCAGTAACCCGGCGCTCACCACGATTGGCAAGCAGGCGTTCTTCGGCAATCAACTGGCGGGTGTTCAGGTTGCAACGTCGACAAAGGTCGGTGCCAATGCGTTTGACTATAACCGGTTGACCAGCCTGACTGCAGCGGGTGACATGGCGATTCTGGCCCAAAACCAGACGGCCACCATCTTCACGAGTAAGGCTAAATTAAATTCAATCGATGATCTGTTTGACGTTGCTGTTGGTGACCTCAAAAACACTGATTTAACCTTGACCAAGTTGTCTAACGGCGTGACCTACAGCAATGGCAAATTTACCATTCCGGATAGCGTGGAGAACTTCACGTTTGCCTGGACACTGACCGACAGCACCGGCGCTACTTACACAGGAAACTACCAAGTCGTCTTGAATGACCCGAAGATTCAAGTGGCCAACTCAACGGTTTGGTATGGCGATGGCTGGCAACCAACGGACAACGTGGTTAGCGCCGTGATGACTAACGGTGAAAACATTCCTTTAGACCATCTGGTGGTCACGATTACCGATGCCAAGGGAGCTAGCGTTGATGCTAATCAGGTGACGCAGAACGCGGGCGTTTACAACGTGACTTACAGCTACGAAGGCGTTGATTCCTCGACGGCTCAGGTGACCGTTATCAAGCGGGAAGCTAGCTACAGCCTGTCCGGCAACGCCACCGTTACGTATACTGGCCAAGCGCCGGTCTTTGACGCATCGCAGTACACGTTGACGTTGTCCGATGGGTTCGTGTACACCCTGAAGAGCGGGGATTTAATCGTCACACCGTCTGGCGAAACGAGCACGTCTAAATTTAACGGCAAGACCTCAGCCTTGACGGCGGCCTCTCTGCCAAACGTGGGGACGTACCAGGTCAGCCTCGACCCAGACGCCATTGCCCGGGTTCAAGCGGAAGCGCCCGCCAGCGATTACTACGACTGGACCGATAATGGGACCGACGCGACGCTGACCATTGTGGCGGCACCACTGACGGTCAACGTTGCCAGTGCTACCAAGGATGCCGGTACCGCTGATCCAACGCCTGTCTTTACGGTGACCGATAGCAAGGGCGACGCGATGACGACTTCTGGCCTGCAAGTGACGCGGGTGCCTGGCGAAACAGCTGGCGACTACGCTTATCTGCTGGATACCAGCCAGTTGGACGCAAACTACATGGCAGCTAACGTCGCCCTTGGCAAATTGACCATCAATCCGGTTGCGGCAACGTTGACCGGGAGTGACTACACCATGCAGGTGAATGGCACTGCGCCAACACTTGCTGATTTTAAGGCCGCGGCAACGGATACCAATGCGTTACCGGTTGCCGACAGCGAGCTGACCCTGGATATGGGGGATGCGGACACGACTAAGGCCGGTGATTACACCGTGACACTCCATTACGGTAACTTGACCAAGACGGTGACGCTTCACGTGGTTGCCCCAACCACGGGCGGCGGAGGCGGCACCACGAATCCTGGTAACGGGGGCGACCCAGATATCACGGATCCAACCGACCCGACCGACCCAACCGATCCCGTTAAGCCCGTTGATCCAGCCAAACCGACAGATCCCGACGATGTGCACAAGGTCATTAGCGACCAGGGTGTTCATAAGAAGGGGGCCGGAGCAACCATCAACGTGCAGGCCAAAAAGAGTGCCCAGAAGACGCTTGAACGTTACAATGGCGGCATTGGTGCCGCGATTACGGGTGACCCAGCAACGGGGACCCTGCACCACGGTGGGGATGGCGCGTTGATTACGCCAACCACCACAACTGCTAATAAGTCGGCCGCACAGCCAGTTGTCGCACCTGTCACGAAGACAACGTTGCCACAGACTAACGAGGCTCCGACAACCTGGTGGGCAGCCTTAGGCGTTTTGCTAGGCGCCCTCGGTCTTGCAGGATTGAAGAAACGTCGTCATGAATAAATTAAGTTAGTCGTTATCACGAAAAAAGAGGACCGTTCACGAGACAAAATCGTGAACGGTCCTCTTTGACTTGCCCTTGTGAGAACGAGAATCAGATAGAAAAAATGCTCGCCGGCGCAAGGTCGACGAGCATTTTTAAGCAGTTATTTACATCAGAATCTTAGATAAGAAGTCTTGTGCCCGTTCCGTTTGGGGATTACTGAAGAAGTCGTCCGGGGTACTGTTTTCTTGAATGTAGCCATCGGCCATGAACCAGACGCGGTCGGCCACGGACTTGGCAAAGCCCATTTCGTGGGTGACTACGACCATCGTCATGCCTTGTTCGGCCAATTGTTGCATAACGCTCAGCACTTCACCGACCATTTCGGGGTCCAGGGCAGAGGTTGGTTCATCGAACAGCATGACCTTGGGATCCATGGCCAGGGACCGCGCGATGGCAACCCGTTGTGCTTGACCACCGGAGAGGCTGGCAGGGAAGGCGTCGGCGTGGTCGTCTAAGTTGACCTGCTTGAGAAGTTCATGGGCCCGCTTAGTTGCTGTGGCGTCATCCACGTGCTTGACCTTCATGGGCGCCAGCTTGATGTTTTCGAGCACAGTCATGTTCGGGAAGAGGTTGAAGCTCTGGAAAACCATCCCCATTTGTTCCCGCAACTCGTTGACACGCTTGGTATCCAGGGTCGTCAGATTTTCACCGGCGAAGTCGACCTCTCCAGAGGTGGGCGTTTCCAGTAAGTTCAAGCACCGCAGGAAGGTTGATTTCCCACTACCTGAAGGACCAATAACGACGATGACTTGGCCAGGGGTGACTTGTTCCGTAATATCTTTTAAGACTTGGTTTTTGCCAAAGTTTTTGGCGAGATCTTTAACCTCAATAATTGGTTTAGTCATGTTGCATTCTCCTTTCGAAGTAGTTCAGAATCCGAGAAGCCGTGAACGTCAAGATGAAGTAGAGCACCATGATGACGGCGATTGGGGCAACCCCCCGGTAAGTGTCAGAACGCACAATGTTGCTTTGGAAGATCAGTTCGGAGACCCCAATGATGGAGACGATGGAACTGTCCTTGATCAGGGTGATAAATTCGTTTCCGAGTGATGGCCAGATGTTCTTTAGGGCTTGTGGTAAGACGACGTAGCGTAAGGTGGCACCGCTGGACATCCCCAGGCTCCGGGCAGCTTCCGTTTGACCGTTGTCCACGGAGTTGATTCCTCCACGGATGTATTCGGCCACGTAAGCCCCAGAGTTCAAGGAAATGGCGATGATCCCGGAAGTTAAGGCGGGGAGGTTAACGATGAGTCCTAGGCCAAAGTAAACGAACATGACTTGGACCATCATTGGCGTGCCCCGGATAAATTCAACGTAGGCCGTTGCCAACCACCGTAGGGCCGTTTTGAAGACGCCGCCGCGGGCCATCCGTGCCAGGGATAAGAGCACCCCTAAGATAAACCCGAAGAAGACGGAGCAGACGGTGATGATTAAGGTGTATTCGATCCCAGTCAGGAAGGCTTTCCAGTAGTGGAACATGCTGGTGTTAACCGTGTTGGTCTTTAAGTATTTCCCAGCAGCGGGCAGGTAAGCCTTGTTGACGAGGTTCTGTTGCTTAATCTGGTCAACGGACTTGTTGGCCTTGTTGACTAAGGCCGTGGAGCCCTTAGCGAAGGCAACGGAAGCACTGGTATCCGAAGCGCTTAAATTAAAGTCACTGGGAATAGCGGCAAGTTCCTTGTTGTTGGCCACGTAGGCTTGCGCAGAAGGCTTTTCCATCGCGACCCCTTGGATCTTGTGGCTTTGCAGCGCCAAGATCAGGTCGGACACGGAGGTCATTCCTTTAACGGTCGTACCACTGGTTTGCTTCTTGGATTCGTTGTACATGGTCGACCCGGTTTGCGCCCCAATGGTCTTGCCAACGAAGGAATCTTTGTTCTTATAAATACCCTTGTCACTCTTGTTGATGACGATGCTGTACCCACCTTGGTAGTAGGTGTGGGTGAAGGCCACGTTTTTCCGCCGAGCGGGCGTGGGGTTCATCCCGGAGATAACCATGTCGACTTTCCCCGTTTGTAAAGCAACTAACAAGGAATCAAACGACATCGACTTCACGACGAGCTTGACGCCCATGTCCTTGGCAATCTTTTGGCCGACGGCAACGTCCATCCCGACAATCTTGGTCTTGCCGTGAACGGTTGCCTGGAATTCATAAGGTGGATAATCGGGCGAGGTCCCCATGACCAGCGTCCCCTTTTTCTCAATCTTTGTCAGTGAGTTGTCGGTGGCAGCGTTCGCCGTCGTGGTTAGGGCGGTGAAGCCGGTGACCAGCGCCAACAGCAGAGCAAAGAATAATATCAATCTCTTCTTCATATAAAAGCTCCTCAATATTTTTTGATGTTGCTAACGAGTATAGCAGGACTCGATTATTTATACAAGAATTATTTTGAAAAAGGTGGTTTTATACATAATCTATTCTTTTGAAATTCGTGAAAACACTGTTTTAAAGGGGAAGGGTGATAACGTTTATACATTTTTTGTTGTATAGATAAATAGTGAGCTTGCCAATTGAATGAAAGCGGAGTAAGTGCTAATATGAACAGTGTCTGTTTTATACGGATATATAAAACTTTAGAAAAGAGGAGTTACGATGTCAGGACATTCTAAATGGCATAACATCCAGGGCCGGAAAAATGCTCAGGATGCAAAACGTGGAAAAATCTTCCAAAAAATCTCACGTGATTTGTACCAAGCTGCAAAAGCAGGTGGTCCTGATCCCGACGGTAACCCTCAACTTCGTTTGGAAATGGACAAAGCGCGGGCAGCTAACATGCCTAAGGACAACATCAAGCGGGCTTTAGATAAGGCCTCTGGTGTTGGTGGCGCTAAGTTCGAAGAAATCACCTACGAAGGCTACGGTCCAGCCGGGACAGCAATCATGGTTGCTGCCTTAACGGATAACAAGAACCGGACGGCTGCGGCTGTTCGTTCTGCCTTCACGCACCATGGTGGTGCATTGGGTGCAGCCGGTTCCGTTTCATACATGTTTGATCGTAAGGGTTACATTGTCATCTTACGTGATGGCTTGGATACGGATGAAGACACGATGTTGATGGATGCTTTAGACGCCGGGGCAGATGACATGCAGACCACGGACGACGAGTTCAAGATCTTCACGGATCCACAGAGTGAAATCAGTGCCCGTGATGCATTACAGGCCAAGGGTTACAAGCTGGACACCGCTGAAGTGCGGATGTTCCCACAAAACACGACCGAAGTACCAGAAGCTAAGGCTCCGCAATACCAAGGTTTGATTGAAGAACTCGAAGACAACGACGATGTTTCTGATATTTATGAAGCAGCCGTTTTGCCTGAAAGTGTTGAATAGATTTTTTCGAAATAACGTTCACTTCGGTGGGCGTTATTTTTTTTGCCTTTTTTTCAAAAATAAAAAACATTTGGCGATTGATTACGGAGTTAACTTAAAAGGACTTGGAGGTGGCACAACTTGATTGAGGACCTGATTCAAAAACTGATTGCCGCAGCGGTAACGCAACACGCTAGCGATATTTACGTCTTACCCCACGAAACGGGGTATCAGATTCGCTTGCGAACAGCATTGGCACTCGTCATTTGGCAAACGGTGACGCTGGCAGTGGGGATGCAGATCATGACGTATTTTAAATTTCACGCCAACATGGCCGTTAGTGAACGGCGGCGGCCTCAAGTCGGGGCACTGACCTGGTCGGGACCCGTGCCGGTCGAGCTACGTTTCTCGACCGTGGGGGACTACGCCAACCAGGAATCCCTGGTGATTCGCGTCATCTACCCTTATGCAGCTACCCGGGCGGCCTATTTAGTGCCGCCACAACAGGGACAACTCGTGTCTTTGGCCCAGCGACGGGGACTGATGCTATTTGCCGGGCCAACCGGGGCGGGGAAGACCACGACCATGTACACGACGGCGAGCGGCTTAGCCCAGTCTGCCGTGGTGCTGACCGTGGAGGACCCGGTGGAAATCAAAGAGTCGCGGTTTATTCAGCTACAGGTCAATGAACCGGCGGGGATGAGTTACGATGCACTGATCAAGGTGGGCTTACGGCATCGACCTGACGCCTTTATTATTGGGGAGATTCGCGACCAACAGACGGCCCAGGCGGCGGTCCGGGCGGCGCTGAGTGGCCATCTGGTCATGAGCACGGTGCACGCTCAAACGGCGGTCGGGACCGTGAGTCGGTTGGCGGACTTGGGGGTTGCCCCGAGCCAGCTTCGTCAGGTGTTGACGGCGGCGTGCTATCAGCGATTGATTCCTAAGCAAGACGGCACACCGGCCGTGCTCCTGGATATTGTGACGGATTCTTCCCTGTGGCAGGCAACCGTGACTCCGACAGAAAGGTGGCGAGAAACCCTTGAAAACGCAGCAGCAACCCAGATTATTAGCGCGGCTACGGCGGCAAAATTTCGGGCGGGCTAGGTGGCCATTGACGACTCAGGCCCGGTTCTGCCAATTACTGGCCGACCAACTTGCGAGTGGCTTTTCACTGAAGCAGGCCGTGACCTTCCTGCGTACGGTCGGCGGCGAGTTTCCGGCCGGCTTGGCAACACTTGAGCAAGCACTGTTAGGTGGGGCCGACCTGGTCCCCTTGCTAGCGCCATACCTGCAGCCCAATATTTATTTTCAACTGCAGGTCACCACGACCTATGGCGAGCTGGCACCAGCATTACGGGAGGCGGCCGAACTTTTACGGCTGATGGCGACCCAGCGGCAACGGTTGCGGCAATTGTTAGCGTATCCGCTGGGCCTATTTGTCAGTATGGCCGGGTTGTTTCTGACACTACAGGTGGGGATTCTCCCTCAGCTTCAGCATGAGGTAGCGCCGACCCAAACACTCCCGATTGGCTGGCAACAGTACAGCTGGCTGGGCGGTGGTCTCATCTTGGTGCTGGTCTTAGTCAGTGCCGCGCGGTGGTGGATGCGCCAACCCAGTCTGCGTTTGGCGAGCCTGTACTTGCGGGTCCCCTTTATCGGCCGCATCTGTCAGACCTACTATGCGTACTACCTGACGGCAAACCTCGGTCAGCTGGTGCAGAGCGGCCTGAGTGTTAAACAGATGATAGCGGTGCTCCAGCACTTGCCGGAACGCGCCTTGCTTCACCAACTGGCTTATCGGCTGGAACGCCAGCTAGCCGGTGGTCAGTCGCCCGTTGGCTGGTTAAGGGAGCAGGCGTTTATTCCGGCACAGGTGTTGGTCTTTCTACAAAAGGGGAGCACCAGTGCCCAATTGGCTCGGGAACTCCGGGCGTTCAGTACGCTCCAGTATCGGGAGCTGGTGCGCCGGACGGAACGGGGGTTAGCTTTGGTCCAACCGATTCTGCTGGGCGTCGTCGCCCTGCTGATTGTCGGCGCCTATCTGAGTCTCTTGTTACCGATGTATCAAAACTTACAGGGGGTCTACAATGACTAACGTGCGGCACGGCTTTACGCTGGTGGAAATGACCATCGTGCTCTTTATTATTTCCTTATTGATCTTAATTATCCTGCCCAACCTGAATAATCAGCGGCAGCGCGCCAACCAGATTCATGGGAATGCCATGACGACGGTCGTTCAGGGTCAGGTCACGGCCTATCTGGATGATCACCCGGTCAAGGATGCTCGGGAACCGCATGTGACCTATGAGATGTTACAGAGCGGCAAATACCTGACCGCCCAACAGGTTGAACGTGCCGAGCAGGAACGCATTCAAATTAAAGGGGACCAGGCCATTGCCCAGAAGTAGGGGCTTTACCCTATACGAAATGCTGATTGTTCTGGTCATCGTGTCGGGACTCACAGTATTGGTCACGTTTCAGGGGCAGCGGCACCAACAGCTTTTAGCGGAACGGGCTTTCTGGCCCTCTTGGCAACGGATGTGGACGGCGGGTCGGCAAGCCGCCATCCGTCGCCGCGAAGTGGTAGGCATTCGGGTGATTTCAGCGCAACACGTAGTCACGCTTAGCACCATCAAGGGTCACCAGGTTCTGGGGCAGTTAAGGATTCCGCCAACCCTACAACTGCGCGATCCGGACACGGCTTGGACCATTCGGCCTTCCGGTGCCTCGACAGCGTTACGAATGGAATGGTACAGCACGGCCAGCCATAACTGGATTTATCAAACGTTTCAATTGGGAGGAGCGATTTTTTATGTGGAAACCACGTCAACACGACGACCGCCACGGGTGGGTGCTACCTGATGCCTTGTTGGCGCTCGCGGTTGTGTGTCTGGCAGTGACCCTGACCACGGATTTCTTACAGGCCACCCATCATTTAGAGCGGCAGCGACAGGTTAGATTAGAGACGGCGCGTCAGGCCCACGACCGGGCCTTACAGCACTGGTTGGACCAGCAATGAGGCGCCGCGCGGGATTCACCCTAATTGAAACTGTCGTGGCGTTAGCGATTGCGGCGGGGATGTTTGTCCTGGCAACCGGCACGGAGCAAACATTTCTGCGGCCACTTCGGCATGACCCGGTTGCTTGGTATCAGGTGGTTCAGCTTCTTGAACAGCCGGGCCGTTACCGTCTCGCAGCGGCTGACGATGACGTCCTCACCGTTTACGACCAGCAGCAGGCAAATAAACCAGTGAGACTGTCAATTGACCGTAAGCAAGTGTTGAAGCTGACCAACGCTCGGTTTCGGGGATACGACCCCTTGCTCCGCCAGGTCACGGCCATTCACTGGCAGGATTTGGGCAAAGGGGTGGTGCGGCTACGACTCAAACAGGAGGGATTACCTTGGCAGACCACACTCGTCGATTTACGCGGCATCACGGGTTCCTGACACTCTGGGCGCTCTTTTTCTTAGCCAGTGTCAGCCTACTTTTGAGCGTCGTTGGGGTCGGGCTAGCTGCGCGTCGAGAGACAACCAATCAGCTGGTTCGCGACTATCAGCAATCGACGCAAAAGATTGTGCACCAGACCCGACAGCTCGTGAAAAAGGGGGCGACACCCCGACGTCACCAGCCGACCAAAGCGGATTCGCCGCAAAGATTGCTTGAATAAAGGGTAAAAAATCGGTAGTATAGATAGCGGATACAATGTGTCATGGAAAATTCACAAGGAGGCGAAGCGTGCTGTCACAAGAACAGACTGAAGCGCTCTTTAAGGTCCTGGACGAGTCCACGACGACCTTACAAGCAGCACTAAGCACATCTTATTTAGATGCGTTCGTTGAGACGGGGGATAACCTCCTCAACGGACAAGTTCAAGTTGAAGACGATCGGCCAGATCAAAAAACCGTCGCCCAATTAACTGACTTGTACCAGCAGGCCGATTGGCAAAGCTTTGATTCGGAAACGGTGCGGCGAGCAGTGCAATTAGCAATGCTGAAAGCCATTCGTATCGATGAAATCCAAGCCAATCATCAGTTAACGCCTGATACCATTGCCTACATCATGGGCTATTTGGTTACCCGGTTAGAGAAGGGGAAGACCCACCTGTCATTGCTGGACCTAACAGTAGGGACAGGGAACTTGTTAACTGCTGTGATTTCACAGCTAAAAGCGGTCGTTGCTGGTAAGATTGATGCGTACGGAATCGATAACGATGACACCATGTTAGCGATTGCCCAAACATCCAGTGACCTGCAACGCATTCCGGTGGAACTGGTTCACCAGGATGCCTTGGAACGGTTATTGGTGCCAGCTAGTGACTTGATTGTGGCTGACTTACCAATTGGGTATTACCCAGTTGATGACAATGCAGTCAACTTCAAGACAGCGGCGCAAAAAGGGCACACTTATGTGCATCATTTGTTGTTGGAGCAAGCCATGAATCAGTTGACGCCTGGCGGTATCGGTGTCTTTCTGGTGCCCTCACAACTCTTCCAGAGTGAACAGGCAGAGAACCTGTTGAAGTGGTTGCCAAACAACGCTTATTTGCAGGGATTGTTGAATCTGCCAAGTGAGTTATTTGCGAATGCCAACGCACAAAAGGCCATTTTGATCTTACAGAAGCCGGGTGCGGGCGCCAAGCAAGTTGAACAAGTCATGTTGGGGGAATTCCCTTCATTTAAGAATCAATCAGCGTTCCAAAAGTTTGTTGCAGAGATTGTGCAGTGGGAAGAACAAAACCTACTGACCGATCGCAAATAAAAGGAGAAATACCACATGGGAAAATCATTAGCAATTAACGCCGGCAGTTCAACTTTAAAGTTCAAACTGTTCGAAATGCCTGCAGAATCAGTTATCGCTGAAGGGGCCATTGAACGAATTGGTTTGGGCAACTCGTTAGTTGAAATCAAGTACGGCGACGGCCAAAAGTACGAAACGCATGAAGACGTGGACGACCACAGTGCCGCTATCCAATTGATGCTGAACCAATTGACTGACTTGAAGATTATCACCGACTTCAACGAAATCACGGGTATCGGTCACCGGGTTGTTGCCGGGGGTCAAGAATTCAAGGACTCTGCCATTATTGATGACGAGGTCTTACAAAAGATCAAGGACTTGTCCGAATATGCTCCATTGCACAACCCAGCCGCTGCTTTAGGCATCGAAGCTTTCAAGAAGATTTTGCCTAACGTCTTGAGTGTGGCCGTCTTTGATACGTCCTTCCACACCTCTATGCCCCAAGAAAACTACATGTACGCCATCCCTTACGAATACTACGAAAAGTATGGTGCCCGTAAGTATGGTGCCCACGGGACTAGCCACCGTTACGTTGCTGGCCGGGCCGCTGCCATGTTAGGCAAGCCGTTGAAGGACTTGAAGCTGATCACCATGCACCTGGGTGCCGGTGGTTCCATCACTGCCATCAAGGATGGCAAGTCATTTGACACGTCCATGGGCTTCACGCCACTGGCCGGTATCGAAATGGCCACCCGTTCTGGGGATATCGATGCTTCCTTAGTGGCTTACCTGATGGAAAAACTGAACATCGACAAGCCTAATGACATGATCAACATCTTGAACAAGAAGTCTGGCTTGATCGGGGTTTCTGGTGTTTCCGCTGATATGCGTGACCTGGAAAAGGTTCAAGCTAAGAACCCACGTGCGAAGTTAGCCCGTGACATGTTCATCAACCGGATCATTCGCTACGTTGGATCTTACCTGGCTGAATTGGGTGGCGCTGACGCCATCGTCTTCACGGCCGGTGTGGGTGAAAACGACATCATGATTCGTCAAGAAGTTGCCGACAAGTTAAGCTACTTCGGCATTGGCGTTGACCCAGAAAAGAACAACATTCGTGGCGTTGAACGCGACTTAAGTGTTGCCGGTTCTAAGATCAAGACCCTCTTGATTCCAACCGATGAAGAATTAATGATCGTTCGGGACATCGAACGGTTACGGAAATAAGCTTTAAAAAGTGAGGGCCTTGCGCCACTCACGACAGCGACTTCACTGGCATTTTGCGCCGGTGGGGTCGCTTTTTTGTGCCATCTTTTCTCACGGTTTCATAACCGGACGGAATCTTGCAACAACAGTTGAATATATTTCATCTAAAATCCACGAAAGTGACGTAAACTGGATTACACTGGGCTGGCAACGCTTTTTAATTTACCAAACCAACCAGTGTCGCTACTAGTATTGCCCCCTTGGACGTGTATAATGAATTTCAACAAAGGGGCGATTAAGATGAAAAAAAGTCAAGTGAATGAAAACCAAGAATTTTCACGGGGCCTTCAGAGTCGTCACGTCCAACTGATTGCGCTGGGGGGCACAATCGGGACGGGGCTATTCTTGGGGGCCGGCCAATCGATTCACCTTGCCGGACCATCCATTGTGTTGGCCTACCTGATAACGGGAATCATGTGTTTCCTGTTAATGCGGGCATTAGGTGAACTCTTACTCTCAGATTTAAATGCACACTCGTACATTGATTTTATTCAGCGGTACCTGGGTGACAATATGAGCTTCGTGGCCGGGTGGACCTACTGGGTCTGCTGGATCACGATTGCCATGGCAGAAATTACCGCCGCGGGGCAATACATGCAATTCTGGTTCCCACACCTGCCACAGTGGGTCACGGGACTGGTCTTACTGGGTATCCTGTTGACCTTAAACTCGGTCACGGTCAGTGCCTTTGGTGAAACGGAATTCTGGTTTGCCATCATTAAAATTGTGGCCATCATTGCCTTGATTCTTGCCGGGGCGTACATGGTTGCCGTGCACTACCCGACACCGGCTGGTCACGCCAGCGTCACAAACTTGGTTTCCGGCGGCTTCTTTGCCAACGGGGCCAAAGGCTTTTTCCTTTCCTTCCAGATGGTGCTCTTCAGTTTCGTCGGCATCGAAATGGTGGGGATGACCGCGTCCGAAACGGCCAACCCGAAGAAGGTCTTGCCTAAGGCCATCAACGAGATTCCGCTGCGAATCATCCTGTTCTACCTGGGCTCTCTGTTAGCACTGATGTCCATCTACCCATGGCAAGCCGTTTCCCCAACCAGCAGTCCCTTCGTTCAAGTGTTCAAGAACGTGGGGATTCAATCCGCTGCGGCCGTGATCAACTTCGTGGTCTTGACGGCGGCGGCTTCGGCCTGCAACAGTTCGTTGTTTACGACCGGGCGGATGCTGTTCTCCCTGACCTACCGGGGTGAGGGGAAGTTCGCCAAGCACATGGGTGTTCTCTCACGTGCGCAGGTCCCAGTCCGGGCGCTGCGGTTCTCAACCGTTGTGATTGCTGTGTCAGTCTTCCTGAACTTCCTGATTCCGGGTCACGTCTTCGCGTTTGTTTCCAGTGTGGCGACAACTTGTTTCCTGTTCATCTGGGGCGCAATCGTTGTGGCACATATCAAATACAAGAAACAACAGTTAGCGGCCGGCGTCACCACCAAGTCCAGCTTTAAGATGCCATTCTTCCCGTGGAGCGATTACTTTATTCTGGCGTTTCTGGCCATGGTCGGAATCGTCCTCCTGTTCCGGGTGGACACGCTGATTGCGTTGATTGGGTCCATCTTCTGGCTCGCAGCGTTGAGTGTCGGCAAATACCTGAAGGATCGGCGGACAGCTAGTCATCCCGTTGTGGATGATGGCACGACCGACGACACCAAAGAAATCTAAATAATGTCAAACGAAATACGTGAGCCTGGGATAAAATTCCAGGCTCTTTTTAATTGGGCGCATCCGCGGGCCAGAGTCAGCGAAAAAACGCTGAAAGTGCTACGATAGGAGTAATATAACGGTTGCCGCTTTGGTGAGGATATCTGATATTTGGGGGCACAGACTTGGGCAAATTGCCAAGTTATTAGTCGTCTAAATGATCGGACAATCAGCTAAGTTGGTGACTAAGCTAATAGGGGTGTTTAATGATGAAACAAGTCACGATTGCCGGACAGACAGTGCCCACAATTGGTATTGGCACTTGGCACTTGGCACATGGGCGACCGTCCAGACCAACGGGAAACTGAGATTGCGGCCATCCGCGCGGGCATCGCTGCGGGAGCCCGGGTCATCGATACGGCCGAAATGTATGGTTCCGGTCGGGCCGAGGACCTGGTCGGGGAGGCGTTGGCCCCCATCGACCGGCAACAGATCTATCTGATCTCCAAGGTGTTACCGGAAAATGCGTCCCGGCAACGCATGGCCGTCAGCTTGGATGCCAGTCTGCGGCGGTTACGGACGGATTATCTGGATCTTTACCTCTACCATTGGCGGGGCAACGTACCGTTAGCCGAAACGGTGGCGGAGCTCCAACGCCTGCAACAGACCGGGAAAATCCGGTCGTGGGGCGTGTCTAACTTTGATATTGACGACTTAAAGGAACTCTGGCAGCTCCCCGGCGGTGATCAAGCCGTCGCCAACGAAGACCTGTACCACCTGGGGAGTCGAGGCTTGGACTACGCCGTCTTGCCCTGGCAACGAGAACACCAGCTGCCGCTGATTGCCTATTCACCAATTGCTCAGGGGGATGCTTGGGGCCACCATTTGACCACAAACGAGACGGTCAAGGCCATCGCGGCTCAACACCACGTGTCAATCTATCAAGTCCTCTTGGCGTGGGTCATTCACCAACCGCAAGTCCTGGCGATTCCGCAGACCAGTTCCGTGGCGCATATGACACAAAATGTGGCCGCGGCCGACCTGACGCTGTCACCGGCTGAATTAACGCAGCTGGACCAAGCCTTTCCAGCACCAACGACGAAGCAACCATTAGATATCTTATAAAAGGGGGAGCACTCATGGAATTTTTTACGTCAGATACCCATTTCTTTCACGAAGATCTGTTGGGGGACAGCGATTTTGCCCCACGGCCCTTTGCCAGCGTGGACGAAATGAATCAAACCATCATTGATAATTGGAACAAGCGGGTGGCGCCGACCGACACGGTCTATCATCTGGGCGACATTGCCCTATACTTTACCAAGCCAGCCGTGAAGTCGGATGAGGCCGTCTGCAACGTCTTATCGCAACTGAACGGCCATTTGGAACTGATCAAGGGAAATCATGACAGCCGCGCCCTGTTCAAGTACCTGGCGGCGCACAATCCCATTGAAAACGGTCAGTCTAAATTTGCCTTTCACGACGTCGGCGTACTGATCAAATATGATCACCGGCAGTATTACATGACCCATTATCCAATGATGCTGGGAATCGTGAACCAGATTATTAATTTGCACGGGCATATTCACCATTACGCGGTGCCGGTCAAAGAGAATATCAACGTTGGCGTGGATACGCCAGAAACCCGCTATCTCACCGAACAAGTGCCATTTGGAACGCCATTTTCAACCAGTGAGATTGAAGAAATGGTCGCTGGCAAGGCCCAGGAGTTCCAGGAAAAGCAATAAATGGTCGTTTAGGATGGTCACGGTTATCAGGCCGGTCAGGTGATGCGGCCCATGCTTGACCGTTTCTCTCCGATGCCGTACGATTGAAATCAGTGTTAAGAGGAGAGAGAATTGATGGAACGGATTACCATTTTGCATACCAACGACCTGCATTCACACTTTGAGAACTGGCCGCGGATTCGCCGGTACCTGGCGAACACCCGGCAACAGGCCGAACAAGCGGGGGACACCGTCTACACCTTTGATTTGGGTGATAACATTGACCGGGTCCACCCCGTGAGTGAGGCGACGGTCGGTCAGAAAAACATTGAACTGATGAATCAGATTGGCTACGATGCGGCCACGATTGGCAACAACGAGGGCCTGGGGTTCATGCGCGCGCAGTTGGACCATCTCTACGACCATGCAAATTTCCCCGTGATTCTGGGCAACATCCTGACTGGGGACACGCACAAGCAACCGGATTGGGCCATCGACCATCAGGTTTTCACGACGCCGGCAGGGACCCGAATGCTGGTGTTAGGGCTAACGGCGCCGTACCATCTGACGTATCCTTTGGCCGGTTGGTACCCGATTGCCGTCAATCCAGCCTTAACGCAGCTCTTACAGACCTATGCCGGGCAATTTGACGTGTGCGTCTTGCTGTCACATTTGGGATTAGACGTCGACCGGCAGATTGCCAAGCGCTTTCCTGAGGTGACGGTCATCATCGGCAGTCACACGCACCACTTGCTCAAGCACGGCGAGCAGGATAACCATAGCCTGTTGGCCGCGGCTGGCAAATGGGGGCGTTACGTGGGTCGTATCACGTTGGACCTCGAGGATCATCAGCTGAAGCGGGGCCAGGCTGGCGTCGTGGAAACGGCGACCTTACCCGAACAGAGCGGGGATGCTGCTGAAATTGGCGCACTCGATGACCTGGGCAAGTCCATTTTGTCCGAACAACGGGTCGCCAACTTGCCGGTTGCCATGGAGGCTGATCCGGCTGGTCATCCCCGGCTAGTCCAAGAAGGCTTGCACGCGGTGGCAGAGTACGCCGGCACCCAGGCAGCCATTTTAAATGCCGGGCTCTTTCTCCACGATTTACCTAGTGGTGTGGTCAACCAGAATCAACTCCACGAGCTCTTACCCCACAACATGCACGTGATGAAGATCACGTTAAGTGGCTACGACTTGTGGCGGTTGATTCAGGAATTTGAGCTCGCCCGACTATTTTTACGGTACTTTCCGCAAAAAGGCATGGGATTTCGTGGTAAAATCTTTGGAGAGATCAATTATTTGGGTATCGCCTATGACGCCAAGACCCACGAGGTCACCTGGCGGGGCGAACCGCTATCACCAACTAAGCAGTATACGATTGCGGGATTGGATCACTATTTGTTCATCCCATTTTTCCCAACGATCTCAATCGTGGGCCAGAATCAAATCTTATATGAAGACTTATTACGGGAAGTCTTTGCCAAATATCTGGCGAAGCACTACCCCTTAACTTAGAAACAGAGAGGATGACGACGGTGGATCGCAAAGATTTAGAGGCACTTGTTGCCGAACAAAAAGAAACCCGGGAGCCAGCCGCCGAAGTGGTCCGGGTCGATGAGACGCATTTAAACATCAATGGCCATCCCTACGAAGTGGTTGCCGACGTCCGGGATGGATTTGATTTCACGGAATTCTCCCAACGCTTCAGCACCATCTTGAGCAAATTCGACTACATTGTCGGCGACTGGGGCTTCGAACAGCTCCGGTTGAAGGGCTTTTACGCCGAAGACCGTGCGGGCGCCAAGCAAAATCAGATTGATGCCGTACAGGACTATCTCTATGAATCCTGTAATTTTGGCTGTGCCTACTTTATTCTGCACAATTTGGATGTGAAATCGGCACCCAAACCACGGCGGCCGAGACGGCGTCGAAACGCACGGCCGACCAGTTCCAGCAATCAGACGAAAGCCGCGGCAGAAAAGCCAACGAACCAGTCGGCTAAGCGCGAAGCTGCACCAGCTAAGAAATCGGCCACGGCTGAAAGCCATGCTACTGTTAACGGCAACGGCAATGGCGCACACAACACGCATCGGCGACGGTCACACCGCCGTCACCGTAACACGTCGCATCCCTACACGGAAGAACGGCGACCAGTCGCCAAGCCCACTACGGGCAACGACAAGAAGACGGTTACCGTGGCTTCTGGCGGTCAGGGACGGCGGCACTTTACCATTCGTAAAAAAGAAGATTAGGGAGAGTTGGCAGTGAAAAAGTATCAGGCTTATTTAATCGACCTTGATGGGACCATCTACGCGGGTAGCAAGCGCTATCCCAAAGCAAAGGCGTTCGTGGAGCGGCTTCAGGCGGCGCACGTGCCCTTTAAATTTGTGACGAATAACACGACCAAACTCCCGGTCGACGTGGTGGCCAATCTGGCCGATAACCACGATATTCACGTCACCACGGATAACGTATACACGGCCGGCCTGGCAACGGCGGACTTTTTAGACCACCGTGCCGGTCAGACGGGCAAACGAACCGTTTACGTGGTGGGCGAGATTGGGCTCAAACAGGCTTTGGCTGCAAAGGGGTTTACGGTCGATGAGGACCATCCCGAGTACGTGGTCGTGGGGCTAGACAGTGACGTGACCTACGAAAAATTTGCGAAGGCCATTCTGGCGATTCGCAGTGGCTCGACGTTTATCGGGACCAATTCGGACTCCAATATTCCCAAGGCCCGGGGCTTGATGCCCGGTGCCGGGGCGCTGGTCGACATGGTGCGCTACGCCACGCAACAGGACCCGATTTTTGTGGGTAAGCCGGAACCGATTATCTTAAATAATTCCCTGGCACAGCTGGGGATTGCGGCTGATCAGGCACTGATGGTAGGCGATAACTACCAGACGGACATCCTGGCCGGCATTCACGCTGGGGTGGACACCCTGTTGACCTATACGGGTGTGTCGACACCGGCACAAGTGACGCAACAGGCCATCCAACCGACCTATACCGTGCCGGACCTGGCTCACTGGGATCTGGAGGCGGGGCCGATTGACTAGGTTAGCACGCTGGGGTGGGTTAACCGCCCTCTTTTTAGCGCTGATCACGTTAAGTATCTTCTTAACGATCAACGCCGTGTGGCTGTATCGCCTAGACATTCACTGGTTGGCCATCAGCCAAACGGTCCAGATGTCTGCAAATAAAATCATGCACAATTATCTGCAAATGCTGGCGTACCTGGAACTGCCGTGGGTGACCGATTTAAACATGACCGATTTTCCCACGTCATTTACGGGGATGGTCCATTTTCATGACGTGAAGAACCTCTTTTTGCTCAATAACGTGGTTCTCGTGCTCAGTGTGGGACCTGCGGGGTGGTACTTGCACCAGCTCAAGCAACGGGCTGAACAGTGGCGTCTCTTGCGGCCGGTCCAGATTGCGGCGATTGTGCCCCTGGTGCTGGGGGCGATGCTAGCCGTGAACTTTAACGGCTTCTTCATTGCTTTTCACGAGGTGCTCTTTCGTAACAACGACTGGCTCTTTGACCCGGACCTTGATCCCATCATCAATGCGCTACCGGATACGTTCTTCCTGCACTGCTTCGTGCTGGCGTTCGTGCTGTTCGAGGCTGGACTCGGCTGGTTATACTGGCGGGGTCGTGTCGCCATTAAACGCGCCTAATTGGCAAACTAAAAAGCAGGACTTGAGAAAATTCTCAGGTCCTGCTTTATTTGTGTGACAAGAACTTATTTTTTAGTCGTCTTCCGGGAGGCTACTCGGAGTTGATGGGTGACGCCCCTTTAACCAGCCGACGACGGCGGGAATCAGGGAAATCACGATGATGCCTAAGACGACGGCAGAGAAGTGCGCCTTGACGAAGGGGATGTTTCCGAAGAAATACCCACCGCCACAGCAGATGGCTACCCAGGTAAGGGCGGCGCTAACGTTGTATTTGAGAAAACGCCGGTAAGGGAATTGGGAACCCGCAGCCGTGAAGGGCACGAACGTCCGAATGATGGGCATGAACCGTCCCAAGAAGATGGCCAACGGTCCGTGTTTACGGAAGAACTTCTCCGACTGCGCGAGCTTATCCTTGTTGATCAGGCGACCGAACCACGAGTGACTGGACAATGCGGCACCGGCCTTGCCCCCTAGGTAGAAGTTGAGCGAGTCCCCGCCGATGGCAGCTAATAGGAAGAGTGCCACGAAGAACCAGATGTTCAGCTTGTAGGCGGGGTTGGCAGCGAGGGCCGCTGCGGCGAACAACAGGGAGTCGCCGGGAAGAAAGGGCAGAATCACCGCACCGGTCTCCACGAAAACGATGGCGAAAAGAATGAAGTAGGTGGATCCGCCAAAGGTGTTGACGATGTTCACCAAGTGGTCGTCGATGTGTAAGACGAAATCAATTAAATATCCCATTAAGGGTCTCCTTATGCTAGTGTGAAATTTGTTATGCCTACATTGTAGAAGGTTTTGACCCCACTGTCAGCAGAGCCGGTGAACCTTAACGAAATTATGATATTTGATGCTAAGCTCGTGCGACGCTTATTTAAACGGGGTATCCTGCTCGCCAGTGTCGTCATGAGCTAACCGCGCAGCCGCAGCCGCCGCAATCGCCCCAACGAGATCATCGAGGAAGGTGTGGATGATCCCAGGTTCGTGCGCGTTGAGCTTGGCCAGGATACCAGGCTTGACCCGGTCGATGTACCCGTAGTTGGTAAAGCCAATCGAACCGTAAATATCTACTATAGAGAGCGCCATGGTTTCGTCCACGCCGTAAAGCCCCTCGTCCCGTTCGACAATTGTCTGTAGAGGTTCCAATAGAGTGTGGTGTTCCGCGGCAATGTCGAGTTGAATCCCGGTGAGGATGGCATTTTGGACTTCTCGTTTGCTAAGAACGGTTTGCACACTGGCGAGAGCTTCCTCGGTGGTGAGACCGGCGATGTAATCTTTTTGGAGGAAGATAACCAGGTCGGCGATGGCCTCAAGCTCGACACCGCGTTCGTTAAGTAAGTCAATCGTCCGTTGCTTTAAAGCCGTTGTTGGTTTTGTCATTTAATCAGACTCCTTCGAATTAAATTGTGTTCTCTTAGTATAACACCGTGGCTGTCAGTTGCATTTTTGACGGTTGGCGGTGATAATAGATAAGCAGATAGTGTTTTGAAAAGATATGGAGGATAATTATGACAAAGTTTCCACAAATTGATTTGGCTAACGCCAGGGGTCCACAAGTAACGATTGAAACGTCCATGGGGACCATTCAGCTGCAACTCTTCCCCGAACAAGCACCAAAGACAGTTGAAAACTTTGTGACCCATGCCAAGGCCGGTTACTATGATGGCTTGACGTTCCACCGGGTCATTCCTAACTTTATGATTCAAGGTGGCGATCCAACCGGTACTGGTATGGGTGGCGAAAGCATCTGGGGTCAACCCTTCGAAGATGAATTCTCACAAGAGTTATACAACTTGCGTGGGGCCGTCTCGATGGCGAATGCTGGTCCTAACACCAACGGTAGCCAATTCTTTATCGTGCAAGATAAGGATATGACGGAACAGATGCAGGCTCAGATGAAGGATGCCGGTTTCCCAGAAGAAATCGTCGATGCTTATAAAGACGGCGGGACCCCTTGGTTGGACTTCCGTCACACGGTCTTTGGTCAAGTTATCGCGGGGATGGACGTTGTTGACGCCATTGCCAAGGTCAAGACGGATGCTAGTGATCAACCAGCAACGCCTGTCACCATGGACAAAGTCACGGTCACAGAAGCCAAATAGGCTAGCACCAGATGATTAGTGAGGAGGGCACGACTATGCCGTTTCAAATTGGTCAACGGGTGACCGGCCACATTACGGGCATTCAGCCTTACGGGGCGTTTGTCAGTTTGGGCGGTCATCGTCAGGGCCTCATTCATATTTCTGAATGCCATTGTGGGTACGTGAAGGACATTCACGACTATTTAAAGGTCAATCAGGAAGTGAACGTTGTTATCCTGGACATTGATGAGTTCACGGGAAAAATCAGCTTGTCGCTGCGGTGTCTTGAGCACGTGGCGTATAGTCCAGAGCCCCTGGAGCATCAGCACCGACATTACTGGACGAATCATCGCATCAACATTGGGTTTAAACCAATTGCGGATCGGCTAGAAGGCTGGAAGTCCGAGGCCTCACAGCGCTTAGATCAAGAACAAGCTTCCTCTTAGGGGGAGGCTTTTTATTTTATTTGCAATTAGTGCTTGACCTACTTAAAGATGATTGGTAAGATATTACCTGTTGCTGATTTGAGACGAGCAATGCATAAATAACAGGTTCTTGAATAGTTAATCAAAATTTGAAATTTGTGCTTGACGAGTTAAATCGTAACTGATACAATGCTTTATGTTGTCAAGGCGTGTCAATCACGTCGAATTCATTTCTTTGGATGTTGAATAAATATTCAAAGAGTTGAAAAAAGATGTTGACACGATTTAAACGACATGATATACTTTAAAAGTTGTCACGGAGCGATTGCTTCTTATGGCAACTTGGTAGACCTTTGAAAACTGAACATTGTTTCGACAAACCAAATATGTGTAGGGCGGTTTGATACTTGGTATCAAACC
>NZ_BOLN01000007.1 GCF_016861655.1 Levilactobacillus lanxiensis | reverse complement strand
TACCAAAAAGCTGGTTGAGGAAAATCCGAAGATTTTCCTCAACCAGCTTTCATTTTGGAGACTTATGTCACAGCCCCTTTTCCCCACGCAAATTTGTCCAATCTGGTACTACCATCTATTTGACCACGAGTTCAAGATCATCGGTGCTGATTCATTATACGAACCTCGGCTTAAATAATTATCCATTCATGCCGGACACTTTGATCAACTTAAAATCAGGAGCTGAAAGCTATTCTGCCGACGACTAGGTCCAAATCAAAAGAAGCTGTTTCCCAATCAGGAGACAGCTTCTGTTAATACTACTTAATTTTAGACGGATACCAGATTCTAGTGTATTCGTGTTTAATGCCAGGATACGAAACGAATTCTTTAAGCGCATGCATCTTTCTACCATTTTTGGTGACAGTAATGCCTTTGTAAAAGGCCTGAGCTGCGTCAGTTCCACTAAGTTCAGTTACATAGTAAGAGTCGTACTTTGTAATGGACAGTTGTCTATATAGACCACCAGTCATTAACTTCTTACCTGACAGTTTCGGCTGTTTACCGAGCTTATAAGTATATTTGGTAAATTTAACTCTAGACCACTTGTGACTCTTTTTTGAATAACGATGATAGGTTCCCCGCAAACTCTTTGGAACAACCGTATATTTAACATGAGCACTAGCAGACGGCATATCAATGTTGACTAAGAACATCCCAATACCCAGTGTTGCTAAAACAAGTAAGTAAAAATAGTGAACTTTTCGCATATGAGTTTCTCCTCCAACACGTAATCAACTTTCATTGTATATCATATATCTAAAAAACAAGATTAAACAGTCTGATTTGTATTAAGCCTTCGAATCTGAACTCAGCACCAGAAAATTGCCCCCAAAGTGTACCAATCAGCCCAGCTCTTGGCATGCCATTTCCCACCAATCATCCTCTTGGTATTTCGCCAAATTGCTATTAAGCATCTTAATTGAAGCTTGTTCGAACTGTTGGGCCACGAAATAAAAAAAGATTCAAGCTCTTTGATGCCAACCAGGCACTTGGGCTTGAACCCTTTTCAACTGACTCTTTCTTAATAGCTAGAAGCCTTAGATTTTCTGAGAAATCTTTCCCCATTCAACTCTAGAACTATATTGTGATTGTTTTAACAGTCCATTCTTACTCATCTACACAGATTCTGTCACCGGGCTAGACACAATCCCGACTTACCCCTCGCTAAAACGACAGTAAGAGTGAACCATTAACTGGCCTATCGCTTGCGTGTATCCCGAATGTCTTCTAATGGAAGAACACGTCATTTACTTAAGCCATCTAGCCCGCCAATCAGTCGCTCTGACCAGGACTAGAGGTCCTTCATCGCTGGATCATTAAGTTTCTTTAAATCTTTCAAGTATTCCACCGTGGATTCATTCATGAGGTAGGCCACATCCACGTGGAGTTGTCCCTCGTACAACCAGATGTCACTGACCACAAACGCGGGTCCGGCCACAACTGCTTTGACTTGGTGATCCGCACTAAAACTGGCCAACGCGTCATTGAAGGCTGTTTCTAATTGCGGTAACCGGCGATCTGTATCCATCCCCGTCGGCATGGCGTACTCAAAGGCCATCACGCCCCGGCCCCAGACGTCGGCCACGGTCACCGCTGAAGTAATTTGACACTCTTCTTCGGTCAGCACCTCATCATTCACCAACCGTTGTAAGGCGGCCTTGACCGCCACATCCGTTTCATCCTGGGCGTTTCGCCGTACCATTCTGGTAGCCCGTTGCACAATCATTCGGTGAATCACAACGTAAATAACCAACGCAATAATGATGCCAATAATTATTTCCACTATTAGTGCCATGGCGACTCCTCCGTTCACTTTACGCTAGTTTAATCATAGCATGTTTTACGGTCTAGGGGTAATTCTATACAATCGGCTGAAACTATGCTAAAATTGTGCTAATTGTTGTGTAAGCAACCCGCAGTTCGGCAGGACATAAATAATTCATCGTTCGCTCACGAATTGACGAATTAAATCGTTTAAATTGAAGGAGTTTTGTCTGTGATTTACAAAGTATATTACCAAGAAGATAACAAGCGGAATCCTAAGCGCGAGGATACGCATTCCCTTTACCTGGAGGCCCCAACTGAGGTTGAAGCCCGGGCACAAGTGGAAGCACACACGGACCACAATATCGAATTCATTGAAGCTATCGAAGGCAACGACTTAGCTTACGAACAACAGAATCCGAATTACAAATTAACGGAGTTCACTGAATGAACAAGTTAAACGTCAAAAATAACGAGACCGCTATCTTTGGCGTGGGTGGACTTGGCGAAATTGGGAAAAACACTTACGGGATTCAATTTCAGGATGAAATCATCCTAATTGATGCCGGGATTAAATTTCCAGAGGACGAATTATTAGGAATCGATTATGTGATTCCCGATTACCAATACCTCGTTGAAAACCAAGCCAAGATCAAGGCGCTAGTGATTACCCACGGCCATGAAGACCATATTGGCGGTATTCCTTATTTACTAAAGGCACTCAACGTTCCCGTTTACGCGGGGCCGTTAGCCTTAGCTTTAATCAAGAACAAGCTTGAAGAACACGGATTACTTAAATCGACTGAACTACACACAATTGATGATGATACTGTGCTTAAATTTCGGAAGATGAGTGTCACCTTCTTCCGGACGACCCACTCAATCCCTGATACCTTGGGGGTTGCCGTCCATACACCAGTCGGCACGATTGTGGAAACGGGTGACTATAAGTTCGACTTAACACCCGTTACCAACCAGCCGCCTGATCTACAAAAGATGGCCAAGCTGGGCGAAGAAGGCGTTTTGTGCTTGATGTCTGATAGCACGAACGCTGAACGCCCTATCTGGACGAAGTCAGAAAAATGGGTGGGTAAATCCATCCGTAAGATTTTTGACCAAGTTGAGGGCCGGGTCATCTTTGCCACCTTCGCTTCGAACATTTCTCGGATTGAAACTGCCTGTGAAACAGCCTTAGCTCACGGTCGTAAGATTGCGGTCTTTGGTCGTTCCATGGAAGCAGCCATTGTTAATGGTCGAGAACTCGGGTACTTAAACATCCCCGACGAAGCGTTAGTTGACGCCAATACCATTCGCTCCATGCCGGCGAACAAGGTCATGATTCTCTGTACCGGTTCGCAAGGTGAACCCATGGCGGCCCTTTCACGGATTGCTAACGGGACCCACCGGCAAATTGCCATCCAACCAGGTGACACCGTCGTCTTCTCTAGTAACCCAATCCCTGGGAACACCATTTCGGTCAACCGGGTCATTAACGAACTAGAAGAAGCCGGCGCCAACGTCATTCACGGTAAGGTCAACAACATTCATACTTCCGGTCACGGTGGTCAAGAAGAACAGAAGCTGATGCTCCGGCTGATGCAACCGAAATTCTTCATGCCCATTCACGGGGAATACCGGATGTTGAAGATTCATACTGAACTGGCTGAACAATGTGGGGTTCCCCTCGATCACAGCTTTATCCTGCAAAATGGGGACGTTCTCGCCCTCACCCAGGACTCTGCTCGGGTCGCTGGTCACTTCACCGCCGGGGACGTCTACATTGACGGCTCTGGCATCGGTGACATTGGCAACGTCGTGTTACGCGACCGTCAATTGCTCTCCGAAGAAGGTCTGGTGGTCGTGGTTGCCACGATCGATCTCAAGAACCAAGAGATCAAGGCCGGTCCAGACCTGCTTTCTCGTGGCTTCGTCTACATGCGAGAATCCGGTGAACTGTTGAACGAAGGTCGTCGGCGCGTCTTCCAGACAATCCGTCGTGCGATGCGCAATCCGAAGGCGACTGAAGCCTCCATTCGCAACGCGGTCATTGACGACCTGCAAAACTTCTTGTTTGAGAAGACTGAGCGGCACCCAATGATTCTGCCAATGTTCATCATGACAAAGTAATTTATCTGAAGGATTCGAGACCAATCGTCTCGGGTCCTTTTTAGTTGTGCAAAGTCCATGAAAACGTTGTCATTTAGCCATGTTCGAACCCATTGCCGTCTTAATTATTACAACTAAGGAAAGTCGACGATAATCACTAGGCACCCCGCTAGTTTTCGTTTATAATGAAATGGACTAAAAATTGAGAGGAGCAGTACGGTGACTGTCCAGTTCTATATCATCCTAAATGAACATGCAGGAAGTGGCCAGGCCGCTACACTTTGGCCTCAGATCAAGGCACGCCTTGATGACGCCCAGGTCTCCTACCAACTGGCTGTTTCGGAGTACCCCCACCACGCCATTCTGTTGAGTGAGCAATTTGCCAAACAACTCCCCGATGAACCCCACCAAAATTGGGTGGTTCTCGCCATTGGGGGCGACGGCACCCTGCACGAGGCTATTAACGGTCTCACCAAACAACCCCGGACTTACCCGATTCCGGTTAGCTACATCCCCATCGGGTCCGGCAACGACTTTGCCCGCGGCGCCGGTATGGCCCTGAAGTGGGAAGACGCCTTCGATCAGGTCATCCAGTGTACCCACGCAACCAATTATGATATTGGTGCGTACGATGAAACGATTAAGCATGAACACGGTGTCTTCACGAACAATTTGGGTATTGGTTTCGATGCGGCCATCATCACGAAAGCCAATCAATCCAAAGCCAAGATTTGGCTCAACAAGCACCACATGGGCTCCCTATCTTACCTGGCGTCAGCATTAGATGTGTATTACAACCAATCTGGCTTCACGTTGACCGTCCACGTGGGCAACCAACGAGACATCTATGCCAACGCCTTCTTGGTGACTACAACTAATCATCCCTACTTCGGCGGTGGCGTCGGAATCGCTCCAGGGGCCACGATTGAAGATCATCAACTCCACCTGGTCGTTATCGAGAAGCCTAACTTCTTGAAGCTGATGTGGTTAGCCCTACGGCTCGTATTTAAGCGTCATTTGACGTCTAAGGCCGTTCACTACTATCAGGCATCAAAGGTCCACCTCACCGTTCCGGCCATCGAATACGGCCAATTAGACGGTGAAGAGATGGGCGGACGTTTCTTCGACGTCTACGTTGGGGTTAAACAGTATCCCTTCTGGTTTGATTTAACCATCTAATAAGGTTCTTATCTTAAAAGCCGTAGAATGACTTGGACACCTGTCCAGCCACTCTACGGCTTTTTGTATATCCCAATATTGGCGTTCGACGGCTGTCAGTCACTGGAATCTAGCCAGCAAAAAAGGAGCCTGGGATTTATCCCCAAACTCCTCGATAGGTTTTTAGTTAATCTTCCGAAGCATCCATTGCTTCCAGAATCATGTCCAGCTGAGCGCACTTATTGGATAGGTCATGCATTTCCTCGCCGTAACGGGGCTCAATTCGCACCGTTTCCGAACTAGAACAAACACTCTCAGACTCTTTCCGCTTAAGCGTGGCTAACTGTGAATTAGCTTGCCGGTATTCTTCCAGAATCTCAATTCGATTACTCATCAATACACAACTCCTTCAACCAGGTTTATTTATGATTACTTGTCTGTCTCTAAATGACAAAAAGTATCATAACACTTGGTCACGGATTTGTTAACGATAATCTTAACTTTTTTCGGCAGTTTGGCCAAAGTGGCTAAACCCCTGCTTCGGATGGAAACGCTCTACTTCAGGGTTCCCGCGAAGGAAGGCATGAAATACTTGCTGATGGATTGGACCTTGACGTTTTGACCAGGTTCTGGTGCCGCAACAAATTGGTTGTTGCCTAAGTAAATGGCATCGTGGTACGTAGCCCCTTTAGATCCCCAGAACAGGATGTCCCCAGGCTTAGCTGAGCCCACAGAGTGCGTGGTAACGTAGCTTTCTTGGGAAACCGTGTTATGGGGCAGGCTAATGCCCTGAGCGTGCAGGTAAACGTAAGCAACCAGGCCAGAACAGTCCATCCCACTCAAGGATGACCCACCCCAGACATAAGGAATGTTGGCCGAAGCTAACTTCAAGGCCAAGCCCGTAACGGAACCTGAGGTCAAGCCACTGGTGCTAGCTTGCTTCTTTGTGGAACTACTGGTCGATGCAACGGCTGCCGTTGAACTAGACGTGGACCCTTGCGCTGCAGAAGCAGATGACGTGGTCTGATTATTCACAGCAGAACGCGTCGTGGTCTTGATCCGCTTGGTCTTCTTAGCCGCAGTCGTGGCCGTCGCGTTTTGGCTGCCCGTTTGCGTTACCGCACTGCTACTCGTGGCAGCTGGCGTGCTGGTACTGTTCTGTACGGTGCTTTGACTAGTCGTTGACTGGTTAGCCGCCGCACTAGTTTGGCTCTGGCTCGTCGTGCTTTGACTAGTAGCGCTTGGTGTCGTTGACCGTACCAAAGCTGCGCGACTACGCCGTTGCGTCGTTGTCGCGGCATTGCTAGTTGGCGTCTGGTTGCTCGTTGCTGATTGCGACTGACTGGCAACTGAAGACGTCGTTGCATTTGACGTAGCACTCTGACTTGACACACTTGATGACGAAGGCGTCGTCACGGATGAACTCGCTGGCTGTGAAACTGATTGTGCAGCCGCCTGGTGCTTCATCGTCGAACTCGTTGAAGCTGATTGACTAGTCGTTTGCGAACCCGTTTGGGCCGTTGAGGACTTCGCCTGACTCGTCGCCGTCGTTGATGATGACTGGGCGGCATTACTCTGTCCAGTAGTTGCTGGCGTTGAGCTCGTTGACTTCGCCGCACTCGTCACCGTCGAGCTACTAGTAGCTGCAGCGGTTTGTTGCTTTTGCTTACTTGCAGCGGCCTGTTGTTCAGCCACGATTTGGGCTTGAACGGCGTTTGCTTTTTGCGTGGACTGACTGGTGGCACTAGCCGTTGCTTGACTGGTTGTGCTGTCACTCTTGGTTGCGTTCGTTTGTGGAATCGTCAACTTCTGACCGACACTTAACATATCGCCGGACATATCATTAGCCTTCTGTAACTGTGCCACCGTTAAGTGGTAGGTCTGAGCAAGATCCCATAAGGTATCGCCAGACTTGACTGTGTATGATTGGTTAGCGGTTTTAGCTGATTTGACTTGTAATCGTTGCCCAACAAAGATTAAATCGGTCTTAGCATCAATTGAATTCTGTTGTTCTAAATCCTGAATAGAAACACCGAGTTTTTGTGAAAGGTCCCACACGGTGTCTCCTGGCTTAACTTGGATACTATCCGCATTTGCGGTAATTGTTGCGCCCGCCGCGAATGCCCCAATGGCCCCGACGACCCCAACAAATGCTTTGGTTTTGCGTTGTCCTGTACTCATCTTCACCAACACGTCCTTTTATGACTTTAGATTTTTTCAAACAAAGTGAACGTGGTCACACGCCGATCAAGCGTAATCCCGTTCGTTCATAGTCAACACGAATCACAAACTAATAGTACCACACGTTTTCTCAGTTCCTTGTGAAATATTAAGGAATTGTTAACGGATTTTTTAAGCTGAACCGGTGTTCCCTTTGATGCTTTCTGAAATTTATAGTGTTCTTGAAAGCCCTTTCTGTCGCTATTTTCCTTCACTTACTATTCAAACGTCTGTTCTTTTTCATTCATCAACTGGTTACCCGTCACTATCACACATTTACATAAGCGTCACATTTTACGATTAATTGCAGAATACAAATTAATATTGATGACGCTTTCTGCATGCTACAAGTATTCGGCAAGCCCGCAACTTTGTGAAATTTAAAAAAGGGCACAAAAAAACGGGAGATAAACTCCCGTTAATTTGTTAACCCGCCGTTCTTACTGCTTATTAGCCAACTAAGCTCTTAAACCAGTTGACGACTTTCTGCCAAATTTGCACAATAAAGTTCTCAGCCTTTTGGGCATCCGCACTGTTGGCAAAGTCCTTCACGCCAGCCATTTTGTCCCCAATACTATTTGCCAGGTTATTGGCAACGTTGGTGACATTGGTGACGTAGTTCTTACTGGTTGAGACTGGGGCTTGTTGCACCTTGCTCAACGCGATGGCAATGTTGGTGATCTGGGTAGAACTTGTTTGACCATCGATACCCTGCTTGGCCAAGGCCTTTTGCAACATCTCTTCGATGTCCGCCTTGGTTGCGAGGTCATCGCCGTTTTGTCGTTGCTTAGCCAGGTCGGAGGAAACGGACCCGACAGCGGACATCAACTTCCCTGGGTATTTCTTGTTACTGCTATTGGAATCAATGGCTGGTTGGGTGGCATCCAGCACGCCATTAGCGGCTTGGGTGTTTTCTGAATTCAACGTCAAGCCGTCTGCGGCTAAGGCCTTGTATACCCCGGTCAGCGCAGATTCACCGGAAACGGATTTGTCCGCCGTCACGGTAATGATGACGTCCTTGACCCCCGCCATGGTTGCGACCATCGCGTATTGTTGTGAGGTCACTTCGGTAATGTTGTTACTCCCATTATATTCGGCAATGTTGACCTTGACGCCGGTTCCTGGGTCAGCGGGGGCTAACGCCACGGAACTGATCATGCTGGCATCGGTCGTTCCGGCTGAATTTAGGTATTGGGCATAATCACTCCCCGTTGCCGTTAAGGCTGTATAATTTGATTTTACGCCTAATGCAGAGGCGACCGTATCCTTGTCCTCACTGGCTAAACCAGCGCCGTAGACCACGTAGGCCTTGGACAGTGCCTTGGTTTGCACAGTGCTGCCGCTCGTTGCGGAGCTGCTGGTATTGGTGGTATCCGTGGAACTATCCGTCGTGTCAGCGTGAACTGCCAACGTTTGACCGCCGATGCCGACTGCTAATAAGGCCGCGGCCAATCCTAAAACAACGTGTTTCATCTTCATTAGAATGTTCCTCTCTTCTCGTTAGAATACTTCCCCCAAAAACAAGTATAGCAGGTCCCCACCCGTTGCGTGGAGTCCTGCCATGAATTTAGAGAATTCTTCAGACTTGCTTTATTGCCAGAAACGCCGGGCACCCGCATATTCTGGGGCCAAACCGGTCGCCGTCATCGAGACCAATTGCACCGCTTCACCCGGCTTAGGCGCGTGTAACATTTTCCCACTGCCGGCATACAGACCCACGTGGTGAATCTCACCCGTGCCGTGTTCCCGGGCAAAGAAGACCAGGTCACCGGCGGCCAGTTCTTCCGGTGCAACCGGATAGCCATTGGCAAATTGATCCTGTGCATCCCGGGGAATCATGTAGCCCAACGCCCGGTGTAGCGCGTAAATTAAGCCGGAACAGTCAAAGCCTTGAGGTGTAATGCCACCCCACAGGTAAGGCGTGTCCAGAAATTGTTTGCCTAAGGTTAGGAGCCGGCTACCATCATCGGCACCCTCGACGCCTAGTGTGGCCGCGGCGGCCGTGATCCAGCCATGCCCTAGCGGCGTGACCACTTGGATCCACTCGCTGTCCTGGCCCGTCGTCGGCAAAATGGTCCCCAACGGCAGTTCCATCAGGGGTTGCTTGTTCTCATCTAAGAGTTGGGTAACCGGATGGGCCAACCGCACCGTGGTCGTTGGGTAATCGAGTTCCTCGTCACTGGTAGTCAGTTGCGTTAATGGAATCCAACCAGGATAACCGCGTCGTTCTTGACGACTGCTTTGCCGGGTAACGAAAACGTGGGCCCATTCACCCTCGACCCGGTCTAAAATCACCCGATCGTTAAACAAAGCTTCACTGACCACCCGATTCTTATCTGCGAGTTGTTCCCGTTCTGCTGGTTTTAAGCTCGCTAACCAGGTCGTGAGATTGCCATCCTTCAAGTAAGGTCGATCCGTTTTTGTGACGGTCGTTGGTGTAGACCACACCAGCGCTGTCGGTACCTTGATCCGTCGAATATCCATTAAAAACCGCCTCCAGTGTCTTTACCCCCAATATACCAATAATTTTAACAACTTACTAGGTTTGGGCGGAAACTTGTTACGTTGAAAACAAATTGGTCCTATCTTTCGCTCCCCGACGGCGGATTCAAGGCGCCCTGCTGTGGGGAACGGTTCCAGCCAAAGTACGGGCTTCCACCTCACCTTTGAGCCTGGGGTGCGGTCTCAAAGGTTGCCCCGTGGGCTAGGCTGGGAAAATACCCCAGCCAAGACCACCGACACAGCCGGTCGCCTTGATCCGCCTCTGGTCCGCTGACATCGACCATTTATTTTCAACAACAATCGTGATTCTTTTCGAAGGGTTATTAAATTGTCTTATAGCTAATGACATGCTTGCTATAGCCTGTTAGCCAGTTGATTACTTCAGAACGCAACAAAGCCGGGACCCGTGTCCCAGCTTTGCTGTCTCCGATGTGTGTTGCTTCCCCGAATATTGGTTACTTATTTGACCGCGTTAGTTTAGCGCTAAGTAAGCTTGCACCACGCGTTCTGGTGTGAAGCCCGCCATCTCGGTGACGGTGCTTCCTGGACCACTGGCGCCGAACCGTTCCTGGGTGAGCATGATGCCATCCAGGCCCGTGTATTGGCACCAGCCTAAGCCACTGGCCATTTCCACGGCGACCCGACGGTGCAAGTGCCGTGGGAGAATTCGGTCTTGGTACTCAGCGGATTGCGCATTGAATTTTTCAAAACTTGGCAGTGAAACGACGCGGACGTCGTGGCCGAGCTCGCTTAATTTTGCCTGTGCGGCCAAGGCCAGGTTCACTTCTGAACCGGAAGCCATCAAGATACCTTCCGCCTCATCGTGCGCATCTGCGACCACGTAGCCGCCCCGCTTTACGCCCGCTTTAACAGCCATCGGCCGTGGCAACGTCGCTAAGCCTTGGCGAGACAAGACGATGGCCGTTGGATGGTCCGTCGCCTGCATCGCTGCCAGCCAGGCCGCCGCGGTCTCATTGCCATCGGCTGGCCGGTAGACCGTTAACCCGGGGATTGCCCGTAAAGCGGCTAATTGTTCAACGGGTTCGTGGGTCGGGCCATCTTCCCCCACCGCCAGAGAATCGTGGGTAAACACGTACGTCACTGGCAGGTGTTGGATAGCAGCCAACCGAATCGCTGGTTTCATGTAATCGGAGAACACGAAGAACGTTGACCCGTAAATTCGGGTCCCACCATGTAAGGCAATCCCGTTCATCGCTGCGGCTTCAGCAAATTCCCGCACCCCAAACCACAAGTTTTTCCCACGAGGGTTCTCAGCACTGAACCGCTCACTGTCGGTCACCGCCGTCTTGTTGGAGCTAAACAGGTCCGCGGACCCGCCCCACAGGTTAGGAACCGCCGCGCTCAACCGTTGGAGCACTTCATGACCGCTAGCCCGGGTGGCTAACTGGTCCTTCTTGTAATACGTTGGCAGTTGCGTGGCCAGGTCATCGGGTAACGCCTGACTGATGCCCTGCGCAAATTGGGTGGCCAATTCTGGTTCCACGTCGGAATAACGGGCAACTAGGTTCGACCATTCTTGGTGGCTCGCCCAGCCGCGAGCCTTGATAGTGGTCATGAACCGTTCATGCACGGCGGCTGGCACTGTAAAGGGATCACAGTCCCAATTATAGTTCTGCCGCGTCGTGGCCAGATCCGCCTCGCTGAGCGGTGCCCCATGAACCTTGTTCGTTCCTGCGGCGGGGCTCCCGGCCCCAATCTGTGTCTTGACCTCAATCAGAGTTGGCCCAGATTGATTATTTTTGGCCGTGCGAATGGCCCGGTCAATGGCTTCCAGGTCCTCACCATCGGCAACCCGCAGATAGTTCCAGCCATAGCTTTCAAACCGTTGGCCCACGTCATCCTGGCAGGCATTACTTAATGGCCCATCCAGTGAAATATCGTTTGAATCATACAAAACAATTAATTTATTGAGTTGGAGTTGGCCGGCTAAGCTAGCGGCTTCGGCGGCGACCCCTTCCATCAAGTCACCGTCGCCACACAACGCGTAAGTATAGTGGTCGACCACGTTTAAATTCGGTTGATTGTAGGTTGCCCGTAAATGACTTTCGGCCATGGCCATCCCAACCGCCATGCCGATGCCTTGACCTAATGGCCCGGTCGTCGCGTCCACCCCAGGGGTCACGCCGACTTCGGGATGGCCCGGGGTCTTACTGCCCAGTTGTCGGAAATTCATTAAATCGTGGCGGTCCAGTGCAAACCCGCTAAGGTGCAACAGGCTGTAAAGCATCGCTGACCCATGCCCTGCAGAGAGGACAAACCGATCACGGTTGAACCACTGTGGAAATGAGGGGTCAACCCGCAGGTGCCGAGAAAATAACACGTAGGCCATCGGTGACGCCCCCAACGGTAGACCGGGATGGCCCGACCGTGCCCGCGAGATCATATCCATGCTTAACATCCGCACGGCAGTGACCGCTTGTGTATCCGTTTCATCAAAATCCATTTGGTTAGTAACGACTTCTTCATTCAACATTTTTAAATAACCTCACTTAAATCGGCCGGACCAATCACGGCCTTGTTTTTGGTTGATGTTCCCAATTCGTTGATCTTACCGGTAAAATCGCCAATCGCTCATCGACTTTCATCACTATACCAATTTAAAATGGTTATTGCAACCCCTCGCCAGAAAGTTGTTATACCGGTGATTCTAAACGTCAAAAAATAGATATACCAAATAGACCGATTTAAATAGTTTGCAACCGGTTGTCCCAAAACGCAAAAAAAATCGCAAACTTTTCCGAAAATTATCGGTTAAGTCTGCGATTTGATTATCTGTTTTCTGAAAAATTACTTTTGGCTAGCCGCTTCGATTTCAGCAACCGTTGGAATCGATGGCATTGCGCCTAAACCTTGAACAGTCAAGGAACTAGCGCGTTGGGCAAAGACCAAGGCCGTGGCCACGTTGCTCAGGTCTGGCTTTAATTGTGAGCTCAAAGCCCCAATAAACGTGTCCCCAGCAGCCGTGGTGTCGACTGCGTGTACCTTGAACGCTGGCACGAAGCCAGATTCGTTAGCAGTGGCGTAATAAGCCCCCTTGCTCCCGACCGTGATGATCAGGTTCTTCACGCCCATTTCACGGAATTTCTTAGCGTTCGCATCCATCGAGGCTTCGTCAGTCACTTCGATACCAGTCAGCTCAGCACTTTCCGTTTCGTTAGGGACAACCAGGTCCGTTACCTTCAAAATCTCTGGGTCAATCTTAGCAGCTGGTGCCGGGTTCAAAATGGTCGTGACCCCGTGTTGTTTGGCAACTTTAAACGCTGCCAAGGTTGCGGCTTGTGGCGTTTCAAACTGGGTGATCAGGAAATCAGCCTTCGCAATTTCATCTTCACGGGCAATGACTTCGTCCGCTTTGATCTGTTGGTTGGACCCACCGTAGACCAAAATACTGTTTTGGCCAGCTTCATCCAGGAGAATGAACGCAGAACCGGTTCCGACCGTCTTATCCGTGATGATAGCACTGGTATCGATGCCGTCATTGTTCAGAGATTCCACCATGAACCGACCGGCGTCATCGTTACCGACCTTACCGATAAAGCTGGTTTCAGCACCGGCCCGGGCAGCCGCAACCGCTTGGTTAGCACCCTTCCCACCGGCAGCGCTACTCTTGTTTTCCGTTGACAACGTTTCCCCAGGTTGGGGCATCCGTGCAACTCGCAGCGTCGTATCTACGTTTAGACTTCCGAGAACCGTAACTTTGTTTGACATAATTTACCTTCACTCCTTAAGCAGTGTTTAAAATTGTAAAACGTTTTACTCAATGCTGACACACCGAGGGTATCCGTTTAGATTACCCTTAGCGTATCATGTTTCGAAAAGGCTTACAAGAACTAACTGAAATTTATTTCAAATGCGCCGTGCTTTCGCGTTCACGCAGGTCGACCGGTAAATCTACCAGCTGCGCCGCCTGCCGTTGATCCTTGATGCGGTTGATCAATAGCCCGGTCGCCTGTTGACCCATGGTTACGACCGGTTGGTGAATCGTGGTCAGTTTCGGCACCACGTACTCGTCCAGGTCGATGTCATCGTAGCCTAAGACTGAGATGTCGTTGGGCACCGATAATCCCTGCTCGTGGAGCCCACGCATGAGTCCCAACGCCGTCTCGTCGTTGATGGCGAAGACCGCGGTTGGGTGCTGAGCCAGGACGGCTGCCGTTGCTTGGTAACCGCCTAACTTGGTCATGGCTGAATACACGATAGCATTTTCCGGCAGGTCCACGTGATGTTCAGCGAGCCGACGTTTAAACCCAGCCAACCGAATCTGCAGGTTTTGCGTCGGGTCATCGGGCATGACGACCGCAATTTTTTCGTGACCCAACGCTAACAGATGGTCCGCAGCAAGCTGTCCACCCTGTTCATCGTTGATCCGTACGCGGTCCACACTAGGTCCCCCGTTTTGATCGATCAACAGGTACGGAATCCCGTTCTTTTTTAAAATATTATCGATAGCTTCGGCCGTGATTGAGGCACTGGCAATGATGAGGCCGTCAACCGCGCGCTTGATCAGTTCCTCAAGGTAGTAGCTCTCTAGCTTTTCATCATGGTTAGCCCCAAAGATTAAGGGGATGAAGTGCCGCTCCCGGCTGGTCTCCTGCACCCCGCGGACAAACATACTGAAGAAGGGGTTCCCCAGGTTCGGGACCAGCACACCAATCGTCTGGGCCGACTTCATAATCAGGTTACGGGCGTTGAAGTCGGGCACGTAGCCCATCTCTTCTTGTAGCTGATGAACCCGCCGCCGAGTATCCAGACTGAAGCGCTCGCCCTTACCGTTTAAAATTTGCGAAACCGTTGTGACCGAAACGCCCGCCGCTTCAGCAAGGTCCCGGATCGTTACTTTACGTGTCATAGCCAACCTCCACCGTCTAGATTTAACCGCCAACCGCAGAAAAACCGTCATCGTCAGGACACTCAGAGCAGTGAAAATGAAATCACCCGTTCCCGCCGGCAGATTCAAGGTGCCCTGCTATGGGGAACGGCCCCAGCCTGAGGAGCGGTCTGGGGCCTCGCCTTGAAACCTCGCTGCGGTTCGCGAGTTTCCAAGGTCGTCCCGTGGTCTAAGCTGAGAAATTCACTCAGCTAAGACCACCGACACAGCCGGGCACCTTGATCTGCCTCTGGTCACTCAAACTAGTGCTCTCATTTTCACTATCGCGTACTGACGCCGGTTTCCTTGCGGATAAGCGGTTCACTCGTTGTTGAACGTCCTGGTAACTAGTGATCAGTGTATGACCGTACCGCTGATTTCGCTAGCACCAAGTTTAACCTATGTTTTATTATACCCCATGGCACGCGGGATTTTGCGACTATTTTAAAAATTTCAGCGTTTGACCCTTTTCACTTGCAACGTATTCACACAGTTACCCGCAAATTAGGGGGTGGCTTAGTGATTACTCCTCCAAATCGGCCACTTTCTTAGAGTCCAGTTCTAAAATTGGCCCACCCAATTTCGGCCAACTGTGACTTTCAGTTTTACTTCAATGACGAAGTTGCTCGTTAAATTTTCCGAAAAAAAGGACCAAATTGACGATTGCCCGCCAAATTTAGTCCTTTTCGCTTAATCATTAAGCCTTTAAAATTTTATCGATTGCTGCTAATTGTTCTGGGTCGAATTCCAGGTTTTGAACAGCCTTGATGTTTTCGTTCAAGTGTTCTGGCTTGGAAGCCCCCGTGATGACACTGGTGATAACCGGGTTGTGTAATAACCAGGCTAAGGCCATGTGGGAGAGCTTTTGGCCCCGGCTCTGCGCAATCTTGTTGAGTGCTTGGAGCTTTTGGACCATCTTGTCGCGACCGTTGTCCAAAACAAATTCGTTGGACCAGTGAATGTCCACGTCTTCAGGAATCCCATCGAGGTACTTGTCCGTCAATAACCCTTCGGACAGCGGCCCGTAAGCGATAGCCCCGGCGTTATTTTGGGCCAGCATGTCGAACAAGCCATCATCATTAGCGGTTTGGTTCAACATGTTGTAAGAAACTTGGTCCACGACAAATGGCGTGTGCAAATCCTTGAAAATTTTGATCATGGCTTCGGCTTGTGGCTTCGTGTAGTTGGAAATCCCAACGTACAGCGTCTTCCCTTGGCGAACCAAGTCGTCCAGGGCCACAGCCGTTTCTTCAGGAGACGTTTCGGCATCAAACCGGTGGCTGTAGTAAATATCCACATAGTCCAACCCCATTGCCTTCAAGGAACGATCCAAAGAGGCCGTCAAAGCCTTTCTGGAACTCATTTGACCATAAGGGCCAGGCCACATATGGAAACCAGCCTTACTACTGATGACCAATTCATCACGGTATGGCATCAATTCGCGGTGTAAAACCTCACCAAAGAGACTTTCCGCTGCGTATGAGCCAGGACCATAGTTTGCCGCCAAGTCGAAACTAAAAATACCGGCGTCAAAGGCCTTCAGGATAATGTCGCGGGTGTCGCCATAGTTGGCGTTCTCCCCAAAGCTGTGCCACATCCCAAAAGAAATTGCGGGTAATTGGAAACCCGTATTTCCTGCCCGGCGAACCGGCATTTTGTCGTAACGGTGTTCATCTGCAAGATACATTCTGCCACATTCCTTTCCACTTATACCTAAGCTAAAGTATAGAGAATTGGTGTGGACCAGTCAAGTTTCTTGCCAACTTTAATGTTGTGAATCGTTCAATTTAACCGCTTGTGAAACGTGGCCGCCGGTAGCCTCCAGCAAGGACTTCGCCTCCGCGATGGTCCCCTTCGTTTCGATCAAAACGATAGCGAGCGGCACATTGTTATCTGACCGCTCCAAGGCCCGTTCTGCGGCCAAGGTGGATGTCTGGGTCGCTTCAGCAATGATCTTCTTGGCCCGTTCAAACGTCTTATCGTTGGTTGGCACGACGTTGATCATCAAGTTTTGATAGACCTTGCCTGTCTTGATCATGATGCCCGTGGACAACATGTTCAGCACCATCTTCTCGGCAGTCCCAGCCTTTAGTAACGTAGCCCCGGTAATGATTTCCGGTCCCACGACCGGTGTGATCGCATAGTCGGCTAGCTCGGACAGCGGGCTCCCCTCGATACAGGAAAAACCAATGCCCACGGCACCATGATCCTGCGCATACTTCAAGGCAGCCAACGTGTAAGGCGTCTGGCCGGAAGCGGCACTCGCAATCACCACATCCTTGTCGGTCAAGTCAACGCCAGCCATGTCATTTTGCGCCAGTTCAACAGAATCTTCTGCCGCCTTGACTGTGTGGGTCAAAGCGTCCGTGCCCCCGGCAATCAAGCCAAAGGTCTGTTCGCCACTCAGCCCATAGGTCGGTTGCAGTTCGGTCGCATCAATCACGCCGAGTCGACCAGAAGTCCCGGCCCCCACGTAAATCAAACGGCCACCCTGATCAAAGAGTGGGTACGCAGCATCAATCGCCGCTGCGATTTGCGGTAATTGCTTTTGTACGGCGCGCGCTACGCGGTGATCCTCTCGGTTGATCGTCGCAACCATTTCTAACGTGGATTCTCGATCAATATGTGTTGACCGGTGATTCCGTTGTTCTGTCAGTAAATCATCAAATTGCATCGTGTCGGCCTCCAAATCCGCAAGTTTCACGGTTATGTATTCGCTTTCATAGTTACTATCCTAGGTATAACATGTTTCATATTTAATTTCAATTCGGATTTGATTTTCAGGCAAATTTCTTCGTTATTATCGGAAAATAAAAAAGCGAAAAGCCGTCGCCATCCGCTTTCATGGAAAATAAAAATTTTACCTGTCATTTAGTTAACATTTACTAAAAGGATTGAGCCTTGTTTGTGTCTCCGGAGTGGTGAAAATTGTGTCTGCCGTGCCCGTTCCCGACAGCAGATTCAAGGTGCCCTGCTGTGGGGCCGGTTCCAGCCTGAGAAACGGTCTTCCACCTCGACTTTGTGCCTGAGAATTGGTCACAAAGATCGTCCCATGTTCTAAGCTGAGAACATCGACACAGCTGTTCGCCTTGATCCGCCTCTGGTCACTAACATTTGCCACCAATTCTCACCATTTGCCCCCCAGACACACAAAAGGCCGTGTCAAGAAACACTTCTCAGCGTATTCTCTAACACGACCCACATATACGATTTAAATTCTAGAAAGCAAAATCAGGGAAAGTCCAAACGAACTTAACCTTGCTGCCAGCCGAAGTCAGCCAGACACGCAGCTGGCTGTGTCGACGGGGTAAGCTGAGTGATTTGCTCAGCTTACCCCGTGGAACGTGTTGGGAAACGGGTGGTTCTCAACCCGCTTTCCAACCGAGCCGGAGGACCGCTTCTCAGGCCGCAGAAACATAAAGAGCCATGCCGGACCCCACGCCTCCCAGCGTAATGCCCAACACGACCCACATAAACCATTTAAATTCTAGAAAGTAAAACCGGAAAGCTCGAATAATACCGTCGCAGGTTAGTCCCGTGTCAGCCGTGAGGGCGGGAAAAATAGCCTCAGCCGTGGGATTTTCTAAGTGATTTCCTTAGAAAATGGTGACTTTGAGACTTGTTTTTCAGAGGCTCAAAGCAAGTCCCGAGACCGCCCTTCGGCTCGGGACGTCCTCCCCACCGCGTTCCAGGTTATTTTTCCCGCCCGGTAAGGCGCTGTAAGACACTAAATTAACCAGTGACCGTTACTTTTCGACCTTCATCCATTGGTAGCCGCGACTCATCCCCGCCGGATTCCAAACATACCCAGAAACCTTGGAGTTCCACATTTCAACGGTAGCGGGTTGATACAATGGCACGACCCCTTGTTGCGTCATCAAGCGCTTTTCGGCGTTGACCAGGTCTTGGTAACGAGCCGTTGGATTGTTGGCGTCCTTATTTTCTGAATCCTTCACATAGCCGTCATACTTGGCATCCGAGAAGTCACCGTTATTGTTGGTGTTACCGGTGCTCATCAGGGATAAGAAGTTGATTGGATCGGCGAAGTCGGCGCCCCAACTGGACAGAACCAGCTCGAAGTTCCCGGCATTTGACCGACTCAACCGCGTCTTGTAAGGTAACGTGTTGATGGTGACCTTAACGTTTGGCATCTTTTGCAGCTCGGCTTGGATGTACTGTGCCACCGTCTTGGTCACACTCGTATCATCTGCCAGCAACGTTAACTTCAGGCTCTTTTGACCGGAAGCCTTTAAGCCAGCCTTCATCAAGGTCTTGGCCTGCTTCAAATCGTAAGTGACCCCATCCTTAACGTAGGCGTCCTTAGCAAAATCAGTCTTCGTCTTTGGATTACGGGACAGGTTTTGGGAAACGAAGCCCATTGGTGCCTTGGACCCATCACGCAAAACGCTCTTGCCCAATTGTTGCTTATCGATGGCCATGGATAAGGCTTGACGCACCTTCAAATTCCGTAAGGCCTTGACCTTCTTCTGATTCATCTGCATGTAGTAGGTGGTCCCGCCGACAAAGGTCTTCATGTCCTGATTGTTCTTCAGGTTGGCGACCTGCGTCCCATCCAGGGTCGTGGCGTCCAGTTCATGCTTCTGGTATAAACTCAACCCGGTCGAAGGATCAGCGACCACTTGGAAGTTCATCTTGTCCAGCGTGATAGCCTTCTTGTCCCAGAACTTGGTGTTCTTCTTCAAGACCCAACTCTGGTTGGTCCCTTGCCACTTGGTCATGGTAAATGGCCCATCGTACGCCGTCTGGCTGCTTGAATGACCGTTGTCGCTCCCATTCTTCTCCACGACACTTTGTTCCTGTGGGAAGAAGGTTGGGAAGGCCAACAACAGTTTGAAGTAAGCGACTGGCTTGCTCAAGGTAACCTTCAGGGTGTTTTTGTTCACGGCCTGAACGCCTAATTGGTCTGGTCCGAGGTTGCCCTTTTGAATGGCATTATAATTCTTCAGGCCGGCCATCAAGTAAGCATACTCGGATGCCGTCTTGGGATTGACCGTCCGTCGCCAAGAGTAAACGAAGTCGTTGGCCGTTACGGCCTTACCATCGTTCCAGTGGTTGTTCTGCCGCAATTTAAACACATACGTCTTCCCGCCGTTAGACACCGTCGTCTTGGTGGCCATGGCGTTGATCAATTTTTCATTCTTGCCTAACCGATACAACCCTTCTTGCGTATGGTACAGCATGGTTAAACTCGTGGAATCTGCGGCCTTGGACACGTCTAGCGTGGTGACCTCAGATTTTGCCGACAACTTGACGGACTGATTCGTCGCCAACTGGCCGGACTTGTTGGTGCTGGACGTTGACTTGCCACAAGCGGCTAATCCGCCCGCAACCAACAACGCGACCCCAATTAAAATACTAACTTGCTTTCCCTTCAAAACTTTCGCTCCTCTAATCTAAAATAGTCTGGTGTAACAATTTTAGCTTACCTGCACGTTCGAATAAAGCCCCGAGCTTTAATAAAACCGCTTCCTGACCCTTGGCCGCATTAAATTGAATCCCCAGCGGTAATCCATCGGCGGTCACGGCCGTTGGTAAACTGATGGCCGGTTCCCCGGTGAGGTTGGCCTGTTGCGTAAATGGCGAGCGGGTCAGTGCGGACAACCATTGGTCGTAGATCAGTTGCTTTTGTGCGGCTGGCTTCAAACTCGTGATGTCGGCCATCTTCGCGGCATTTTCTGCAGAAACCAACGTATCACCGACCTTGGGTGCTGGCCAGGCGGTCGTTGGCGTCAGGATGACCGGGTACTTGGCGTGTAACTGGGCCATTTGCCAGGCCGCCTGGTCCCATTTACCAAGAGATTGGCTGTACTCGGCCGCGCTGGTATTCAGCCCGGTCTGATACAGCGCCCACGTCAGGAGCTCCATGTCGTCACGCGTCAATGGCCGGCCCATACCGTCCTGCATCTCGCCCATGAAGGCCGCCGTTTCCCCAGCGTTCATGGTGTAGTAGCTTTCCATTAAGGCCACACCATCGATGGGATTGTGAACCTCTTCGACGTCAAATCCTTCACTGGTTAAAAAGGCCACAGCCTCTTCGACCGCCTTGACCGCGTCCGGACTGACCGGCGTGCCAACGGGGGATTCGGTCGTATAGCCGATAACCCCGGGCTGAACGGGCTGATCCAACTGCGCTAAGAAACCCGGTTGTTCCAACGGTTGCTGGAAAACGGCCGCCGGTTGAATCGTTTGTAAACTGTCCAGCAAGGCTGCGGTATCTCGCACGGAGCGGGTCAGACCGAAGTCAATGGCTGCCCCTTGCCAGGAACGCCAATCGCCAGGGCCCACGGGGACGCGACCCCGCGTTGGCTTCAGACCAATGGTTCCGGACCACGATGACGGAATCCGAATCGACCCGCCGCCATCACTGCCGGCAGCTAGGGGCACAATCCCTGCGGCCACCGCAGCCCCAGCACCACCAGAGGAGCCCCCGGGTTGGTAATCCAGGTTCCACGGGTTATGGGCGTCGCCATAGATGTCGGCGTCCGTGATATTTTTAAACCCAAATTCAGGGAAATTGGTTTGACCAATCACAATGAACCCGGCCCGTTGCAGTGCTTCGACAAAAAAATTCGTCTGGGTGGCGACGTTGTCCTTCAACAGGCGCGAACCACTCGTGCTCGATTCGCCCTTCAGCTGTTGGCCCAGGCCCTTCAAAAGTAAGGGCACGCCCAGAAATGGCTGGCCGGTATCGGTTTGGGCCGCGGCTTCCTTTAAGGCTTTCTCTTTTCTAGTCGTAATCACCGCATTTAACTGCGGGTTCTGTTTTTCAATCTCGGCAAATGCTCGTTCAATCAGCTCTTGGCTGGTCACTTCACTGCTGCGCACCCGTTGTGCCCACGTTAATGCTGGTGTACCGATCCAATCCGTAATTGCCAAATCAAACGCCTCCTACAAATTTTATGTACGTCGTTCTGGAACCATAAAAATTGGCACATCAGCTTCGTTCCCGACGGCGAATTCAAGGTGCCCAGCTGTGGGGAACGGTTCCAGACTGAAAAGCAGTCTTCCACCTCGCCTTGAAACCTCGCTAAGGTTCGCGAGTTTCCAAGGTCGTCCCGTGTTCTAGGCTGGGAAAGAACCCCAGCCAACAACACCGACACAGCAGGTCACCTTGATTCGCCTCTGGTCACTGATATTGACGCAATATTTTACGATTCCAACACCTACTAGCGAGCAACCGATCCATACATTTGTGAACGATATCAATTCAATTTGAATAGTCCGGCAACAGGTCCTTTGACTACACGATTAAGCCACTCGCTCTAAAAATTCACTTACTAAAAACTAGGACCAACTGTAACTATACCGCTTTCCAATTAAATTTTGTTGTACAGTGCCCCGCAATTTACCGACTTTTCATAGTAGAAACGAATTTTTTGTTTTGTTGGGCTTCGTTTACTTGCATCCTTTGTCAAAACCCGCAACAAAATAGGCTTTTTGTGAATCCCACACATCATTCAATCATACCGACATACACTAAGAAGCCACAACCATCCGACGTAAATGCTGTGGCAAATCTAAGTGACCAGAGGCGAATCAAAGTTTCCTGCTGTGTCGGCGGTCTTGGCTGAAGTTTTTCATTCAGCCTAGAGCACGGGACGACCTTGTAAACTCGCGAATTTCAGCGAGGTTTCAAGGCGAGCTGGAAGACCGCCCTTTGGCTGGAAGCGTTCCCCACAGCAGGGAACTTTGAATTCGCCGCCGGGAACGACCCTATTTTGCCAAGACATTTGCAAACGCGACGGTTGTAAAAGCGTTTTCAAATAGTTATACTTAAAAAGTCTTAGGTCACAAATTGAAAGGAATGAAAAATTGATGAATAAGACGAAGAAATGGTTGGTTTTAGGTTTAGGTTTAAGCTTAGTGATGGGCGTCGGTCTCGTTGGTTGCGGGAAGAGCTCATCGTCGTCGGAGTCAACAAACACCAAGGTTGCTAACAAGAAGACCTTGATTGTGGCAACGTCTGGGACTTTATACCCCACGTCGTTCCACACCTCCAAGAATAGTAAGCTGACGGGGTATGACATTGAAGTTGTTCGTGCCGTCGCCAAGGGTCTGCACAAGAAGGTTGAGTTCAAGGAACTCAGCGTTGACGGTCAATTAACGGCGGTCAACACGGGTAAGGCCGATATGGCAGCCAACGACTTTGGGTTGTCCCCTGCCCGGAAGAAGCAGTATGCGCTGTCCACGGTGTACAAGCACTCCTTCAACAGTATCATGGTCCGGAACAGTAATGACTCCGGCATCCACAATTGGTCAGACATCAAGGGGAAGAAGTCTGCTGGTGAAGCCGGAACGGGCTATCAACGGCTGGCCCAACAACTTGGTGCCAAATTGGTCAACTATGACAACGTTTCGAATGATGTTTATTTGAAGGACGTTAAAAATGGCAAGACTGATATGATCATGAACGACTACTACCTGCAAAAGCTAGCGTTGAAGGCGATTCCAAACAATGGCCTGCATTTAGTCAAGAACATGTACTTTACCACCAGCGATGATGGTCAGGGTGTGGGGATCTTGATGAAGAAGAGCAACACCAAGCTGAAGGCCGAAGTCGACAAAGAAGTTCAAAAATTATTAAAGAACGGTACCATCAAGAAGATTTCTGAAAAGTACTATGGCGCCGATGTCACGAAGAAGCCGAACGTGAAGATTTCTAAGAACTTCACCATTAAGTCTAAGTACACGGGTCAATAGAAAGTCAGGTGGCGCCACTGTGCTAAAATATTTCTCGATTCCGGGATTTTTTAACGCCAAGTTGGCTTGGTCATCCATCCCCCAGATCCTGGCGGGACTGCCGATGACCATCTACCTAACTTTAATGGCCTTCGTGTTGGCCACAATTCTGGGAATGTTCCTGACGCTGGCGCAACTCAGCCACATTCGGGTACTGCACTGGATTGCCCGCGCCTATATTTCCTTTATGCGCGGCGTGCCCATGCTGGTCGTCCTGTTCATCGTCTACTTTGGCTTTGGCCTGACTGCCATCCCCGCCGCCATCATATCGTTTACGATTGGTGCCGCGGCGTTCGTGTCCGAGGTCTTCCGGTCCTCATTTCTGGGGATCGACCACGGTCAGTACGAAGCCGCCTACTCGATTGGGTTGCCCTATCGCAAGGTCATGCGCCTGATTATCATTCCGCAGGCCTTTCGCATCAGCATTCCAGCCCTCGGCAACATTCTGCTGGACATGTTCAAGGGCACCTCGCTGGCCGCCATGATCACCGTGACCGAAATGTTTATGGACGCAAAAATTGTGGCCGGGGCCAATCAGGACTACATGACGATCTACATCACGATTGCCATTCTTTATTGGCTCTGTTGCGTGGTCTTAACGGCTGGGCAGAACTGGCTCGAGCGGTATTTAGATTATGACCGGAAATCAATTCATATGAAAATGATTTAATATTTTACAAATAAGGTCCGAAACCGTTAATTGGTTTCGGACCTTATTTTGTTCTAGTACGCTTAACTGAAGATAAAAACTCTTACGATTTACACCTTAACCCCGCGCACCAAGTAGCTGTTCATCCAAGGGCCAGACCACCACCCGTTGATACCCAGCGAATGGGCTTCTCGAACATCCATATGCGCCGCATTGAGAATCTGACGATACTCAGCGGCGTGATGGCCAGTGTCAATGATGACCAACTGGCCACCTGGTTTCAACACCCGAACCGCCTCTTGTAGCGCCCGTTGTCGTTGCTGGATACCATGAATATTATGCAACGCAAAACTGGTGGTGATGACGTCAAATTGGTCGTCCGAAAAGGGCAACGCCACCATGTCGCCGGTCACTAATTTGACTCGGTCGGTGAGCCCTAATGCCGTCACGTTTCGCTGAGTGACTGCCGCGGCGTTATGCGACTGGTCGCGTGAATGCCACAAGTCCAGTCCCACGGCTTGTCCCGACTTTTCTAATTGCCCGGCCAACCGGGTTAACAGTGCCCCCCGGCCACAGCCGAGATCCAGAATCTGGTCGGTCGCCTTCACGCCCAGTCGCGGAATCAGCTGATCAAACAACCGATACTTTCCCCGAACCGTGGTATGTAAGAAGAGTCCCCCCTCGACGAACACGATGACCGCCGCAATCACCTCTAGGACGATGGGTGCCGCTGGTCGCAACACATAGCCCTGCACAAACAAAAGGACCGCCGCCAACAGATACAGCGTGGGAACGAGTGGCGCATCGATCCCAAAAGTTTTCCAATTAGACATCATTCTGACCTCCCCCAAATTTTCACAATCACCCCGATTCGTTCATTATAGCTAACGCACAAAAGGTTGTAAATTCCCTTTACCAAGCCTGTACACTAACTTTACCAAATCTGTGTATATTAGCTGTTACGACGAAAAAAGTGGTTGCAATTATTTTTGCAACCACCTTGCTAATCTCTGTTGTTAACTAAAGGCTTCTACCCAGTAAGACCTCACCACTTGGCATTAATTTCACTGGTGCTTGTCAAAATCAGCCTCACTTTTTTCTAAAACAAACTGATTTGCTAATAATCAGTTACTGCCAAATTAGGCAGACAAAGTTTTTGCACTCAGCCTAGCTTACTTACTACCTTCAGAGGAACCACCATCAATAACAACTGTTTGTCCCGTCACAAAGCTTGCCTTTTCTGATGCTAAGAAAACAATAACCTCGGCAATCTCCTCTGGCTTAGCATATCGTTTCATCGGTATTAGGCTCATGGCTAGATTGCCAAGCTCATTTTCGCCGTCCAAAACGCTCTTAGTCATTCCTGTATAGGTAACTCCAGGAGCAACCGCATTGACTCTAATATTTTTGTCTGCATAATCAACCGCAGCTGATTTAGTCATTCCGATGACACCTGACTTTGCCGCAATGTATGGCCCCATCGTCGGATTTGCCACAACACTTCCTAAGGAAGAAGTGTTCACAATTGATCCCTTACCCACCGAAACGAAATGCTTTAGTTCAGCACGCATTGTCAAAAACGTGCCGCGCAAATCAATATTAATTGTTTGATCAAACTCTTCATTTGTCAATTCAGCAAACGGCCGAAATGTACCAGAAATACCCGCATTATTGACCGCATAATCTAAGCGCCCAAATTTATTCAAAATTTGCTGTAAGCCATCTTCAACTTCTTTTTCCTGACTGATATCCATTTTGATGGTCAACACCTCACCACCATACTGGGAAACTTCTTTAGCTGCTGATGCCAAGCCCGCCATATCAACATCGGCCATAGCAACCTTAGCGCCCTCTCTTGCGAAAATTTTTGCTGTTGCTAAACCGATACCAGATTTACTCCCCGTTACTAATGCTACTTTGCCTTTTAACATAGTCATCGCTCCTCAATATATTTTGAATTCGACTTCACAATTGAGTATAATGAAAGCGTCTACATTAATCATTAGGATATTCCCCAAAATAGACTGATTATTTTGTTCCTGGTGGCATTATAAAAGGAGGTATCTAGCTCTTTTGCGGTTAGATTGGCTAATCCGTTCCTTGGGCTTTTCCCCAAAAAGTTTAAAAACAAGTGCCGTCTGGCGGTCAGAGGTTGTGCAGATTTGCGCAACACATCGTCCGACCTATTTGGCACTATATTCAGCCCAGTATCCTAAAATATTCTTAGAGCAAGGTCCCCGATTATCGCTTAGAATTGTTAAAAACAGGGTAAACTTATCGCTTCCAATTGCCATAGATGCGACACTTATTGCGCAAATCAACCATATTCTCTCAACGGATTATCTTGCCCTACAACTTTTTTCAAAAATTCAAGCAGATTATGGTGGTAAACAAGATTTGCAACGCGTCTTTAACCTCACGGCTCAAACAATATCAGCTCCTATCGTTATTGTAGATAGTTCCAAAAGAATCATTGCCCGCAGTTCAAATTCAACGAGTGACTCCCAAATTAACTCACTCTTGACTAAGGAGAAAATTTTACCGACTCATAGCTTTCCATTTATTGAGCAACGAGGTAGCGAGAACCAACGAATTGTCGCTAGTTTCTGGCTTGATGATCACTGGTACGGAAATATATATGCTTTTCTATCCAATGATAATCAGCTAGATTTGCTTCTTTCATGCCTATTAGTTGCCAAGCTCAAAGACCTTAACCAAGAACTAATTCCTAGTCTCTCAAACTATCAACCGATTAAAACTGCCAATATTCTTTATTCATCTGACCTTGAGAACTTGTTTCATGGGAGCCCAATAGCAGCTTCCAAGTCTAAACAGATTTTTCAAACCTTACAGCCTTACCAGTACATCTTCAGTTTTAAATTTAATTCTTCTGCTAACAACATCTTCAAGCAGGACCTTCTTCAGCAACTTTCCTTATTATCCCAACATGGCTATTATATGTATGATAATGGTGAATTGATTTTGTTATTGGGCTTCTCTCAGCTTCTAACAACGACACCCACGATCATTCAACGAATAAAAGAGCTAACAGATGACCGCCAAATGTTCACCGGTATCAGTATGCCTTTCGAAGAAGAACATAGTATTAAACACGCCTTTCAGCAATCTCGTATTGCGCTAAATTACGCGACCGATTCCCGCTTAAAAACAACAACCGTCGCCTTTCAGGACATCGCCACCCATGAATTCTTGAGCCAGGCTAAAGAAAAATTTGAGTTGTCGTCTTACATTCAGCCGGAAATTATGTATTTAAAAGAATTAGAGACCCAGCAGGAGATCCCTTACTACACAACACTGCGAACATATTTGTACTGTAACCAAAATGCTTCCCTAGCCGCAAAACACTTAAACGTACACCCCAATACACTTATCTATCGTATTGATAAAATTAAAGCCCTGATTCATGAGGACTTTCAAACTCCTGAAAGGTCACTAAATTATCGACTAGGATTCTTGCTAGCAGACACGTTAACCCAAAACACGCAAGGCATCCCCAACATGCATTTTGACTGTTAGTCACTGTTTTTTAAAATTCGAAAATGAACTTATTTTCAAACAAAAAAGTGGTCTTGGAAAAAATCCAAAACCACTTTTTTCAGTTCAATTTTTACTGTTCTTGGCGCTTAAGTGCCTTGTGGAACAGGGAATCGACGGGTTCTTCATGGTAAATCAGGTCGATGGCCTTCCCAAACATTTCGCCCACGGACATCACGACAAACTTGTCGCTTTGCTTGTCCTCTGGCAATTGAATGGAGTCGGTAATGACGACCTTCTTCAACACGGAATCGTTAATGCGTTGGGTCGCGTCACCGGACAGAACCGCGTGGGTCGCTGCCGCGTAAACATCCGCCGCACCGGCCTTCTTTAAGGCGTCGGCGGAAACGGTGATCCGGATGGCGGTATCAATGATATCATCCACCAGGATGGCGTGCTTCCCCTTCACATCCCCAATGACGGCTTCAGGATGAGCCGCGTTCTCCGTATCGGAACGGTTGTCGATAATGGCAATCGGGGCGCCTAAGAGTTCAGCTAACCGCCGGGCCCGACTGACACCAGCATGGTCAGGCGCAACCACGACGATATCCTCGTCGGCCAAGGTCGTGCTGTTTTCAAAGTAGCTGGTCAGTAACCGGTCACTCTGGAGGTGGTCAACGGGAATGTCAAAGAATCCTTGCAGCTGAGCCGCATGCAGGTCTAAGGCAATGACCCGGTTGACGCCGTCCATTTGTAGCAATGACGCAATCAACTTGGCCGTAATGGGTTCGCGGGAACGGGCTTTACGGTCGGCCCGTGAGTAACCGTAGTACGGAATGACCACGTTGATCTTCTCAGCGCTGGCCCGCCGTGCAGCATCCACCATGATCAATAATTCCATCAGGTTCGTGTTAACCGGATCCGAAACGGATTGAATCAGGAACAATTCATCCCCCCGAATACTTTCGTCAATACTGATCTGAATCTCACCGTCACTAAAGTGCTTGATTGTTGCCTTCCCTAATTCGACACCTGCCGCCTTCGCAATCTTTTCGGCGAGTGGTCGGTTCGAGTTCAAAGCAAAGACTTTCATTCTGCCAGCTTCGACGTGTTCTGCCATAACAGCCTCCCTGTGGGTTTTCCACAAATTCGTATATTTTACGGACTACCGGGCACTGGTCATTTTCATCAGACCAACTGACGCCCAGTAGCGCGCTTTTTTCTGTCTTTATTATCGCAATCTTTGACCGGAAACGCAACGCTTGCAACCGCTATTTTATACGGATGGCATAAATTGTTTGGGTGACACACCCTGCATCCCGATCATGGGATCAATCTTTCGGCTCAAAACCAGTTCCGGCGTCAAACGGTAATCCGTTGGCGTCGTGGGTTCTGGCGTGTCAGTTGACGTGCCATCTGCCGTGGCTGGCTCGGGCGTTTCCACCGCAGCCGTGGTTGGTGCCGCAGCCGGTGCCGGCGTCTCGGTCTCAACAGTCGACGTCGTTTCTACCGGCTCGTCAGGCTCCGCGGGCGTCCCATCTGGGTCCAGCACCGTTTGAATCCGCGTTGTCAGCGTAGTGTTTCGGTTGACGCCCAGGCTGGTGACACAGGCCTCGAAGGCCCGCGGCTCACCCAGAAGGATCAGCATGTCCGCCGCCCGCGTGACCGCCGTATACAGCAGGTTTCGTTGGAGCATCCGGTTGTACTGGCCGACCATGGGCAGGATCACCATTTTAAATTCGGACCCCTGTGACTTGTGAATCGACATACAGTAAGCCAGCGTTAGCCGATTCCAGTCGTTCCGGGCATACGTGACCTCGGTCTGTTCAAAGGCAATCGTCAGCTGATCACTCTTGACCTCGCTGTGCTTATCGCTGGCCAAATCGATCCCGGTAATCACCCCGATATCCCCGTTAAACACGTTGTTTTCGGGGCTGTTGACCAGATGCAAGACCTTGTCGCCAATCCGAAATTTCTGGTTACGGAACTCAACTTCCTTGGTCCGTTCAGACTTTTTCGGGTTCAAGATATCCTGTAATACCACGTTTAGCCGGTCAATCCCGGCCGAGCCCCGGTACATGGGCGCCAGCACCTGAATATCACTGGCGGAAAAGCCCTTGGCGTGGGCCTTCTGAACGATTTGGTCAATCACACTCTCCACCTGATTGGCGTGGCAGGCGATAAACGACCGGTCCTTTTGGTTCTTGGTGAAGTCAGCCGGTAGTTTCCCCGATTTGATAGCGTGGGCCAGCGGGATGATGGACGAGCCATCCTCCTGCCGATAAATCGTATCGAGCTGAATCTTTTGCAGCTGGTCACTGGCCAACAGGTCGTGAAAGACCTGACCGGGGCCGACGGATGGCAGTTGGTCCTTATCGCCGACCAGCACGACCTGCATCCCCACGGGCACGGCCCGCAAGAGTGTCTTCATCAGGTAAACGTCGACCATCGACGTTTCATCGATGATCAATAGCCCGCCCTCTAAGTCGTTGGTGGCCGCCTCATCCAGGTTATCTTCCCGGCCGGTCAGGCCCAGCAAGCGGTGAATCGTGCCGGCCGGTAAGCCAGTCGACTCGCTCATCCGCTTGGCCGCCCGACCGGTTGGCGCGGCTAGGAGGATTGGAAACGGCTTTTCCTTGTATTCGTTGATGTCGAGTGAGACCTCGTGCATGCGAGCGTACAAATTGACGAGGCCACGAATAATCGTGGTCTTCCCGGTCCCGGGTCCCCCGGTCAGCAGCATGACCTTGGCCTGGATAGCCGCGGTCAACGCCGCCGTTTGGGACTCATCGTACACGATGTCGCCCTGCTTCTCCACGATACGGAGTTGCTTACGGATGGCGTCATCATTGAACTTAGCCGGCGAATCATCTGCCTTTAACAGTCGCTGCAGGTTCTCCGCAATCTGCCATTCGGCGTCGTAGAGCGTCTTCAAATAAATGCGTTGGTCGTCGCCCACGACCTTCTGTTCCTTAGCCAGTTCCAGCAGTTCATCCGCTAGTTTGGCTGGGTCCAGGCGAACGTTGCGTGAATTTTCCAACAGGCTCAACGCGTTGGCCAGTAACGGTTTAGCCGTGGTATAGGTATCCCCGTTAGCCACCGACAGGTCGTTGAGCGTCTGTAACAGGCCGGCCCGCAACCGTTCGGGCTTATCCGCCTCGTAACCCAGCTGGGTGGCGATTTGGTCTGCCCGCCGGAAGCTGACCCCGTTGATGTCTTCGGCCAATTGGTACGGATTCTCGTGAATCACGTCCAGCGTTTTTTCCTGGTACCGGTTATAAATGGCTGCGGCCAACGTGCTCCCGAAGCCGTAACCGTTGAGGCCGATGATGATCTGCTCCATCCCGTTATTGGTCTGGAGTTGACTGATCAGGGTCGCCGACACCTTGGGCGACAAGCCAAGTGGCTGAAGCACCGCCGGATCGTTTAAAATTTCTTCAATGGCGTTGGTGCCCAAAGCATCCACAATTTTCTCGGCTGTCTTCTTGCCCAGCCCAGGAAAGTCGTCACCGCTTAAATAGCCGACCACGCCGTTGCGGGTGGTTGGCGTTTCATTTTGATAGTTATCCGCCTGAAACTGGACCCCATACTTGGGGTGTTCCACGCGCTTACCCGTGAAGCGGTAGGTCACGTCGTCCTTGATATCGGCAAAGTTCCCGGTGACGACGATTTCGTCCTCGTGCCAGTCCATGCTGGTCTCGGATACCTTGACCAGCATGACCTTGTAGAAGCTATCGTTGCTGGCAAAAAAGACCGCACTGACGGTGCCGACCACGTAATCGGCCTGGGGCGCGCCACTTTCTTCAAATAAATCGAGCGATTCGGTTGCCATCTGTGCGCCTCCCTTACTTTTGGTCGTCAGTCTTGCCCCGTTGCGTTTGCACGAAGCGTTCAATGTCGGCTAGCCGTTGCTGGCCCTTCTCATAGTACGTGGGGTCCAGTTGCTTGGCCTGGGCGAAATGGTCCTGGTAGGGTTGGCCTAAAACCATGGCCACCAGGCCGCGGTCAAAGTGGGCCCGGCCGTTCTTGGCATCCAGCTGGAGCACGCGGTCATAGTATTCGGCCGCCTGGTCCATGTTCCCCAGAGCCAATAGGTTTTCGGCCATGACCTGGAGGGTCGCCTCGTCATTTGGCTGGCTAGTCAGCGCCGTTAAGGCAAAGGCCAGTGCCCGCTTGTGGTCGCCGTTGGCCATATAGCTCTGAGCCATCATCAGGTAGCCGGCGCCCTTCCACTGCGCCCCCAGCTGATCAAATTGCTGGATGGCCTTAGTATAATCTTCCGCAGCGTAGTACACGTTGCCTAGTCCGTAGCGGAGTTTTTCCACCACGGCTGGTTGGGTCGCAAAGAGCCCGAGGGCCTTCATCAGGAGTTCCTCGGCTTGGGCGTAGGAGTTCAGGTCGACCAGCACCGTGGCCAACTCGTAATACGCTTCCGCATCACCGGGATGGGTGTCGATTCGTTGAACTAATTGATGGACCATTTGTTCTGATTTTTCTTTATCCGCATCGCGGGTCATTTTTTCTTCAGTCATTTTATCACCTAAATTGTATCGGTTGGCGTTGCAGCTGCCGTCAAGAAGCTGGTATCGTTCCAGTCGACCAGGTCGTAGTGGTGCCCGTCCACGGTCTCCAGAACCGTCACACTGGTGTTTCGCAGGCCCCCACGTTTCCGCAGGTCGGCCAGTGGGGTCCCCAGTAACGCGTTGATTTCCGCGTTCAGGGCCGCACCATGGCTAACGATGAGAACATTGTCGGTCGGCTTGGGATTAGCCGCCACGATTTTCTGAATGGCGGGCGTCATCCGGTCGATCACCTGGGTAAACGTCTCCCCACCAATCTTTGCCGCATCATAGCGGTCCGGATGATTGCGAAAGGCATCGAGTTCGGCTGGGAATTGGTCGCGCACCGCGGTAAACGCCATACCTTCCATCTTGCCCAAATGAAATTCCTCCAGGCGGCTAACCAGCGTCAGCGGCACCTGTTGGTGTAATTCTTTGACCACGTGTTGGGCCGTCACCCGGGCCCGTTTGATGGGACTGGCGTACGCGTGGGTGAACGGCGTGTCCTTCAAAAAACGGCCGACCTGCACCATCTGGTCGTAGCTCTCGGTTAACAGTGGGGAATCGCCCCCGGCGCCTTGGAACCGGCCTTCCAGGTTCCATTCGGTCTTGCCGTGGCGAATAAAGTATAATTTCAAAATTGTTGCCGTCCTTTCCGTAAAGTCACATAGTCTATATTATGCCAGTTTTTCCTAAGTTTTCAAAGAAACATCCGTTAGAAAATTCAAATTGCTGTGGTTCTTGGTCTGCCTCCGCTGCGGTGAAATAGGGACTGCTCCCCTGTGGGGACCGCCTGCGGCCTGAGAAGCGGTCCTCCGACTCGCCTTGAAGCCTCGAAGGCCACGAGTCTCCAAGGTCGTCCCGTGCTGTAAGCTAGGAAAGAACCCTAGCTAACACCACCGACACAGGGGCTTGTCCCTATTCACCTCCGCTCCGGCAGCCCAAGAACAGACTGATTTAAATTTTACGGTTGTTTCTTTCACTTAGGTCGCTGGTATTATATCCACCGCTATCGTGTTCACCACTTTATGTTAGCTAATAACGCTCAATCAAAGTTACGTTGCCTAGGACATCCCCACAACTCCGACTGTCAGTTACCAGTAGTCAAATCATTACCAGTTCTCCATTGAATCGGCCTCGCCACCACATCAGCTGCCAGTCATCGCTGTCTCCGCCGCAGGGATGGTGAAAATAGGTTCAGCCGTGGGACTTGTCGTGAGGGCGGAACGTTCTCATGACAAGTGGTGTTTTTGAGACGCGGGTTTCGGCTCAGAAACAAGGTCAGAGACCGCCCTTTGGCTCTGGCCGTCCTGCCCACCGCGTTCCGACCTATTTTCACCATCCCGGAGGCCCTGACAACGACCAGTAAAAACCAAAAAGCTCCTCATTGAACCAGCGAGGCCGGTTCAATGAGGAGCTGAAAGATTAGATTAACTGTAACTCGCGGTCCTTGTTGTAGGCAGCGTCGATGATGGCACTCCCCAAGCACTCGTCACCGTTGTAGAACACAACGGCCTGACCAGGCGTGATAGCCCGGGCTGGGTCGTCAAATTCAACTGTGACCTGCTGACCGTCCTCGCTCAAGTGAACGGTCACGCCAGTATCCTTTTGCCGGTAACGGAACTTCGCCGTGCAGTGGAAGTCACTACCGCGGTCAATCGTGTTGACCCAGTGAATGTCCGAAGCAGACAGGTGCGTTGCGTACAGATGAGAGTTGTGGTAACCCTTGCCCACGTACAAAATGTTCTTGGTCAAGTCCTTACCGATCACGAACCAAGGCTCGTTATCCTCACCGTCACCACCGATACCTAACCCGCGACGCTGACCGATCGTGTAGTACATCAATCCGGCGTGGTCACCCTTGACCTCACCGTCGACCGTCATCATCTTGCCGGGCTTAGCTGGCAGATACGTGTTCAAGAAGTCCTTGAAGTGACCCTTTTCACCGATAAAGCAGATTCCCATGGAGTCCTTCTTATCAGCGGTGGCCAAACCGGCTTCCTTCGCAATTTCACGGACCTGGGGCTTAACCAGGTCACCGATTGGGAACATCACGCGGTCCAGCTGCTCCGTTGAGAGCTGACTCAAGAAGTAAGTCTGGTCCTTGTTCTGATCCACGGCCCGCATTAAGTGTGCGTCGCCGTTCTCGTCACGCGTCAACTGGGCATAATGACCCGTCGCGATGTAGTCGGCACCTAATTCCAATGCGTAGTCCAAGAAAGCCTTGAACTTGATCTCCTTGTTGCAGATCACATCGGGGTTCGGCGTCCGACCCTTTTTGTACTCGTCCAAGAAGTACGTGAACACGCGGTCCCAGTATTCCTTTTCAAAGTTGACGGAGTAGTAAGGAATGCCAATTTGTGAGGCAACCTTTGCTACATCTTTATAGTCTTCAGTGGCGGTACAAACCCCGTTCTCGTCCGTATCGTCCCAATTCTTCATGAAGACGCCGATCACGTCGTAGCCCTGCTGCTTTAAGCGCAAAGCGACAACGGAGGAATCGACCCCGCCACTCATACCAACGACAACCCGTGTATGGCTGTTGTCCTGCATGATATCACCATCATTTCTCTCAGATTCTGGAGAATCTACGATTTGAAGGTCGCATAAATCCAGTATTTCCTAGTTTACCCATTTTCAAACGGTTTTGCAAGCCTGGCGTTTCCTTTCACCTAACTGCCCCGTTTCCAGTGGTGTGACTGGTCAAACCGCCCTGGACGTGTATAATGATAAAATGATGAGAAAATAATTAGAATCCATCATTGTTAGGAAGTGACATCTATGCCTTCACCCATTATTTCGGTCGACCACGCGAATTTTAGCTACGTGACCTTCACCAAGCAAGCCGGCTTCAGCGGGGCCTGGCACGACCTCTTTCACCGCCAAAAAAGCACCGTCGCGGCCGTTCAAGACGTTTCACTGCACGTCAACCGGGGCGAGGTTCTCGGCCTCCTGGGCGCCAACGGGGCGGGTAAAACGACCCTGATCAAACTGATGACGGGCATCCTGCCGATTAATACCGGTGACGTCCGCCTGTTCACCGACCAGGTTCCCTTTCGCAAGCGGCCGGCCTTCCTTCAGCGTATCGGCGTCATGCTGAGCCAGAAGAGTCAGCTGGCCTGGGACCTGCCACCACTGGACACCCTGGTACTCCTGCGGGAGATCTACTACATCCCCCATGACGCCTTCACCACCTGGCTGGCGTTTCTCACCAAGGAGCTGGCCGTGACCCCCCAACTCCACGTGCCCGTCCGGAAGCTCTCACTGGGCCAACGCATCAAGTTCGAACTCATCTGTGCGCTGATCCATAAGCCCGAGATTCTCTTCCTGGACGAACCCACGATTGGCATCGACGTCAGTAGTCAGGCCAACATTTACCGGTTCCTCAAGCAGCTGAACCGCGACACTCAGATGACCATCATCCTGACCAGCCACAACACCAAGGATATCGAGGCGCTGGCCCAACGCGTTGCGGTCATCAACCACGGTCACAAGATTTTCGACGGCACCGTGACCGGCCTGATCAGTCGTTACGCCACCGTGCCGCTCCTGGAAATTGTGACCGACACGCCGCTGGACCCGCTGCCCACCCACGTGCGCCAAGTGGATGCGACCCATTATGAGATTGACGCGACTGCGCTAACCGAATTGCCGATCGACCCACGCCGCATTTTAAGCGTCAACCGGCACAACGGCAGCCTGGACGCCATCCTCACCCAACTGTTTTCCGAGGAGGCGCCGACCCAATGAAATATTGGCTGACTTGTCAAAACGCCCTGATGGCCACGCTGGCCTACCGGGGCAACCTGGTTTTAAACCTACTGACGACCGCCGTCAATGTCATGGTCACCATCTTCATGTGGCTGGCCGTCTACAACTTTAGCGGTCGAAGTGACATTGCCGGCATCCAGCCCAACCAGATGGTCATCTACCTGATTGTGGTCAACGTTTTAGCCCTTATTTTTTCCGCGGAACCCATTTTCAAATTCAGCGGACTGGTCCGCAGTGGCAACCTCTCCGTCGTCCTCATGCGCCCCATCAATTATTTTATTCAGAGTTTCTGGGATTACCTGGGACGAGGCCTGCCTTTTCTGGTCATTTACGGCCTGGCGACGGGCTTTATCAGTCCCGTCTTTCGCCGCGGCCTACTGTACGCGCTGGCCAGCCTACTCCTGATGGGGTTGACCTATGGGATGTTTTTCCTGATGATCACCGCCATCAGCCTATGTAGCTTCTGGCTGGTGCAGGTCTGGCCGCTGCGGCCCGTGCTGAGCGCGCTCTTCCTGTTGCTAGGTGGGCAGGCGTTTCCACTTCAGGTGTTGCCACCGACATTTGCCTGGCTAATCTATAATCCCTTTTCCCTGGCCGGTAACCAACTGACGCTGCTACTCCTAGGCAAACTCTCGCTCAACCAGATCTTGCTGGCGGGTGGTTGGGCGCTGGGTTGGGCCGTCGTCGCCCTGGGTATTCTGAAGATTGTTTGGCCCCGGGGGATTCGTTCCTATGAGGGGGTGGGAAGCTAATGCTGAAAATTTATCGCGTGCTGGTCACGCAAAGCCTAGCGGAGACCATGACCTACCGGGTGACGACCGTGCTGACCGCCCTCTTCGGTGTCCTGTTCTACGCCATTGAGCTGATCACTGGGGGTGTGTATTTCTCGTTTACGCCGACGATTTACGGCTGGAATTTTCTCGACTACCTGAACCTCATCACCACGGCCAACCTCATCAGCTACGCCTACCAATTCTTATTCGTCGCGGGACACGAGGACCTGGTCGATCAAATCTTAGACGGCAACCTGGACTACTCTTTGTTGCGACCGGTCAACTCGTACTGGTTTCATGCGTGCTACCGGGTGGACTTTCCCTCGTTGGTCACGTTGCTGCTGACCGGCGGCATCGAGGGTGTAATTCTAAGCAAACTGCACCCGACACCGCTGAACCTCTTCCTCTATCTGGTCGCGGTGCTTGTCGGCATCGGCTTTGTCTTTGCCCTCAACCAGATCATGGTCACGCTGGCCTTTTGGGTCGACGGCCTGTCCGCACTCAACGGCCTGCCAGAAGACCTGATGGACGCGTCCGCGCGCCCGGCTAAAATTTATCCGCGGGTGATCCAACAGCTCTTCCTGTGGGTCATCCCCTCACTGGCCATCACCAACGTCCCGGCCCAGTTCGGCCATAACCAGCCCACCTGGCTGCTGCTGTGGACGGCCTTGGTCACCGGGGTGTTGCTGGTCATTTCTTACATTGAATGGCAACGAGGTCTGCTCAAGTACGTTTCGGCTAATTAGGCTTCAAAAAATGCTGCGCCTCTTCTCGGGGAGCAGCATTTTCAGGTAATACGATAGTTTGCTAACCCATCTCTGCTAAAATAGTTGCGGCAACTGGTCATTTCGCTAGAATCCGGCATAATGGCGGTATCAAACGAACCCAGTGTCATCTACCGGGCTCACTGGAGGGATCATTATGCACGTTGTCCAACAAAATTCTAAACTGCAGGAAGGCCTGTTTGGCGTCACGTTGCTGTTACTGATTCTGGCCGCCCTGACGACCCAGCCCATCGTCCTCGCCGTCATTAGTTTTCTCGCCCTGGTCACGCTGACGGGCCACTTTGATTTCTTCACCACGACCAAGGACCACCATTTTCTAAACGAGGCCGACCTCGCCCTGCAGATTCTCCTACTCCTTATTGCGGTTCTCAAGTTTATTCTGCTGTCACACGCAACCGTTGTTTAACCAACGGTCACGTCAACTTCGCTCACAACATAAACAGGCCAGCCCCGGGTTTACCCACCCAACGGCTAGCCTGTTTTTCTATAGATCACTGACTAACGATTGCACCGCAGTAGCCGTGACCGGTTCTGGTTCAAACGGCTGTAACCCTTGTGTGGCCACCAGATTTTCCAGCTGAGCAATGAAGGGCTCAATCCGCGCATCCGCGGCGATTTCACCGAAGCGACCGAAATCATACTGCCACCAGCGCAGGTCCAGCAAGCGGTCAATCGTGGGGAAATCAAAGCGGTACTTGATGATTCGGGCCGGCCATCCCGCCACGACCGCGTATGGTGGCACATCGTGCGTTACCAAACTCCCAGCGGCGACCACCGCGCCGTCACTGACCACCACGCCATGATTGCCAAAGACCACGTCGTCGCCAATTAAAACGTCATTGCCGATGACGATGGGCTGGACCGCCGCGGCTGGATTGGCGATGGGACGGTAGGTCTGCCCGCTTGTTTGCAAATAGTCCTGATACGCCGCCAGTTTACCGTCGAAGCTGACACTCGAGGTGGTGAAGCGGTCCAGGGGATGGTTGTGCCCGAGCTGACGGACCCGACTCCCAATCGAGGTGTAGCGGCCAACCACCGTGTTCACCGGCAGTTGACTCCAGGAATAGCTGAACGCGCCCATCGTGTAAAAGGCCGTGCCACGCCCAAACGTGGTGTAAGGCTCAATGCTAGCGGTCACGCCCCAGCGAATCTGGTCGGTCCCCACCTTGAACCGGGAAGCCGCCGAATTAAAGCGGGTATAGATGTGATGTGCCTGCAAATAATCATCGACGGCTGGCTGAACGGGAACCGTGATGGCCCGCGGCTTGTCGGTCAACTGCACGTCTCGCTGAAAGAAAGTATTGTGTTTGATCACCGTTATCATTTAGGCTTCCTCCCGTTCCGTCGCTGCCTGAACGTCCGCCAGCGTCAAGGGGGCTGGCGCGTAAGGAACCAGCGTGCCAGCCGCCTCCGCTGCCCGAATCTTCTCGATAAACTGACCAATGTCCTCTTGGACCTCAATGTCGCCGAATTGGCCGAAATCATACTGCCACCATTTCAACGCCATCAGCTCATGAATCGTCGCAAAGTCAAAGCGGAACTTGATGACCTTGGCCGGCCACCCGCCAACGACCGCATACGGCGGCACGTCCTTGGTTACCAGCGACCCCGCGGCGATAACTGCCCCGTCGTTGACCACGATGCCCTTGTTGCCAAACACACACCCCTTGCCGATCCACACGTCGTTGCCAATCACCACCGGCTTAATCTGATACATGCCATCCTGGCCGATGCTATCAAATTTAGAGGCAGGATGGTCCGCCAAGTAGTCGTTGAACGGCTGATGGTAGTGGTCAAACGTCAGGCTCGAGGTCGTGAAGTGGTGCAGCGCGTGGTCCACGTTCATCACGCTCGACCCCGCCGCAATCGACGAGTAGCGCCCGACCACCGTGTTGACCGGCAGCACGCTCCAGGAATAACTGAACGCCCCCATCGAATGAAAGGCCGCGCCCCGACCAAACGCCGTGTAGGGTTCGATCACGGCCTGATTGCCAAAGAAAATTTTGTCCTGATCAATTTTAAATCGACTGTCCTGCGAGTGAATCTCGCTATAGACGCGGTGCTCCCGGAATAACGCATTCACCGGTTTAGAGTACAGGAGCCGTAGCCGATTACGGTTCGTAGGATAGGTCAGGTCTCGTTGGAAAAAGGTGACGCCCGCAATTTCATTCACAATACATTCCCCCAAATCTACGCGTTCACGGATGGTTTACTGAGGTGGCTAGTATGTTATTCCCGTTCCCGACGGCAGATTCAAGATGCCCTGCTGTGGGGTCGGTTCCAGCCTGAGAAACGGGCTTCCACCTCGACTTTGAGCCACAGTGCGGTCTCAAAGGTCGCCCCCATGCTCTAAGCTGAGAGTAAATCACTCAGCTTAGACCATCGACACAGCTGTTCATCTTGATCTACCTCTGGTTACTGACATGGTAGCCCTCAGTTGACTGTTCCTTAGACAATAATAATCCTGCCTGTAATCGTGTCTGCCCTCAACCATCTGATTGATTGCACGTTTGAGACCAGCTAAGTATCAACAATTTGACTGCCATTACTGTCATGATAGCGAACCTCGTTCTTATAATCAACAGTTTAGCATGTATGTTTATTATCGGACAGAATTGAGGCGTTTGGATTGACCGAGAATTGACGCTCCGCCAACTCACTATCCCTTACTTACTACATAAAGAATTTAAGTCACCCAACCAAACTACACCCACATGCAAATCTACGTTCACCTCGCTAAAATTCAACAACTACCATGAGTGACCAGAGGCGAATCAAGGTGACCTGCTGTGTCGATGGTCTTGGCTGAGGTTCCTTCACTCAGCCTAGAGCATGGGACGACCTTGGAAACTCGTGGGCTTTGCGAGGCTTCAAGACGAGACGTAGGACCGCTTCTCAGGCCGGAGTCGTGCCCCACAGCAGGGCATCTTGAATTCGCCGCCGGGAACAACCCTTTCCCACCAACTTAATTTTTTTCGAAAAAAAAGTGGCTCTCCGGAGAGAACCACGTTAGATGCTTTACTTCTTCTGTAAAATTTCCCGGTCAATCAGGTTTTGCAGAATGAAATGATACTGTTCCACGTTACCCTCGGCGTGGGTGCCCTTGAAAATGTTGACGCGGGCGTTACCGGAGGCGTTGGTCGTGGACATCTTGAACCCGCTGAGGTCCTTGGCCACGACGACCTTTAACATTTGGTTCTTGTTATAAGGGGACGTTGGGTCAACTGACCGTTCCAGCGTGTAGTTACCGGCGTTGGAGACTTGGAAACCCACGTCCTTCAACGCGTAAGCCTTAATATTTGGGTGCAATTCGTAAGTATCCGTGTCACCCGTGATTTTCATTTCTTTTTCAAATAACATGTTACTTCACCTCGTTCTTTGAAAGTCGCTTCACGATGGCACTAACGTTCTTAATGAACGCGTCAATGTCGTCGCTCGTCGTTTGTGAACCAAAGGATAACCGAATCGACTCCGCAATGCGGGGACTGTCGGCGCCAAACATGGCGGTCAACACATGTGATGGTTCGATTGACCCGGCCGTGCAGGCAGATCCCCCAGAAACGGCGATGCCCGCCAAGTCCAGGTTGGTTTGCATCACGTAGGTTGAGATTCCCTTGATCCAGATGTTTAAGACGTGCTCCAGGTTCTCGCCTTCCAGTGAGCCGTTGATGGCAAAGTCCACGCCATTTTTGGTCAGACCGTCAACGACCTGTTGCTTGAAACCGTGGAACCGGGCCCGCTTTTCAGCCTTCACTTCCGGCGTCAACAGCTTAGCGGCCACGGCCATCCCAGCGATGGCGGGCACATTTTCCGTCCCCGCACGCCGCTTCTCTTCCTGGTCGCCACCCTTGATCAAGCTGGGGAAGTTCACGCCTTCACGTTTGTACAGGAAGCCAATCATCTTGGGTCCGTTGATCTTGTGCGCGGACGTCGAGAGCATGTCGATGTGGTCGCGTTGCACGTCGATGTCGAGTGACCCGTAAGCCTGCACGGCATCGGTGTGGAACCACGCTTGATGGTCCTTTAAAATCTCCCCAATTTCGTGAATCGGCATGCGACTGCCGACTTCGTTGTTCCCCATCATGATGGTCACCAGAATCGTGTCATCACGCAAGGCTGCCTTGAAGTCGTCCAGGCTGATGCGTCCCTGTTCGTCGACTGGCAAATAGGTCACGTCAAAGCCTTGTTCCTCCAACGCATGTAACGGCCGGAGCACGGCTTCGTGTTCAATCTCGGTGGTAATGATGTGTTTGCCTAAGGATTGACGCGTCAACGCGGTTTGGGTAATGGCCGTGTTGTCACTTTCACTCCCACCACTGGTGAAGATGATTTCTTCATCGTGAGCCGCATTGATGCTTTTGGCGATCACCTGGCGACTGTTTTCCATGACCGTGTGTGCTTGCCGACCCAAACCATACAGGGTTGAGGCGTTGCCGTACACGTTAGCCATCTTGTCGACCATTTCATTTAAAACCTCTGGCGCCATCGGTGTGGTGGCGGCGTTGTCCAGGTAGATTTCCCGGACGGCATTACTGTTATCAATGTGAATCTCTTGCACCCTAAAAACCTCCTGAAGAGCCGAGTTAGTTCTGTGCTGCTAACAAGGCTAATAACATTTGTGCAGAGCGGTGCCCCGCGTCAATAATAAAGTCGTCAAAGTTTACGCCGGAATCGTTGTCGGCGTTGTCGGACATGGCCCGAACGACCACGTATGGCACGTCAAATTGATGCGCCACTTGACCAACAGCGGCCCCTTCCATTTCACCAGACAAAGCATCTGGGAAGTGACCCATAATGTCCTTAATGGTTTCAGGACTATTCAAGAATTGGTCACCGGAAACAATCAGGCCTAATTTTGTCTTCAAACCGGTATCCGCAGCGGCCGCCACGATCTTTTCGCCCCATTCTTTGGACGCTTCAAACCGCGCTGGCTGTTGGGGCAATTGGCCGTATTCGTAGCCAAAGGCCCGGGCGTCGGCATCATGGTAAGCCGTTTCGGTGGAAACGACCACGTCACCGATGTTCAGGTCAGGTGCCAAGGCACCGGCTGAACCCGAGTTGATAACGATATCGACGTCAAATTGGGTGATCAACAGTGCCGTGGTCAAGCCGGCTTCAACTTTACCAATACCGGAACGAACCAGGACAACGGATTGCCCATGAATCGTGCCTTGATAAAATTCCAAGCCGTGAATGCTCGTGGTTTGAGCGTTTTCCAGAGCTTCGTGCAGTTCTTTAATTTCTTCTTCCATGGCGCAGAGAATACCAAATGTCATATTGTGTGTCCACTCCTATTCGTTTTGTCTTACATTGTTTTACGGGTTAAACTACGGGTGATGGCGCCTTACCGGGCAGTGAAAATGGGCCGGAACGCTGGGGGCAGGACGCCTGAAGCCAAAAAGCGGTCTTCAGACTCGCTTTGAACCGCCAAAAACGCGTTTCAAAGTCGCCATTTTCCAAGTAAAACCCTTGGAAAATCCCCCGGCTGAGCCCATTTTCACTGCCCTCACGGCTCACACCGGTTTAACCCGACACCAGTGATTGCGAGTCACTACTATCCATTAATTTTAAAAGGTGAGATGGTATATTCCATATAAATACACAGCCTCATCCCTGTTAGCCTAGCCTCACTCACACCTTAACTCACTCCTACAAACCAACCACCAGAAACCGGTGGCTTTAACCTGTCTTAGCCGTAAAGCTGGTAAGCCCAGAACCCTGTGTCGGTGCTGTTTGGTCGGGTGATTTTCCCGGCCTTACAGCACGGGACGACTTTGAAACTCGTGACTTTCGAGGTTCAAAGCGCCTCTGAAGACCGCTTCTCAGGCTTCAGGGGTTGCCCCACAGGGTGGCGGGCTTGCCAGCTGTCGGCGGCAAAGCAAGTTAAAGCTTAGTCGAGGAAGAAGAGGATGAGGTAAACCGCAATAATCAAAAGCACCAGCCAGAAGATCGCCCAATTGAGCCGTCGTCCTAGCCGTTGCTGTTTGCTGTCCACGGGATTGACCCGTTGTTCAGTGGGCTCGTCGTCACTGGGCGTTTCGCCACCGTGCGTGCGGGCATATTCCTTTTCGACTTGCACCCGTTTGCGGTCGCGTTCCTGGAATTCTTGCTCAGCACGCTCCTGCTCCCGTCGGTAATCGGCGCGGGTCTTCGGACTATCTTGTTCATCGTCTGAACGCATTGCTGTCACCTACTTCTGTAATAACCAGTAATAGATGGCCGTAATTGTCTTCGCGTCGCTGATTTCGCCGCGGTCAATCATGGCCTGGGCTTCTTCCTTGGTCACCGTCAACAGTTCCAAGTTTTCTCCTTGGTCCCGGGGTAATTCGGTCGTGACGGGTTTCAAATCAGTCGCCAAAAAGAGCGTCATGTATTCATCAGAAAAACCGACGCTAGAATAAAATCCGGTAATCCGTTTTAACTGGCCCGGTTGGTAACGAATTTCTTCGTTGAGCTCGCGCATCACTGCATGTTCCACGTTATCAGCGTCCCGGCTGTCTAATTTACCAGCTGGAATTTCCAACGTGGCCGCTGCGATGGGCGCGCGCCATTGCCGTTCCAAAATCATTTTATGATCATCCGTCAACGCTAAAATGCCCACGGCACCCGCGTGACGCACAATTTCTCTCGAAGCCGTATCCCCATTTGGTAGGCGGACCCGCTGACGTTCCAGCTTCACGATCACACCGTCATACAGTTCCTCGGTCGATTCAACGTGCTCTTCTAAGTCCATGCCTAAGCCTCCTCAGTACTACCCGTCACAACGGGCGTTACCTTTGCCGCTTGGAGGCCACGCATGCCTTGAACAATCACAAATTGCACGGTCTGACCAGCTTCTAACTTTTTGAACCCTTCCCCGACGATGGCCGTGTAGTACACGAAGATGTCGCCGTCTGCGGGCGTGGTGATGAAGCCAAAACCGCGTTGTTCATTGTAACTCTTTACTTTTCCAGTTAACATCGTGTTCCCTCCCATACATAGTGCAAATTATACTCGCTTGAACGGTCGACCGCAAACAATGGTTCTTAGGCGGTACGGTCCGGCACTCGGTTCACCAAATTTTACCTAAAAAAGCCCCACCACCGACGGCATGCCAGTGATGGGACTTTTAAAATTAGCGGTTAAGCTTATTTTTCTTCAAAACCTTCAGTTGCCGTTTCAGGGTAGTTGGCCCGAACGATAGCAGCACAACGGGCACAGAAGTGTGGGTAGTCAGCATCGCTACCAACGTCTTCCTTGGTCAACCGACAACGGTCACAGACCTCACCGGCAGCGGCGGAGACCTTAACGGCCATGTCGCCAAAGCTCAAGGCGTCAGCTGGGGCTTGGTCCAACTTCGCAACGTCTAAACCGGAAACCAAGAGGATTTGTTGAACGTTCACGTTCAGCTTGTCCAAGAGGTTTTGAGTGGCGTCATCCACGTACAAGTCCAGGTGGGCTTCAGCGGCCTTCCCGATCAACTTGGCGTCACGCGCTTCTTCCAAAGCCTTCAACACGTGGCTCCGCAGGTCCATAAAGTGGTCCCAAGCGGATTTGTGTTCGTCGTCTTCGACTTCAACGGCGTCATCCATGTCCATCACAGCAGGCATTTCAGCCAATTGCACGAAGTCTTCTGGTTCTTTCAGGAAGTCCCAGATTTCTTCGGCGGTGTGTGGCAGGATTGGCGTGATCAACTTGGTCAAGGTCACGGCAATTTGGTAGAAGACGGTCTGCATCGAACGACGCGCAGCACTGTCTTCGGCCTCGATGTACAGGACATCCTTGGCAAAGTCGAGGTAGAACGCAGACAGGTCGCTGACAACAAAGTTGATGAGTTCCTTGTAGATATTCAGGAAGTCAAAGTTGTTGTAGTGGGCCTTGACGCTCTTGGTGAATTCATTCAGTTGGTACAGCATGTGCCGGTCAACGGCAGTCAGCTGATCAAAGGCAACCGCATCCTTTTCAGGATCAAAGTCGCTGGTGTTGGCCAACAGGTAACGCATCGTGTTCCGCAGCTTCTTGTAGCTGTCGGAAATCTTCACGAAGGATTCCGTTGAGACCCGGACGTCGGCTGAGGTATCCACGGAGGTTACCCAGAGACGCACGATGTCGGCACCCATCTTCTGGATGATTTCACTAGGCGCAATCGTGTTCCCGATGGACTTGGACATCTTGTGCCCATCTTTGTCCAACGTGAACCCTTGTGAGACGACCTGCTTGTAAGGCGCCTTACCAGTAGCGGCAACACTGGTGATCAAACTAGAGTTGAACCAGCCACGGTATTGGTCGGAACCTTCCAGGTAAAGGTCAGCTGGGAAATCCAGGTAGTCGCGTTCGGCCAGCACACCCTGGTGAGACGAACCGGAGTCAAACCAAACATCCATGATGTCGTTTTCCTTCGTGAATTCGCCATTTGGTGAGTGTTCGCTGGTAAAGCCTTCGGGCAAGAGGTCCTTGGCTTCACGCTTGAACCAGATGTTGGACCCGTACTTACCAAATAAGTCAGCCACGTGGTCGACCGTTTCTGGCGTGATGATAGCCTCGCCGTCTTCACCATAGAAGATTGGCAGTGGCACACCCCAGACCCGTTGACGGGAGATGACCCAGTCGCCACGGTCCTTGATCATATTTTCCAAACGACGCTTGCCCCAATCCGGTTGGAACTTAACGTCTTGTAAGGAAGCCAAGATTTCGTCACGGATCTTGTCCACGGATGCAAACCATTGTGGCGTTGCCCGGAAGATAACGGGCTTCTTGGTCCGCCAGTCAAATGGGTAACTATGTTCATATGGCATGTAGTTCAGTAAGGCGTTGTTGGCCTTTAACTTATCCAAGGCAATCTTGTTGGCATCCTCGTAGAAGACACCCTCAAAGTCTTCGCCGGCTTCGGCGGTCATGTATCCTTGGTCGTTAACGGGCACTAACACGGGCAGGTTGTAGAGCTTGCCGACGTTAAAGTCGTCTTCCCCTAAACCTGGTGCGGTATGAACCAGACCAGTCCCCGTTTCAGTCGTCACGAAGTCACCTAACATCACAACCAGCTTGCGGTCAGCGATGAATGGGTGTTGGGCAATGATGTTGTCCATGTCTTGACCCATAACGGTCTTCAAGACTTTAACGTCTTCCCAACCGAAACGTTCGGCATTTTCAGCCACTAAGTCGCTAGCCAAAACGAATTTCCGGTCTTCCCCAGCGGGTTGAACAACGGCGTATTCGATACCGGCATCGATGGTGATCCCTTCAGAACCAGGAATCGTCCAAGGCGTCGTGGTCCAGACAACCAGGTAAGTGTCATCGTCTAAGACACCCTTGCCGTCAACGACCTTTTCGCCGTAGAAAGCGGATGGTGACGTTACATCGTGGTATTCCACTTCGGCTTCAGCCATAGCAGATTCGGATGACCATGACCAGTAAACGGGCTTCTTACCCTTGTAGATCAACCCACGCTTGGCAAATTCACCAAAGACGCGGACTTCAGCGGCCTCGAATTCTGGTTTCAAGGTCAGGTAAGGATTGTCCCATTCGGCAGCAACACCCAGCCGTTTGAAACCATCGCGTTGTAAGTCAACTTGCTTCAACGCGTAGTCGCGACAGAGGTCACGGAACTCAGCGGTGGACATCTTCTTGCGATCGTAACCGGCCTTCGTCAACTGTTGTTCAATTGGCAGACCATGCGTATCCCAGCCGGGAACGTAAGGGGCACGGAACCCATTCATGGACTTGTAACGAACAATGATATCCTTAGAAATCTTGTTCATCGCATGACCCATGTGGATTGGGCCGTTCGCGTATGGCGGTCCATCATGTAAAATAAATGATGGCTTCCCTTCGTTTAACTTTTGACGGGCTTCGTAAATCTTGTTGTCTGCCCAGGCTTTTTGCCGGTCAACTTCTTTGACTGGTAAATTACCGCGCATCTTAAACTTGGTCTTACCCAAGTTCAGCGTGTCTTTCACTCGCATACCGTATTTCCTCCTTAAAATTTGTTCCTCGGTTGGTGAACCGGTGAGCTCAAGCCGTCCCCCGACCTCAGCTCACCGGTCAACCCGACCGTTAATTATCATTGCGTTAAAACCTTCGACTGGTCTTTGCCTTCCGCCTACCGTTGCGCCAGCCCCGGGAGCTCTAGCCATGGGGCGTTCTGAAGCCTGAGAAGCGGTCTCCAGAAGCACCCTTATGCTAAGCGGTAAACCGCCAAGCATAACGACACGGCTAGGCTCCCAATGCCGGCTCCACTATCGGCTACATGGACGATTGCGATTAACCCAGCGTTACCGGTCAGCTTGACCAATGACATTGAATTCACTGCGTTCAGACCTTTGACTAGTCTTTGCCTTCCGCCTGCCGGGGCGTGAAAATGGACCGGAACGCTGGTGGCAGGACGCTTGAAGCCATAGAACGGTCTTCAAGCTCGCTTTGAACCTCTGAGAACCGAGTTTCAAAGTCGCCATTTCCTGAGGAAACCTCAGGAAATCCACCGGCTGAGTCCATTTTCACGCCCCTCTCGGCTAAGACGAGTTGTGACTGTAAACCCAGTATTACCGGTCAAGTAAAGCAGTGAAGCTGCATTCACTACAGAAAATAGTGATTGGCCAGCAAAACAAATTAACACTGACACCACTAACCTAAGCGACCAGAGGTAACTTTGCGGACCACGCTGTGTCGATGGTCTTACTCGGGGTCTCTCACCCGAGTTAGAGCATGGGCCGACTTTGAAGACACGTGCTTTTCGTGGCTCCAAAGCGAGCTGGAAGACCGCCTCTCAGGCTGGAAGCGGGCCCCACAGCGTGGGGAGTAAAGATTACCGCCGGGAGCGACAGTCAACACCATACAAAACCAAGTGCTTGTTTGCCTTTCGGTTGGCCGTTGTGAGCGACCAGAGGTGGTTTTGCGGACCACGCTGTGTCGATGGTCTTACTCGGGGTTTCCCACCCGAGTTAGAGCATGGGACGACTTTGAAGACACGTGATTTTCGTGGCTTCAAAGCGAGCTGGAAGACCGCCCCTCAGGCTGGAAGCGGGCCCCACAGCGTGGGGAGCAAAGGACCACCGCCGGGAGCGCAAACCAACGACCAACAGAAAAGAGCAAACAAAAAACGACTTGCCGCTAGGGACGAAGTCGTTTTCGTGGTACCACCCAAATTTAGCAGGCCGCGCAGCCAAAACGGCAAACGCACCCCACCCTCAAACAACGTAACGTGTCGTGAACGCCACCGCTTACTACAAGTTCAGCCGTGGAGCTTTGGGAATGATACCGGACAAAAAGAGCGGGCGTTAGCCTTCCACCATCGCTAACTCGCTAGTACCTTCTTTTTGAGGGGTTCTTTTCTCAGTGCTTAATTATTATCTTTGTCAAACTGTGGTTGGTCGTTGTCTGGGAAAATCACAACGGTTTCACCATTGTCGTCCCCACTATCGGTCACAGGGGCTTCCGTTACCGGCGTCTCTTCAACCGGTTGGGATGCTTCTGAGTGTACGCCCTGAGGCCCTTCGTTGTCAAGCCGGTCACCAACGACCTTCTTGATTTCTTCGTAGCTGGACATGGACCCTTCCTTTAACAGGCTGTCCCAGTCGTTAGACTTGACCACTTCCAACTGGCTTTCCAGCATGACTTGCAGCCGTTGCCGGAAGACCCGCGTGCTCTTCTTCAAGTCGTCGGTTTCGACGGCCAGCTTCTTGGCGCGCTTGGAAGCTTCATTCATGATCTGGTTACCCTTGTTCGTGGCTTCAGAAACGATGTCGGAGCTTTGCTTCTGGGCTTCGCGAATGATAATCTCAGATTCCTTTTGGGAGTTGGCCTTGACCTTATCGGCGGCCTCTTGCGCAACCAAGATGGATTGGTTCAGGGAATCCTTCAAGTCGTTAAAGTACTTGAGCTTCTCGTTCGCAGCATCCAGTTGTTCCTCTAATTCTTTGTTGTGGTTCAACGTAATTTGGTAATCCTTGATGACTTGATCCAAGAAATCATTGACCTCATCAACGTTGTAACCGCGCATCTTTGTGCCAAACTCTTTATTGTGAATATCTAATGGACTTAATACCATTGCACTGTTCCCTCCGCATCTATTTCTGCAGCACCGCTAGGGTGACCCGAATTTTTTCCTTCTTCGTTCGACCACCGACTTCATCCAGCCGAATCCGGCCAAAGCCGCGCACGGACACGATGTCCGCCACGTCTAGTTCGAAATCTGGTTTCAGAGTCTCGGCCCAGTTCAACCGGACCTTGCCCCCTTCGATCAGTTCCTTGGCGCGGTGCCGGGACAAATGAAAGCCCGTTCCCACGATGTTATCTAACCGCAGTGACGACAGCGTCGCCCCCTCGGTCTCCCACTCATTCATGGGAACCAGTAAGTTGTTCCAAGACTCTTCCTGCAACCGTGCCTTGACCCGGCCGATGTGATCGACCTGGCCTAACAGGTAATCCGCCATGCTACTTTCCGTGATTACCTGCCAGTTCAGGCCATCGGTGAGAATATCCCCGAGGATTTCACGCTCAATGCCTGAACCCAGCAACGTGCCTAGAATCTGACTGTGATGAAGCGTGGCAAATTTTACGGGATAGTCGACACGCAGGACCGTCAGCTCAAAGTCCTTCGGTTCTGGTTCGTAGTAATCCGGGTAAAACAGCGCCCGCTGCATTTCAGCGTGTTCGTGGCCCCCACTGAACCGGACGTGCATGTCTGCTCGACGGGCCAAGGTGGACGCAATGTACACTTGCCGGGGGTTCAAGAAGTGCGTGAGAACGGGGCGATATTCGTCTTGGACTTGTTGAATCCAGCCGCCAATTGCGTCAATCAGCGGGGCTTCGTCCGGCCGAAAATGCTGTAGCACATTCTCATCCAACTTCTTCGCCTCCTATTTTCATGTAAATAATAATCTAAGAATCATCGACTCTAGTCCTGACAGTCCGTATTGGACCAACGTGAGGACGATGATGGCCACCACTGGCCCGAACCCGAGTGGTCCCACCGATACAAAATCAAAGTAGTGGAGGAACGGTTCGACGAGTCGGCCAATGATTTGACCAAATTTTGACTGATAGCCACCAGGGAGCCAACTGAGCAAGGCATACACCACAATCAACAGGATGTACGCGCTAACGGCCCAGTTCAAGACTTTAAATAGCAAAAGGACAAATTGTATCACGGCGTTGCTCCTTTATTGTGTGACTTGAGTCCCGAGGTTGGCGGCAACATCGCCGCTGACCTCGAAGTTGTGGGGCGTGCACAGAAAAATCTGTTCACCGATCCGTTTGATTTCGCCACCCACGGCAAACGCGGTTCCATTTAAGAAATCCACGATGCGTTGGGCTTGGGATTCATCCACCCGGGCAAAATTAACGATGACCGCATCCCCACCAGTAATCTGTTTCGCAATCGACTTCGCATCGGAATAGATTCGCGGTTCGCAGATCGCGATGTGACTAGTATTTGCAGATCGCATGGCAACCACCTTTCGACTGTCGGCCGGTCGACTGGGGGTAGTTGGCTTTGGCTTCGACTGGGCTACCGGAGCCGTTGTTGGGTCGTCCTCGTAGTCTTCGTCATATTCATCGTTCATGCCAAAAAATTTGCTGAGACTAAACTTCTCCGCCATGGTGCGCCACTCCTCTCAACACGAATTCTATCTGATAGACGTTACTTCCGCCGCCGCTTGAAGAATGGTGGCGTGTCTTCGCCCTTGTTGTCATCTGCTGCCGAGGTGTCATTTTCACTCGGGTTAAAGATGTTGAAATCAGGCTTGTCAACCCCAGCAAATTCACTGTTGGAACTGCTAGTGTTGTTACTGCTCTTAGGTTCTGGACGGTGCGCGGGTTCGCGGATGTCCCAGTTGCCAAATGGATCCTTTTCAGTCTCCTGGCTAGGGGCATCGTTACGAGAATCCGTGTTCCGAGGTTGTTGGTTTTCGGCACGACGGGCAACGCGGCTGTGTTGTGCAGCTTCGCGTTCTTCCTTCTTCTTGTCGATCCCCGTTGCGATAACCGTGACCCGAACTTCATCGCCGAGGTCTTCGTCAATGGACGTCCCGAAGATGATGTTGACGTCGCTAGTAGCGGCATCGGACACGATTTGTGAAGCGGCTTGGGCTTCAAACAAGGACAGGTCCGGACCACCAGTGATGTTCAACAGAACTTGTTCGGCCCCATCGATAGAAACTTCCAGCAGTGGTGAAGAGATAGCCTTCTTGGTTGCGTCTTCCGTGCGGTTTTCACCGTTAGCGGAGCCGATACCCATCAGGGCTGCCCCTTGGTCCTTCATAACCGTCTTCACATCAGCAAAGTCCAAGTTAACGTAGCCAGGGCTCGTGATCAAGTCAGAGATGCCTTGAACCCCTTGACGTAAGACGTTATCGGCTTCTTGGAAGGCTTCCATCATTGGCGTCTTCTTGTCAACGATTTCTAACAAGCGGTTGTTGGCAATGACGATCAACGTGTCCACGTTCTCCTTCATTGCGGCAACCCCTTCAGCGGCGAAACGACCCCGCCGTGGGCCTTCAAAACTGAATGGCCGGGTAACAACCCCAACCGTCAGTGCACCGCCCTCTTTGGCGATTTTAGCCACGATAGGCGCAGCACCGTTACCGGTACCCCCGCCCATTCCGGCAGTGACGAAGACCATGTCGGCCCCTTGTAAGGCTTCGGTGATCTGTTCTTCGCTTTCTTCGGCAGCTTTGGCCCCAACTTCTGGGTTAGCCCCGGCACCAAGACCCTTGGTGAGTTTCGGCCCGAGTTGAATTTTTGTTTCGGCCTTTGAGGCTTCGAGGGCCTGCACATCCGTGTTGGCCACGATAAATTCGACACCCTTAACGTCTTCGGCAATCATCCGGTTAACGGCGTTGTTACCACCACCGCCGACACCAATCACCTTAATGATGGCCCCATTATTTTGTGCTGAATCTAGTGAGTATTCCATTTGTGTATTCCTCCATCTCGCGTTAGTCGAAGAAGTCGCTGAAGAACTTTCGAATGCCTTCAGAGCGATTTTTCTTCTTTTTCGGTTTCGCTTGCTTACCCTGAGTTGATTGTGGCGCAGCAGATTGCTGTTGTTGGTTCTCAGCATCCTGTTCACGTTGACGAATCTCGTCGGTTTCATCGGCTAGTTGGGTGGAGCCCGTCAAAGCACTCTTGATGAGCAGATCAATCTCACTCAGCCCCCCAAAGTATTTCACAAGAGCCAGCGCCAACGTAAAGGAAGGATGACGCAGTCCCATTTGATCTGGCACGTAAACCCGAACGTTAGTGTTAAATTCGTCCGTGGCCAGATCCGTAATGCCTGGTAAGGCCGCAACCCCACCGGTTAACACGATACCACCGGGTAATTCAAGGGCTTGCACCTTATCCAAATTACCGCGGAGGCGCTTGAAGATCTGGTCCAACCGGGCCTCAATGATCTCCGCTAAGTATTTTTCTGAAATTGGCGTGGGTTGGCTTTGGCCGACCACGTCAACGGGAAATTCGTCTTCGTCGCTGGCCTGCGTTGAATCAGCGTAACCGTAGTCGCGCTTCAACTTCTCCGCACTGTCCAGGGAGGTGTTCAGAACCACGGAAATATCCTTGGTAATGAATTGGCCACCCTCTTGGTCCACGTCGATGTACTTCAATTGGTGATCATGAATGACCGCAGCAGTGGCTTGGCCACCCCCCAAATCGATCAAGATGGTCCCAAAGTCTTGTTCACCATCGTTCATGACCATCATGCCTTGGGCCATCGGATTGATGACCGTTCCCCGCAGGTTCAAGCCGGCTTGTTCAACGGCTTTACGGGTATTGTGCATAATGGTCTTGGGGCCAGTAAAGATGGTCCCATGAAGTTCGAGGCGTACCCCGACCATTCCGCGGGGATCCTTGATACCATCAAACCCGTCAACGACGAATTCATCGGCTAAAATGTCGACGACTTCTCGTTCTGGCGGTAGGCTCTGGATCAGCGCAGCGGCGGAGACACTCCGGACGTCACGACCCGTGATTTCACGTGACTGGTCGTCAATGGCGATCATGCCACTACATGGTTCAATTTTTAATAAGTTTGCGGGAATCCCCACAATCACATCATGAATCTCGATGCTGGCCTTCTCTTCGGCTTGTCGAACGGCGCGCTGAATGGCTTCAGCTGCTTTGTCAATATCCACGATGACACCGCGGCTGACCCCATTCGAACGTTCGTTTCCCACACCAATAACGTTCATTTGCCCTTTAACATTCTCAGCAACAATGACTTTTATTGAGGTGGTTCCTATATCGAGACCAACGTACATCCCTGAATTATCCATAGAAAAAGGAACCTCCTAAGTTAATTATCGATCAACACTGCATGAATTCGCTTTTTCTCCTAATTATTTTTCAGTTTACCACATTTACTAGGGGTTGAAAAAGCCTTATTGACGCTTTTTATACAATGCAATCAAAATGAAATTATTTTTTGAACGGGTACGAGTACGCCCCGACTTCCAAATTGACCACACCCTTTTGTTTCAGCTTGGCCGCAATGCCTGGATAATAGGCCATTTTCTTGGCGAAACTAGGGATGCTAGCATACACCTCGTTGCCGTCATTCATGAACAAATGAACACGGTCGGGGTTATCCTTGGTCGGTGATGCTTGAATCTCACTGATGCTGCGTTTGATTTCACTATCGAGCTTGGCATATTGCAAGATCATTTGGTGAAGTGCCTTGGCCTTTTTGAAATGGCCGTAGACCGGCGTGCCACTCTTGGGTTGATCAACCGATTGTTGACTAACAATACCATTTTCTAAGACCTCATAGTAACGATTTTGCTTCATGACGTAGCCCGCCGTGGCAAACTCAGTGACGTGAACCGTGACCCGGTTGGGCTGACGGAAGGTAATGTCAACGGCCTTAAGTCGTGAATTACGCGCCACTGCTTTTTGCTGCAGGCGGTGTTCGTGCCCGACAACCTGAAAGATTGAATCGCCCGGACGCACCCGGGTCGCTTGCTGAACCTGTTTGGCCGAGAGTGCTGACGCCCCGGTGACCCGCACCGTTTGAAAATGGCTCAGTGGCGAGAGCAGATACACCATCGCCAGGATCACCACGGTAAAGCTCGTCAGTAGAATGCTCAGCCGCCGAATCAGTTTTCGGTTGCGTTGATGCTTGAGCCGGGGCAACTTGTCCCCGATGCGCTTGGCCTTGTGCACCCACTTGGGGGTGTTGGCTTGCTTGCGCTTGGCCTCCGCCTGGGCTTGGTACTCTTCCCATGGCGTCATGGCCCGCTGTTGTTTTGACTCGTTGCGGTTCAGCCGAAACTTCACGGCCGTCCACCTCCCGTCCTTACTTGTGGGTTAAACTTGTTTTTGTCATCGCCTCCGGGATGGTGAAAACTGAGCCGGCAAGTGACTGCCGTTCCCGGCGGCGGATTCAAGACCCCCTGCTGTGGGGCCGGTTCCAGCCTAAGAAGCGGGCTTCCACCTCGACTTTGAGCCTGAAAACCGGTCTCAAAGGTCGTCCCATGCTCTAAGCTGAGAAAATCACTCAGCTAAGACCATCGACACAGCTGTGTGTCTTGATCCGCCTCTGGTCACTCAGACTTGCCACTCAGTTTTCACGCACCATCCCTGCAGCTGACACGAGGTTAACCCGCAGTTGCTTAGTCCATGTCGTGCTGGACTAGCCCGTTGTGTCGTTAGTCCTTCTAGTTATTTTCCTAACAGTCATCAGACTGACGACAGTCGAACACCGATGCAGACAGCCTGAAGACTTATTTCAGGCTAACACGCTATTACTAGAAAATATTGTCGTCCGTCTTAGTGACCAGAGGTGGGCCAAGCTGGCCCGCTGTGTCGGTGTTCTTGGCTGAGTGCTTTTCCCAGTTTAGAACACGGGACGTGCTTGAAGACTGACGTTTTTTCAGGCCTCAAGTCGAGGCGGCAGACCGCCCTTTGGCTGGCGCCGTTCCCCATAGCGGGCCTGCTTGCGCCCACCGCCAGGAACGACATGCGACCACTCATTTTCTAGTTTCACGCTGTTTAGCCCTGCTTTAGGGTTTCAACAACGTCCAACACCCGGTCGGCGGCGTCTGGGACGCCTAATTGCTTGGACGCTGCGGCCATGTCTTGGCGTAGACCATCATCGGTCATTAACTGGTCGGCCTTTTTAATTAAGGTCTCGCCGGTTAAGTTTTCTTCGGTGATGATCTCCGCTGCTCCCACGGACGCCAGTGATTGCGCGTTCTTGGTTTGGTGGTTCGCCGTGACGTACGGACTAGGAATCAGGATTGACGGTATCCCGTCAGCCGTGATTTCTGCCAGGCTGGTTGCGCCGGCTCGGCCGACGATTGCGGCGACCTTGGGCAAGACCTCTGGCATGTTGCTGATGTACGGCTTGACGACCACGTTAGCGGCCACGTCAACGTTCTTTAGCTGTTCCATGACGCCGTCGTAACGCTTTTGCCCGGTCACGAAGACCACTTGGTACTTGCGTTGGTTAAACGTTGGAATCGCAGCGACCGTGGCAGCGTTGATCTTGAGGGCCCCTTGGGAACCCCCGAAGATCAATAGCGTCGGCACGTCGTCTTGCAACTTGTACTCGGACCAACTAAAGTGGCTGACCACCTCCGCAGCTTCCTGGGCCCGGGGATTCCCGGTCTTCACCATTTTGCTAGCGGGTAACTGGTCGAGGGCGGCGTCAAACACGTAGGCGATACGGTCCACGTAGCGGCTCAAAAACCGGTTGGTAATCCCCACGACACTGTTTTGTTCGTGAATCATCGTGGGCACGTGCAACCGCGCGGCGGCGTAAACCACAGCACCGGAGACATAGCCCCCCGTGCCGACCACCACGTCCGGCTTGAATTGCCGAATCATTTTCTTAGCGGCGTGCACACTCTTTAAGAATAAGTAGATTGTTTTGAAATTTTCTAGGGACAGCGAACGCTTGAAACCTTGGATGCGCGTGGCCTGAAACGGGATGCCCTTGGCCGGCACAATCGTGCTTTCCAAGCCCCGTTCAGAACCCACGTACATGACCTCTGAATCTGGTTCGCGTTTCTTTAACGCTTTGATAAGCGCCAGCGCCGGGTAAATGTGGCCCCCGGTACCGCCACCCGATACCATTAATCGCATTATTTTTCCTCCTGTTTGCCCGTTAATTGCTCAACGGCCTTGATAAACCGGTCACCTCTGACCTCAAAGTTCGGGTATTGATCCCAACTGGCATTGGCGGGCGACAAGAGGATGATGTCGCCGGGTTCACTTAAATCGTACGCCACGGGAACCGCCGTTTCAACGTTTTCAGTCATTTTAATGGTGGAAATTCCCGCTTGCTTAGCCGTTTCAGCTAACAAATCAGCCGTTTGGCCAAACAAGACGATGGCTTTGACGTGGGCCTTGAAGGCTGGCAGCATCTTTTCAAAGGTGTAGCCGCGGTCCAAGCCCCCTGCCAGTAAGACAACGGGCGCGCTGAAGCCCTTTAAGGCCATCTCAGTGGCTTCCATGTCGGTTGCCTTGGAATCGTTGTAGTATTGACGACCCTCGGCTTCTAACACGTACTGGGTCCGGTGACGCACGCCCCCAAAGGTCCGCAGCACGGCCACAATGGCACTGGTGCTGACGCCCTTGATTTTGGCCACAGCAATGGCCGCCAACGCATTTTCCACGTTGTGGTCCCCAGGAACCTTGATTTCACTGGCGGGCATGATGGCTTCTTCCTTAAAGTACAGCACGCCATCCTTTTCGTAAGCGCCATCCTCGGATTGGTTGGTCCGGGAGAACGGCACAACTTGTGCCTTGGTGTTGCGGCTCAGGTCACGCCACTCTGTGTTGTCAAAGTTCACGACGAAGTAATCCTTCTCCGTTTGGTTTGCGGTGATCTTCATCTTGGCAGCCACGTAATTGGCCCGCGTTTTGTGGTAGTCCAAATGGTTGGAGAAGATGTTGGTCAGCACGGCGATGTGGGGATGAAATTCAGTCGTTTCGGCTAACATGAAACTAGAAACTTCCAGGACCAACGTATCGTCCGGCGTGACTTCTTGGACGACCTTGCTGGCAGGAATCCCAATGTTCCCGGCGTAAACGGCCTTGCCCGTCTTCCGGTCACGGTCCAACATCTTTTGAATCATCGTGGTCGTCGTAGTCTTCCCGTTGCTCCCGGTCACGGCCACCAATTCAGCGTCGGCAACTTCGCCAACCAATTCCATTTCCCCAATTACGGGAATCTTTTCGGCCAACGCCCGTTGCACAACGGGAACGTCGTAGAAGATTCCGGGGTTCTTAACAATGTAATCGTAACCCGGATCCAACAGGTCAGCGGTTTGTTCACCCGTGATCACGGTAAACCCATCCGCTTGGAGATCCTGCGCATCCTGATTCTCAGCCAACGGTTTGACATCACTGACGGTGACCTGCGCACCTAGCCGCTTCAATAGGCGCGCCGCATTGACCCCACTCTTGGCTAGTCCCAGGACCAACACTTTTTTATTTTGATACGTCGTGATTTGTTTCATAATAACCGTTCGCTCTCCATTCTTATGCTTATGTTTTTAAATTTGTTTAATTGTGTTAAACCAGATTTGTTTCGGACCGGATTGCGGTGAATTTGCCGCCTGCGGCTGCCAGGACTACGCCTGCTGTGGGGCCGGTTTCCGCCTGAGAAACGGGCTCCCACCTCAACTTTGAGCCGTGAAACACCCACGTCTCAAAGGTTGTCCCAGGCTGTAAGCCGGCAAGAAACGCCGCCTAACACCCTCGACACAGCCGTCTCCGTCCTGTCCTCCTCCGGCTCTTGATTGTGCGTTGACCAAATTAATCGTTCAGCCCAATCAATGCCAGCAATTCTCTAATGAACGCCCGACTGGTTACCCGCTATAAATGGGTTAACCAGCAAATGATACGGCGCAGCGAACCAATTCTGATGGCAAACTGTCCAACCATATAATCAGCCGGAATAATCTGTATGTGGTAGATTTTACGGACTAAACCAAAATGATCAGCCAGCTCCTAAGAGGGGCAAAAAAATTATCCAGTCCAATTTTTTTGGTTCTACGGGCTAAGCCAATCTCACCAACACCCACCACACCAAACAAGCAGACAGTCCGTTTTAGGTTCTCTGGCCGCCGCCATTTCAGCGGAGCTGGACAGTTGCGAAAACCTGTGTCGAGGCTGTTGGTCGGCGATACTTGCCGGCCTTACAGACTGGGACGACTTTGAGACATTGTGGTTTCCAATGGCTCAAAGCGAGGGCCAAGACCGCCCTTCGGCTTGGCCCGGTCCCCATAGGGTGAGAGCACCTGTCCAGCACAGTCAACTCAATCCCAGCCCTAAACCAATCTAACCAGCCACCCACAACGCCAAACAAGCAGCCAGCCCATTTTTTAGGTCCTCTGGCCGCCGCCATTTCAGCGGAGCTGGACAGGTGCGAAACCCTGTGTCGAGGCTGTTGGTCGGCGTTTTCTGCCGGCCTTACAGACTGGGACGACTTTGAGACATTGTGATTTTCAATGGCTCAAAGCGAGGGCCAAGACCGCCCTTTGGCTTGGCCCGGTCCCCATAGGGTGAGAGCACCTGGCCAGCGCAGTCAACCTAATCCCAGCCCTAAGCCAATCCAACCAACACCCACAACACCAAACAAGCAGGCAGTCTCTTTTTAGGTTCTCTGGCCGCCGCTATTTCAGCGGAGCTGGACAGGTGCGAAACCCTGTGTCGAGGCTGTTGGTCGGCGTTTTCTGCCGACCTTACAGACTGGGACGACTTTGAGACATTGTGGTTTTCGATGGCTCAAAGCGAGGGCCAAGACCGCCTTTCGGCTTGGCCCGGTCCCCATAGGGTGAGAGCACCTGGCCAGCGCAGCGGTAACAAGCCCGCCCAGAGAACCTAAAAAAGGGGCTAACCTGCGGCGCGCGGGTTAGCCCCACCACAGTCGCAGCTCTACCTTGGTAAGATGACCCACAAGCCAGTAACCGCGGTAATCAACCCAATTCCCCAGAAAGTCAAATCAATCTTCCATTCACTCCACCCCTTCATTTCGAAGTGATGGTGAATCGGACTCATCAGGAAAATTCGCTTACCCGTTAGCTTAAATGAGGCAACTTGCAAAATAACACTCGCCGTCTCAATCACAAAGACCAGGCCAATCCACAGCAAGGACAATTCATGATGCAACAGAATTGACACGGCTGCTAAGGCACCACCTAAGGCCAATGACCCAGTGTCACCCATGAAGATTTTGGCTGGTTTGTGATTAAAGATGAGAAAACCGAGAAGACTGCCGACTACGGCAAAACAGAAAATAGCGATGTTGAGTTGGTGCTGGTCCCAGGCAACGATTCCGTAAGCCGCAAAGGCAATGCTGGCCAACCCACTCACCAGGCCATCGAGGCCATCGGACAGGTTAACCGCATTACTGAAGCCAACTAACCAAATAATGACGAAGACGGCATACCAGCCACTCATGTGCCAGTTGCCCATCCCCGGAACGTGCAGAGCCATTGGGAGTTGTTCGTGGGTGTAGACCCAGAATAAGATCAGTGCCCCAACGATTTGTCCCAGTAGTTTTTGCCAGGCCTTTAAGCCTTCATTTTGCCGGTGAAACAGCTTGATGCTGTCATCCCACGCCCCTAAGGCGCCGTATAAGACCAGGATGAACAGTAAGATCCACGTGGTCGACAACACATGGTGTGGGCCAACGATCCAGCTCGTCGCGAGTGTCATCACCGCAATGGCAACAATGAATAACAGGCCCCCCATGGTTGGAGTTCCTGATTTCTTTTCGTGCCACGTGGGACCCTCTTCACGAATCATTTGGCCTTCGTGCCGCGCCCGGAAGTACCGGATCAATGACGGCATAAACGCCGCCGTTATAACAAATCCACCCAACAGGGGTAAAATCACATTCATCATTGTTCGACTCAATCCTCATTCTCTTTTATTTGTTTTGTTTCAACGTGACCGTGAGCCCCGCGCCGGAGCCGACACTGGTGCCAGCCTTCACGCTTTGTTTCGTCACGTACCCGTCACCGGACACGGTCAGTTTCAATCCTTCTATCTGTGCTAATTTTACCACATCACCCTTGGACCAGCCGGTTAAACTTGGCAGTGCGACGGCGCCACCGGTCTTCAGGAAGACCCGTTGCCCATTATAGAGCGTGGTCCCCGTCTTGACCGATTGGCTCAGCACTTTACTCCCCGTTCCCAGGATGGTCACCGTGGCGCCGGCCTTGGTCAGTGCGCTTGAGGCACTGGTGGTCGACTTCCCTGTCACGGCGGGCATCTTGGCGCTAGCTGATTTGGTCGTTTGGGCATCCTCTTGGAGGGCCCGCGCCATGACCGGCTTCATGATCGAAGCCAACAGCTGCGTGGCGGTCTTACTGCCCAAGTGCGGCTGTTTCATGGTGATGTACATCACGTACTTGGGATTGCTAGCGGGCACCATGGCGGCGACGGAGTACAGGTAGCTGTCGTCACCCGACAAGTACCCGCTCCCGTTACTGACCTGAGCGGTACCGGTCTTGACAGCGACCCGTTCGCCACTCATTTTATAGTCGCCCCCAATACCATAACTCTTATAGACGACATCTTCCATGTGTTTCCGAACCGCTTTAGCCGTTTTGGCTGAAATGGGGTTACCCACGGTCTTCGGCGAGTACTTGGCGACGGTCTTGTTGGTGTTCGGGTCGGTGACCTTACTGATGACGTAAGGTTTCATCATCTTCCCGTTGTTGCTGACGGCTGTCAGCCCCTGTAACATCTGGAAGAAGGTGACCTGAATCCCTTGGCCAAAGGACGTGTCGGCCTGTTCAATCGGCCGCTGGAAGGCAATGCTCCCGGACAACTCACCCGGCAAGCCGGAATGGGTGCTCTTCAGGAACCGGAAACGGTCAATGTACTTCTTCCAGGTCTTGGCGCCCATCTGTTGTTCCAGGTGCGCCATGGCCACGTTACTAGACAGGGCAAACCCTTTGTCGTAGGTAATGGTTCCCCAACCAGACGTATTCCAGTCAGGGACAATTTGATTACCGATGGCATATTTCCCGGATTGATAGGTCGCGTTCCCGTTGTAATTGCCGCTGTCAATGGAGGCCGCCATGGTGAAGACCTTCATGGTTGAACCGGGTTCGTAGGCATCCTGAACCAAGGTATCCCGCCAAATTTGGCTGAGGCCCGCCTTGGTAGACGCATTAAAGGTTGGTCGCTGCGTGGCGGCGAGAATCGCACCGGTCTTGGCGTTCATCAGGACCGCGTTCATCGAGTTGGCCTTGACCTGGTCTTGGACGCTGCTCATTTCCGTTTCCAACAAGGTCTGGAGTCGCGTATCGAGCGTCGTGTAGACGTTATCGCCGTTCTTGGCCTTCTTGGATTTCTGCTTGGTCCCCGGTAACTGGTAACCGTACATATCCTTCTTGATTTTTTGCGAGCCATTGGTCCCGGTCAGTTCTTTGTTAAACGCCTGCTCGAGCCCCATGGTCCCGGTCAGCGTGGTCTCCCCCGCCTTGTTGGTCTTCGACTCGGCCAGTCCCACTAGATGGGAAGCGAAAATCCCATTAGGATACAGCCGGGCTTCCTGTTGAATAAAATTGACCCCGTTAAGATGGGCCTTTTGAATTTTCTGCTTAGTGGTCAACGAAATGTTTTGCCCCGCCGTCCCAAATTCAACTTGGAACGTGTTGCGATTGCTGGGGTTCAACGCCTTTAGGGCCTTCTTCTCGCTGATGGGCAAGTACTTTGCCAAAACGCGCGCAATCTTAGGCTTATTCGTGGCGTAAAGCTTCTGCCCGTCCACACCCTTTTGCCGCTTGTCCAGCACCACATAGAGTGAGTAGACACTGGTGTCTTCGGCAATAGCCTGGCCGTTGGCATCATAAATAGTGCCCCGCTTGGCTTTCAGTGTTTCGTTGGCAGTGTAGAGCTTTTGCGCCTGGGAACTCAGATTGACGTTCTGGACATTCTTACCGATTGCGATATACGAAAAGCGGCAAACAACAAAAATAAACAACACGCAGATAGCGTAAAACAGAAACTGCCCAAAATGCTTGCGGTTTCTGCCGGGTTGCTGATTTGTCGTTTGACGCTCGTGGGAATCTTTCATTATTTGTTTACATTCCTTATTCTGGCATTTTCTAAAATCAAGCCTTGCTTCTTAGCAATTTTATCAAGCCGACTACGACTCTGCAACTCATTGATCTGTTGTTGCGCGTTCGTGTTGTGGTTCTGCACGGTCGTGATGCGGTTATTGATGCTCTGCAGGTTGTGCTGCGCGTTGGTCATAGTAATTTTGGATGACACAACACAAACCATCAGGACGGCTAAAACTAAGCCGCAGGCGGTTAACAGGCATTTTTCGAATTTAGAAATCGGCAACTTTTGGCTGCTCGGATTGCCTTGTGGGGCGACCCGGGGCTGAGCCTGACGTTGCGGCTGTTCTATGTTTGGGCGTTGTTGGGGTTCCGCTTCGAGGGGAACCGCTTCAGCTAAATTATTCTGCGCCATAAATAATCATCTTCCTATGTCGAATTAATAGATTTGGTAAGACTACTTAATTTTTTCTAAAATTCTGAGCTTTGCGCTATGTGCGCGGTGGTTCGCCGCTAATTCTTCCTCAGACGGCAAAATAGGTTTGCGATTGACTAGTTTGAAATCAGGTTGTAAGTTGTCCGGAATCACAGGTAAGCCTTGGGGTAAATCAGGCAACGAGGATTTTTCCCGGAACATGGTCTTGACCAGTCGGTCTTCCAAGGACTGGAAGGTAATAACACTGATACGGCCGTTCAAGTCCATGAGTGAAACAGCTTGTTCCAAGGAGTCTTCCAGGGCCCCCAGTTCGTCGTTAACGGCGATGCGGATGGCTTGGAACACCTTCTTGGCAGGATGGCCGCCGTGACGACGTGCCGCAGCAGGAATCCCTTCCTTGATGATTTCAACCAGCTGACCAGTTGTATCGATCGGCGCGGTTGCCCGGTGCCGTTCAATGGCTCTGGCAATCGGCTTGGCAAACTTTTCTTCGCCATACCGGTGGAAGATTCGCATGAGATCGTTAAATTCCCATTCGTTGACCACAATCCAGGCCGTGAGTTTCTGGCTCTGATCCATCCGCATATCTAACGGTGCGTCATGTTGATAACTAAAGCCACGGTCCGCCTCGTCAAATTGGGGGGAGGAAACTCCCAGGTCATACAAGATGCCGTCAACCGCGGTGATTCCCCGCTGATTGAGTTGGGCTTGGATGTCCCGGAAATTGCTCTTGATAAAGGTTAATTTGCCCTCATCGATGTATTTTTTTAAGTGTTCTTCGTTGTAGGTAATCGCCGTTTGATCTTGGTCAAAGGCGTACAGATGACCGGTCGTCAACTGCTCAAGGATGCGCTGGCTATGGCCGCCGCCACCGAGAGTGCAGTCAACATAGGTGCCAGTTGGCTTAATGGCTAACCCAGCCACCGCTTCTTTAAGTAATACCGTTACGTGATGAAAGTCTTCCATAAACACTCTCCTTTCTTAAACGTTACATGCCAAAATCAATGAGATTTTCAGCAATATCGTCGAAGTCTTCTTCTGCCGTGGTGGAAAAGTCCTGCCACCGGTCGGCACTCCAAATTTCAAAGCGATTTGCAACCCCGACAATCACACACTGTTTGGTTAACGCTGCGTGGTCGCGGAGTGATTTGGGGAGGTTGATGCGGCCCTGTTTATCGAGCTCGCATTCCGTTGCTGCTGAGTAGAAAAACCGGACAAAGGCCCGGGCATCCTTGCGATTGACTGGCAAGGCTTTCAATTTCTCTTGCAGTGCTCCCCACTCTGGCATGGGATAACCGAATAAACAGCCATCCATGCCCCGAGTGACAACAAATTGGTCGCCCAATTGTTCCCGAAACTTGGCGGGAATGATCAGCCGGCCTTTGGTGTCGATAGAATGTTCAAACTCCCCCATAAACATAGCCAATCACTCCCATTTGTAACTATCACCAAGTTTACCACACCCCCCCACTTTCTACCACAACGTTTCCGAATTTTTATAAATTTCCCCACAAAACTTAAAAAGGCCACAGCGAACAAGTGTTCACCGTGGCCTAGCGCGTTTTACAACGCTTACTAAAAATGAGTCGATAACCAAAAAAATTAATATTTATGCATTAATTTAGCCAATAACCACTAAAAAACACGCGGCAAATCCAACGACCCAATACAGGTCCGTCAGCCGCCAGAATGTTCGGAAAAAGGTCGAGTAAAGTAACTCTTTGTTGTGAATCGCTTGCAAAAGTGTCACAACGATACCAATGGCCATCCACCCGATGATCAGCCACGGTAAAATCTGCCCCGCTCCTGCTGGAATCAAAAGGAGTGACGTGCCGATAAAGATCGGCGCCATCAGGTCCCACGTGTTCAATTGTGCTGGCCAGTGTTTCTTCAGCAGGCGCTTAACGCCCCGAATCAACAGCCAGCCGATGACTAGGATGGCCAGCGTGCCCGCCGGCGAGGTCCAAAACGTCATGCGACTTCCCCCTTATTTTTTGTTTGCTTGTTTTAACTTGTGCGGTGGTTCGCGCCTCCAGGTCGGTGAAAATAGGCCGGAACGCGGTGGGCGGACGGCGGGAGCCAAAGAACGGTCTCCCACCTTGCTTTAAGCCGCAAGGGTCGCGTCTTAAAGTCACCTAATTTAACAGCGGTGACGCCGCTGCTAAAATTCCCACGGCTAAGCCTATTTTCACCGACCTTCCGGCTGACACACGGTTAAACCATCACACCCCCGTGTCCACGACAGTTTTATTCCGGTAACGGCTAGGTCACATGCCACTACTATTGTCCTGAAGACATGACACGTTTCAGTAAAAGATTGGTGGAACAACCACCATGAAAAATGATTCGCAAGTCTGAGCGACCAGAGGCGTCTTGGATCCGCCGCCGGGAACGGCAATCACTTACCGGTTCATTTTCACCATCCCGGGAACGTGCCAACATGAAACCGGTCGCGCCGTTCTTGAATACTTCCGTTTAATTATAAGGATTTCTAGCGAACGTTGCAATCACTGGACAGAACGTTAACGCTTCTTAAACTTTGTTCACTAGACACCCCTCTGCCGTTCGCCAGCAACCGTTTTATTTTCCGACGCTAATTCTCTGCAGAGGTATCTCAGCATCTCGCAACGAGTTACTGTGAAAACAGGTCGTACTCCCCGTCGTGACGGCCCGGTTTTACGTTTTCGCGACAACTTTTGCGTGGCGGTTGCAATTCTGACGTTGCCACGGTAAACTAATTGAGTAATCTAGACGCAAAGAGGTGGCTACTTCCGCATGGAAAAAAAGAAAAAATCAACATTTCAAAAAATCACGAACGTTTTCGTTTGGATCATGATCATCGCAACCATTGGATCTCTGGTCTTCGGTGCCATTTCTTCATTAGGATTAATGGGCTAGCATGGGTCGTCGTCACATTCAGTCGAATGTTGGCGGCTTTTTTTCTGCGCTGGTAACCTCTTTTAGAATCAAGTATCGCTACCCGCAACGAATATTAATTAATTTTTCAATCGTTCTGTGTTTCCCTTGACTCCGGTATTTTTTCGGCCCCAGTTGGGTCAGAAACTTAACTTATTAGTTTGTTCACAAATAAAAATGGGACGCGTCAACGCAATTCGGTTGGCGGTTCCCTTTTTACTTGCACGCCTCTAATTGCGCTAACAGTTTTGAGATGGTCGGTTGATCTGGGACCGGCTCCGCCACAGCAATCACGAGTTGTTCCCCCAACGCAACGATGGAGGCGCCCCGGTCGTCGGTCAGTAAGGCCCTGTATAGTTGTAGGATGGTCTTCAGCGTGTGAAAATCCGCTTCCCAAGTCGCGCTGTTCCGGGTCGTTCCCAGTAACGACACCGTCAGTCGTTGCACGTTACGACTGACCCGTTGGCGCGTCAACCGTTGCTGCTTGCGTTCCTGATAGACTGGCAGAAACAGTGCCACCACAACCGCCAATAGTTCGCCGACCGCTTCAAACCAGTCGGACCAAGTCCCTAATTCCATAGAAAAAGCCTCCCCCGTCTGACCCACAGGATACCCCTGGTGGCCAGTATCACCAACGATTTAGGTGATTCGGGAGAGACTCAGTTAAGTTATTTGAATTATTTACTGATGGGTGATGGTCCATCACATTAGTATTAGAACTTATTTAACCGCGATAACTAACTTTTTATTGGCACTCACATATTGCCCGTTACTTAATTCAAAACGGGTTGTTAAGTGATAATGCTTTAAACCAATAACTTTCAGTGTAGCACCCATTTTCACGTGTTTCCCAGCCTCGGTTAACTTCAAATCTTGATAGCTGTTAATACCTTTCTTGTTTAAAACTTTGATTTGCTTAACGGACTTTTGATAATAGACGGGTGCGATAAAAGCAGATTTAGCCGTAATATAACCAGTCTTGCCCGCGGCATCCTTCACCTGGTAACGCAGCAAACCAGAATTGGAACGCGCATAGCCCACAACCACAAACATCGGCCGCTTGGTCCGGTTCGTCTTAACGTAAGTTGCTAGTCGCTGGTGTTGGTTAAACGTTGGCTTCTGATACAAGTAAATCTTTTTTAACGCGTAAACTGCCTTTTTCTGAGGAACTACAGGACTTGAGGCAGGCTGAACGGTCAAAGTCACCGTTTTAGTTTCACCGTTCGCCGCAGTAAGGATGACCGAATAGGTGCCTGGCTTCTTGAGGTCAGCCTTGCTTGTGTCAACCGTGACTGGAATGCTGTCACCTGCACTGTTGGTAGCCTTCGCGTTAAACGTATCAGCATCAACCGTTTGTCCCACAGTTATGCTTGCCTGTGAATCAGCAGTCAAACTGGACCGGTCGACAACAGGACTACTAATCACTTTGGGCTTCAAATAAACATAAAAATTTTGAGCTTTATACGTTGCACCTGTATCAGAATCGGGAATATCCAGTTTAGAGAAGACAACTTTGTTTTTTGTTGCCTCATCTCGTGTCTTGGCAAAATCAACGGTCATATCTTGAAGATGATCGTTAGTAATCATAGAACATGCTGCATTAAATTCTTCAGAAGCTGACTCATCAAATGCGGTATCATCCAAACCTTCAGAATCCCAAATCTTCTTTAGCTCAGAAATCCCTTGCTCTTTTTCCGATGGCTTGTCTGCATACCGAAAAACAATGTCCAATTCATCGTAAGCTGATTTTCCCTTAATAAATCTACCATCAAAACTCTTTTTCAAAAAATCATTCATCTTCACTATTCCTGACTGGTTAATGTCAAACATCATAGACGACCCGGTAATTTCTATTGCATCACCATTGGTGGGTTGAAAGAGCAAGTTAAAGAGAACAGGTTGATTATCTTCATTCGCAGTTGTAGTGGTATCCGAATCATCAGCGAATGCTGAGGTTGTATTTCCTACAAACATCCCTAGACTTAATGTTACGGCCATTACCCCTAAACCGATAATAGCGTGCTTAATCAATTTGTTTTTCATTGTAAACCATCTCCCACTTTTAGTATAGCGCTTACACCTTTAATATGATACTAAATATTTTACCAGGCGTATTAAAATTAGGTGCGAATATTATTCACGCCAATCTAACGATGACATTCATATTCAAATCGTTAAGTAGCATGGACTTGCCATTAACCGTGGGAAAAACAAACTGATTGCAACCACTGTTTTCCCACTTAAAAGGACTCAAAAAATATCAATAGTTTGGTTGCCAAAGTAGACAAATAGGGTTTCAAATCTGAAAAAACAGACTTGAAACCCTATTTTAATTAAACAACTTAGAAATTATCATAACCGCGTCAACCACCCTGACCAGCAACGACCAATCGGTTTAAACCAATTTCAGCCGATAGGGCGGTACCAATGAACTCAGCCGTGGGAATTCTCTCAGTGGCGATTCTTGCCGCTTAGAGAATTGGTATCTTTGAAACTCGACCTTTGAGGTTCAAAGTAAGTTCGAAGACCGCTTTTTGGCTTCGGACGTCCGCCCACAGCGTTCCGGTTCATTGGTACCGCCCGGCAAGGCGAATCAATGGCGTAAAACCTACTGGTCGTTGGGTTGGTCCGGGTTGTCTGGTTGCTTGTAGACTTGGCGGGGCTTGCTCCCCTCCTGCGGTCCAATGTAACCACGTTGTTCCAAATCATCCATGATGCGGGCGGCGCGGTTATAGCCAATCCGGAAGCGTCGTTGTAGCAGCGAGGTGCTGGCCTTTTGTTGATCGACCACAAAGCTCAATGCTTCATCGAACAGCTCATCATCGCTGTCGCCAGCCTCTTCCTGTTGGATTTCCTCATCGCTGACCATCATGTCCTCATCGTAGTCCGCAGACTGTTGTTGCTTGATGAATTCAACCACGCTGGACACATCTTCATCCGGGATAAAGGCCCCCTGGACTCGGACCGGCGAGTTGGCGTCGACGGGTTGATACAGCATATCCCCGCGACCCAACAGCTTTTCGGCCCCATTTGTATCCAAAATCGTCCGGGAGTCAATCCCACTGGACACGGCAAAGGCAATCCGCGATGGCACGTTGGCCTTGATCAGACCGGTAATGACGTCAACGGATGGCCGTTGCGTGGCCAAAATCATGTGGACCCCGGCGGCCCGGCCCATTTGTGCTAACCGGATGATGGCGTCTTCAACTTCGCTGGAGACCGTCATCATCAAGTCAGCCAATTCATCGACGACGACCACGATGTACGGCAACATTGGCCGCGCTTGGTCGTCCTCGGCGTTGGCCTTTTGCACGAAGGCGTTGTAGCCGGAAATTTTTCGTTGCCCAAACTGTGAGAACAGTTCGTAGCGGCGTTCCATTTCAGCCACGACCTTGTGCAGCGCTCGCGCAGCCTTCTTGGGTTCGGAAACCACGGGCGTTAGCAAATGGGGAATCCCATTGTATACGCTGAGTTCCACTTTCTTCGGGTCAATCAGCATCAATTTCAGCTGGTCGGGCCGGGCATTCATCAACATACTGGTAATAATGCCGTTGATGGCCACGGACTTCCCACTCCCCGTCGCCCCCGCAATCAGCAGGTGCGGCATCTTGGTGAGGTCCATGGTCACGACTTCCCCGGTCACGTTCCGACCCAGCGGCACCTCCAACGGCTTGTTGGGGTGCGGCGGCTGAGCCTCGACCACGTCACGAAAGGCCACGGTGGAGACTTCCTTGTTGGGAACTTCAATCCCAATCAAGGATTTGCCGGGGATCGGCGCTTGAATCCGAATCCCTTTGGCGGCCAGGGCTAAGGCCAGGTCGTCGGCTAAATTCACGATACGTGAAACCTTGACCCCGATGGCCGGGTGCAATTCATACTCGGTCACGGACGGCCCCAGGCTCACGTTTTTCACTTCGGCATCGACGCCAAAACTGTCGAGCGTTTGCTTTAAAATTTTGGTATTGGCATCGATGGCGTTAACTTCTTCGGTCTGATCAGCCGGTGGCACCTGCTTCAACAGGTCCGCCGTTGGTAACTGATAGTTCGGGTCGACCGGCGTACTGCTAGCCAAGGCATCGGCCACGGCCGTATCCTCTGGCGCGTCGGTCGTTGATTTGGCAGGCTTCTTGCTGGTCGCATCCGCAGCCACCGTGATGTGGTAGCTCGGTTCTGGTTCCGGCTTAGGCGTTGGCTGTGGCTTCGGTTCGGGCAAATCCTTCTTGTCCGGATCCATAGGCGTTGTAACGGTAACCGTCGGCTTTTGTTCACTGCGTTTGGCCTGCCGCTCCTTGACGCGTTCGCCCCCATTTTTCAGGGCCGTGCCACTGGCCTGTAGCCCATGCCGGAGCGTAGACCAGACCGTCTGGAGCCAGTGTTCGATGCTGGCCAGGGGAATCTGGAAGAAGACGATGACCCCACCCAGCATGATCAGCCAGGCCGCAATCTGCGACCCGACCAACGCAATCAGCCACGCAATCACGCTCAGGAGTAGCGTACCGACCAGGCCACCGCCAAGCTGAGACGTCAGGCCACCCGTGACCAGGTCCGCCAGGCCGGCGTGCCAAATCGTGGGTAAAAACTGACTGTGAATGTCGACGGCAATAAAGTGGTTGGCGCTCATCCAGAGCAGCCAGCCGCTATAGATCAAGCCCCCACCAACTAAATAGTGGCGGGCAATCCGGGGTAGCGTGCCGGTGATGGTCAGTGCGACCCCCACCGCGGCCACCAGAATCAGGCCAAATTCGTAGGTATCCCCCACCACCAGCCGTACCAGATTGGCGGCCAGCGTGCCGAGGAGCCCGAGGTTAAAGAGACCCAGTCCCGCTAAAGCAATCAGGACCAGGCCAATAACGTTTGCGGTATAGGGAAACGGTTGTTGCTTTGTTGATTTGCGGCGAGCCGGCTTGCGCTTAGTGGTTGGGCGACGCCGGGTCGTTTTTCGTTTGGTAGCCAACCGACTGCCTCCTTTCGCTTACTTTAATTTGTCGTGCGGATACGTGTGGACCCGTTCCAGGTTAGGAAAGGCCTGTTGGCGCAGGACTTCGTAGATCACGATGGCCGCACTGTTTGAGAGGTTCAGGGCCCGAATATGGGTGTCGTCTTGGGGAATCCGGATGCATTTTTCAGCGTGCTTGCGCATGAAGGGTTCAGGCAGGCCCGTCGTTTCCTTGCCAAATAAGAAGTAATGATCATTCTCGTTGACGCTGTAATCGGGTTCCGTGTAGTCTTGGTCCGCAAATTTGGAAACCAAGTACAGTTGGGTGGGGTCTGGAATCGTTTCTAAAAACGCTGGCAAATTCTCATGGTAGCGAACGTCGACTTTGTCCCAGTAGTCCAGGCCAGCCCGTTTTAAGTGGGCGTCGTCAACGGAAAAACCGAGGGGCTTGATCAAATCTAAGACGGTGTCGGTCCCAGCACAGGTCCGGGCGATGTTCCCGGTGTTGGCGGGAAACAGGGGTTCAAATAACGCGATGTGATTACTCATAAATTCTCTTCTCCGTTCTGTTGTCAAACATTCGTTCTGTCCCATTATTATAGCCATTCCCCAGGGTCTTTGACAAGGGCTGAACGCTTGGTAACCGTAAAAATTGCGCGATTGATTTTCCGTTCCCGGCGGCGGATTCAAGGGGCCCTGCTATGGGGCCGGTTCCAGCCTGAGGAGCTGGCTTCCACCTCAACTTTGAGCCAAAGAGCGGTCTCAAAGGTTGTCCCATGGTCTAACCTGAGAAAATCACTCAGCTAAGACCATCGACACAGCTGGTCACCTTGATCCGCCTCTGGTCACTCACATCGATCTTGAATTTTACGATTACCACATCCCCCCCCTTATCAGACTTATTCTCTGTACCACCATCGACGTCCAGATAATTTTAACCAGCTACTGCCCTAAACCAGCATATTACCCCCTAACTTATTCCACCCGTTTCACACGTCGTCTACAGCTAGAATCAGGCCACTTACAGCCATTTAAACACGTACCTAATAGTTTTACTCCAGAAACATGTTTGTCAACCAAAACATCACGGCCCTTCTCCGTCATTCTACGTAATCCCTATCAAATCAACAATTACGCAACCAAGGGTCACTTAACGAACAAATTAAAATACTAATGTTGAGCGTATAAACGTGTTAACTTATGGGTGTCGGAGGGGGCAATATTTCAGCCTGATAGGAGGAAAAAACATGCGAAGAAGAACAAAATTTGCGCTACTGGTTACCTCCAGCCTGGCACTCATCTTTTTATTTGAATCACCTACTAAAGCCTACGCGCGCGTTATCCCATCTAGTGGAACCAATGAACCTGATGCGACTATTCTCACCGACCCTGGTCAGGAAGAGATGTCGCATACCGCGGTCTTACCTGAGGAAGGCGTCTATGACGTCAAGTATTTCTGGTCCATCGGTAACACCGTCAAGGTCAACGCCGGCGACACCATGAATTTCTATATTCCTAAGAACGTCAACGTTACCCGGACCCGGTCCTTTAACATGGCCAGTTACGATGGCAAGGCCAGCGTTGGCAAAACGACCGTCACCATTGGCAGTCACGTTGGCGTCTGCACCTTCAACAATTTCTTTGCCACGCACAAGTACCGTAAGGAAGGTTATATTTCCTTTGAAGTCCGTGGCGCGGGTGAACCCGAAGAAGTGACACCACCAGTGACCAACCCAGAAGAGCCTGGCACCGAGGAACCCAATCCCGGAGAACCTGGACCAGAAGTTCCTGGAGTTGAGGAACCCGGACCAGAAATCCCTGGAACTGAAACACCCGGACCTGAGGAACCCGGTGGCCCCGAAGCACCTGGCGTCGAGGAACCTGGGCCTGAAGTACCTGGAACCGAAACGCCTGGACCCGAGGAACCTGGTGGTCCTGAAGCACCCGGTATTGAGGGACCTGGTATCGAAGAACCCAATCCTGAAAAGCCTGGCGGTGAAAATCCAGCTGGCGAGATTCCCGGAACCACCACACCTGGTGTCACCTACCCACCCGTTACGCCTGGGCCAGTGGTTCCAGAACCCGAAACACCCGTCATTACACCCAATGATCCCGGCTATCCTAGTGTGACCGTTCCCGGCAAGCCAACGAAGCCAACGTTCAACAAGCCCGGGAAGCCTGTTCACAAACCAACGACGTCGACGCAATCCGGTGGTCAAACCGCGGCCATCACCCCTAGCGGCCAAGGCAGCGGCACGGCCAGTCATCCTACAACCAGTGCGGCCATTAACAACCACGCAACGGGACAATCGCCAACCACGACGACCCCCGCTGCTAGTCACGCCGCAGCGACCTATCCATCCACGACCTTACCACAGACTGGTGATCACCAATCTGCTGGCATCATCGTCGCTGGGCTCGCCCTCTTATTAACTAGCTTGACCGGTGGGTTCCTCAGCTTACGAGATCGTAAGCACTAATGACCCCCACTCCCCCCTAACGTTAAGGTCAATCAGCCGACCATTAGCTCGCTCAGCTGATTGGCCTTGACCTTACCAAACCCATGTCACAACACAAAAGCCCCGAAGGCATCCGTCTTCGGGGCTTTTGTCAGACTTATTCGCTAGTCTCAGCCAGCTAACTCAACCGATATATTATCGGCCAAACTGTTTCACCTGTTTTGCACGTCGTTGGTGCCTAGAAACAGGCCACTTACACCCATTTCACCAGATGCATAATAGTTTCACCACAGAAATATATTTGTCAACTAAACCATGATTGCACTTCTCCACCGCCCTACATAACCCCCGTCAAAACAACAATTGGACAACTAAGAGTCACTTAACGAACCAATCAAGATACTAATGTTTAGCGTATAAACGTGTTAACTTATGGGTATCGGAGAGGAGCAATATTTCAGTCTGATAGGAGGAGAAAACATGCGACGAAGAACAAAACTTGCGCTACTGGTTACCTCCAGCCTAGCACTCATCTTTTTATTTGGCTCACCTACCCAAGCCTACGCGCGTGTCATTCCAGCTAAGGGAACTAGCGAGCCTGACGCTAAAATTGTCAGTGTCCCCGGTGGAAAAGTCATGTCACACACCGAGGTCTTACCCGTAGACAATGTTTACAACGTTAAGTACAGTTGGTCCATCAGCCAGGCCGAGAAGGTCAATGCCGGTGATACCATGTATTTCTATATTCCTAAGAACGTCAACATTACCCGGACCCGCTCCTTTGACATGAGCAGTTACGACGGCAAGGCCATCATTGGCAAATGGGACGTTACCATTGGCAGTCACGTTGGCGTCTGTACCTTCACCAATTTCTTTGCGATGCACGATTACCTTAAGAGTGGTTACATTTCCGTTGAAGTCTATGGCGCTGGCCAGCCTGAGGAAGTTGTCCCACCGACCAACCCCGAAGAACCCGGAACCGGTGAACCAGGCCCTGAGGAACCCGGACCTGAAGTTCCTGGCGTTGAAGAACCTGGCGGGCCTGAAGCACCCGGCGTTGAAGGACCTGGGACTGAAAAGCCTGGCGGCGAAATCCCTGGAACTTCCACGCCTGGCGTCACCTACCCACCCGTTAAACCTGAGCCAATCGTTCCAGAGCCCGAAACGCCCGTTATTACGCCCAACGACCCCGGCTACCCTGGTGTGACCGTCCCCGGCAAACCAACGAAGCCGACGTTTAACAAGCCTGGCAAGCCAATCTTTAAACCAACCGGGGGGACTCAAACCGTAGCCATCACCCCTGGCCATGGCAGTCCCAGCTCTGACCATTCCGCAGCCATCGATCACCACGCAACAGGACAATCGCCAACCACGCCCCCCACTACCGGTCATGTCGCAGCGACCTATCCATCCACGACCTTACCACAGACGAGTGATCGCAAATCCACTGGCATCCTCGTCGCCGGACTCACCCTCTTGTTAGCTAGTTTGACCGGTGGGGCCCTCAGTCTACGAAATTGTAAGCGTCGATAACGTCAACTGACCAGCCTTAATCTTACCAAACCCATGTCATACTACAAATGCCCCGAAGGCAACCGTCTTCGGGGCATTTGCGAGTTATTTTAGGACAAAAGAAAAAGCAGCTCCTCGGTGTGGGCACGGCGAGGGACTACTTTAGTGAAGTGCTACTTGTCAGCCACCAACAGCTTTCACTGATGTCAACTGCCAAACGATTTCTCATCGATAAATATAACACTGTCCTGTCAGGTTCACAAGCATTTTTTATCGCTTTCTTTAAACGTTTTACTTCACGCCCTCAGCGGTTAACAGGGTCACGTCGACGGTGATGGCTGGGAACGGATTGGCCTTGACCTCAGCCAAGCGGGCCTCATCGGCACCCCAGTGCATCGGTGTCATCAGCATCAAGTCGGCGAAAAGTTCGGTTGGAACGGGGACTTGGTAGCGAATCCGTTCTACGGTCGCGGTAGGATAGTGTTTCTGGAACAGATCCAGCACGTTGCTGTTGTCGTAGCTGGCGTGCGCACTGCCGGCTGGGAAGATGGCCTGGCGCAGTTCAATCAGGTAATCCGGATTAGGAATCACCTTTAGCAATTTGCCACCAGGCGCTAGTACCCGGTTGAACTCGTTGTAGGCCGATGGCGAAAACAGGTCCAAAATCGCCGTAAACTGGTGATCTGCGAACGGCATCTGGGCCAGGTCGGCCACACAGAAGAAGGCGTCATTGTCCAGTTGCGTGGCGAGGTTGATGCCGGGCTTGGATAAATCAAAGCCGACCGCGGCATCCTGGCTGTTCCGGTGTTTCAGCACGTCATCGAGCGGCGTTCCCTCACCACAACCGACATCCAAAATCGTCTGGGGACCGGCGGGTAATTTGGCCGCAAAGGCGTCCGTGATGCCCGCAAACAGGCCGGCCTGGAGCATGCGCCGCCGAGCGGCTAACATGTCGTTGTCATATTCACTGGCCACGGCGCGCTGCATAAAGTACAGCGTCCCCTTCTTGGACAGGTCAACGTTATGGCCGTTGGGGCAAATCAGACTGTGGCCTTCAACGGTCGCGTAAGGTTCTAAACACACCGGGCAGCGAAAGAGCTGGGTGTGCGCGGCTAAAAATGTCGCCGCTTGATCAATCTTCTTCATGTGGCTTCTCTCCTGTTTCTGTCACGACGGGCTGCGGTTCTTCGTAGCCGCCGACAAATGTCTGATACCAATGGAAAAATTCGGTTGCCACGACCCGGATGACGGCGTACCCCGGAATCCCCAGGACCACACCGACCACGCCAAAGGCCTTACCGGCAATCAGTAAGATAAAAATAATCGTTAACGGATGAATTTTCAGGGAGCTCCCCAGGACTAGTGGCGAAATGATTCGACCTTCCAACGTTTGTTCAACGATAAAGACGATGAGGACCTTCACCAGCATCCATGGTGACACGAACGCCGCGACCACCACCGCTGGAATCATGGCGAGAAACGACCCCAGGTAAGGGATCAGGTTCAGCACCCCAGCGACGATGCCCAATAGCAGCGCAAATTTTAACCCCACGATTAGGAACCCAATGTAGAACAGCACGGCCACGATAAACGCCACGACCAGCTGGCCCCGCACGTAGTTACTGACTTGGCGGTTCATTTCCCGCAGTAACGTGACCACGGACTTGCGCCGGCTCACCGGTAACAGGCGGGCTAAATAGTCGGGCAACTGGTGCCCGTCGCGCAAGAGATAAAATAAAATGAACGGCGCCGTCACGATGGCGACCACAATGGACACCACGCGACTGACGATCCCGCCGACCGAGCTGACCGTATTCTTGGCTAGACTGGACAAGGCGGACGATGAACTGTCCGACAGCTGTTGGTTAAACTGATCCAACTGCTTGCGTACCCCGTCGAGCCGGTCATCCTGGAGCCACTGCATACTGGTCCGTGTGAGCTGATTCCAGTAATGCGGCCACTCGGTGATTAGCGTCGTGGTTTGCCGTTGTACCATGGGAATCAGACTAACGACGCCCCAGGCCAGCAGAAGCGCCACGACAATGAAGAGGCCAATGATCGACCAACTCCGGTGAACGCCCCGCTTTTCCAGCCGATCCACCACCGGATTCATCAGGTAATACCCGATGCCGGCCAGGATGATAGGCAGTCCCAGAATCTGTCCCACTAAAATAAACGGCGTCGCGAGCCAAGGGACTTTACTTAGGACCAGTAAAATGAGTAAAATAAGGAGCGTGATTGTTAGAATGGAAACTAGCCGATTGTTCACGACCCAGCTCCAAAACCACGACCGGTGTTGTTTGGATTCCGATTTCAAATGCGTCACTCCTTGAATGATTAAATGAGCTTTGAGATTAAGCTGTGATTCATTGGTTAGCTGTGATGATTAGGTAAGTCCGACTGGTTAAACCCATTAAGGGCCACCACTAGTCAGCTAGCTAACGTTTTCAGTTGGTTACTGGCCGTTCCCGGTCAACCGCTAAGCAGCTCCGAGGACGGGAAAATGCGTGGCCAGTCTGAGTGACCAGAGGCGGATCAAGCCACACAGCTGTGTCGATGGTCTTAGCTGAGCGTTTTCCACAGCTTAGAGCATGGGACGACCTTTGAGACCGCCTTTTGGCTCAAAGTCGAGGTCCCAGCCCGCCTCTCAGGCTGGGACCGGCCCCACAGCAGGGTGGCTTGAATCCGCCGCCGGGAACGGCAGCGATTGTTCCCAATCCAACTGGCAGGACCCACCTTAAGGATGATAAAAAAGCCGCGAGGTGCCAGCGTCAGTGACCAGAGGCGGGGCAAAATGCCCAGCTGTGGCGGTGGTCTTGGTCGGAGTTTTTGTCCGACCTAGCCCACGGGACGACCTTTGAGACCACTTTGTGGCTCAAAGTCGAGGTGGAAGCCCGCTTTCCAGGCTGGAACCGGCCCCATAGCAGGGCGTTTTGAACCCGCCGTCGGGAACGGCCTATAAGCTTAACCAGAGTGGATATATTGTACCATACTGTTAGCCGCTTGCGCAGAGCAAGCAGAGAAAGGATGACGATTTTGCTCTTAGTTGAACCGTTACTAGAAAATTATACTGACCTCCCCGCTGCCATTCGCGCCGGCGCCAAACACGTGGCGCTAGCCGACAATTTGGCCGTGGGTGGCACGACCGTTAGCAAGGGGGTCATGGCCGAAGCCGTCCGTTACGCCCACGAACACCAGGTGTCCTTAGACCTGATCATCGCCCCTCGTGGTGGCAACACGCCCTACAACGGCGTGGAAATCAAGATGATGGAAGCCGACCTGTTGGAAGCCCAACAATTGGGTGTGGACGGCGCCATCTTTGGTGCCCTCACCGATCAACACCAGCTGGACGTCGAGGTGCTCAGCACGTTGATTGCCGCCGCTGGTGGAATGACGCTGACGTTTGGCCAAGCCTTCGACCAGATTCGGCCCCAAGACCGGGGCACGGCACTAGACTGGTTAGCCAGCCAAGGTGTCGACCGCGTCTTGAGTGCCGGCACAGCCAGCGATGACCGTCAAGCCGACTGGGTTGCCAGCAAACGTTTGGCCGACGCAGATGGCGTGACATTGGTTCCGGCCGATGTCACCGCTGCGGATGCCCAACAGGTTGCGGATGACTTACACGTGAACCTGGTTTATGGCCAACAGATTTTAAAATTTTAGCTTGTGACATTCAAAGAGACAGTAGTTGTGAACTTAGTGTTCACCGCTACCGTCTCTTTTTTGTCTCACGAACGCCCTTCGACCATGAGTTGCCGCATGCATTTATCTCAACCGAGAAACCGCATTTTCCCGGGAGTTTATCTTCATGGTCGCTGCTCGACCCGCTTCGTCCGCTTTCCCAAACTCTTTTATTTGAACGTGGAACTGATTTTGCCATCATGATACAGCACGAATGGCGTTTGATCCGTGTATACCCATTGCGCTAGACGTTGGGGCCGTTTCCAACTTAATCCGGCTAACGCCAAGGCCGCACCATCCATGGCCGTGCTCTTGACCCCCTGCTTATTGATGGCGGGAGCCGCACTGCCCACGGACCAGTAGCTCATGACTTCTGAGCCAATCTTCCCGTGAACAAAGGCATTATTCCCCAACTTACCACCACCTAAACTCGGTAGTCCCAACGCGTGTCCAATTTCACGAATCAAAACGGCTTCGCGCCAATCTTGTTCTTCAGCAGTGGACAGACCCGCCGATTTCCAATTGGCCGGGTGGAAGACCATCCCCTGGCGGTCATAGGTCTGGCCCCCTAGCGATTTGTCATCGGTCTTCGTGTCGTGAATGACCTCGTCACTCTGCTTGGCACTAGCCACCACCGTCACAATTTTTTGACCAGCTAAGGTGTTCCAAAAGGTCGCCGCATCCTGCACCATTGACTTGGTCATGAGCTTGGACTCCGTGTAGAGCTGGAGAGTCGCATCCGTTCCCATAAAGTTACTAATTTTCTCCTTGCCTACCTGGTAACGATAGGTCTTCGCCGCTTGGTCCAGGCTCGTGTTGCCCGTGTACTGCGTGCCATGCGTCAGGTTGGTCAGCTGTACCATCTTGGACCGTGAAATCATTTTCTGGTTAAGCAGACTATCCTGCGTCGTGTATGCGCGTGACCGCTGGTAATAGTGATTATTGCCAAACATGGCCCGGTACATCTTGGTCATCCCCCACATGGCGGTGCCGACAACGGCCGCTAGGAGGACGAGTAGGACGACCCGTTTAATAATTTTCATCTGTCAGCCCCGCCTTCATCATTAAAGTAGTTCCCACTTAATCCCATACTGATAAGCATACTCATAACCCTTGTACTTCCCATTAAACATCGGTTCCAGCAGCGACCAATACTTGTGCTCGTGCGTGACCTCTAACGCCATTTCAAGTACCCGTTGTCTAGCGGCTGTCTGGCCTTTACCTTGACGTGCGGCAATGGCCTCGTCGAAGAAGACAACCATTTTTTCTGGCTGTGTGACCAATGATTTAAAGGTGTCAAACTTTCCAGGCAAGTAACGTTTAAAGACATACTTGGTTTGTTCCGTCGCCATTGCTGGAATCTTTAACCCGTTTTCAACCAGGTACAAATACCGTGCCAACACGTAACAGGCCGTTTCCGCATTCATCTGGCCATGTCGCACATGGAAACTGGCAAAGAAATTATTGATGCGTAGCGCCTCTGCCGCCGTCTTCTCGTTCAAAACACCCTGCCGTAATAAACGTGACAACGTTAAAATACTAAACCGATTATCCGTTCGGGCACTATTCAACAGGTAAGCTGGCGTATCACGCGGTTGAATATCATGATGCTGCCAATACCGGTAGAGCTCGCGACTAGGGTTTTCGCTGTCCTCACATTTTTCCCACAACGCCACTTGCTCTGCCTTACTGATTCCCGGCAGTTCGTAGCGCACCGACTGTTGATAGGCCTGTGGTTGTTCCGTCAATGTGGCACGACTGATGCGCAGCCAATGGTGAGTTGAAAAATCTTTGTTTTCCGCAAAGACCTTTAGCTCATTCAATTCGGGCTCAGTTACCCGGTCAAGCATGTCAGCAGACAGATGTTTAATGCCATATAGAACTTGCTTGGTCGATTCTAGCTGAACCGTTGGCTGTTCTTCAGCCACGTCCTGCTTACGTTGCCACCACCGTTTAGTCGGCTGCTCTTCGTCCAAAGAATCCGCTTGCTTCATAAATTGATCCAAAACTGCTTGCGAATTAAGCGTCACCCCCAACGCATCGTGAACCAAATGTCGATGTTGCCCTGAGTGAAACAAGTCTGGGAACTCAATTGGCATGGTCACTTCGCCCAATCTTTCCGGATCACCCAACGTCCCAATTCGAAAGTGAAGCGCTAACAGGCCGAAGTAAGCCGCGTAAACCCGTTCCAAAAACTTTGGAAACTGAGTGCCGCCATTCTCCGTGTAGTGGGCCAAATCCTTCAACAAAGGATAGAAATCAATGACCCGATAGTAATCCCGAATCACCGGATAATCTCGAATGAAAGGGTAGATGAAGAATTGAATGTTGGCCACAATGGACCGAGTGAAGGCAAAGTCCGCGATGTCAAAATTGATCAGCTTACGAATATCTTTGCTATACCCCATGAACGCAAAATCCGTAAACTGTAGCAGTCTTCCCGTACGAGCCTTAAAAATCGCAATCTGATGGTCAAAGACCTGGGGAATCCCCGTTAATTGCCGCTCTTCAGCTTGTTCCGCCACGGATGGTAACGCGTCAGCCTCGTCTAGCATCGCAATCAACTTCCGTGTCGCCGGAAGTGCCCGATCTGTCCGGGTCTTCAAGACAATGGCATCAGTTGGAATAACATCCAAGGCCGCCTGCATCTGTTTCGCCTGACGCCAGTAATTAACTGAATTGGCTCCCATATCGCCGACCAACTGGTCATTGGTAGGTGACATAATCACCTCAACATTGTTCATCGCCAGTTTCATTTGTAGATCACTTAATTCATCAAACTCATGGACCCAGGTACTGACAACGATACCTTGAATAATCCCTTGTTCCCGACACTGTAACAGGTAGTCCATCATTAAACTAAAATCCACTTGGTCTCGAACGGTGCCACACACCATTGCCCAGACAGAACGCATATTTTCGCCCCCACTATCTCTTAGCGACAAGCCCCACTAACTCAGCATCTCTGCTCGGGTCAGCAGGGCTCGTTCATCCCGCTATACTTTCCAATTACCAATTAATATTCTAATCAATCACGTTCACCCTAAATAGATTCAGTCACTGATTGTTCCTTAAACACTGCTAGTTCCTCTGGCGTCCCCAGAACATGCACCGTGTTAAACGGGATGTCCGTATAGGTGATTTTCGCCTGTTGCTTGAGCAGGTAGTGATACATTGGTGCCACGTAGATCTCGCCGTACTCCGCCTGGATGGCATCCCCGTAGTGTCGATAAATCTCTACGAAGTCGCCGAAGGTATTGAAGTAGTAGAAGCCCACCGACGCGTGCTCTGAGACGCGCCGCTTTTCCACCACGTCCGTAACCTTACCCGCGTCGTCCAGTTCCACGAAGGACCAGTGGTCACCGGGGGCCGTAAAGGTTGTCAGGTTGCCGTCGCAGTCTCGTAAGTCCTCACGGAGAATGTGGCCGGGCAAGACATACGTGTCGATGTTGTAAACCGCCAGGCTATCCTTGGGATTCAAGACGGACGCCGCCGCCATCACGGTCGCCGCCTGCCCACGGGTCACTTCGGCGACCGTCACAATCTTGTAACGGTGAATGCCGGCCTTTTGAATCAGCTTGCGGAGATTATCCGGCTGATACTGGCCTTCCCGTACGACGAAGACAAATTTTTCATTCACGAAATCCTTTAAGGAGAGCATGGCCCACTCGAAGAGACTCTTGCCCCGGACCTCGATTTCATGTTTGGGAACGGTGTAACCCACCTTTCTAAAGCGTGAGCCCTGTCCCGCCATCGTAATCACAACCTGCAACTTCATCCCTCCATTACTTTTGCCATAAATGGGGCAAACTTGGTGACCCCAACCGCCAACATGGCCTTCTGCCGTTCCGGCTTATCCTTGTGCAACGGAATCATACTCAGGAATAGCAAGGACTCGATCAACTGAATCTGCTGGTAAGCGTGGGCATCCCCAAGATGCTCTTGTAATTTTTCCTCAAATAAATGCCCAATCGCCTCTTCGTTTCCGGTAACGTTCAGACCATAGTCCAGCCGCCCGGTCTCATCGGCATCCACGTTGAACATATCCGAGATGATGCAGTCGTACTTGCCGGAGAAGCTGTGCATCAGCTTGGCGTAGTCGTACTTGGCATCCCCATAGATGTCGAACTTGCCAAACTTGCCCCGTGGATCGATCAACCGCATCACGTGCTTGGTGTTGTCGTACAAAATGTTGGTCATACAGAAGTCGCCATGAATCACCGCAAACGTATTGCCCTGCAGCACACCACTCTGGTCAAGAACCGTTGGCAATGCCGCAATGAGCTCATTGATGCTGGGATAGGTCTCGCCGTTAATGACCAGCGGCTTGTCCGCAATCGTGGCGTAGAAATCGTCCTCATCAATCAGGCGATGAAGCCGATTGACCGTCTTGTCCAGGTACATGTCGCTGACCGTCGCCTGGTATTCATCCTGGTTGACCTCGACCTGATAGTCATTCATTTCTGAGCGCAGGAAGAAGAGCTCGTCGATGATTTCCCGCCAGAACCCTAGCTCAAAGTTCCCATAGAGAAAGAGGTTGTGCAGGCTTTCGTAGGAGAAATATTCCATCTCTACGAACGGTGCGTTGTAGTTCAACGAGTAGTCGAAGATTCGCGGCGCAATGTAGGAGAGCCGTTTAGGCAACTTCAGGTACCACTTGACCTCGCCCAAGAACTTATCCACGTCGGTACTTTCCTTGCGAATGATTCCCCGTTTAAAGTCAATGTTGGTCTTGTTAAAGAACCGCGCTTCGACCTGCTTAGCTTCCACATACTTATCACTGTGCCCAAAGTCCAGCCACTGGTCGGTCTCGGCCACCGTTAATGGACGTTGTTCATCGTAGATCCGTAAGTTTTCGTAGAAGGACTTGGCGCCCTGCCACTGCTCAACCAGTTCCTGACCGGCGCTGAAGTTGAACACCCCAACGGCCGCGTCAAAGTTTGCCTGGGTTGAGTCCTGAACCACCTTGTCCGCGAAGACCACGTGTTGCTGGTCATCGTAGGCCACCGTGGTCCACCGTCCGGCATCGCTGACCGCGTGCGTAAAGATTGTATCCGGTCGTGAGAGGTTTTGGGCCTTGACCACCGTGTCACCGAAGATGATGGTCAGTTCGTCCACCGTTGTTTGATCTTGTAAGCTGTGAAAGGCTTGAGCCACGGCTTCACTCAGGTTCAGTCCACTGGCCACCTTGATGGGCGTGACTGGCAAGTTTTTTTGATCAATATAAGCTGCGACCGAGTCATCACTGGCACTGACCGCCACGTACAAGTCATAGTCCGCCTGATACTGGGCCACGGTCCGGTCAATGATCCGTTGACCATCCGTTACCGGAATCATGGCTGGATAAATCGTCCCGAACGTCGTCTGCATATCATCCGCGATTTCAGCTGCGGAAAGCATTAACAAAGTTTTAGTCAATGGATGTCACGCTCCTTTTCAACCAAATCTGCCAGCTCTTCTGGTGAATGCTTTAACAATTCGCTTGGACGAAAGGCCCGGTCGTCAATGTAGTAGCCACCACGTCCCGCCCACGGCTTACCGAAAATGATTTCGTCGTAAGGCACGTCGTACTTGGCGAGCCACTCTTGGGTCATGGGTGCCGTGTACTTGTTGATCTTGCCGAGGTTCCCCGCGTACGTCCGCATTTGCCGCGAGGTGAACAAGATGATGTGATAGCCAGCTGCTTGATACTCCCGCATTTTCTCAATCATGCTGGCCTTGGGCGTCACGTCTAAATACGTCTGTTCCGCAGTCTTCAAATCACACAAGGTGCCATCGATATCAACCACTAAACTCGTTGTTTTATCCATCACAATCTCCCCCTAAAAATTTAAACGGTTACTTGCGCCTGAGTCTTTTCCTTAAAGTAAGTCAACAAGGCTTGCCACTGCTTAAACACCGCCTCCTCGGAGTAACGCTTGGCATTTTCATAAGCAGCTTCACTGTAAGCCGCCAATTCATCCTGATTGCCTAATAGATCCAGCATGGCGTCTGCCAGGCCCTGCACATCGCCGTCGGTCGTCAAGCGGCCACTGACGTTGTTGTCGATGATGTCGCTGGGACCGTACTTCACGTCGTTGGCCACCATCGGCAATCCGTGTGACTGGGCTTCCAGTAGCATCAAGGAGAACCCTTCTGCCCGACTTGGCAGTAGCCCTAACTGTGCCCGGTCATAAATGGCCGCAATATCGTGAGTGTAGCCCTTGAAGCTCACCACGTTGGTCAAGCCGAGGTCCGCCGCCTCCTGCTTGAAGGTCTTCCCAATGTCACCGTTGGCATAACCCCAGAGCTCCAACCGTGCATCCGGGAACTTCTGGTGAACCTGGGCAAACGCCTGAATCGAATGGTTTTGTTGCTTTTCGGGGGCCAGCCGTGCCACGTGAACGACCAGATGCTTCTGGCGTTGGTCAAAGGCTTGATGGGTCTCTGCCAACTGTTCATCCGTCACGAAGCCCACGGGAATCGTAAAGGCCGGAATCGCCTTGCCGAACCGGTCCTCGATGTCCTGTGATTGTTCCGGCGTCGAGGAAATCACGGCGTCCCACTTGTCCCAGTTCATCAGGGCATTTTGGTAATTGTTGTTCAGGGGTGAATGCAGCATGTCACTAGGGTCCGTCACGTGGTCGTTGTGCAGATGCAGGACTCGGAACGCTGGCGTCTGCATGTTGAAGAGCGCCCAGTCACATTCCACGGTCCGGTCACAGATGTACACGTTCTGCTCGCCGTTGTCGTTCAACTCATCGTAGAAGAACCGGGTCAAGGCGCTCATGCCGTTGAAGACCCAATCACGGTTCCGGTAGTTCAGGACGCGCCAGCTGAGATGTTCCTTGCCAGCCCGGTTCAACAGGTGACACTTTTCGATGTGTACCAGTCCATCCGGCCCATAGTACTGTTCCTGAACAATTTTGCCATCCCAGTCAAAGAGCTGTTCGAGACACTTAAAGCCCCGGACGTCCCACCAGACCATCTTGAGCGTCCGCCCATTCACGTCGAAGTACTGGATGTTACTGATGTCATCGGACCCCTGCCGCAGGTAAATGATCATTAACATTTTCCCTTGGGCAAACACCTGAATCTGGTTGTCCTTACGGGTCTGCGTCGTGTTACTTGGCAGTGAAAATTCATTCAAAGAGAATCGCTGCGTTGGCACGTCTGCGCTGCCACAGAAGTATTGGAAAAGATTCACAAATCCGGCCGGATCAATCCCCGCTTGGTCGATAATCTTGGAGAGTTCCATGGAGAAGACCCGCGTCACGATTTTAGCGGGCACCCCATTCTTCTCAAAGAGGTGGAGCCGATTGATTTCAGCGTGTTCGATTCCTGATTTTGAGTACTGCATATTGTCGTTTAAAAAGTAATACATAGCTGCTCCCTCCTACGCCTGTAATAAGCGTTGCCAGCGGTTCCAAACTTTCCGTTGCGTCCAGTTCTGATGAGCACTGTCATAGGCTGCTTGGCTCAAGTCCGCTAGCTTGGTGTCGTCCGTGAAGAGTTCCCGAATCTTGTCGGCTATAGCCAATGAGTTGCCGCGGTCAATCAGGCAACCATTAACGCCGTCCTTGATGAACGCGCTTGGCCCGTAATTGAACGGATAACTGATAACGGGAATCGCGTGATCCATGGCTTCTTGCATCGCCATCGGAGCCCCATCGGCATAGGACATGTTGACCAACAGTTGGTACTGGTCGTAGTGGTCCGCCATCCGCGGGTCGTAATCCTTAAAGGACACGCTGTCGTTGAGTTTCAGCTCAGCGACGACCCCGGCCATCTGTTGCATGAACTCTGGTGCGCCGTAGCCGTACAGGTCAAAGGTCGCATCCTTAATCTGGTTCTTAACCAGCGCAAACATCCGTAATAGTTGTTCGATCTGCTTGTCCGGGGCAATCCGCCCGACGTAGAGCAGGTTGTGTGGCCGCCGTTGAATCTGGGCCACAGTTGCCTCGCGTTCCTTGGAAAGTGGCACCGTCGTCACGGCTGGAATCGCCGTGACCCGGGCCTGGGCATAACGTTGCCGCAGGTGCTCGGCCTGTTGTTCCGTTGGGGTAATGAACCCATCGAAGTGGTTGAAGTGTTCAAAGGCTGGTTCTAGGAAGCCATCCAGTTTGCCGTGAATCGGATCATTCGGGTCAACGGCGTGGTTGATGGGAATGTAGACGTACTTGTGGGAGCTGTCGTTGAGCGCCAGTAAGGGTTGTACCCCGGTCCCAGGACGGTCACTGATAAAGGTGGTCGTCTCGCTGTCTTGGTTGCTGAGTTCGGCCAGGAAGAAGACGAAGAGGTCGTCGATGTTCTGGAAGAACAGGTCGCCGCGACCCCGGTAATCCTTCAAAATCATCCGGGAGGTCAATGGGTTCCCGTTGGTATCGGGCACAAAGAATTGTTCCAACGTCGTCTTGCCGGTTGGCGTGTAGTAGCGTTGCAAGATCAATTTGCCATTCTGCCCGAAGTACTGGGTAGCTGACTTGAAGCCGCGCCAGTCCCAGAGGTTGGTTTCAATCACGTTGCCCTGACCATCGAAGAACTCTTGGTAGAAGACCCGGCCAACGGTGCCGGGAATGAAGCCGACGTTGCTGGTGGGCGTGTCGCCTTCCAACACCTGACTGAAGTTCGCGCCAACCATGACTTCGGAGGCCAGTGGCAGGTTCAAATCATCCGTGTGCAAGACCTTTTCGGTAGTTAAATCCGTGGCTTCCTGGAAGAAATCAAACATGTTAACGATTTCATTATCGGCCACGTCAAACGTCTTGATGGTTTGATGGATCAACCGGTCGTAGGTCTTGGTCACAATCTTAGCGGGCCGCTTGTAATGGTTAAACAGCTTCACGCGGTTCATCGCCGTGTGCTCCACGCTTGAATTCTTTTGTAAGAGGTATTCATTAATAAAATAGAACATCGTTCCACTCCAATCTGTTTTTGCTTACTCTTCCCAGGGGTACTTGCCGTCAATATCTAATTATTCTTCTAAATCAAACTGCCTGGAACTAATGTCCACAATCAACTAATCGATAAGCATTATTCGATCGAATCAGCTTTTCCTGAATTGATTCACTCAATTGGTTAATAACCCATTTCGATTGCTATATTCATAAAGCTGTCGAATCTTCTGTTCTTCAATGAGCGGCACAAGCTGAGGCCAATAGGCTTTGTCATGCGTAATTTCTAACGCCATTTCAGTCAAACGACGTTGAATGACCTTATTTCCCGCTCTTTTCAGTCGCATAATTTCTGCATCAAAGAGATTATGAAGTTCTTTAGTATCATGACTATCCATGGTCTTCCGAAATAGCTGGGCTTTTTCAGTCTTCATGTATCGCTTAAATACATAATCCACCTGAAAATTCATGCCTTTTGAAACTGCCATGCCATTCGCCTTCATGTAAAGGTAGTAGTTCAAGATATAGCAAACTGCTTGAATGTTCCCCGTGTCATGGTGCGCAATCATTCGACCATTAAATTGTGCTAGCTTCAATGCTTCCTTTGCGGTGCTTTCATCGAGTATCTCGCCCCGCCGTAGCATTCTAGTGAGAATCAAGAGACTAAACGGATCACCATCTCTTGCTGACCCCATTAGATAAACGGCCGAATCTTTGGGCGCTATATCATGCTTCAACCAAAAGTCAAAAATCACAACCCCAATCCAATCGGTATCCTGACAAGTACGCCAGAGATCAGCTTGTTCTGACGCCGAAATTCCTGGAAACCGGTACTTAATTGGACTCTTATACGTCTTCTCCTGTGATGAGCTGATAAAAGGCAAGCGTCGAAGCCAATGTCGGTTCGAAAAAGCCCGATTCTCATTGGCATACTGATGTAATTCTTGTAACTCTTGATTAGTCGCTCGTTCAAAGGTTTTCGTCGTTGCTGTCCTAACGATATCTAACACATGTTGTGTCGTTGGTTTAACAGTCGCAGTAGATTGTGTTAAGAATTCATCCAGAAACGCTGATGAATTAATAATTGTTCCCAAACCATTGAAGACCGTCTGATGTTTGTGAGAAGTGTGGAAAAAGTCCGTAAATTCTATCGGCAACGTTATTTCCCCAACTGCTTTAGAATTCATCATACCTACTCGAAAATGACTCGCTAAAATACCAAAATAAACGGCGTTGAATCTCTCCAAAAATTGGGGGAAATCGGTACCTCCGGCCTTAATGTAAGCAGCATTATCATTAATCAAAAACCGAAAATTAATCCGTCTATAGTAATCCTTAATGATTGGATAATCTCGTATAAAGGGATAGACAAAGAATTGCATGTTAGCAACCATTCCCCGAGAATAATAAAGCTCTGACACATCAAAGTTCAACAATTTTCTTAAATCCACGCTATATCCCATGAAAGCAAAGTCCGTAAACTGAAAGGCCCGACCCGTACGAGCATGAAAAATAGCAATCTGATGCGTAAACTCTTGTGGAAATGCTAGCAACCCCAATTTTTTCTGCACAATTGATACATCAGGTAAGGGATCATCTTCAGCTAACATCGCTACTAATTTTCGGGTCACCGGTATTGCACGGTCCGTTCTAGTCTTAATGACAACCGCATCGTCTGGAATCACGTTTAATGCGGCTTGAAGTTGAACGGTCTGTCGCCAATAATTAACCGATTCACTTTTCATATCCTTTACGAGATCTTCCACTGGCGTACTCAAAACTATTTGAATACCATTACGTTGTAACTGTTCCTTAAACTTCGGAAAATTGTCCAGTTCACGTTGCCAGGTCGAAAAAACAATTCCTTGAATTTCCCCCTCTGCCCGACAACGAAGAAGATAATCTAACATCAAGCTAAAATCGACTTCATTACGAATTGTGCCACAAATTGCGGCCCAAACTGGTGATATCATTCTTCATCTGCCCCCTCAACCACTACAAGCAAGATTTATTTCATGAACTGCCTTTACTTGGCAAATTTTGTTGGTAAGGTCCACAAGTCAGAACCGTATTTCCGGCCATCTGATGCCTTAACAATCACCAAAGAATCATCTGGGAGTGCCTCAATTTTAGAAATCACAGGTGGTAGCTCCTGGTAAAAGTCAGTTTTGATTTCATCTGTCAGCGCCTGTTCCAATGGTCGAATATACTCATCACGATAGCCAATGAAAGTATCAATTCCACTTGCAACAATACCGTCTTTAAACTTCATATTATACTCTGAAGCTTGCTCACCCAAGTCCTCCCCTGTCTCCATAACGAGGACCTTGTCACCTGCGTAGAACGCGCCCCGCTCCTTGAAAACAGAAATAACATTATTAACTGAATGTAGCGTTGACCCATGAGTATCATCAACAACTGTAACCGTTCCATTTGGCGTCGTCACCCGCTGAAATTTCAACTCACTATTCAAGGCTTGGAAATCTGCAAATGACTGTGCCAGACTCTCTGGTAACTCTCGGTTTAAACTTTTTACAGCAAGTGCACTTGCCAACAGATCCATAATGACACCTGTACCCGGCATAGAAAGGTTGACCTGCACAGTTTCATCCAAAATATTAAGCGTCAGTTCTGTATAATCCCGAAAGTTTTCCGTCGATAATACATAGGCGTCCGCTTGTTCATCGTGAAAGCTAAAAGTATAAATTCGCTGAACCTTTTCTAAAGCTCGTCGACGGACATAGCGATAAATACGTGGTTCCATATCTCGGTTAATAATGGCCGCTCCATCCGCAGACATGCCTCTAAAAATACGAGTCTTCCGCTCGGCTAAAAACATCGTGGGATCTTCTTGATTTTGCAATTCCTCCAAATGAGCACCACCAATTTGCGTGATGACAGCCACATTAGACTTCAGCATAGGCGAGATAGGCCCATGATCACGACCATTCAAAGCATTGATTGAAATCTCTGCAACTAACACATCTGGAGCTTCAAGTAGACTCGTCAGCAATTGCGGAACTGTTTGCCGTGTGTTGTCATTTCGAAAATTACTCAGAACCTTTGCGTGGGTATCGTCAAGCAACTTCTTAATCATTAGTCGCGTCGTGGATTTCCCAACAGACCCCGTAATCGCTATGACCTGTCCTTGATACATGGCACGAACATACGCAGCAACTTCTTTATAAAACTCCCAAGTATTGTTCACAATAAACTGGGAAATACTATCAGCTAACTCTGGGATTGGCTTTTCGATTACCAAGAGGCTGATTTCATTCTGATGGGTTTTGAGCCATTCGATAGGCTGAAAACTTTTAGCAAGATGTCCCATGTGTAGGTAATCTCGCCGTTCGTCAGAGAGGTTAATATATCCGCCTTGTGTTCCTTCATATTTCGCAAAGCTCCCTGGCTTATGTCCAAAATAATCTACAGCCACATTGGCATTCTTTCCATAAAGTCTTCCCTTTAGCAATCGAAAATCATTTTGATCTAATTTCATCGTCTAAACTGCCCCCTCAGTATCGGTTACTCTATTTTTCCCAAGGATATTTTCCATTCTCATCCGTTTTCGTATTTTTCATCATATGTTTCGTTCGTTCATCAAGGCGTTTTCGAGTTTTTTTTCTGTTTATTCGTCGAACAACTAAAACGACAATTCCAACAACGACATAGATTGACATCCGTAAAAATAGTTGAACTTTTTTGGATGCAAACACCGCAGCAGCAATAGTCACCATTTGAAGGCCTCCTTGTTAGTAGGTGTAGTTATAATAATTAATTAGCCCAGACAGGAAGTGTTCACAATCATCAATCCGTGTTCGGAAATGGTCGTGTCGGGCAAAAAATCCACCCACAAACTTATATGGTGCGTAAAAATACATGGCTAGTTCTGGTTCAAAACCACCCGTAACAAGTTCATGCTCCGCACGTTGCTTCCAAACCTGCCGTAATCGAATCAAATCATACGGCTCTAACAAGTCATCATTACTCGTATTCTTGATAATATCAGTCATTTTAACCGCGGCATTCATCAACTCTAACAGTGTTGGATATGCAGTATCTCGTTTTTCAATAAAGTCCAAATGACTGAATACATTCGTTAAGCCTAGTTGCATGTACGCACGATTTTTCGGAAAAATCTGTAAAGCTTCATTTACGGCGTACGCAATCCAATGATCGTGGTACTTGCCATAATCGTTATTCACCATGAAATCTAGTGATTGCTTAATCATCTGTAATACCTGGTCGTCCTTTGTTAATTCATAGAGACGAGTTAAAGCAAAAGTTATTTCACCCTCGTAGTAAATGATTCGGAATTCATCTTTTACCGTCAAGTCAGGATTCAAGACATGATTATAACGACCAGATGGCTGACGAAACGCAATAACACCGTTAAAGGCCTTCATCATTTCAGATGAAAAGGTCTCATCATGTGTGACCTCTTGGTACTTACATAAAGCCAGGATAAGCATTGCCTGAGCACCTAGTTTAAGTTCTGGAGTCCCCTTCTTTGGTCGTTCAATGGCAAACAGTGTCTCGCCTTCAGCTACCGTTAAATTATCTAATCCCCATTTAAGAGCTTTCTTAGCCTTGTTCTGATCATTTGAATTTTCCGTGAAGTCCACGGCTTCAAGCAGTGCATAGACTGACGAGAAGTGACGGACACTGTTATAGCTGTTCAAAATTCGTTGCCGTCCTGGATAGTAACCATAGATAAACTTACCATCATCCTGAATCTGATTTGCCAAAAATTGTTCACCAGCACCTAAATATTCATGTAATTCACGCTTAGGATTGGCAAGCTCACGAATTCCTTTTTCGCCCGTCTCAGAATCATTAAGACGCCAGATTCTATCACCATCTGTAAAAATTCCTGATGTGGTGAAAGTCCAAACATAGTCCGCACGTTCAATATCAACTGCTAGACTCCCATTACGCCGCTCTAGATACTTTTTTACATGAGGGAAATCTATCCATGATTCAGACTGATTTTTTCCAACAATGTGTTTCTCACTTGGCTTAATAAATTCATGTCCGTTAATTTCCATTTCTAATAAGGCTGTTTGAAAATCAGCGTCAAAGCTAATTCCCTTTCTCCAATAATTCATTCGGAACATATCTATAAGATTCTGCTCAATTGAGGCCAGTTGACGTTTTTGAATTGAGTGAACGCTTTCAATTCTGACCCATGAATTCTGTGGAACACCAGCCAACACACTCTCTATAGTTTCCCAAGCACGGTTAAAGCTTGTCCCTTGAATAAACTGAACATCGGCCCGGTGTCGTTGATCTGAAATCGATACAGCTAAAGTTATTAATCCCGTCGCATGATCCTGCAAATTTCCTAAGTTTTGCATGGCCTCTTTAAAGTTTTTAATCATTGCTTTTTTCATTGGTAAGGAAGCCTCCTTCATCACTTATTTTTATCGCTAAATGGTTTAATCAATCAAGGCGATAACCATTACCTGGTTAGATAATTATCATTGAATTATAGCTTGTTTGGTTTATTCTCTGTACAAATTCATGTTAACACAATTTCACCATACACACTATTGTTTTTTTACAATTTTCATTCAAATTACATTATCTTATCATCATTTATTAATCAACTGATAGAGCGGTAAACAAGATGCCGATATATCAGTGTTTGTCTGATTTCCGAACAGTATTTTCAGTGTCATTGATTGCTCACTTTACGAACAAACTGCGATGATAAGTTTTATTATACCGCAACATTTGTTGTGAGGCTTGATTTGCGCTTAATTATCCACATTTTAATTTGTGTGAGGACCATTTAATTGATGAATTCAAACTTTCTTAGACAGCAAAAAGGCACGCCTAATTTTCTAGGCGTGCCTTTGCTGATCAGTAGTGCGGCAGATTTATTTTTAAATCAGTCACCCTACTTTTTGTTAATTGTCGTGCTTGCCACGCTTGCCGAAGTACCACCATGAGCCACCAGTTACTGCGGCGATGGCAGCGGCAATTGCTCCCCAGAGAGTCGTGTGGTTGCTATCCGCTGATTTAACTGCGGAATCTCCATCAGTCGCTGAGTCTGCGGCGTTGCCACTCGTGGTCCCAGACTTGTCACTCGTCTTGTCGCTAGCTGATTTATCAGTAGCAGACTTGTCACTGGCAGACTTGTCGCTGTTGTCCGCTGGACTTGCTGCTGTGTCAGCTACCGTAGCTGGTGAACTAGCAGTCAGATCAACCATTGGTGCAGTGCCAGCAGCCGTGTTCGCAGCACCACCGTAGTTCAAGGTCGTTGCTGCAACTGGCGTCGTGCCTGAACCAGTGTTAGTCGTTGTGCCAGTTGCGCCAGCACCACTACCAGAACCTGAACCCGTTCCAGTGCCAGAACCGCTACCTGAGCCTGAGCCTGATCCACTTCCGGAACCTGAGCCGCTACCGGAACCTGAACCATTTCCAGAGTCGCCCTCGTTTCCAGTTTGTTCAGAATCAGAGTCGCTATCACTGTCAGAGTCGCTGTCAGAATCGGAACCGCTATCGGAGTCGGAGTCGCCACCGTTGTTGGATCCATCACCACCGCCAGAACCTGAGTCACTGTCGCTATCTGAGTCACTGTCGGAGTCTGAATCACTGTCGCTGTCAGAATCACTGTCGGAATCGGAATCGCTGTCGCTATCTGAGTCACTGTCGGAATCTGAGTCACTGTCGCTGTCAGAATCACTGTCGGAGTCTGAATCGCTGTCGCTATCGGAATCACTGTCAGAGTCTGAGTCACTGTCGGAATCAGAGTCACTGTCGGAGTCTGAATCACTATCGCTATCTGAATCGCTGTCGGAATCTGAGTCGCTGTCGCTATCGGAATCACTGTCAGAGTCAGAATCGCTGTCGCTATCTGAGTCACTGTCGCTGTCAGAATCGCTGTCGGAGTCGGAATCGCTGTCGCTATCTGAGTCACTGTCGGAGTCTGAGTCGCTGTCGGAGTCACTGTCGGAATCAGAATCACTGTCGGAGTCGGAGTCACTGTCGGAATCGGAATCACTGTCAGAATCTGAGTCGCTGTCAGAATCGCTGTCGGAGTCGGAGTCACTGTCGCTATCTGAGTCGCTGTCGGAGTCGGAATCGCTGTCGCTATCTGAGTCACTATCGGAGTCGGAATCGCTGTCGGAATCAGAATCACTGTCAGAATCTGAGTCGCTGTCGCTATCTGAGTCACTGTCGGAATCAGAATCGCTGTCGCTATCGGAATCACTGTCGGAATCGGAATCGCTGTCGGAGTCTGAGTCACTGTCGCTGTCTGAATCACTGTCGCTATCTGAGTCACTGTCGGAATCAGAATCGCTGTCGGAATCTGAATCACTGTCGCTATCTGAGTCACTGTCGGAGTCGGAATCGCTGTCGGAATCTGAATCACTGTCGCTATCTGAGTCACTGTCGGAGTCGGAATCGCTGTCGGAATCTGAATCACTGTCGCTATCTGAGTCACTGTCGGAGTCGGAATCGCTGTCGGAATCTGAATCACTGTCGCTATCTGAGTCACTGTCGGAGTCGGAATCGCTGTCGGAATCTGAATCACTGTCGCTATCTGAGTCACTGTCGGAGTCGGAATCGCTGTCGGAATCTGAATCACTGTCGCTGTCAGAGTCACTGTCGGAGTCGGAGTCACTGTCGGAGTCGGAGTCACTGTCGGAATCAGAGTCACTGTCGGAGTCGGAATCACTATCGCTATCTGAATCGCTGTCGCTATCTGAATCACTATCGGAGTCTGAGTCACTGTCGCTGTCAGAATCACTGTCGGAGTCTGAGTCGGAATCTGAGTCGCTGTCGCTATCTGAGTCACTGTCGGAGTCGGAATCACTGTCGCTGTCAGAGTCACTGTCGCTATCTGAGTCGCTGTCGCTATCGGAATCACTGTCAGAATCTGAGTCGCTGTCGCTATCTGAGTCACTGTCGGAATCTGAATCACTGTCGCTATCTGAGTCGCTGTCGGAGTCGGAATCACTATCGGAATCAGAGTCGCTGTCGGAGTCTGAGTCACTGTCGGAATCGGAATCACTGTCGCTATCTGAGTCACTGTCGCTGTCAGAATCGCTGTCGGAATCTGAGTCACTATCGGAGTCGGAATCACTGTCGCTATCTGAGTCGCTGTCGCTATCGGAATCACTGTCGGAGTCAGAATCACTGTCGCTATCTGAGTCGCTGTCGCTATCGGAATCACTGTCGGAGTCAGAATCACTGTCAGAGTCTGAGTCACTGTCGGCGTCGGAATCGGAATCGCTGTCGCTATCTGAGTCGCTGTCGGAGTCGGAATCACTGTCGCTGTCAGAATCGCTGTCGGAATCTGAGTCGCTGTCGGAGTCTGAATCACTGTCGCTATCTGAATCACTGTCGGAATCTGAGTCGCTGTCGGAGTCTGAGTCACTATCGGAATCGGAATCACTGTCGCTGTCAGAATCGCTATCGGAATCGGAGTCGCTGTCAGAGTCACTGTCGGAATCTGAATCGCTATCGGAGTCTGAGTCACTGTCGCTATCGGAGTCACTGTCGGAGTCTGAATCACTATCGGAGTCGCTGTCGCTGTCGCTATCTGAGTCACTGTCGGAGTCGGAGTCACTGTCGGAATCTGAGTCGCTGTCGGAATCGGAATCGCTGTCGCTGTCGGAATCGCTGTCGGAGTCGGAGTCGCTGTCGGAATCGGAATCGCTGTCGGAATCGCTGTCAGAGTCACTATCGGAATCTGAGTCGCTGTCGCTATCTGAGTCACTGTCGGAATCTGAGTCACTATCGGAGTCTGAATCACTGTCGCTATCTGAATCACTGTCGGAGTCTGAATCGCTGTCGCTATCTGAGTCACTGTCGGAGTCGGAATCGCTGTCGCTATCTGAGTCACTGTCGGAGTCGGAATCACTGTCGCTGTCGGAGTCGGAATCGCTGTCGCTATCTGAATCACTGTCGGAATCTGAGTCACTGTCGGAATCCGAATCACTATCGGAGTCGGAATCACTGTCGCTGTCAGAATCACTGTCGGAATCAGAGTCGCTGTCGGAATCAGAGTCGCTGTCGGAATCGGAATCACTGTCGCTGTCAGAATCGCTATCGGAATCTGAGTCGCTGTCGCTATCTGAGTCACTGTCGGAATCTGAGTCGCTGTCGGAGTCTGAGTCACTGTCGGAATCGGAATCACTGTCGGAATCGGAGTCGCTGTCGGAGTCTGAGTCACTATCGGAGTCGGAATCACTGTCGGAATCAGAGTCACTGTCGGAGTCTGAGTCGCTGTCGGAATCGGAATCACTGTCGCTATCTGAGTCACTGTCGGAGTCGGAGTCGCTGTCGGAATCACTGTCGGAATCAGAGTCACTGTCGGAGTCTGAATCGCTGTCGGAGTCCGAATCACTATCGGAATCGGAGTCACTGTCGCTATCGGAATCACTATCGGAGTCTGAGTCACTGTCGGAATCGGAATCACTGTCGGAGTCCGAATCACTGTCGCTATCTGAGTCACTGTCGCTATCTGAGTCGCTGTCGGAATCAGAATCACTGTCACTGTCAGAATCACTGTCGGAATCTGAGTCGCTATCGGAATCGGAATCGCTGTCGCTGTCAGAGTCACTGTCGGAATCTGAATCACTATCGGAATCAGAGTCTGAATCGCTGTCGGAATCTGAATCACTGTCTGAGTCGGAGTCGCTGTCGGAATCTGAGTCGCTGTCGGAGTCTGAATCGCTATCGGAGTCCGAATCACTGTCGCTGTCAGAGTCACTGTCGCTGTCAGAGTCACTATCGGAATCTGAATCACTGTCGCTATCTGAATCACTGTCGGAGTCGGAATCGCTGTCGCTATCTGAATCACTGTCGGAATCCGAATCACTGTCGGAGTCTGAGTCGCTGTCGCTATCGGAATCACTGTCGGAATCTGAGTCGCTGTCGGAATCAGAATCACTGTCGGAATCGGAATCGCTGTCGGAGTCGGAGTCACTGTCGGAATCGGAATCAGAGTCTGAATCGCTGTCGGAGTCTGAGTCACTGTCGGAATCTGAGTCGCTGTCAGAATCGGAGTCACTGTCGCTATCAGAATCGCTGTCGGAGTCTGAATCACTGTCGGAGTCGGAGTCACTGTCTGAGTCGGAGTCGCTGTCGGAATCCGAATCGCTATCGGAATCAGAATCACTGTCGGAGTCGGAATCGCTATCGGAGTCCGAATCACTGTCGGAATCAGAGTCACTGTCGCTGTCAGAGTCACTGTCGCTGTCAGAGTCACTATCGGAATCTGAATCACTGTCGCTATCTGAGTCACTGTCGGAGTCGGAATCGCTGTCGGAGTCGGAGTCACTGTCGGAATCGGAATCAGAGTCTGAATCGCTGTCGGAGTCGGAGTCACTGTCGGAATCTGAGTCGCTGTCAGAATCGGAATCAGAGTCTGAATCGCTGTCGGAGTCTGAGTCACTGTCGGAATCTGAGTCGCTGTCAGAATCGGAATCAGAGTCTGAATCGCTGTCGGAGTCGGAGTCACTGTCGGAATCTGAGTCGCTGTCAGAATCGGAGTCACTGTCGCTATCAGAATCGCTGTCGGAGTCGGAATCACTGTCGGAGTCGGAGTCACTGTCTGAGTCGGAGTCGCTGTCGGAATCCGAATCGCTATCGGAATCAGAATCACTGTCGCTGTCTGAGTCGGAGTCGCTATCGGAATCAGAATCGCTGTCGGAGTCGGAGTCACTGTCGCTGTCTGAATCACTGTCGGAATCCGAATCACTATCGGAATCTGAATCACTGTCGCTATCTGAGTCACTGTCGGAGTCGGAATCGCTGTCGCTATCTGAATCACTGTCGGAGTCGGAATCGCTGTCGCTATCGGAATCACTGTCGGAGTCGGAATCGCTGTCGCTATCTGAATCACTGTCGGAATCGGAGTCACTGTCGGAATCGGAGTCGCTGTCGGAATCAGAATCACTGTCGGAATCCGAATCGCTGTCGCTGTCTGAGTCACTATCGGAATCGGAGTCACTGTCGCTGTCAGAATCGCTATCGGAGTCTGAGTCGCTGTCAGAGTCAGAATCACTATCGGAGTCTGAGTCGCTATCGGAATCGGAGTCGCTGTCGCTGTCTGAGTCACTGTCGCTATCTGAGTCGCTGTCGGAGTCGGAATCACTGTCGCTGTCTGAGTCGGAGTCGCTATCGGAATCAGAATCGCTGTCGGAGTCGGAGTCACTGTCGCTGTCTGAATCACTGTCGGAATCCGAATCACTATCGGAATCGGAGTCGCTGTCGCTATCTGAATCACTGTCGGAGTCGGAATCACTGTCGCTGTCTGAGTCACTGTCGCTGTCAGAATCGCTGTCGGAGTCTGAGTCACTGTCGGAATCCGAATCACTATCGCTGTCGGAGTCGGAGTCGGAGTCGCTGTCGGAGTCACTGTCGCTGTCTGAGTCACTGTCGCTGTCTGAGTCGCTGTCGCTGTCAGAATCACCGTCGCTGTCAGAATCACTGTCGCTGTCGGAGTCGCTGTCGGAGTCACTGTCGCTATCGGAGTCGCTGTCGCTATCGGAATCACTGTCGGAATCGGAGTCACTGTCGCTGTCAGAATCACTGTCGGAGTCTGAATCACTGTCGGAGTCCGAGTCGCTGTCGCTATCCGAGTCACTGTCGCTGTCAGAATCACTGTCGCTATCTGAGTCACTATCGGAATCAGAATCACTGTCGGAGTCTGAGTCACTGTCGGAGTCTGAGTCACTGTCGGAGTCTGAATCGCTGTCGCTGTCAGAGTCACTGTCGGAGTCTGAGTCGCTATCGGAATCAGAGTCACTATCGGAGTCTGAATCGTTGTCGCTGTCAGAATCGCTGTCGCTGTCAGAATCGCTGTCGCTGTCAGAATCGCTGTCGCTGTCGGAGTCTGAATCGCTGTCAGAGTCTGAATCGCTGTCGGAATCTGAATCGCTGTCGCTATCAGAATCACTGTCGGAATCGGAGTCACTATCTGAATCCGTATCTGCAGCAATAGCCATGTTTGCATATGACTGTGCGTCAGAAGCGGCGCTAGAAGCGTGATCCTTAGCAGTCTGAGCGGCAGCGGCGGCTGACGAAGCTTCAGCTGCATAACTTGATGCTGCAGCGTTATCACTAGCTGCTTCAGCTGATGAAGCATTGGCGTGGGCCGTTGAAGCAGCGGCTGCGGCTGATGAAGCTTCGGCTGCAGCAGAAGTTGCTGTCGAGGCGGCCGTTGCAGCTTCAGCAGCGTAGCTAGAAGCCGTTGACCCCTTCACCGCGTAATCCGTAGACAGATCTGCGTAGGAGTTAGCCACACTTGCGTATTGACCAGCTTCGTTTGCGGCATCAGCGGCTAAGCTTGCTGATGATGAAGCCGCATCAGTTTGCGTCGTGTTAACTGTCAGGTAAGCCTGACCCAGAGACATGGTCGTGCTACCACTGGTCACAACCAGTGTGTAGTACCCTTGGTTACCAGCCGTCGCACCCGTCAAGTTCAGAGTTTCACTGGTTTGACCAGTTAGCTTCTGGCCTTGGCTACCGGCCGTTGCGGAGTAGTACCACTGGTATGAAACCTTTGTACCATCACTTGTCGTATCCATTTCTGGTGACCAGGTCAAATCGTCGCCGGCGTTAACCGCATGATCAGCTAAACCATTACCGATGGTCACATCTTTGCTGGCTGAGAATGAAGTCCCATCAGCATTGGTGATTGTCGCTGTAATCGTAATTTTCCCAGCGGAGGCTGCGGACGTTGGCGTTACCGTCCCATCAGCACTGACTGTGGCAATGGATTCGTCGCTACTAGTCCAAGTGATGTCCCCAGTGGCGTTGCCAGGATTGGTCGTTGCCGTGAAGACCCCTTCAGTTTGCGTATCTGAGCCATTCAGGATGTAATCATCCCCGGCAATGGTGATACCCGTGGCAGCAATTTCACTGTCGTAAACGTCGACCTGGGCTAAGTTACTGTAAAAGTCCCCAGTCACCGTATTGGTTCCTAAGAAACCAGCACCTGATTGGAACAGCAACGAACCAGTAAAGTCTTCGCTCGTTGTCACCGTCAGCGTGCTGGAAGCGGTTGCTAGCCCAGCGTACCACGGCGTGTTATCTTTGATCGTATAAGTGGCAATTTCTTTTCCACTAGCATCGTTGATACTACCTGATGACCCTTTAAGCGTTACCCACTTACCATTGATCTGCGTATACCAAGTCGTTGAGTGACTGATGTTAATGGCACCCAGACCTGTTTTGGCAGTCGAAGTTAAGCTAATCGTCTTGCCAGAAGTGGTTGAGGTAACGGCAGTCGGCTGTTGTGTAAACCCGCCAGAGACAACCATTCCTAACAGAACAAAGGCATCCCCTGATGGTTTTCCTTTATACTTACCCAGGTTATTGGAGTAAAGCACCGCGTAACTAGCAGCTTCAGTCGCAGCAGCGGCGGCTACTGTGGCTTCAGAGGCTAACTGGCTGGCAGAAACCAATTCTGCATCAGCGGCAGTGGAGTATTCACTGGCTGCGGCGAAACTACCTGCAGCAACTGCGGATGAGGCCGCTGCCATGTAACTGTTGGCGTCGTTGGTGGCTGCATCGGCAGCAGCGGCGGCGTACTGTGCGTCCTGTGCGTACGCAGCAGCGGCAGCCGTGTAAGAACCACCCAGACTGGTATTTTGTGTCATCGTAGCGGCTAAGGAAGCAGCGATGGATCCTGCTGCTTGTGCACTGGTAGCAGCGGCAGCATCAATGACAGCCGTTGAAGCTGCATTAACACTAACTGCTGAAGATTGGCCATCCACAATGATCTTGGTTGCTTCAGCAGCTGCGGAAGCACCAGAACTAGCGGCTTCGGTCGCCCATTTGAGATACGTTTTGGCGTTAGCTGCGGCGGTTGAGGCATCGGCTAAGCTACCGGCTGCCGCATGGGAAGCCGCTTCCGTTGCTTTAACGGCAGCCATTGACGCGTTGCTTGCCGCATCCGTATTGGCAGCGATTGCAGCCGCATTAGCTGCAGAGGCTGCATCTTGATACAGCGGTGCTGAAGCAAATGCGTTGGCCGCATCAGCAGCATTAGAGTTGGCAATGTTGGCTTGATCAAGTGCCTGACTGGCTGCACCAGCGGCAGCGGCAGCATAACTGGAAGCCAAGTAATTAGCAGCGGCTTCTTGCTTTTGAGCAGCCGTGTAGGTATCTGCCACTAATCTCGTTGCATCCGCAGCGGCGGAAGTCGTCAAGACGCCGTATGAATCGGCATCTGCTTGTGCAGCAATCGCATCAAGTGCTGCGGATTGGGCAGCGGAGTAATTATTTTCTGCTTCATAAGAGGCTGCCAAGCTGCTAGCGCTGTTGGCTGCAGTAGCGGCCTTCACAGCTAACGTCGCGTAACTAGCCGTGTTCTTCGTGTAGTTAGCCGCACTTCTAGCGTAATCTTGAACCGTAACGTCGGAAACAAGATCCGTCGTGCTGGCCAACAGGTCGTAAGCCGCATTGGCTGAACTAGCCATTGAGGAAGCTAACGCTGCGGTCGCATCTGCAGCAGCGGCGGCACTCGAAGCTTGATCCGTGTAATTACCATTGACGTCAGAAACGACAACCGTGATAACGTTGGACGACGTTGAGAAGGTAGACGAGTGCGTATTTATAGTGAGGTAAGTTGCCTTTTTTGTCCCACTAACCTTCAAGTAGTAGTAGTACGTCCCCGCTGAAGTATAAGTTGGTGTAAATTTCTGTGAGGTCGCCGTGGACGAACTAGTTGAAGCAACCGTCCAGTTCTTACCATCGGTAGATTCATACCAAGTATAAGTAGCTGAAGAAATTTTGTAGGATGATGATCCAATTTGAAGTGGGAAGGCATATGAGCCCAATGTCATGGCGTTAGTCAGCGTAACGCTCTGGCCCACGCTCACTGCTGTCGATGAACTCGTCAGTGTGTTGGTCGTTCCACCAATGGCACTCGTATCTTCTTCTTCATTTTCATCAATGCCTTGGGCGTCCGTTTCATAAGCTGCGGCCAAGGAAGCGGCACTAGAAGCACCTTCCAAGTTCAAAGCAGCGTCGGAAGCAGCCGAACTAGCCACCCGAGCTAATGAAGCAGCGTCGGCGGCACTAGTTGCAGCGGCAGCCGTTGAAGCGGCTGAGCTGGCCAGGTTAGCGGAAGAGGTAACTGCTGCTGCAAATGACGCAGCGCTTTCCGCGTATTGCTTGGATTGGTCCCCTTTGTAGCCACTAGCTTCTGACGCAAACGAGTTGGCTGTGCTGGCGTAACCAGCGGCCAAAACTGCGCTTGAAGATGCCTTCACTGCTGAATCACTAACTGCCAGAGACGTTGCCGTCAGGGCAGCGGATTGGGCAGTTGAGTTCGCCGTGCTGGCCGCATTGTAAGCATCTAGTGCTTGACTAGAAATCCCATTGGCTGAGATCAGCGCGGCACTAGCTGCTTCGTAGTCCCCACTCAGGGCAGCGCTGTTGGCTACACTGTATTGGGCTTGGGCGTCGCCAGCTAAGGATGTTGCTAAGGATGAAGCGTTGGCTGCGTCTGAAGCGGCACTGTTAGCCGTTGCGTAGGCCGCAACTGCCGCCGCGTTACTGGTATCGTATTGCGTGGCGTTGTAGGCGCTACTTGCGGCAGCGGCGGCAGCAATGGCTGCTTCGCTAGCTGCAGCAGCGGCTGAGAACGTTGGCAAATTAGCGCTGCTAACCATGTCTTTCAAACCAACAGCAGCGGCTGATTTGGCAATTGCCGCGGTACTAGAAGCCAGGTTGGCGTATGACGTTGCGTTACTTGCGGCCGATTTGGCTGCGGTCAAAGCGGATACATAATTGTTCATTAAGCTGTCTGAATCGCCCATGCCATCAGCAACCGCTTGTTTGTAACCAGAAGCTAAACTGCTGTAGTAATGCGTTAACTCAGAAGCCGTGTCCGTCTTTGCTGCGTAGCTACTGGTTGCCGTGTAGGCGTTATTCACGTCACTCGTTGGCACCAGCGCTGCATAACTACTAGCGGTCGTGGCACTGGCCTTGGCAGCAGCGGCTGCACTGGCGGCGGCACTCGCATCGTTGTCAGCATCCGTGGTGACCTTAGTCTCATCAGATGTCCCCACCGTCACGGTATCGTTTTCAGCTACGGGCGTGACAACGGCCTTCTTAGTCGTCGCAACCTTCGCAACTGTCTTGGTCACGTTGGTACTCAGTGTGACGTCCGTCTTAACGTTGGCAGCGGCACTAGAAGCAACACTTGCAGCGTCCGTCGTTGACGTTGCTGCACTAGTCGTGACCGCGCTAGTGGCGGTTGCCGTGGTGGCACTACTAGTGTTGCTTGAAGATGAAGCGGCTGAACTGCTGGCGTCGGAAACCGATGCAGATTCAACTACCGCTTTAGATGATTCGCTTGAGGCTGCTGAGCTGGCAGCGCTAGTCTCGCTGCTCGCACCTGCACTACTGGCTGTTGATGCACTCTTCTGTTCCTGCTGATCTGCTCCCGAACTCGTTGAGCTGGCAGCTGATGTGGCGACTTTACTACTATTGGTTGCGTCATCCGTGCTCGTTGCATCCGCACTAGCTGACATCGTTCCTGCACCTAATAACGAAAAGGATGCCAATGCAGCGAAGACCCAGGTCTTCCCTACCTTGTACATCTTGTACCGTAATTTAGGGTCGCCGTTAAAAGCTTTATTCCGCATGAATTTCACTTTTAATCGTCCTCCTTAAAAGTTGTCTTTGTGATAGATGAGTGACAATCGCTACTCCTAGTGATTGAGTTTCCCATAAATTAATTAGCTTACATTGAATGGTCTATACACATTTCCCTAATAAAGGGTCTCCCCTATAAACCATCCCCTGACAATTGCTATTCTAGCATAGATTTACTCTACGCACTGTTTTAAAGATAAATTTATTGATAATATTTCTAAGATTTCGCTAAAACTATGTTAATTGTTAAAACTATCACATCAAACTTTTTGCCGTCATTTTATCTGCAAAGTTAGAATTATTAAGCCAATAATCAGCCTTTTTCCTGATTAGTTCAGTTTATAAATCGCGTTAAATTAGGGTTTATGAAGTGTTAATTAATTGTTACCTTTCTATCGTGCGATAAATACAGGGGTTATACCATTAACTGTTCTAAATTCGTAAAAACATATTCATAGTTTCGAAAAATTATATTTTGATGAAAATATTGTCCATACGACGATTTATGCGCAAATGGTTATTGGCCATTTTTACGCTCAAAAATCAAGCATTTAGTTTAGAAATCCTTAACTTTTCACGTAAATCAGTTTACTGTGCACACACATTTCTAAATGTGTAACATTAATATTCTTCGCAATTTTAACTATTTTATTCATCCGTCTATTAATCCATTTATATTTTGACTCGGCCGATATCGCCTCAGGTCATCAGCTTTCAGAAACCGTTTTCATTGCCAACTTGTCAAATTTCGGCTAGTCATCCCCGTATAAACCACCAACAATTGGATATTTATCGACACAAAAATCCCGCCAACAGACTGCGTTGACGGGACCTTTTATCTAGATTATTCAGTTTACAAGCTCGTTAGTGATAACCGCTGCCATGTCATCTGGCAATGGTGCGTAGCAGGTGATCCACTTGCCTAGGAACGGCTGATAGAAGCGCAAACGTGCGCAGTGCAGGGCTTGGCGGTGAATCCAGGGGTTGGTTTGTTTGCCGTACAACCAATCTCCCACTAGCGGGTGCCCAATTGACTGGCAATGGACCCGAATTTGATGGGTCCGCCCGGTATGGAGCTTGAGGGCTAGTAAGGTGGCCGAACGAGACCGACCCCGGACCCAGAACTCTGTCTGGGCCGCGCGCCCATCTGGCCGAACGGTTCGTTTGATAAAGGAGTCCGCCGCCCGCCCAATTGGTTCGTCGATCAGCTGGTGATCCACGGAGATTCGGCCAGTTGCCAGCGCAATGTAGCGTTTGTCCAGTGCGTGATCCTTCAGCTGCTTATCCAGGATGGAATGGGCAAAGTGATGCTTGGCAAACAGCACCGCCCCACTAGTCTCCCGATCCAAGCGCGTCACAATATGGGTGACCGTGCTGGGCGCGTGAATCGCCGTCAGGTGCCCTTTGACCCGATTAGCTAACGTATCATCTGGATACAGGTGCGACGGCACAGAGGCCATCTCAGCCGGCTTATTGACGACCAAGAAGTGCGGGTCCTCATAGAGGATGTCCAGCGGCTTAAACGAGGTTGCCACGTGGTCGTTGGCCTGCTCCGGTGGCAGCTGTAGCCCCACCGTTTGCCCCGGCTGAGCCATCGCAATCACCCGGACCTCGACCCCATCCAGCGTGATGATGCCGCCGTGAAATTTCACGCGTTTCAAAAAGGTGCGGGTGACCCCGTGGGCCATCAGCACCGTGCGTACGTGGACCGGGCTCTCACCGGTCACTGTCCATTTAAAATTGATCATGCGTTCTCCCTTCCGATGAAGGAAGCCTCGACCCGTTGCCAGAAATGGGTATGGCGATACTCAGCGAAGGCGATGCGTTGCCGCGCAATGCGGTACGAGATGGCCTTGATAGGCCGGCCTTCGATGCCAAGCTGATCACACATTAAGACGTTGTCGGTCGGGTCCGTGGGTTCGATGCGAATCCATTCGTCCGCTGGGATAATCAGGGGGGACCCCAATGTCCGGAAGACTAAATTGTTAATGGACGCAATCTCTGCCATTTGAATCGCGTTGAACCGCGGGTTGAGCACTGCCCCGCCCACCGACTTGTTGTAGGCCGTGGAACCGGTCGGCGTCGAAATGCACAGGCCATCCCCCCGAAAACTTTCGAAGAGTTCGTCCTTGATGTACACGTCCGCGACCATGGTCCCAGAGACCTTTTTAATGGTGGATTCGTTTAAGGCCAGTGCCTGATCCGAGTGCGTGCCATCCGCGTAGTCGACCTGAATCGACAATAGTGGATAGCTCACGCTTTGGCCGTTGTCGTCGGCCAAACTGTCGACCAGCTCCTGGACCTCGAAGTCCCGCCAGTCGGTGTAAAAGCCCAGGTGGCCGGTATGAATCCCGACAAAGCGGACCTTGTCGAGTCGGTCATTGTAATGGTGGAACGCGGACAGCAGCGTGCCATCCCCGCCGACCGTGACCACGATATCTGGGTTCAGACTATCGATGGTCACCCCCGCAGCCTCTAAGCCACGGTGCAGCGCCGTCGCCACCTTCTGTGAGGACGGGCCGTTATTACTAAAAATGGAAACCTTCATAACTAATCTTCCTTATTCTGGTGAGGCGTTCCATCCACATCGCTCTCATGCTTCGGCGTATATTGCTGGGCCTCTTGAATTTCTTCACGAATCTCGGACATTTCCGTGTCCAACTTAAAGGCGGCCTCGGCTGCCCGTTGCAGGCGGTCGCTGAGTTCCTCAGGAAAGGCGCCCTGGTATTTGTAATTTAATGAATGCTCGATGGTGGCCCAAAAGTTCATGGCCAGCGTCCGCACCTGAATCTCGGCCAGAATCTTCTTCTCACCGGAAACCAGCTGAACTGGATATTCCACCACAATATGGTAAGACCGATAACCACTCGGCTTCTCATTATGGATGTAATCCCGTTCCTCTAGAATCGTCAGGTCGGTCCGCCGCCGTAACAGGTCGACGACTTGGTAAATGTCTTCCACGAACTGACACATGATCCGCAAGCCCGCAATGTCTTGCATATCCTGTTCCAGCCGTTCCTCGGCCACGTGGCGCCGGGACATCTTTTCCTTGATGCTGGGGACTGGCTTGACCCGACCCGTCACGAACTCAATCGGCGGCCGCTCATTTTTATTTTCAAATTGCTTGCGGATACCGCGGAGCTTCACCTTGAGCTCACTCACGGCCTGTTGATAGGGCAATAAAAATTGATCCCAGTTCGTTACCATAATGACTATCCCCCAACCTTAATTCCACGTCTACCCGGTGATTTTCTCTCGGGTAAAACATGACTCATCTCTCGATTTTACCATATTTCTTCAGCAACTGAGAGTAATTACCTCATTAATTTGTTAAACATTTCACTTATCGTTTGACGAAAGGACCGCCTCCCTTTTACGAGGCGTTTAGCTTTACGTCCGCGCAAAAATGTTGCATGATAGGGTTGCGTTTTAAACGAACGGTCTTCACCTCAAACAAACGTTCCAATTGCTATTTTTTGAAATTTTGGTAATGTAGTGGTATTGTTACTTTTTGTTTGGCGACCCTTGCTGATTGCCAACTAGGACAGGTATAGGAGGAAGCAATGTGTTAGAAGTCTATTTGTTCGTCAACCCGCTCGGTGCGCGTTGTATGCGTTCTGAACGAAATATCATGCGGTTGGCCGATCATCTTAATAGCAAGGTGTCGTTCCAGTTTGTTCCGTTGCTTAACCAACAGATCATCGCGCAATCCCTCTCTTCGCGGCCAACGCTCGCTGAGAGAAACGCGCGCTTCAACGTCACCTACCAAGCAATTTTGGCTTATAAGGCCGCCCTTTTTCAAGGAAAGCGTAAGGGGCGCAAATTCCTGCTCAACATGCAGGATGCCGTTGTCAGTCAGCACCAAAGTTTTACGGAAGAACTGACTTTAGAAATGGCCAAGAAGTGCCACCTGGACCTCGACATGTTCACGGAAGACTGTCAATCTGATCTGGCGAAACAAGCCTTCAAGACGGATCAAAAGTTAGCGGCTGAAATGAAGATCGAACAATCCTCATCCGCTGTGATTTTTAACTGTGATGTTTCCGACTGTGGGTTGCTCTTAAACGACGTGACTTATGATGCCCTCTGCGACGTCTGTGAAAGCCAAGGCGTTGCCACGAAAGAAATGTTAATGGCTGAACCTAATTATCAAACTAATGAACAGGCGACTTCATTAATGCTGGGGAACAATCAACCCAACCTACGTGTGTTGTAGTTTCGTAGCTTGTTCAACTTAAAAACTGGCTTCGTAAAATCTGCGTGATTTTACGGGGCCAGTTTTTTCGTGCGGGTAATCTCGGTCAGCACGTTGTGGGCAGGCCATCTAAATTTTGACTGGTCCGGGGTGTCTCCAACTCACGAATCATCCGCTTAATTGTAAATGTAAGTGATACATTCCACTACCGAATTAGAATGCAATATGGTATGATTGACCCAACTATTTTGTTGAACTGAAGGGAAAACTTATGCGAACAGCTATCGTTACGGACACCGCCTCCTACCTCACCCCTGAACAGATCAAGCAATTTCATATCGTGGTTCTGCCCATCACCGTGATTTTGGGTGGCCAGCAGTACGCCGAATCCAAGTTAAGTCTGAAGACGTTCTACGACTACCTAAAGACGGATCAGGAGCTTCCCACCACGGCGCAGGTCTCCCTGGGCCAGATTGAAGAAGCCTACGACCGGCTGGCCGACGAAGGCTATGACGAAATTATTTCGATTCACCTATCCAGTGGAATCACCTCGTTCATGAGCAACCTCAAGATGTTCTGCCGGACTTACACCAAGGCCCACATCTACCCGGTCGATTCCCTGGTCGCCAGTGCCGGCGAGGCCAACCTGTGCCTGTTAGCGGGCCAATTGGTCGCTAACGGCAACGCAGCCGCCGACATCGTCCCGCAACTCGAAGACTTGCGCGATACCATGAACGTGTACTTTGCCGTGGACAACCTGAGCCATTTGGCCCGGACCGGTCGCCTCAGTAACCGTTCGGCCATCATTGGTAACCTGCTCAACATCAAGCCCCTCCTGACGTTCAACGACGAGGGCAAGATCATCGCCATTGGCAAGGAACGAACCATGAAGAAAGCCTTCCACTACATGACCGATAAGCTCCAGGAGACGTTGACCCAGGTCGACTATCCTCTGTTGGTCACGGTCATCAACGCCAACAACGCTGACCTAGCCGACGACTGGGACGCCGCGCTCACCGACCAATTTCCAGAAGTCCGTGTGGTCCAGAGTCAACTCGGCCCCGCCATCAGCGTCCACACCGGTGAAAAGACCATGGGCCTGATTTGGCAACGCGACTGGCAATCCTACTAAATTTAATCTGCATGCAACCCAAAGAGACTGATCACTGCCCAATTACGGGTGGGTGATCAGTCTCTTTTTTTACGCGTTATTTCTTTAATTCATGGGCCAGTTGGCTGAATTCAGCTAAGCGGTCATCAAACGTCTTAAACGCCGTCTGCAGGTAATCTGGCTGCGTCATATCGACGCCGGCCTTCTTCATCACGTTCAGTGGCAAGTCGGAGCTCCCAGACTTCAGGTAGTTCAGATAAGCCTCGCGCTTGGCGTCATCCCCACTCAACACGCGTTGGGCCAAGGTTGTTGCGGCCGCGAAACCAGTGGAATACTGGTAAACGTAGTAGTTGTAGTAGAAATGTGGAATCCGCGTCCACTCGTCAGCGATTTGGGGATCGGACACGACCCCGTCGCCGTAGTAACGCCGGTTCAGGTCACCGTAGAATTTACTCATGAAGTCGGCCGTCAGAGTCTCCCCGGCAGCGGCTTGCGTGTGAATGTAATCTTCAAATTCAGCGAACTGGGTCTGCCGGTAAACGGTCCCCTTGAACCCATCCAGGTAGTGGTTCAACACGTAAGCCCGTACCTGGGGATCCGTTTGCGTCTTCAGCAGGTAATCCGTTAAGAGGTTTTCGTTCGTCGTCGATGCAATTTCGGCCACAAAGATGGAGTATTCCCCGTACTGGTAGGGTTGGTTCGTCCGGGTGTAGTGACTGTGCATGCTGTGACCCATTTCGTGGACCAGCGTGAACAGGCTTTCCAAGCTGTCCTGCCAGTTCAACAGGATGTAAGGTTTGGTGTCGTACATCCCACCGGAATAGGCCCCCGTGCGCTTGCCTTCGTTTTCCACGACGTCAATCGCGCGGGTATCGAACATCTTCTGCACGTTGGCCACGTAATCGGGACCGAGCACGCTCAGCGCCTTCAAGGCTTCCTGTTGGGCTTCCTCGTAGGTGTAGCTCAGGCTAGGTTCCCCGGTGATTGGCGTGTACAGGTCGTACATGTGCAGTTCGGGCAGGCCCAGGATTTCCTTACGCAGGTTCACGTACTGGTGCAGGGAATCCAAGTGATCGTTGACCGTCTTGACCAGCGTATCGTAAACCACGGCGGGCACGTTGTTGGCACTCATCGCGGCTTCACGGGCACTGGCATAATGACGAACGTCAGCGTTAAAATTATGCGTTTTAACTTCGCTAGCCAGCGTGGAGGCAAAGGTGTGCCGGAATTGTTGATAGACGCTGTACAGGGCCTTAAAGGCCTGTTCACGAACGGCTGGCGTGGTGGATTCCAGCAGGACCCCATAGAGGCCTTCGGAGAGCCGAACGTCATCACCCTTTTCGTCCTGAACGACGGGGAACTTCAAGTCGGCATCGCTCAGCACGCTGTAGGTCTTCGATGAGGCGGCGAAAATGTCGCTGGCCCCCGCCAAGAGCTTTTCTTCTTGAACGGACAGTGTGTGGGCCCGTTGTTGCCCTAAGACGTCAAAGATGTGTTGATACGCCGCTAATTTCGGCTCAGCATCGATCAGCTTTTGTAGGTCAGCTGGGTCCAAGGCCAAGACTTCTGGCTCGAACCAGGACGCTGCTGCCCCAACGGTTGCCAAGAGGCCTTCCGCCTGACCCATTAAGGCTTGAGCGGCCGCATCGCCGGTATCCTGATCATTCTTCAGGGAGGCGTAAACGTAAACGCGTTCTAACTGGCGTTCCAGGTCAAAGTTGGCCTTGGTCACGCGGTACAGGTCGGCACCGCTCTGGGATAATTGCCCTTTCATGGCGGCCATCTTCGTCGCTTCGGCTTGGACGTCCTTCACGGCAGCTTTAAAGGCCGCATCATCGGGGTAAATCGTGGTTAAGTCCCAGGTCAGGGCCGTGGGAACTGCGGAACGTTTGGGAATTTGTTTCAAATTTCTCATCCTCCTTTAACATTGCATAGCAATATTTTACCACTTTCACCCGTACCATTGGGAAATCAGCCCAAAATTTTCTCATCATTTTCTAACCAGGCGGTATAATCTGCATCCCAATGCGGTTCCGAGATAACTTGCCAACCGGTCGTGGTGCGTTTGATCAGGTCGGCTTGGGTCAAATCGGCTAATAAATCGTCAATGGCGGTCAAATAAGCCGTCTGCCCCGTAAACCGGACGGCCGTGACCTCGCCACCCACTAGCTGAAAGGCGGTCCACGCTAAGCGCTCCAAAGTATCCGTCAGCACGTTCGACCGTTCAAACAGCCATGCCGCCAAAATGATGCGCCAAAGTAACAGCCCACGGCCAAAGATAGGCGCCGTAACTGTCACCGTTGCCAACACCTGAGGGAACCCGGCCAGATGATGCCCGGTCAAATAAACCGCCGTCTGTAAGGGCTTAAGTGCGGTGGACGACCGGTGCAAATCGCGATCCAGTTCCCACCGAAATCGCGCCAGATTCGGTTGCGCCCACCACAAGCGGCGCTGCGACCCGGCCGACAAGTCAGTCACGTTCGTAAGCCAAACCGACTGACACTGGTACTCACCGGTAATCGCCTGACAGATGTGATGGTCGACCCGTAGTTGGTGGCGGTCCACATCCCAGAATAACAGGCAAAGCCCCCACCCGTTTAACCAGCTGGCAAAGCGGTCGATCAGGTGCCACCCCAATTTTTGCTTGGCGAACCGGCTCCCCAGCAACCAGAGTGGATACACGCCCAAGCCTTGATAGCCTCGCGTCCGTTCGGCGACCTCGTCACGATTGATGGGGCTACACTGAAATTCCAGGGCAATCGGCCGCGGCTGGTGGGCAATCCAACAGTCGGCCCGCTGGGCAATGCTGGGCAAGATTCGCTCCAAGGTGATGGCTCCCCAGGGCGCAAAGAACTCAGCCAATTGGCGTTTCCCCAGCACGTGCTGGGCCGTCTCCCCTTCCCCCTTAACCGTGCACGGCGACTGTGGACGGTGGGCAAAATACGGCTGCACCCGCGTCCCATGGTGTAAGACCACCTGTTGCTGACACGCCGGACACACGTACGACCGCCCCCGCCCAGCATTCTTCGCATCCACCAACTGTTTTTCTCGCGCCGCAATCAACATCAAACATCCCTCCTCACAGGTTAACTCCGTAAAGGACGGCCAAATGTTCGTAGAAAAATAAAAAAATCCGAATCCTTGGAATGGGATTCGGATTGGAGATTTATATTTTAAGTAGTCGTTGAGGCAAATGCGCACCAATCACACAGCTAAATTAGAAACGGATTTACGTGCAGACAGTGAAAATGCGCCTAACCAGTCTGAGTGACCACAGGATAGTCAGATTGAACTCGCCAATAACGACTATCCAGACAACACCTGGACAATTGCAGGGATAGTGAACAACGCACGTGATGTCAGTGACCAGAGGTGGGCCAAGGTGGCCGGCTGTGTCGATGGTCTTAGCTGAATGATTTTCTCAGCTTAGACCATGGGCCGACCTTTGAGACCGCTCCTCAGGCTCAAAGTCGAGGCGTAAGCCCGCCTCTCAGGCTGGAGCCGGGCCCCATAGCAGGCCACCTTGAGCCCACCGTCGGGAACGGCAAAACCAACCTGCGTTTTCACCATACTTAGCAGTTAAGCCTTGGAAACTCGCGATTCACAGCGAGGTTTCAAGGCGAGGACCCAGACCGCCTCTCAGGCTGGGGTCGTTTCCCACAGCAGAGCAGGTTGAACCCGCCGCCGGGAACGCATGACTAGCTCGGGTTAGGCCTTGGCTGGAAAATGGGCGATGACTTGGTAGATGGGTCCCTTAGCCGAGAACTTTTGCTCGTACTCCGTCTGGATATCTTCCACGTCATCGGTTGCGGCGTGCAGGTCGAGCCAGACGCCATCGAAGACCATCCCGAAGTTGTTCAAGCTCCCTAAGGAATACTCAAACAAGCCGCGGTTGTCGGTCTTGAACTGAACGGACCCTTCTGGCTGAAGGACGTCGGCGTAGTGGGCCAAGAAGACCGGTGAGGTTAACCGGCGTTTCTCATGACGCGTCTTAGGCCATGGATCAGAGAAATTCAGGTAAAGTCCCGCAACTTCACCAGCGGCGAAGAACGTGTTGATGGCTTCACCATCCGTGTGAACCAATTGGATGTTCGTCAGTTCACTAGCCACGACCTTTTTCAGGGCGGCCGCAATCACAGAAAATTGGATTTCGATGCCGATAAAGTTGTGGTCGGGGTGCGCTTTGGCCATTTCAACGATGAACTGCCCCTTCCCGGTCCCAATTTCAACGAATAAGGGTTGGTTCTTCGGGAAGCGACTCTGCCAGTTGCCCTTCAAGGGTTCTGGTTCGGCCACCAATCGTTCGGTATGTTCGGCCACATAGTCCTTGGCCCACGGTTTATTACGTACACGCAATGTAAAATCCTCCTTGTTAGCACAACGGCGGGCGCGAGGTTTGTCCCCGCTCCCGCCGACGTTATTTAATCAGTTACTGACTCACGCGTCAGCTTTTCGAGTAAAATTAAATGTTGATTCATGATTTGAAAACGCTGTTGGTGGAAGCTCTCCGCGATAACGCTCAAGCAGTGCACCCGCGCATACCAGTTGACCCGTGCGGTCAGGTCCGGCGTTGTCGTCTCGCCGTAATCCTGTAACCAGCGCTGCCACTCTTCCAGGGGCACGTACTCACAGAGCAGTGCGCCCAGGTCGAAGGCGGGATCAGCGAACGTGGCTGCGTCCCAATCCACCAGGTAAAGCCGTTGGCGGTCGGATAACAACCAGTTCTTATGATTCAAATCACCATGACAAACTTCATAATGCGTCTTGGGCAGTTGCGGTTGCTCGTTTTGCAAGGTCGCAAAGGCTGATTGGATCAGCGGATGTTGGCGCAGGTCAGCGGCTAAGGCTGGCTGTAAGCGAGTTAACAACTGGGCGGGCGTGGTAAATCGTCCGCCGACTTTTAATAACATATCATGAAGCAGATGGGAATGATGGACCCGGTGGAGCAAGCGGGCAACCCGCTCTTCACGCATTTCACTGCGCCGCAACGTCCGGCCGTTTAACCATTCCTGGGCCGTCATGACGTCGCCCGTGGCCAAGCGTTTGGTCCAGACGAGCCGCGGCGTAATGCCCTCCATGGAGAGAGCCGCTAGAAACGGTGACGCGTTTTGTTTTAAGAACACCTTTTGTGACGCCTTGGTTCCCATGTACGCTGTGCCCGTATTACCGCCCAGCGGATACAAACTCCAGCCGTCACTAATATCTAGTGCCATGCGTGCCACCCCTCCTCGATTTGTCAGCTATTATTAATTCTATGGGGAAATGGCAGCCACGTCAAGCCTTATTTTTATCGGCGCGCGCTAACCGTTGCGGCGTGTAGATTCTAGCAAGATACCAAACTTCGACAGCCTCGACCAACAAGGTGATCCCCGCTGTTTCCAACTGCCGGTTGGCAATCACGACGACCACCCACAACAGGAGCGCCGTCGTGCTGAGAATCAGCGTAACCAATTTGACGAAACTCTTGAGCCGAAACTCTGGCAGGACGGGATAGACGTGCGTGAAGACCACGTCGTCGTACTGCTGGAAGAATGGCAGGAGCTGGAAACCAATCAGATAGATGAACAGCGCCGCCAGAAAAACGGGCAACCACTGTCCCCGCACGAAGTACAGCAGGAGCATGCCGATAACCGTCAGTCGAACGACCAACCCACTGAAATCGGTGCCCCGGACCATCCCGCGGCTAAACAGGTACAGGTACGTTTGGCTGTGCTTGGGTTTGATCCCGGTAAACAGCCAGTCCAGGTAACGCCGCCGCTTGATGGTGCCCGAAACCATGGGTACCTCCGTAAAGAGATTGAAGAAGCGGTAAATCCCCAGCATCCGGTTGTCTTCGAGCTTGATCTGCTCACGCCAACGAATCTGTTGCTTTTGCCAGTGTTGTTGGAACCAAACGGCCACTGCCCCGTCAACGACGAGAGCCAGTACCAAGGCCACGTAAGGCGTGACCCATAGGCCGGTGGCAATCACGATGATGGCCAGAAGCCACTTGAATCCCCACTGGTTCATCCGGCGTTGACCGGTCACCTGGTAGGCACTGGCTAGATCCAACCGTAGAAGGCTATCCTTCAAGACGATTTGAGCCACCGCCAGGATCAGAATCTGAGCCACGGTCCAGTGCAAAGCCACGCTCAGAAATGGTGCCAGAATAAACAGCGTGATGACCTGCGTACACTGCGCCAGAAACTGGCTGTAGCGCCGCGCGGCCACGAAGTAATCGTGCATGGCCCGCTCCTTTGGCAGGAGGAAGACGCGGTCGGCATCCTCAATCAGCGTTGCGAACCGGCCAATCTGAGCCACGATGACCAGGACCAGTAACGCCACCACCGGCGCCCACCACAGGCCCGGCTTTAACGATTTTAAAATGTTGGAGTAGCCCAATCCCAGGCCACCCATGAAGAACAGCAACGCAAAGACGAAGAAATCATTGAACACCAGCCGCAAATACTTGGCCATTTCCCGGAGATGGCGCTGCAGCCGGTTCTTGAATAAATCTTTCATGCGCGGTCGACCTTGGTCATCGACAGGTAAATATCATTCAGCGATTCCCCCGCTTCCGGAAGAGCGGCTTGCAATTCGCTGAGAGTGCCTTCGGTCTTGACCTGGCCATCGTGCAAGAGCACGAAGCGGTCACAGTACCGTTGGGCCGTGTCCAACACGTGGGTCGACATCAAGATGCTGGCCCCGGTCTTCTTACGGGCTTCGATTAAGTTTAAGAGGTCGTTGACGGCCAATGGGTCCAGGCCCAAGAAGGGTTCATCGATGATAAACAGCTTGGCTTGGGTCAAAAAGGCACAGACAATCATGACCTTTTGCTTCATTCCCTTGGAAAAGTTGGCGGGGAACCAGTCAAGCTTGTTGTCTAATCGGAACGTCTTCAACAAGTCATGCGCCGTGACCCAGGCCTTCTCCTGGTCCAGATCATAGGCCATCATGGTCATTTCCAAATGTTCTCGCAACGTGAGCTCCTGATAGAGCACCGGCGTTTCGGGAATGTAAGCAATCTGTTGTTTGTAGGCTTGGCTATCCTGATCGATAGTCACGCCGTTCAGACTGATTTTCCCCTTGTGGGGGGTCAGTAGGCCAATCACGTGATTAATCGTAGTCGACTTCCCGGCCCCGTTCAATCCAATGAGCCCAACTAATTCACCGTCTTTAACGTCAAAACTGATATCTTTTAAGACGGGAATTTGTGAGTAACCACCCACGACATGGCTGACTTCTAGTGCCATTATGCATCCCTTCATTTCCTTTGAATTAACCGCCCTATTATACCATACGTGGCCTTAGGGTTGCTTTTATCTTTGTTGGCGGGGTGGGCCTTCGTCCGCTTGACTTGTTTGGCGCCTAAGCCCGTAAGTCAAAAGATTAAGGACACCTGACATTGGCCGCCTGCGGCTTCCAGGTACTACGCCTGCTGTGGGGAACGGTTCCGGCCTGAGGAGCGGTCCTGCACCTCGCTTTGAAACCTCGCAGAAATCGCGAGTTTCCAAAGTCGTCCCGTGCTGTAGGCTGAGAAAGCCCCTCAGCCAACACCACCGACACAGCCGTCTCCGTACCTGGCTTCCTCCGGCTCTGATTGTGCGTTGCCCTTTCTTTTGGTTCGGGTCTTAGGGTCAAGGTCAAGGGCGAGGCCCACCCCGCCAACTCGTTGGGCGTAGAGCCGGCCACGGATGGGATAATTGGTCAGTTTCTGTTTGGCATATTTTTGTCTCTGCTTCACTTAACTTATAGTTCCCTTCACCACTTTATGTTGTCTTGCGTAGGGTGAGAACCGCTGCTTGACGCCACTATTTCTCTACGAGAGTGCATCAACAGATTAGACAGCGTCGAACCGCTTTCATCTGACGAACTGTTCCCACTTCGCTGCAAAGGCAATCACTAACACTCCGTTGCTCCCCAGTCATCGCACACCTCAACCATATATACACCACAACCCACACCAGCGTCAGCTTCGGACAGGACAACGGAGCCGGAGTCAGTCAGACCCGCCCCCCTGTGTCGGTGGTGTTAGCCCGAGCGATTTTTCTCGGGCTTACAGCACGGGATGCCTTTTGAGACCGGGCCTCAGGCTCAAAAGCAAGACTGAAGACCGTCCCTTGGCTTCAGTCGGTCCCCACAGGGGGGCGGGTCTGAACTGACGTAGGTGGAGTTGACCTGTCTGGAGCGGGTCTGAACTGACGCAGGTGGAGTTAGCCTGTCCGGAGCGGCTCCACGCTTGGGTCGTTGGTTGGGGTCCCCGGAGCAATGGTGTATAATGAGGGAAATCGAAGTGAAAGAAGGAGTTTTCATGGATCAAATGACCCTAGAACCACACTACGCTGACGACTGTATCTTTTGCAAAATCTTAACCGGGGACATCCCCAGCTACACCGTTTACGAAGACAACATCGTCAAGGCATTTCTGGATATCTCGCAAGGGACGCCCGGCCACACGTTGGTGATTCCGAAGACCCACGTTCAAGATATCTTTGCTTACGACGCCGACCTCGCTGCCGCCGTCTTCTCGCGGATTCCTAAGATTGCGCGCGCCGTTAAGGCTTCCGACCCGGCCATCACTGGGATGAACATTTTAAACAATAATGGGAAAGTGGCTTACCAATCCGTTTTCCACTCCCACATTCACCTGGTTCCTCGTTACACTGACCAGGATGACTTCAAGATGATTTTCAAAGACAACTCCGGCAATTACACCCCCGCCGACTACGCTGCGATTCAAGAAAAAATCAAAGCACAATTGGAGGGTTAATTATGGGACTTGGTCGTTTTCTAACGGGCACCACCCTCGCTGTCGGCGTTGGTTTGGCAGCCTACCTAACCCTCACAAAGCAGGATCCCCTTACCTGGGGCAAAAATGTCAAACAACAGGCGCAACACACGGCCGCACAAATTGACGATATTCGTCAAGCCAAGGACCGCGTGGCACAACGCGCAACCGGATTGACGGCAGCCCTGACCGCTGCCCAACCCGTTTTGGATGACATTCAGACCGACGTCGATAAGTTTGCGTTTAAGATTGCCCCGCGGGTATCAGCGATTCAAGAAATTTTGGATGAACACGCTGGCGAGTAATTTTGAACTTTTTGTAAAGCTTTGCCGACCTTTTTCGGTTTGCCACTATTTGTGTTATGATGTTTGAGTATGGTGCTTGCACCAATTTTGATGAATGGATGTGTTGAGGAATATGAAGAAATGGTTTATCGCCTTCGCTGGCTTGTTACTGACTGTAACGCTTGCCGGTTGCGGCAGCCAAACCGTTGCCACCACTAACGGTGGTAAGATTACCGAAAGTGCGTACTACAGCAGTTTAAAGGGTACCTCTTCTGGTAAGCAAGTCTTGCAACAAATGATTTTGAACAAGGTCTTGGAAAAGCAATACGGTAGCAAGGTCAGCAAGTCTGCTGTTACCAAGCAATTCAATACCTACAAATCACAATACGGTTCATCATTCAAGAGCGTTCTTTCCCAAAGTGGGATGACGGAATCCAGCTTAAAGACTGAAATCCGTTCGAACTTACTTTTGAAGGAAGCCGTTAAGGATAATGTGACGGTTAGTGACGCGCAACTCAAGAAGCAATTCAAGAGTTACCAACCAAAGGTCACTGTTGCCCACATCTTAGTATCTAAGAAGTCCACTGCTAACACCGTTATCAGCGACTTAAAGGGTACCAAGAAGAGCAACTTGACTAGCGAATTCACGAAGTTAGCTAAGAAGTACTCCACTGATACGGCTACCAAGAACAAGGGTGGTAAGTTGAGTGCCTTCGATAGCACCGACACTTCCCTGGACTCAACCTTTAAGAAGGCTGCCTTCAAGTTATCAACTGACGAATACACCGCTACGCCTGTTAAGACGCAATACGGTTACCACGTCATCTTGATGTTGAAGAACCCTGGTAAGGGCACGATCAACGAACACAAGGCTGAATTGAAGAAGCAAATCATTGACAACGACATGAACGATAGCACCGTTCTGCACAACGTGGTTGCCAAGGTCTTGAAGAAGGGTAACGTTTCTATCAAGGATAACGACTTGAAGAACATCCTTTCCGACTACCTCTCAACTAGCTCAAGTTCTAAGACGTCATCATCAGCTTCATCTAAATAATTAAACGTTTCCGTTTGGGGCACCGATCATTTGGTCGGCGCCCTTTTTGTTTGCCCTGACAACTTAAAAAGGACGCCGCCAGTCTCTCGTGAGAGATTGGCGACGCCCTATTTGGCATTAGTCTTCAGTTGGTGGTTGCGGCGTGGTGCTGGATGGCCGGTAGAATCGCCGGCCGTCCATGGCGAAGACCCGCTCGGAGAATTCACCGGGTTCCGTGTGGGCCACGACCGTGTCGAGCATCATGATGGAGGCATCGAGTTCGTCCAATTGATGTAAGACGTCCGCCTCTCGCAAGGCTGGTCGCACCGGTGAGCCGTATTCGAGCAAGCCGTGGTGACTGAGAATCATGTGCCGGAGCAGCAGCACGTCTTCGGCTTGTGGATCAAGCTTTAACGTGTCGCAGGCCCGGACCAGTTCCCCATCGATCAACACGATGTGCCCAACCAGGTTACCGGCCAGCGTGTAGACCGTCGACTTGGGTCCGGACAGTTCAATCGTCTTACCCAGGTCATGCAGAATGGCTCCGGCGAATAGCAACGGCGCGTTCAGGTCTGAATACTGCTTCACGACCGCGTGCGCTAATTTCAAAATGGAAATCGTGTGGTACGCCAAGCCACCTTGGAACGCGTGGTGGTTACTCTTGGCGGCCGGGTACGTGTAAAATTTATCGGCGTACTCCGCAATCAACTTGCGCACAAGCCGATTCCAGGTTGGCTGCGTGATTTCAAAAATGGTCTGGGTGATGTACTCCTCCATTTCGGCCCGCGTCATCGGCGCCTGTTCAATGAAGGCGTTGGGGTCGCTGGGCTCGCCCGGATGGGTCAAGCGGAGATGGAAAATCTTGATCTGTGGGTGTGTTTGGTAATTCTCGCGCTTCCCCTGTAAGTGTACGACCCGTCCGGCAACATAGTTTTCCGTGTCGTCCGGTGAGGCGTCCCAGTATTTTCCAGAAATTTCACCCGACTGGTCCTCAAAGACCAGTGCAATGTATTGCTTCCCGTTCTTGGCCGTGCGGACGTCCGCCGACTTCAGGAGGACGAAAAGGTCAACGGCTTCGTCGACCCCATAGTCCATTAGTTGTTTCGTTGCCGCCATATGTGTCCCTCCTAGTCATTTAACCGAATTAAGTTTCCCGTGTTTAACCGTTCAACGGCCGTATCTGCCGTCAAGAAAATAATTTGAACGGTCTGACTGATTTCCGCCAATAAGGCATACGCGGCTTGGCGCCGGTCCGCATCAAAGTTGACGAACCCGTCGTCAATCAGCAATGGCATGGCAACCTGTTGCTGCATGACGATGGCAAATGCCAGTTTCACGGCCAAATCTAGCTGTTCCGCGGTTCCCCGGGAAAGCTGGCCGACGTTGCGCCATGCCCCGTCAGCCCGCCGTACCCGTAAAGTCGTCGCGGTCAGTTCAATTTCAGTATACCGGTTTTCCGTTAATTTGCCATATAATTTGCTGGCCTGGGCCACAATTTGTGGAAGCCGGTCGCCGGAAGCCGCGGCCAAGGTCGCACTGATCCACTGACTGGTTAGGCGTTGCACCAGCCATTCCTGGGTCGTGGCCACCATTTGCGTTTCCAAATTAGCCAGGCGTTGGCGCAACGTGGCTTGGGTCCCGCTGGCCGTCAAATGGGCCAGTTGCCCGGCCAAGGTCGCCAACCGTGTCGTGGTTTGGTCCAGCGTCTGTTGCAGCTGGGCCTGTTGCGTTTGTGCCTGTTGCACGGATTGGGTCAGTGACGCCTGATCAGCGACTTGTTGCAGGGCTGCCAGGTTGGCCGGCCCAATTTGTTGCGCCAGCGTCGTCCGTTGTTGCGCCTGGTTTTGTCGTTCGCGTTGCGTTTGGTAGCGGTCATAAAAGGCGGCGACACTCCGGAGATTCCGCGTGCTCAAGAAGATAGCCAGCGCGTGACTAGCCTCGTCCGCGGCGCGTTGATCCGTGCGGAGGCGTTCCGTCAGACTGGCCAGCTCACCCGATTGGGTCTGGCTGGCCTGTTGGCGTGCCTGCAGATCAGCCAGTTGCGTGGCGACCGTGGCGAAATCGCTGGTCGCCAGTGAGGGTAAGACCTGGCCAACGGCTGTGAGAAACTCCGCAATCGTCTGCTTGGCCTTGGCCAGTTGGGCGCCCTGCTCTTCCATTTGCCGCGATAAGCGTTCCCACTCCGCAATCGCAGTCTGGGCGGCCGACCACTGGGCTAACGGCACGTTGCCTAGGCCGTGGGCTTCGCCAATAACGTCCAATTGCGTGGTCAGGTCATCGACGAGGTGGCCCCCCTCGCGCAGTTGCGCCTGGTTGTCACGAATGTCAGCCGTTAAGTCCTCCAGCTCCCGACTGGCGGGTGTGCTGCTGTCGACTTGAAAGACGCCGTAATACCCGACGGCGACCCCACACAGGGCCCCCACCAGCTTGAACAGCGTCCCCGGCAAGAGCAGTGAACCCACCAGGACCACCAGTCCCACGGCCAACCAGATCAGTTGCTTGTCGGCCAGCGGGTTGCGTTGCTGCTGGCGGGTCGGCTGTTGTTGCTGGTAGCGTTCATTCAGCTGATTGAGGTGTTGCTGGATACGCCGGCGTTTCTGATTGGCGGCGGTCAAGCGTTCCTGCAGGTCCTTGACTTGCTGCAGGGTCGCCAGTGAAAATGGCCGCGGCATCTGCCCACCGACCGCATACTGGGTTTCCAGGGCCGTCGACCGTTGTTGGAGGTCACGTTGCTGTGCGGCTAACTGCTGTTGCATCTGGGCCGCCTGTTGCACGGCCGGCAGTTGCGTCAGTAACGGATCGACCTGAGCCGCGACCGGTAAGTATTCCTGAAACAGCGGCGGCAATTGCGCCGTTTGCTGAAGGTCCTGGACCCGTTGTTGATCAGCGGTCAGGGCCTTTTCCGTTGCCGTGACCTGCCCCCGCAATTGTTCGAGCTGCGTGGCATCATCGGCACTAAAGCCACTCGGCACGGGTTGGTCTGCCAATTGGCCGAGTCGTTGCCATTCCGCAAAGGCGGGCCAACTAGCCGCCTGCTGCGTCAGCTGGGCCGTAACTTGTCGTTGCTGTGCCAACTGGTCTTGTGTTTGCGCCTGCTGCTGGCGTAGGTCCTGTTGTTCCTGTAACAATTGCCAGTAGGTCCCATAGGCCGCATCCGCCTTGGCTAATTTGTCCGTCAGCTCGCGGTGGGCCTGTAATTGTTGATTCAAAATGGGATTGCGGCCCTGTGGCTTGTAGCGACTATCGGCCTGTTGGTCCAATTGGTGGGCCTGTGTCAGCCAAAAGTCACTGCCGACCGCGCCCACGTGCCGCAGGCGGTCGATCAGCTCCTGTTTGGAGGCCGCGAAGACCTGGCCGAGTCGCGGCTCGTTGATGGCGTATACGCTGGTGAACAGTTGTTGGTCCACCGGCGCTAGCAGACCAGCCAGGTTGTTGGCCGGCAACGCCAGATCCGTGGTGTCGTTGTGTAGCGTCACCTTGCCACCATGGGGTCCGGCCGTCCGAGTGACGGTGTAAGTGACGTCTGCCTGAACGAACTGCATTTCGCCGCCGAAACGACTGCCGTCAAGGGGTTCGTAACGTAACTCGGGATGCTTCTTGGTTGGGAAGCCAAAGAGGATGGCCGTGATGAATTGGGTCAGGGTCGACTTGCCGGCCTCGTTGGGGCCCACCAGAAAGTTGAGACCGTCCGTCAAGTCAAAGGTCCGGTCGTGAAAATGGCCGAAGCCGTAAATCGTCAAACGCTTAAGCTTCATCGTGTGCCTCCTCTCCCATCAATTCTGCCAAAAGTTGCTCGGCCTGCTCGTGGACTTGCGTGGCCGTGTCGGGCTGAGCAAACCACTCGGCTAGGGCCGGGTCCTGGGCTAATTTACCAAAGGTTGTTTGTAGATTATCCGTGGTAAAGATTATCGCCGCCCCCTGCTCCCAGTAGGATTGATCCAACTGGGGCGCGACTGGTTGAGCTTGATTGGTTGCGAGCTTGGCGCCAATCAAATAACGTTGGGCCGCCTTCAACTGGCGGGCGTGGGTCCGCTGATACAGGGCTAACCATTCGCCATTTTTGAAACTGGTCAAATCGGCCCCGGTCAGTGCCGCGCTGCTCACGGTTACCGCGGTCAACGTGGCTTGCGTAGCGGTGTTGGCGGTGAGCCAATCCGTCAGGTCGGTCGTCAGCTGGGGCAAATCAGTGGCCGTCGACGGTAACGTGGCGGCCTCCCAGAGGATTTCGGCGGTCGGGAAGAATTCCGGCACTAATTTACCGGCTTGACTGGTCACCAGATAGGCGCCCTTCTCCCCCGTCTCATTGATGCTGCGCCCCTGGGTGTTGCCGGCGTACAGAATCGGTGGCTGTTCCGCCAGAAATTGCCGATGGTGAATGTGGCCCAACGCCCAGTAATCATAGCGTTTGGCCAATAAGTCGGCCACGTGAAACGGGGCATAATGGTCGCTGGTTCCCGTGGCGACGGCACCGTGTAGCATGCCAATATGCCACTGCGTTTCAGCGTGGGCCGGAAAATCGGCCACCTGATCCGTGGGCACCCACCGCTCAGGGTAGCTGAAACCACTCACCGCCACGGTCTCACCGGAAGCCAGCGTCAACGTGTGGGTGGTCACGTCCGGCCCCAAAACCGTCACATTAGCCGGATAGGCCACGGTCTGATGCTGGTCGGCCAAGTAATCATGATTCCCAAAACTAATAATGACTGGAATATGTTGGTCGTTTAAACGGTCAAATTGTTGAAAAAGATAGGCCTGCGCCGCCACGCTTTGTTCTGCGCGGTCAAACAAGTCTCCCGCGAGTAACACAAAGTCGACCTGCTCGGCAATAGCCCGGTCAAAGACCCGCGTCGCCGCCGTAAAAGTTGATTGCCGCACGGTCGTCAGTAAGCTACTGGGGAGGGTCGTCAATCCCAGAAAGGGACTATCTAAATGTAAATCAGCTGCGTGAATAAATTTCATGAGTTTCCTCCCGGTTAACTGGGTCGAACAAAAAATCGTCGGCGCACCGACCTCCCAAAGTGAGTGGTTGCGCCGACGATTGACTGATGCTTAACCCGCGTAAATATCTTGAATGGGTTGCGTAATCGTTTTGTTTAATTGGTTCAACATGGAGTTCACACCGCGTTCGGCTTCCATTAAGTTCTTAATGGCGTCGATCTTACCAACTTGGTCGGCAACCTCACGGGCATGCTTCATTTCATCGTCCGTTAATTGTTGACCAGCCATTTGCTTTTGTTGCAAGTCCAGTTGAATCTTTTGAAAGTCTTTGAACAGCTTGTAGGTGTCGGCGTCTGCCTTCATCTCGTTAAATGCCGTTTCCAGGGCTTTGAATTGATCTGAATCTTTGAGAGCTTGGGTCACTTGTTCGCCCAACTCTACCATCTTGTCAGCCATTACGTTTCCTCCTCAGTGGGCGTGACGCCCATTTACAATACAGAATCTATTGTAACATGTTAGGCGCTTTCATCCCACCCACATTTGGCTAATTCACGATGGAATTCCACCATGACTTCACCGTATTGGCGGCGTCGCTGAAGGACTTGCCGGCGTTATCGATCCCCTTTTGCACGGAATCCCAAACGTCACTGCCGTCACTAGAACTGCTGCCACTGTTTTCGGCCTTGGCAATCGTCGAGGCGTCCTTGGTGTTGAAGGCAGTGCCCTTCGTATTCGGTAGGATGCTCTGCATTTCGGCTTGGTAAAGGGGTCCTTCACCGGTGCCACTGACGTTTTCCAAATGGTGCTTGCTGCTGGTGTTGTCAAAGCCTTCCCAGGTGGCCACGACCACGTCCGGCGTATAGCCGACGATCCATTTGTCCCGGGTCGCATCGGAGTCACCATCGGCTTCGGTGCTCCCAGTCTTCCCGGCAATCGTGTACCCGTAAGGCTTGGCGCTGACCCCGGTTCCGTAGTTGAAGACGCCCATCATCATGCTGGTCATCTGCTTGGCCGTCTTGCTGGACATGACTTTGGTCTTCTTGGCCGCGGAATCCGATGTATCCACGACCACATTACCGGACGCATCAACAATCTTGCGGATGTAATGGGCCGTGGACATGGTCCCGTTGTTGGCAAAGGCCGTGTAGGCTTGGGCCAACTGTTGCGGGGACACCCCGGTCTTCAAGCCACCCAACGCGAGCGCCAGGTTCTTATCGGACTTGGTAACGGGGAGACCAAACTTCTTCACGGAGTCATACCCCTTGTCCACGCCAATCTTGTTCAGTAACCAAACAGCCGGCGCATTCTTACTCTGCGCAAGTGCCTGATACATTGGCACCTTGCCGCTGTACTGGTTGCCATAGTTGTGTGGTGAATATTTGTTGGTCCCATAGGACTGTTTCTTATCGGTCAATTCGGAATCGTAGTAATAGCCATTCTCCAAGGCCGGCGTGTAAACGGCCAGCGGCTTGATGGTCGATCCGGGTTGGCGCCGCATCTGCGTGGCCCGGTTGTAGCCCCGGAACACGTGCTGGCCCCGACCACCGACGACGGCCTCGACCCCACCTGTGTTGGGATCAATCGCAATGCTAGCGGCCTGGACCTTGGTCCCGTCACTAGCGTTGGCTGGGAAATAACTTGGATTCTTGAAGAGCGTCTGCATTTGCGACTGGTTGGCCTGGTCCAAGGACGTGTAGATCTTATACCCTTTGTTCATGATTTCCGACTCGGTCAACCCATACTTACTAACGGCCTCATTGATAACGGCATCGAAGTAATACGGGTACTTATAACTATTCTTGTAGTTATAGGTGTCGCTGGTGGTCAACGCGGTGGCCTGATACTGCTTGGCCTGGGCGCTCGAAATACTGCCGGTGTCCGCCATCAGTCCCAGAACCACGTTTCGCCGTGCCCGGGAAGCTTGGGGATGGTCAACGGGATTGTAGCCACTCGGTGACGTCAACATCCCCGCCAAAACGGCCGATTCGGGTACGGTCAAATTGGCCGCTGACGTGCCAAAGTAGCGTTTGGCAGCGTCCTGAACGCCCCAGACCCCGTTGCCAAAGTAAGCGTTGTTCAAATACATTGAGAGGATGTCTTTTTTGCTATAAACATTTTCAACCTCAATGGAGAGGAACAGTTCCTTAAACTTCCGGGTGAACGTTTGCTCCTGCGTCAGGTAGGCGTTCTTCACCAGTTGCTGGGTCAACGTACTCCCCCCACCACTAATGTAGCCGCGCCGAAGCACTTTATTCTTGGCGAACAGGTAGAAGGCCCGGGCATACCCCTTGAAGGAAAAACCGTACTCCTTGTAGAAATTACGGTCTTCGGTCGAAATCACCGCGCTCTGAACGTTGGGTGAAATTTTCTTCAATGGCACGTAGGTTCCCTTCTGTGAATACAGGGTCCCCGCCTTATTATTTTTACGGTCATAAATCTGCGTTGGATTTTCCAGTGCAGCCTTTAGATCACCAACGTTGGCAGTCTTGGCCATAAAGGTCAGGTAGCCGCTCCCCACCAAAATGATGGTTAGAAAAATCACGATTAACCAACGTGTCAGCTGGAATCGCCGCCAGAAGCGTTTGAAGCGAGCTCTGAAGCCCGACCAAAAATTCTGATTAGGTTCTTGGTTATTCATAAAATAGCCTCTTCTTATCTCAATTGTAATAGACCTATTTTAGCATAGTCCAGCCAATCAGCCGACATTCAGTTGAATCTTTAGCAAGCTTTAAATTAGCTTAACCGACTCAGCGCAACAAAAAAGCAGCACTCAGCCAACAAATTCGACCGGTGCCGCTCGTTTTATTTCTAAATTTAGTGAACAATTTCTGGATTCATTTCACCGGCGATTTCATCATGCAATTTTTCAGCAATCTCGGCGTTCGGACTAATGATGAAGATGGTATCATGCCCCGCCAAGGTGCCGGCAATCTCTGGCATGTTCAAATCATCAAAGATGGCTGCCAGCAGGTTCCCGTTACTCGGCAGCGTTTTCAAAATGTTGACAAATTCTACCCGAGTTAAGCCGGTCACGACTTCATTAATGGTTTCCCGCAAATGCTCTTCTTCACTTCGGTTTCCCGCCTTGAAGATGGTGTAACGCAAATGACCGTGCCCATCTTGGGCCTTAACAATTTGCATTTCCCGGATATCCCGCGAGATGGTGGCCTGAGTCGCCTGAATACCCACCTCTTCCAGGTGTTCCATTAATTCTTCTTGAGTCCCAATGGGATACTGATTGATGAGTTGCTCGATGCGCGCTTGGCGAATACTTTTTTTCATGGCGACGACCCTCCCGCATAAAATTGCATTAAGTATAACAAAGGATGCGGAATTTAGCCACATGTCTCTGCATATTTATAAAGTAAGTGTACCAAATATTCGTTTTTAACGCAAAGAACCTTGCTTATTTCATTTGCCGACTTTTGGGTAAACGAAAAAGTTTCGGGCCGCTATTAGCCGACCCGGAACTTCGCATGCTCTCTATCATAATGTTGCCCCTAATCTGACGCCTTCAACCCATGGTCACCAATGTCAGTGCGGTAGATCAAAGCGCCCAGTGCTAACTGATCAAGCTGGTGGTAGACACGTTGTTGTGCCGTCTTTAAATCGGCGGCGTGATCAGCTACCAGCATGACCCGACCACCGGTGCTGGTCAGTTGGTCGGGCGTCCCACCCACGCTGGCATAATCTGCCCCGGCTACTGTTGGCACGGGTACGCCAAGCTGTGGCTTGCTAGGATAGCCTGGTGCCGCTAAGACCACACCTAGATACGTGTCCGTCGTTTGCCAGTCTAAGGTCGGTTGTTTGCCCTGTAAGAGGTCAACGATGACCTGGTAGAAGTCACTTTGTAATTGCGGGAGTAAAATTTGAGTTTCTGGGTCGCCTAGTCGCAAATTATATTCAATGACCTGCACCCCCGTTGGCGTCACGATACCGCCGACGTACAGAATTCCAGCAAATGCCAAGCCATCAGCAATCAGCCCATCAATTGTTGGCTGAATAATCTTCTCAACCGTTTCTTGAAGGATATCGGCGGTCACTTGGGGCACTGGCGAATACGCCCCCATGCCCCCGGTATTGGGTCCTTTATCCTGATTCAACAGGCGTTTATGGTCTTGCGCAGTCGGCAATAGACCGTACTGGTCGCCCCCGACAAACACCATCTGAGAGAATTCAAAACCCGTCAAATGGGCTTCAATCAATACCGGCCCACCAGCTGAAAAGGCCGCTTGCAAGGCTTGTTGCGCCATCTGATGCGTTGTCGCCACCGTGACACCCTTGCCCGCCGCCAAGCCATCCACCTTAATGACCTGAGGCAAACTGGCCTGATCACTGTAAGTGATTGCGGTCGCCACGTCCTCAAACAACTGGTAATCAGCGGTCGGAATCCCGTGGCGCCGCATAAACGTCTTGGCAAAGACTTTGGAGCTCTCTAACCGTGCCGTTTGCTGTTTGGGCCCAAACACTTGGAGCCTCGCCGCCTGGAAATAATCCACAATACCCGCGGCCAGCGGGACTTCCGGACCCACGACCGTTAACGCAACCTGATGTTGCTGGGCAAAGGCAACCAATTTGGCAAAATCAAGTTCAGCAATGGCAACCGTTTCAATCTGGTCCAATCGCATCCCCGGATTGCCCGGTGCACAAAAAACAGTCGTGACCTGGGGACTCCGCAACAGTGCCTTGGCAATGGCATGCTCGCGGCCACCGCTACCGATTACGAAAACTTCTGCCATAGTTGACTCTCCTCCATCTTTACTTAGATTTTCTTCGTGGCAATCAACTCTGCTAAAACCTCTGGGTACAGGTCATGTTCGGCCTGATGAATACGTTCGGTTAGGCTAGCCAAGGTGTCATTGGACGCCACGGAAACCCGCCGTTGGCGGATAATTTGCCCCGTGTCGATTCCCGCATCAATAAAATGGACCGTCACCCCGGTCTCTGGTACGCCAGCCGCAAAGGCATCCGCGATTCCCTGTCTGCCCGGAAACTTGGGTAATAATGCCGGATGTAGATTAATAATGCGGTGCGGATACGCCGTCAGCAGTGTCTTCCCCACGATACGCATGTAGCCCGCCAGCAAAATGGCCGCTACCTGGTGCGCACGTAAACTGGTTAAAATAGCCGTCTCGGCAGCCGCCTTCGTGGCAAAATCCTTGTAGTTAATCATAAACACTGGGACGCCGACCGCTTCGGCCCGCTCAATAACTGGGGCATTGGCCTGATCACAAACCAGTAGCACGATTTCTGCTGGAATTTTCCGTTGCCCGATGGCTGACTGGAGCGCACTGAAGTTGGTCCCCGTTCCTGAGGCAAAAATGGCAAGTCGTTTAACCATCCGTCGCCTCCCGAAAAGTCACTGGCTTTTCACCGGTGACGACCTGCCCAACTTGGTAGGCGACTTGATCAACCGCGGCCAAGCTGGCAAGAACTGGTGCAACCTGTTCTGGATGAACGACCAGGACCATCCCCAGACCTAGGTTAAACGTCGAGCGGACATCCGTAGGCGTCAGTTGTCCCAAATCAGCTAAGACGGTCATGATTGGCGGCACTGGCCAGCTTCCCACCTCAAATTGGGCGCTTAACTTCTCCGGCAGCGCTCGGGCCACGTTTTCAATCAGCCCCCCGCCCGTAATGTGGGCGATGCTGGCAACCAGTTTTTGTTGTAACAGCGGTAAGACGCTGCTGACATAGATTTTAGTTGGCCGTAACAATTCTTCACCAAGGGGATGACCCACCGTCGGAAAGACATGGTCGAGTGAAAAATGATGCTGTTTAAATAAGATGTCCCGCACCAGACTGAACCCGTTGGCGTGTAAGCCATTGGCTGGCAACCCAATCAACACATCACCTGCCCGAACTTGACTCGAATCGAGCAAGGCCGACCGGTCCGCAATTCCAACCGCAAAACCCGCGAGGTCGTAATGACCATGCGCATACATGTCCGGCATTTCTGCTGTCTCGCCGCCAATCAGTGCGACGCCAGCCTCCTGACACCCCGCGACCACGCCCTTCATGATGGCTGCTACCTGATCTTGATCAGTATGACCCAAGCCCAAATAATCCAAGAAAAATTGGGGTTGCGCGCCCTGAGCAAGAATATCATTCACACACATCGCGACTAAATCGATGCCAATGGTCTCGTGCTGCTGGGCAGCAATTGCCACCAGTAATTTGGTTCCCACGCCATCCGTGCCAGCAACCAGCACTGGCTCGTTCATGACGGTCTCGGCAGCCAACGGAAAGAGACCCCCAAAGGCCCCCAGTTGGCGATTACCACTTAATGCCTTCACGGTCTTCAGCACTTCATAGCCAGCATTTAGATCCACACCTGCCTTTTTGTAGGCCTCACTCATGCCTGCTTCCTCCTTACTTCTTTAGCCACTGCATTTCTTCGTCAAATTCCGCCTGGTAATCGTACAAGGGTGTCGGATAGTCCCCGTTGAAGTAGGCCATACACAGCCCACCATAGGGGGCAGCCACGTCCAGACCCACTGAATCAATCACACCCTGTTCACTCAAGAAGCTCAGGGAATCTGCCCCAAATGAGGTACACATCTCAGGAATCGTCTTCTGTGCTGCCACTAATTCCTTGGTTGTCTGAATATCAATCCCATAGAAACAAGGGAAACGTAGTGGCGGTGACGCAATCCGCAAGTGCACGGCGCTTGCCCCAGCATCCTTCAATAACTTCACAATTCGCCGACAAGTGGTCCCACGAACAATGGAATCATCAATTAAAACGACCCGTTTCCCGGCTACCACCCCTTGGACGGCGGACAACTTCATCCGGACCCCCTGTTCTCGCAGTGCTTGGGTCGGCTGAATGAAGGTCCGCGAAGAATATTGGTTTTTGATCAAGCCCATTTCGTATGGCAACCCACTAGCTTCTGCGTACCCCGTTGCGGCGGACAGCGAAGAATTAGGCACCCCCACCACAATATCCGCATCGACTGGTTGCTCTTTAGCTAGTTGAGCGCCCATGCGTTTCCGGGCCGAGTGCACGTTGACCCCATAAATATTAGAATCCGGGCGCGCAAAGTAAACGAATTCCATTGAACAAATGGCTAAATTTCCTGCTGTGGTGTAGTGATCAACGGTCAGTCCCTGATCATCAATCGTTAGGAGCTCACCCGGATGGACATCCTGGATGAACTTGGCACCCACGGCATCCAGCGCACACGTCTCGCTACAAACTACGTAGCCTCCGGTAGGCAATTGCCCCACGACCAATGGCCGCAAACCATTCGGATCTAACGCCGCAAACAACCGATCATTTGTTAATAGCAGGTAAGCAAAGCCGCCATGGACCTGGCGTAATGCCTCTTTTAACTGGCCAGTCAGGGTTGGTGATTGGCTCCGGCGAACTAGATGCATGAGAATTTCACTATCAGAACTCGCATGAAAGATTGCCCCGGCAGCCTCTAAACGATGCCGTAACGTCTTGGCATTGGTTAAATTACCATTGTGCGCTAAAGCAAACTGGGCGTCGCTGAAATTGAATTCCAGTGGCTGGATGTTTTCAATGCCATGGTTGCCGGCAGTGGCGTACCGCACATGGCCAACCGCAGCCGTTCCAGTCAACTGCTCTAAGCGCCGTGGTTCCCGAAAAACATCAGCTAGCAAACCTAATCCCCGTTCCGACCGGAGCTGGCCCCCATTATTTGCGGTAATGCCAGCCCCTTCTTGCCCTCGATGCTGTAGCGCATGTAGCCCAAAGTAAGTGAGCTTGGCCGCATCCGGTGAGCCCCAGACGCCAAAGACGCCGCACTCTTCATTCAGGCCTTTTATTTCAACAGACACGGTAACGCTCCTTCCCATAACTTTTTCGCTTCACTGACGGGCAAATCAAAGGTCTGATCAGCCGTCTTGACCCATAGCCGGTCTGCCACTGTGGTGACACCCAAATAAGTGACTGTCTCTTGCATCAAGGCCTCAAACGCCGCCTGATGTTCCGGTTCTACCGAAACCACAAAGCGTGATTGCGTTTCCGCAAAGAACTGAACGGCTGGTAATTGACTGGTCAATGCCACTCCTAAGTCGCCGCCAAAACATGATTCGGCAATCGTCGTGATCAGTCCCCCCTCAGAGACATCGTGGGCACTGGCAACTAGCCCTGCTTGGATAGCTTCCAGGACAAGCTTTTGATGGTGATGCTCCGTCGCCAGGTCAAAGTCAAACAGATTGCCGCTGACTTGGCCCGTCAACATCTTCTGGCACTCACTTCCATTGAAATCAGCATGCGTCGCCCCCACCACATAAACCTTATCGCCAGCCTGCTTGAAGTCTTGCGTTGTCACATCACGTAAATGCTTAATCAACCCGACCATCCCAATCATCGGGGTTGGATAAATCGGTTCACCATTTGACTCATTGTTCAACGACACGTTTCCCGAAATGACTGGCGTATTAAACAACTGACATGCCCGACTAATTCCTTGAGCGGCTTCATCCAAGTCATAAAACTGTTCGGGCTTTTCTGGATTACCAAAGTTCAAGCAGTCCGTGATTCCCAGGGGTAAGCCCCCTGAGGCGACGATATTTCTAGCGGCCTCTGCCACGGCCATTTCACCACCGACACGCGGATTGAGATGAAGGTAACGCCCATTCACATCCGTCGTCATGGCAAGTGCCTTGTCTGTTTGGCGAATTCGAATCACTCCAGCATCTGAACCCGGTCGAACAACCGTGTTAGTCTGAACTTGGGAATCGTACGTTTCAAACAGCGAGCGCTTGGAAGCGATTGTGGGCTGCTGTAATAACTGCTTTAGTGTTGCCGTCACATCCGTGATTGCCGGCACAAATTGTGTGGCGGACTGTTGGTCCAGTCGCTGTGGGCGGCGCTTTTCTCGTTGATAGACCGGTGCTTGCGTCGCCAACGCATCTACTGGTACATCAGCTTCCATCACCCCGTGATGCACCAACTGGTATTGATGTCCCGGGATTACTTCACCAATGACCACCGCATCCAACCCGTATTTATCAAAGACTTCACGAATTTCCGCCGCTGATCCTTGCTTAATACATAACAGCATGCGTTCTTGTGATTCCGAAAGCATTAACTCAAACGCTGTCATATCGGCTTCACGTTGGGGAACTAAATCCAAATTGAGCTTAAGACCACTTCCCGCTTTGGACGCCATTTCCGCCGAAGACGAAACCAAGCCAGCCGCGCCCATATCCTGAATACCCACTAGGCTAGCATGATGTTCGTGAATCACTTCTAGGCAGGCATCCATCAACAGTTTTTCCATGAATGGATCACCAACCTGCACCGCCGAACGCTGCGTTTCCTTGGCATCGTTGAATTCTGCCGACGCAAAGGATGCGCCGTTGATACCATCCCGCCCGGTCTTGGCGCCCACATAGATAATCTGGTTGCCGACCCCGGTCGCCTGACCCTTCTGCATATCTGAATGATTTAGGAGGCCAATGCACATCGCATTCACTAGCGGATTCTTCTGGTAACACGCATCAAATGCCATATCCCCACCAATTGTGGGAATCCCAATACAGTTGCCATAGCCCCCAATTCCGGCCACTACTTGTGAAATCAAATAGGTCGTTGCCGAATCCGTGGGCTCGCCGAAACGTAGGCTATCGAGCAGCGCGACTGGCTTGGCCCCCATTGAGAAGATATCGCGGATGATGCCCCCCACGCCGGTTGCGGCCCCCTCATAAGGCTCTACCGCCGACGGATGGTTATGACTTTCTGCCTTAAAGACCACGGCCTGGCCATCACCAATATCAATGATGCCGGCGCCTTCGCCCGGGCCCGCTAGGACGTGATCTCCCTGGGTCCAAAACTTTTTCAGCACTGGCTTAGAATTTTTGTAGGAACAGTGTTCACTCCACATCCCCGAGAAAAGACCGACTTCAGTATAGTTGGGTAATCGATGGAGGACTTGTTCACAAATGAGGTGATACTCATCCGCCGTGAGGCCCAGCTGCTGGTAGGCTTGCGTATCCCGGATGGCTTCCGGCGTTAATTTAGCGGTTTTCAACATGCGCATCCCCCTGTACATGATTCATTAACAATGAGTCAAAGATACCCAACCCATCAACGGAACCCAAAATTGTTTCAACTGCCCGTTCTGGATGGGGCATCATCCCCAGCACGTTGCCGCGACGATTCACAATCCCAGCAATATTCGCCACACTACCGTTAGGATTATCGACATATTCAAAGACAATCTGATTGTGTGCTTTTAGTTCGGCCAACGTAGCGGCATCGCAATAATAGTTCCCTTCGCCATGCGCAATCGGTAATTTGATGTCTTGATGACGCGCATACGCGGTAGTGAACCGGGTCTGGGTGTTGCTGACGTGAAGGGGGCTGACCTGGCAAATAAACTTGGATGATTCATTTGCCTGTAGGGCACCTGGTAGCAGGCCCGCCTCCGTCAAAATTTGAAAGCCATTGCAGATTCCCATCACTGGCTTGCCGGCATTGGCAAATTCTTTTACCGCCGTCATCACTGGTGCAAAGCGGGCAATCGCCCCGCTCCGAAGGTAATCCCCATATGAAAATCCGCCAGGTAGAATGACCGCATCATAGCCGCTCAAATCAGTGGTGGTTGCGGGCACTAAATCGGCCGGCGTGTGTAAACAATCACGCAGGGCATTCAATAAATCATAGTCACAATTAGAACCCGGAAAAACGGGGATGGCAAACTTCATGGTTTAAGCCTCCAACTCTGTGATTTCGTAACGATAAGTCTCCATGTTCACGTTAGCCAGTAAGCGGTCGCACATTTCATCGACCTGTTCGGCTAATGGCTTTTCTCCGGGAGTCAATTTAATTTCAAAGTATTTCCCCAGGGTAACCGCCGCCACATTTTCATAATCTAGCCGATGAAGCGCGTCCTTGATGGCCTCACCCTTCGGATCTAAAATCGATGGTTTATACGTCACGTAGACCTTTGCTAAATACATGGTTTCTCCTCCTCCACCGCAGCCAATCGCTTGAGCACCTCTGTGTAGACCTGGGTCAAATCCCCAGAACTTTTGCGGAAGACATCTTTGTCCAATGACTCATGAGTTGTTTGATCAACCAGTCGACAACTATCCGGTGAGATTTCATCGGCTAATAGAATCTTTCCATCTGTCGTTACGCCAAATTCAATTTTAAAATCGACTAGCTGGACCTGCATCGCCCCAAAGATTTCTTGCAACCGATGATTGACCAATTGCGCTTGCCGTCGCATTTCAGCTAACGTGTCAGCACTAGCCACGTTCAACGCCACAATTTGGGAGTCATTGATGAATGGATCATCTAACTGATCACTTTTATAGAAAAATTCCATGACTGGTTCTTTAAAAAGCCTCAAATGATCAACCCCAAATTTTCGTTCAAAACTCCCGGATGCCGCGTTCCGAACCACCGTTTCCAAGGGAATCATGGTCACTCGGCGAACCAGCTGAACGTATGCCGACTGCTGTGTGATAAAGTGATTGGCAATCCCATGTTTTGCTAGGTCTTGGAAGATTAGGCTGGCAATCCGATTGTTGAGCAGGCCCTTTTGGGCAATGGCGACTTTGCGCTTGCCATTTAAGGCCGTTGCTTGATCTAAATACTCCACCCACAACACTTCTGGGTCGTTAGTTTCGTACATGGCCTTGGCCTTCCCCGTGTAAATCAGACCTTGCTTGGTAATCTCTGTCATCGGTTATTGTTCCCCTTTCAACGCCGCTACAGCTGCTAAGGCAGCCTGTATATCCGCATCTAAAACCGTTACGTGCCCCATCTTGCGTTGCTTTTTAATTTCTGCCTTGCCGTAATCATGAAAATGCCACTCCGGATGTTGACTGAGCAAGTCGCGCGCAACCTGAAGGTCTGCCCCCAATAGATTCCGCATGACCGCTGGGGTCGTCTGCGTAATCTGGGGGATTGGCAACCCACAAATACTGCGGATGTGCGCCTCGAATTGTGAAATGTTGCACGCCTCAATGCTGTAATGCCCAGAATTGTGCGGTCGCGGTGCTAATTCATTCACTAAGAGCTCGCCATCTGGCAAGACAAAGAATTCAATCCCCAAGACCCCGCGTAAATGCAATGCCGCCGCAATCTTTGTGGCCAATATTTTTGCGCGCTGATGCACAGCCGACGCAACCTGGGCTGGTGCTATCGTGGTATGCAAAATATGGTTTTGATGACGATTCTCCACCAGTGGAAAGGCCACCACGTTTCCCGTCGCATCACGGGTCACCATCATGGCGACCTCTAATTTAAAATCCTGTCGGCGCTCTAGGATACAAGGCTGTTGGCAAAGTTCCCGACTAGCTGCCGACAATTCTGGCTGGTTGATATCGACCTGGCCGTGCCCGTCGTAGCCGCCTTCTAACGTTTTCAAAATTGCTGGTGTCCCCAACTGTTCAACGGCCGTTTCTAACGCGACCGTTCCCTGAACCGCTGCGAACGGTGTGACCGGAATCCCTTGACTATGTAAAAATTGCTTTTCCGCCAAACGATTGCGGGTTAACCGCAACAGGTCCGTCCCCTGGGGGAGTCGGGTCAGCGACTGAACGCTATCTAGAGCCACCACATCAACATTTTCAAACTCGTAGGTCAGCACATCACTTCGCTGAGCTAATTGCTCCAGCGCTGTGGCCTCCTGATAGTCCGCGACGATTTGAAAGTCGGCGACCTGCCCCGCCGGTGACTGAGGCGTGGGGTCTAGAATGCCCACGTGATAACCCATGGCTTTCGCACTCAGCGCTAGCATTTGACCCAACTGGCCGCCGCCAACGATGCCGATTGTTGCTGGCGGTAAAATCGGTGTCTCAGAATTGCTGTTCACTTTGCGCCGCCTCCTCCCGTTGACGTTGTCGAAAGGCCTGGACCTGCGTCTGGATTCGCTGATCCTGTAAGCCTAAAATTTGGGCGGCCAATAACGCCGCGTTCTTGGCCCCAGCCGCACCAATTGCCATGGTGGCTACCGACACACCAGCTGGCATTTGGACGATGGACAGGAGCGAATCCATACCATTCAGCACGTGCGACTGCATGGGCACGCCAATAACCGGGAGTACCGTATTAGCTGCGAGCATCCCCGGTAAGTGCGCTGCCCCGCCAGCACCGGCAATAATGACCTGCAGGCCCCGGTCCCGCGCCTGTTGACCGTAGTCTTGCAGGACATCGGGCATTCGGTGTGCTGAGATGATGCGTCGTTCGTAGTCGACCCCCAAGGTTGTCAATTGCTGCGCCGCTAACTGCATCGTGGGCCAATCCGAAATGGACCCCATGACTAAACCAACCTGCACCATGTCTATTCCTCCTGCTAGTCTATTTATTCGCTAAGTTTAGCAATTCACCACCTGACTGTCAACTAAAAGACTAACAATTAGGCGATATAATTATTTTAATATTCGTTTTTACTGGAACTATATTCTTAATTAATTCATTTGTCTATTTAAATATTTATTAATCGCGAACTTTTCTTAAGATGGGACTAATTTAATTTTCCTAAGATTTTTCCATAAAAAAAGAGACACCCGCAGGCATCTCTTTTTAAAACCGTTAATTACATTTCGTCAGGTGCTTGAACCCCTAACAGACGTAAGCTTTCCTTCAAGACCGTTGACACTGCCTTGACCAGAGCTAAACGTGCTGGCAAGCCCGCATCGTCCGCCAAAATCTTGGAGTGAGCATAGTACTTGTTGAAGGTCTTGGCTAAACGAATCGCGTATTTAGCAATGACAGATGGTTCCAATTCATCGCAAGCCATCTTAACCATGGCTGGGAAGTCGGCCAAGGTCTTGATCGTATCCCAGGCTTCTGGATCAGAAACTTGGTTGCCATCAGCCTTGACTGCCACGTTGCCAGCCTTACGTAAGATACTTTCGGCCCGTACCCGTGAGTATTGGACGTAAGGACCGGTTTCCCCTTCGAACTTCAATTGATCAGCGAGCACGAAGTCAATGTTGTTGGTCCGTTCGTTCTTCAAATCACCGAAGACGATGGCCCCAACCCCAACCTGCTTGGCAACTTCTTCCTTGTTAGCCAAGTTAGGGTTCTTTTCGTTGATTTCTTCGCCGGCCAGCTTAACAGATTCTTCAAGAACCTTGTCCAGCAAGATGATCCGACCAGAACGCGTGGAAAGTTTCTTCCCATCAACGGTGATCAGCCCAAATGGCACGTGTTGAACGGCATCAGCAGATGGCACGCCCATTTCTTGCAAGACAGCCTTCAATTGCTTGAAGTAGTAGGTCTGTTCTGAACCGACCACGTACAAGTTCTTGGCTGGCTTGTAAGTCCGGTCACGGTACAGGGCCGTGGCGATGTCCCGGGTGATGTACAGTGAAGCGCCATCACTCTTCAGGATCAAGGCTGGGTTCAAGTCGTGCTTGCTCAGGTCAACCACTTGCGCACCTTGTGATTCAACCAGTAAATGCTTGTCCTTCAAAATTTGAACGACTTCTGCTAACTTGTCGTTGTAGAAGGCTTCCCCATTGTAGGTATCAAAGGTAACACCCAACTTGTCATAAACGTCGTTGAATTCTTGCAATGAGGCCTTCCGGAACCAATCCCAGAGACGGTGGGCTTCAGGATCGCCATTTTCTAGCTTTCTGAACCATTCCCGGGCTTCATCGTCCAGTTCTGGCTTGTCCACGTCTTCTTTATGGAAACGAACGTAGTATTCGACTAATTTGTTAATTGGGTCAGCTTTAACGTCGGCTTCGTTCCCCCACAGCTTGTAGGCCGTGATGAGCTTCCCGAATTGTGTTCCCCAGTCACCCAAGTGATTGTCTTTGATCGGGTTGTAACCGTTCTTGGTCAAAATTTCAGCGATGGAGTTCCCAATCACCGTTGACCGCAAGTGACCCATGGACATTGGCTTAGCAATGTTTGGTGAGGACATATCGATTGGCACGTTACCACCGTTACCATCATCGTTCTGACCGTAGCTGGCGCCGGCCGTTAAGACCGTGTTCAACGTTTCTTCACTATAAGCGCTCTTATCAAAGAAGAAGTTCAGGTAAGGACCCACGACTTCAACCTTTTCAAAGCCCGTCTTATCTAGCTTGTCCGCCAAATCCTGGGCAATTTGTTGGGGTGCTTGGTGCAACAACTTAGCCAAGGTAAAGGTTGGGAACGCCATGTCCCCTTTGTCTGACGTCTTAGGACGTTCTAACTTAGCCGCAATATCTTCTGCGGATAATTGGCCGTCCAACGCGGTAGCTAAGGCATTGGTAACTGTTTGTTTGTAATCCACACTAGTTCCTCCTCGTATTCTTCTCAAGAGCATCGTCAATCTCAGGCGATTCACGGGATAAAAAAAGTCCCCTACAAAATAAATTGTAAGAGACGAGATGACCCGCGGTACCACTCTGATTGACTTTAAAGTCCACTTTAAAATTCTGTTTAAATGACACCAATTGCTCCGTTCCGTTAGGGTCCTTGTCCGGCTCGCAGCACTCCGGACTCGCTGAAAAGGATTTCCACAACGTACTATTTCAATGGCGATAAATGCCTTCGAATAATAAGAAAGACGACCAAGACTGGCCGCCCAACATTCGAAAGCGGGTGACGGGAATCGGACCCGCGACGCAAGCTTGGGAAGCTTGAATTTTACCACTAAACTACACCCGCACAACACAAATGAGTATAGCATACCATTTGTGAGTTGTCATCGTTTTTTGCAAATAAATTCAAAAAAGTTTTGAAAAACTAATTTTCATCCGCACTGTTTCCCGTAATTTTAGCAGCAGACTTCCGCACAACAGCGCGGTTGTTCATGTCGCCAACGGCAGTTTTATCGGCAGGATCGTAGTCCCGAATCTCAACTAAAACTGAATTATCATACACTTTGGTAACTTCCCCAGTGAAATCGTGTTCCAGAGGACCAAATTTTTTCGCCGCAACGTAATCGCCAATCTTAATCTCTTGAGTCTCAGCCATTGTTCGTCGCTCCTTTCGTATGCAAAGTAATATTATAGCCATGTTTAAGCAGTGAAGCAAGTAAAGTTCCCTCCCAGGCCTGAGGATTTCCCCTAGTGCCACTGTTTACGCCCGCTTTCTCGTGGCTTGCAATCTAATTGTAAGGTGATTGAAACAAAATGAGAAAGCCGAACTTTATCTGTTATTTAGCAAATGTATTCGTTAAAGAACGAACAATAATTTCATTTTTAACTCCAATGTCATTTTCAACCACAAATTGCCGAACAACAGGATATTTCGGCGAATTCCTAAACCATACTCAAATTGGTCTAAATAAGTTATAATCTAGTCGTTGTGTTAGTTCGTTTTTATTCAGTAGGAAATTTTCATAGGAGGAGAAGACATTATGAAGAAATGGCAACGTTGGGCGGTTCGGGGAATCGCTCTTACGGCGGGCTGTTTAGGCCTTTTCTGGTCAACAACAACGGCCAGCGCCAATGCAATTAATACTTATATTGCCAATCAGCAATATGCAACACCCAAAATCACGAAGAATATCTGGCCGACTTTTCCTAAGAATAGCTACCGGAACGGAAAGCCTGAAGGGGTCGTGGTCCACGAAACGGCCAACCCCAACTCGACGATTTACGGTGAAATTTCTTATATGAAGAATAATTATCAATCGGCTTTCGTCCACACCTTCGTGGATGCTAGCAGTATCATCAACATCGCCAACACAAATTACTTATGCTGGGGAGCTGGCCCCATTGCCAACGCCCGCTACGTCCAATTCGAACAAGTAGAAGTCCACAGCAAGGCGGCCTTCGCATCTGAATTGAACAACGCCGCCTACTACACGGCTTACATCCTTAACCAGTACGGCCTGTCACCAAAGCGTAACGTGACGGTTCTCTCCCACCACGATGTTTCCAATAACCTCGGTGGCACGAACCATACCGACCCTGATGGTTACTGGAAGGCCAATGCCAGCGCCTACTTCGGCACGACCTACACCATGAATGACTTCATGACGCTGGTCAACACCCAATACGCTAACCTCGGTGGCACGACCACTGACAGCACGGATACGACCGATACGACTGACACCTCGACGGATCATACCGTGACGACGCCTAAGAAGACGGTCAAGTACAACCACGGTGGCAACAATGAAACGGCTACCCTGGCTAACAACTACACCAAGTGGACCGTCTACAATCACGTCAAGGGCACGAGCGGTGCCTACAAGATCGGTTGGGGTCGCCTGAGTGCGGACCACCGTGGCGCGAAGGTCTACGTTGACTCTCGTGGCGTGAAAAAAGGCGGCTGGAGTGGTACCTGGTACCGGATTCGCTTTGGCAAGAATTCAACAGCGAAATACTGGGTCTACAGTAAGACCTTGAACTTCCCAAAGGTCACCTACAGTGATGCCAGCGGGACTTACACCCTGAACACCGACACCAACTACAAGATGACCAATCACGTGTTAAACTCAAATTACCTGTCCAAGACGACGGCGTACACGCAGGACTTCCCTGCTGGCACCAAGGTTAAAGTGAACAAGTCTGGTCTTAAGGCCAGCGACGGTTCGACCTGGTACCGCGTCACCTTAAACGATAAAGCTTACTGGATTCCAGCAGCCGGCTTGAACGGCAACGCTTAACTTACCTAAGGCGCGGAACGCATCTGTTCCGCGCCTTTTTTGAAAGGATCGTTCCCGATGAATAAAATTATTTTCTACGGTGCCACCTCCCTCGACGGCTATCTGGCCACCCCCGAGGACAATATCGACTGGCTCACCCAATTACCTGACATCCCCGCCGATGCCGGTGTCCAGGTGCTTTCTCAGATGACCAGCGCCATCATGGGTCGCGTGACCTACGATTTCGTGGCTAAAATGGCGCCTGACGCCCCGTTTAACCCTGCCAACCCAGGAATGCACAATTACGTTTTAACCCGGGAAAACCGGCAGAATTTGCCGTTAACGACCTTCACCGATACTGACGTGGTCACCCTTGCCCGCCAGCTCAAGCATGCGGATGGCAATGTGTGGATTGTGGGCGGTTCCAGCGTTTTGACCCCCTTACTAGCTGCCGACCTCGTCGATGAACTCTACCTACAGCTCGCCCCCATCGTATTGGGCCAGGGTAAACGTCTGTGGGGAGAACTCGCGGCGCCCCATCAATTCACCTTGATGCAGGCCCACACGCTCGGGCCACTGGCCGAATTGGTCTATCAACGCAGAAATTAGTAACGCTTGACCGCGCGAGTATGGTACGCTTAATTTAGTTTTTACGCGAAGGAGCGGTCGGTATGTGGTTAGGCCTACATTTTTGGACCTGGATAGTTTTAACAATTTTAGTTGTCGGTGGCTTGACCCGCCATTCAGAGAAACGGGCCACGCAATTCTTGATTTTGGCGCGGATTGCGTACTTAGTCATGATCATCAGTGGGGTCGTCTTAAGCATTCGGACCTTTAGCCACGCCCCCTTGCTCATCAGCCTGAAGTTTCTGCTGGGCATCGGCACGATTGCCCTCATTGAAATCAGCTTCGGCCGGAAGATGGAGCGTAACACCCCCCACTTAGTCTATTGGATTCTGGGCGTAGTTGCCCTCGCAACGATTGGTCTGGGACTCACACTGGGCCTTCACTAAATTTAACTGTTAACGTTTGGGACCTGGCCGACTGGCTGGGTCCTTTTTGGTCGTTGTTTGCTTTTTCCATTAGCGCCACTAAAAAAGGAATCACTCACCCTCCATGCGGAGAAGCTGAGTGATTCCTTTTCAAATGGCTTAGTCTTTATTGCGTAGCTTGGACAAGGCCATCTCAATCGTCCGGTCAACCAAAACGGATTGGCTGTCGACGATTGGGTACGTCTTTTCCGGTTCGCGTTCCTGGGCTAAGGACAATTCCGTGCAGCCCAGAATCACGACATCGGCGTGTTGGTCTTCAATCATTTCGCGAATAATGCGATGGAATAAATCGGCATCCACGTCATTATTTTGCTTAATGTGGTCGTAGATCAGCGTCATCGTTTCCGCTTCGATTTCCGGCGTTGGCAGCACGGGCGTCAACCCGGCCGCGTTAACCTCATCTTCGTAGACCTTATCGGTGATGGTTCCCTGCGTTCCAGTAATCCCAATGCGCTTGGCATTCGGGTACTTGCGCTTGATTTCATTCACCGTTTCCCACGGCATGTGTAGGATGGGCACATCGGTTGCCGCCTTCAGGTCATCGTAAAAGTAATGCGCCGTGTTACATGGCAACGTGAAAAAGGCTGGGCCCAGTTGACTCTGCTGCCGAATATCATCTAGCAGACTGGGTAACGGATTGGGCTGACTGTGATCCAAAATGTAGGCTGTCCGATCCGGTACCGTCGCGTGGTTGACCAAAATATAATTCAAATAATCTTGATCGGCGTGGGCGGGCGTCCGAGCATTTAACAAATGAAGATAGCTCTCGGTTGCCATGGTCCCCATGCCGCCAATAATCGTAAAGAATTTTTTCATGGTGGTTACCCCTTATTTTCTGCGAAATACTTCTTAAAGTTAACCGTGTAATTGTGTTGCATCCATTGAATCAACGCCCACCGCTTCAGGTTCATGTCCTCGTCGTAACGGTAGGTGGTCCCGTACTTGCCCGCCGCAATCAGCTTCAGCGCACGGTCCTTGTCGGCATTTTCCCGGGTATATTGCTTGAAGACCTTGACCGGCACGCCTAACCAGAGCGCGTGTTGGCTTTCGTCCTTGTTGCCGTACACCGTTGGGGCATCTGCTAAGCTATCCTGAACGTAATCCTTGACCACCCAATCGGCCAAGTTGTAGCCGTTTAAGGTAACAAAGAAACTGCTCCGACCCTGCCGCAAGTTGATTTCAAACAGCTTGAAGGATTGGTCCCGCACGTCATACTTCATATCAAAGTTGGCGTAACCAGTAAATTCAATGGCTTCCAGGAACTTCTGGATGTTGTGGTAAATCGTTTCGTTGTATTCCGGAATGATGGCCACGTAATTGCCAATCGCGGATGGCGCTGGGTCTTCCAGTAAGGGGTGACCCAGGCACATCATTTTAACGTGATGGTTGCGGTCCACGTAGGCGTTCAACACCCGCATGTTACTGTCATCGCCGGGCACAAAGTCCTGTAAAATCAGGTCAGATTGGTACCCGTTAGCGTAGATTTTCTGTAAAATGTCGCGGAATTCTGCCTCGGACTGAATCCGAAAGGCCTTCTTCCGACCTTCAAAGTGGACGTCTAACCATTCCACACTGTTGGCCGGCTTCAGGGCTACCGGGTAATCAAACGGTTGTTCAACGGGTTCCGCCGCCGTGGCATCGGCCTTGGTGATGATCCGCGTTGCGGGGTAAGGTAACCCGTACTGGTCACAGACCTTGTAGAAGTTTTCCTTGTTGTTCAGGTGCCGCAGCTTATCGTAATCGATGTATGGGCAAATGAACACATCTTCCAGTTCAGCCTTATGCTTACTGATCAGTTCCGCATAACCATCCCCACACCCGATCAAAATCACGGGTTCTGGATGATCCGCGTAACGTTCCTTCAGTTTCCGCATGGTTTCAATCCAAACGGGATCCTCATCAAATCCTGGAATCAATTCCAAGTTGACGACTTTGGTGTAACGGGTCGGTGCCAACTGAATGCTGGCAAAGGCCTGAACGGGTTCATGGTACAGCTGATAAAACGACCGGGCCATCCCGTATACGTTAAAATCGCTCCCTAACAGAACGGGCGTGAATTTTGCTCCATTGGTTTCCATAACAAATTAAAGTCCCTTCACAACGTACTTATATCTCTCATTGAATGTTCAACTATTTATTTTATTACACAATTTCTGGCAATAATTATTCCAGCCAGCACCACGGGTGTTCACAATTACCGCCATGAACACCCGTGTTACAGGCGATTCCCGGTCCGCAACTAGTGTCAGCCGCAGGGCTGGTGAAAATGGACCAAACGTGGTCAGTCTCAGTGACCAGAGGCGGATCAAGATGACCAGCTGTGTCGATGGTCTTAGCTGAGAGATTTTTCTCAGCTTAGAGCATGGGGCAACCTTTGAGACCGCTTTTCAGGCTCAAAGTTGAGGTGGAAGCCTGCCCTTCGGCTGGAACCGACCCCACAGCAGGGTATCTTGAATCCGCCGCCGGAAACGGCAACTGCCCACAGCGTTCCGGTCCATTTTCACCAGACCGGGGCAAACGAGTTGCCGGACCGGAAAAAAGCTAAGTAAACACAATCAAGGTTGTTAGCGGACGAGTCCAATAGCAACCTTGATCGTTATCGGCCAGCCAAAAAGCTATGCCGTTCTAAATTAAATTTGCGTGCGGTGAACCAGGTCCACCGTCTTAGCCGTCGTGTCTTCTGGGAAGTAAACTTCGTACCACAAGATAAACGTGTAAATGGTGAAGATCTTTTGCATGCTGGACTTACCGTTGATGTGTTCGTGTAAGATATCCATCAGGGCGTCCGTGTTAAAGAACTTTTGGGCCACGTCGGAGTTAAATGCTTCGATGATCCGTGACTTGTAAGGTTCCGTCTTGATCCAGGTAGCGATTGGAGATGGGAAGCCCATCTTTTCCTTCTTAGCCACCCGTTCTGGCAATTCAGCCTCGGCAGCGGCCCGCAGAGAAACCTTGGTCTCATCCGTATGGATCCGCGTCTTCACTGGCATGGTTGCGGCAAACTTCGCAACTTCCTTATCAACCAATGGTGTCCGCACTTCAAGTGAGTTCGCCATACTCATCCGGTCAGCCTTGTGCAGAATGTCATAAGGTAACCAGGTGTTGATATCAAAGTACTGCATCTGCGTCATTTCATCCAGGCCCTTAACGTCATCGAAGAAGTGCTTGGTGTAAGCCCCAGCATCTTGGTTCAGACTTGGGTTCTTCAGAATCTTGTTCCGGTCATGGTAATCGAAGACGTAGTTGACCCGGTAGTAGCGTTCGCTCAATGGCTGTGCCCCACGGACCAGGAACCGCCGACCATGGAAGCGAGGGAATTTTTCAGCGATGCCACCCAGCATCTTCCGAATGCCCTTAGGCACCCACTTCTGGTAACGTTCGAATGGAATAGCTTCCAAGTAAGTGTTGTAGCCACCGAAGAATTCGTCGGCCCCTTCACCAGACAGCGCCACCTTAACGGATTCACGCGTCCCCTTGGACAGGTAGTACAGTTGCATCGCAGATGGGTTGGATAAAGGTTCATCCATGTAGTACATAATCGTTGGCAAAATGTCAAAGTAATCGTCACCCGTCATGTAGAGTGGCGTGTTCTTTTGCTTGATTTCCTTGGCAAATTCGGTTGACCAGCTCAATTCACTGTACTTAGAGTTCTTGAACCCTAAGGAGAAGGATTGGATTGGCTTTAATTTAGAAGCTTCGTTCAACACGTAGGAAGAATCAATCCCACTGGACAGGAAGCTCCCAACTTCAACGTCGGCAATCATGTGGGTCTTAACGGATTCATCAACGATACCGCGAATCTTCTTGGCATCCTCTTCAACCGTCTGACTGTTGTCGATGTGATCATAGTTAAACTTGTAGTAACGGTGCGTTTCCGTCTCGCCATTGGCATGGTGAATGAAGTATTGCCCAGGCAATACCTTGTAGACGTTCTTGAACATCGTGTCCCGTGATGGGATAAATTCAAAACTCAAATGGATGGGTAAGAGGGCTTCGTTGAATTCCTTCTTGAAGTTAGGGTGTTCGAGAAACGCCTTAATTTCAGAGGCCCACAGGAAGGTCTCACCGTCATCGTAGTAGTACATTGGCTTGATACCAAAGTGGTCCCGTGCGCCAAAGACTTCGTTCTTCGTCTTGTCATAAATGGCGAAGGCGTACATCCCCCGCAGGCGGTCCAACAGCTTAGGACCCCAAGCATCGTACCCGTGGATCAAGACTTCTGAGTCCACGTCAGTTTGGAATTCGTAACCCAACTTTTGTAAGTCGGCCCGAATTTCTTGATAGTTATAAATTTCACCGTTAAAGGTCAAAACCTTGGTTTGATCCCGGTTATACATGGGTTGTTTACCATGGGCTAAGTCGATGATCGACAGCCGGCGGAACCCCATCACGGCTTGTTCGTCGTGGAAGAAAGCCTCGTCATCCGGCCCCCGGTGCTTAATCCGATCTGCCATACTGTTGATGGTATTAGTCGGAACATCTTTTTGATTCACATAGCCAACGAATCCACACATGTGCGTATCCCCTTTTTCCTTTATTCTTATCGCCTAATTTAGTCGTTCATTAAAAATTAAATGAAACACAACACCCATCATTTTAGCAAATTTATTTCGGGAATACCATAATATTAAGGATTCTTAATGGATAGCTAAAACTCCGGTTACTCTGGCGCCACTTCAGCCAATTGATCCGTGTTGATCACTTTGACCTGACGACGACCAATTGTCTCGATCACGCCGTCCTTGACCAGCTGTCGCAGCTTGCGGCTCAAGGACTCTGGCGTCATACCCAGGTAGGCGGCCAGGTCCTGCTTGCTCATCGGTAAATCAATGACGCCGGATTGGTGCCCGCTAATTTCTTGTAAATAGCCGGCTAGCCGTGGCAGCGCGTCCGGAATGGCCAGCAAGGTTGCCTGCCGTTCCGCCGTCTTCAGCCGGTCCGCCAGCGCTCCCAGCAAGGCCATGGACAGCGGTGGCATCTGCTTGATCAAGGCCGTCAGAGAGACTCGCGAAATGGTACACAGTTCGCTGTCCTTGGTGGCTTCGGCGTATGAACTGTGAATTTCATCCGTAAACAGCGCGATTTCACCAATGAAGTCTCCCGGATTCAGCACCCGCAAGACCTGTTCGCGCCCGTCCTCGCCCAAATGGTACAGCCGCACCTGACCCACGTTGACGATGTACAGGGTTTGTGAAACTTCCCCCGTACTAAATACCGTCCCGCCCTTTTTGGCCATGACGGGCCGGGTCACCTGGGCCACCGACGTCAGTTGATCCGCCGACAAGCGCTGAAAAATGGGCACCTGGGAAACACATTCCAGTTCTTGTTCGATTGATTCATGATGATGTTCATGTACCATTTCGGCATCTCCTTAATTTTTTCTATTGGTCTAGTGAAAAATGGCGGATGATTCCGTTCCCGGCGGCGGGCTTCAAGGTGCCCTGCTGTTGGGAACGGCTCCGGCCTGTGGAGCGGTCCTCCGCCTCGCCTTGAAACCTCGCTAAAACCGCGAGTTTCCAAGGTCGTCCCGTGCTCTAACCTGAGAAAATCACTCAGCTAAGAGCACCGACACAGCTGGCCACCTTGGCCCGCCTCTGGTCACTGACATTGATCACCATTTTTCACTAGACCAATGCCAATCCGTCTGGTCTGGAATGACACCATACTTTACATGCTGCATTATTGCTAATTCTCACAATTACAAATTACCGAAAGTTACTAATACCGTGCCCCGCTGTGTGTTACCTGCAAATCTAGCGAGAATAAGTCGTCGCGGACAAATTACCCAACCACTCCACTGCCAACCTGTCAGCCACCGACAAACAATGATAACCCGTTTGATCATGGACTTAACCAGTGTCAGCCGCAGGGCTGGTGAAAATGAGCCAGCGAGGACAGTGTTAGTGACCAGAGGCAGATCAACCACCCCGGCTGTGTCGATGGTCTTGGCTGGAGTTCTTTTCCAGCCTAGCCCATGGGACAACCTTTGCGACCGCTTCTCAGGCGCAAAGTTGAGGTGGAAGCCCGTCCTTTGGCTGTAACCGACCCCATAGCCGGGCACTTTGAATCTGCCGCCGGGAACGGATCGATTACCCCCACTGTCAGCCACCAGCAACCGCTGATAATCCGTTTGATCATGGGCTAAACCAGTGTCAGCCGCAGGGCTGGTGAAAATGAGCTCAGCCGTGGGAGTTACCTTAGCGGGTTTCCCGCTTAGGCAACTGCTATCTTTGAGACTCGTATCTCAGAGGCTCAAAGTAAGTCTGGAGACCGCTCTTTGGCTCCAGGCGCGCGCCCACAGCGTCCCGGCTCAGTTTTCACCAGCCCGGAGGCGAAACCAACGGCAATGTTAAGTCCATTCTATCAAACTATCCGCGGTTACCGGTGGCTGACGCCTCACTCTTGGCGAAATGCCCCATCTCTTTCACAATGATAGCGGTTTATCCCGCGCCACGCGTGTGTTATAGTGTGCTTAACGATACTCTAAGAGGAGGAATTATTATGAACCGTCATACCCATCAGGCTTGCACCTCATTTTTAGCCGGTAAACTCGCCACCTTGGATGGTAGCACACTGATTGCCCGCAACGAAGATAACTTCGTGGCCATCTGGCCAAAACGGGCCATCGTCCATCCCGCTAACGAGGACCGCGACCGCCACTTTGTTTCGAAAGGTAACGCGTTTACCACGACGTTGCCGGAACAGGCTTACCACTACACAGCCATGCCCGACACTGATCCTAGCGAGGGCTACTTTGAAGAGAGCGGCATCAACAATCAAAACGTGGCCATGAGCGCGACTGAAAGCGCCTATACCAATAGCCGCGTCTTAGGCATTGATCCACTGGTCACGGACGGTATCGCTGAAGACGCCATGTTAACGGTCGTCCTGCCTTACGTCGACTCCGCTCAGGCCGGTATCCAACGGTTGGGCCAACTGGTCACGGAAAACGGGGCCGCCGAAACCAACGGGGTCCTCTTCAGTGATGCCGAAGAAGTTTGGTACATGGAAATCGTCAGTGGACATCACTGGGTCGCCCAGCGCATCCCCGATGACGCCTACGCCGTGGTGGCCAACCAATTGGCCATCGAGGACGTCGACTTCATTGACACCAAGAATTTCTTGACCTCCCCTGGTATCCGCCAATTTGTTCAGGAAAATCGCTTGAACCCCGACGGCAATCGCTTCAACTCCCGCCACATCTTTGGCACGCAAACGATTGACGACGCCCACTACAACACACCGCGGGTCTGGTACGGCCACAAGCTGTTCACCCCGAGTGCCCTGGAAAACCCCAGCAGTCAAGATCTCCCCTTCATCCGGCACGCCGAACGTAAGATCAGCGTCGGTGCCGTTGAAGAATTTCTCGGTTCCCACTACCAAGAAACGCCCTTTGATCCGTTGGGCTCCGGTAGTGACGAGGCCAAGCACCAATTCCGAGCGGTCGGCCTGTCACGGACCCAGAACTCACACATTCTGCAGATTCGCCGCAACGTGGCGCCCGTCCTGGCCGGTGTCGTTTGGCAGTGTCTCGGCAACCCCGCCTTCAGTCCCTACCTACCTTTCTATGCACAGGGTGATCAAGTGGGTCTGGCCTATGGCGAGGACAACGCCGCCTACAATGGGGAGAACCCTTACTGGGCCAACAAGTTGCTCGATGTTTTGAGTGAGGCCCACTACCACCAAAACCGGAAATTACTTGCCAACTTCCTTAACGAAACGCAAGCGGCTGGCTACCAACGCTTACATTTAGGCGACCAACAGGCCACCGTCTCAGCCGCCTCGCTCGGTCAGTTCAACGCCGAAACGGCCGATGCCTTGGCCCAAGCCATTCAAGTCCAGACCGGCAAATTAGTCCAGGCCAACGCCGACCTCTCAGCCCTGACCTTTACCATGGATGCCGGCTTGTAAATTGGTATCGTTTTCAGAGGGAATGCGCTATAATGAAATTAGCAGCTAGCCTCGAAAGGAATGATTAGATGGATGAAGTAGTCCTTTTCAACCCAGGAGATTCAATTGGTAATTTTCACGATTATCACGAAGCCGTGCAAACGGCCCAGATTTACCAGGAACGGCATGATGAGTCCGGTCACGTCCTGGTCGTCAAGAGCGAACACGGGGAGCCATCGTTCGATATCTTTTTGGCGGAACAACAGTTGACTGATCGAACAGAACCGTCAACGACTAAACGTTACACCGTTTCAAAAAAACTTTAATTTGCTAAAATAAGCGCACCGCCAAGAGTTCTGGCGATGCGCTTTTTTGCGGTCTATTTTTCAAATAAGTTTAATTGATCCTTTAGATATTTACCGGTCACACTATCTGCCGCCTGACTAATATCCGCGGGTGTACCGGTTGCGACCAAGTGGCCTCCATTGATACCGCCACCGGGTCCCATGTCAATCACGTAATCCGCGTTGGCAATCAGGTCCAGGTCATGTTCAATCGCAATGACCGTGGCGCCTTGCTGAAGCAATTGGTCAAAGACCTTGACCAGCTGTTGGATGTCTAACGGGTGCAGGCCGACCGTGGGTTCATCGAAGATAAACAGCGTCCCGGTCTGACGCTTGCCAATCCGCGAGACCAGCTTCAACCGCTGCGCCTCACCCCCGGATAACGCGGGCGTGCTCTCCCCTAACAGGAGGTAGCCCAGTCCCATGTCATGTAGCGTCTGCAGGGTTTGTGCAATCCCACTCTCCGTCGCAAAGATCGGTAACGCCTCATCGACGGACAGGTCTAAAATGTCCGCAATGCTGTACCCATTCCAGGTCACGGCCAGCGTTTCTGGATTGTAGCGTTGCCCGTGGCACTGGGGACAAACCTCCGTGATGTCTGGCAAATACTGGACATCGAGGGAAATCTGACCGGTCCCGTTACACGTGGGACAAGCCCCCGCCTTAACGTTATACGAGAAGCGACTGTTGGTATATCCCTGCTCCTTCGCCGCTGGCGTCGCCGCGAACAGCTTCCGCAACCGATCCAAAATATCGGTATAGGTGGCCACCGTCGACCGCACATTCTTGCCAACGGGGACGGAATCCACCTTGACCACGTGACGAATGCCCGCACGGTCTAACTGGGTGACGTGCTTGGGCAACGTGCGATGGGCCACGTCCGCCTCAATGGCGGGAATCAGGCTGTCGAGCACCAACGTCGTCTTGCCGGCCCCACTCATCCCCGTGACCGTGGTCAAGCGGTTCTTCGGGAACTTCACGGCAACATCGTCAATGTTGAACCGGTGCTGCACCTCGAGGCTCAGACTGCCCTTTTGCCAGAGTGCCTGGTCATCGAGCTGTGGCCGCTCCCGCAGTTGCGCGGTCCCGTTTAGAAATGGCGCAATCAGTGACTGCTGACTGTGGGCGACCTCGGCCACGGTCCCCTGGTCAACGACGGTCCCACCCGTTTTGCCGGCACCGGGGCCAATTTCAATCACGTAATCGGCTGCGCCAATGATCCGCGTATCATGGTCAACCACGACCACGGAGTTGCCTTGGGCCACCAACCCCCGGAAGGCTTTGATCAATCCGGTGACGTTGGCGGGATGCAACCCCACGGAGGGTTCGTCCAACACGTAGAGCACGCCGGTCGTAGCACTCCGCAGCGTGCGTCCCAGTTGAATTCGTTGGAGTTCCCCGGTCGACAAGGTAGCGCCGGGCCGACTCAGGGTGAGGTAATCCAAGCCCAAATCCACCATTGGCTGCAGGCTCAACAGTAATTCATCGACCAGGTTCTGGCCGATACCCTGCATCTTAGCGGGCAACCAGTCCACAATGGTCCCAGCAAATTGCCGCAGCTCATTGACGGGCAGGTCGCACACTTCGGCGATAGTCTTGCCGACTAATTTCTGCTTGAGCAGTGCCGGATTCAGCCGGGTGCCGTGACAGGTCGGGCAGGTATCGAACGTGTAAAATTTATTTAATTTGGCAATCGTCCGTTCATTCTTACTGGTGGCCATGCTGTCCTCCACCGCGGCAAAGGCGTTTTCATAAACGGCCTTGTCCATGTGGAAGATTTTTCCCTTGCTGCTGGGGATGTCGATGGCCACAAACTGTTTCTTTCCATGGAGCACACGCTGTTTATCCGCGTCGCTCAGGTCCTTATAGGGCACGTCAATGGGAATGCCAATGGCGTTGGCCACGATGGGCATGAAGTTTCGGCCGGGCAGATGCCAGGAAGCCACGGCCCCCTCTTGCAGCGTCTGATCCTCGTTGCCAATAATCAGGGACGCATCCAGTTGCCGGACCTCACCGAGGCCCTCGCAGGTGGGACAAGCGCCACCGGAGTTAAACGCAAAGTCTTCCGCGCCAGGTGCTCGGAACGTGACGCCACAGGTCGGACAGGTCACGTAGCCATCATTTTCCGCAACCGCCAGTGTGGACGGTACCTGATGGCCGTTGGGACAAACTGGCGACCCCAGGCGAGAAAAGACTAACCGTAAAATGTTGAGGCTCTCGGACATGGTGCCGACGGTCGAACGGACCCCGGGCACCTGCGGCCGTTGCCGCAATGCTAAGGCCGAGGGCAGGTACTCCACGGATTCGACCGCGGCCTTTCCCATTTGGTTGATGCGTCGCCGCGTAAAGGTCGAGAGCGCATTCAAGTAGCGCCGGGCCCCTTCTGCGTAGAGCACGCCCATCGCCAGTGATGACTTGCCGGACCCACTCCGCCCGGTAATGGCGACGAATTGGTTCAAAGGGATGTCGACGTCTAGGTCCTTAAGATTGTTGACCTTGGCGCCGCGGACCTTGATGTGTGTTGGTAAATTAGTTGGCATGGAAAACTCCTTTCTGAAAATGGACTCTGATTTCACTATACCATTATCATCGGAATTCCGTTGGTTCAGCCACTTACCAATTGCTGTCACACAACCCTCACACTCACAAATGACTAATGATGTCCGGATTGACGTCCTTTAAAATCTGCTCATGCAATTTTTTTGCCACGTCCTCAGTCGGACTAATAATGAAAATGGTATCGTGCCCCGCCAAGGTCCCCGTAATTTCCGGCAGGTCGAGGTCGTCAAAAATGGCGGCCAGCAGATTCCCATTGCTGGGTTGCGTCTTGATCACGTTCACAAATTCTACCCGCGTGATACCAACAACGACTTCGTTGATGGTTTCTCGCAGGTGCTCTTCCTCACTCCGATTGCCGGCCTTAAAAATGGTGTAGCGCAAATGACCGTGACCATCCTGTGATTTAACGATCTGCATCTCCCGAATATCTCGGGAAATAGTGGTTTGGGTGGCTTGAATGCCCACCTCTTCCAAACGGGTCATTAGTTCTTCTTGCGTCCCAATTGGATACTGATTAATTAATCGTTCAATGTGTGCCTGTCGCATGCTCTTTTTCACTAAATCCGCCCCCATTGTATAAACGTTACCTTGCACTAGAAATAAATGTATAAACTACCGGTTTTTATGCATAATGATTAGCCACATTGTAGCAAAAAACGGGGGTAAACGCAAAATTATTTACCACCCAAACGGCTTCATTTTTAAATAACATTTTTAATGAATTATAGTAGTAGAAAAGAAAAATTAAATTTTGGAAAAATCGCCGAAATCACTGGTACCGCCGGGTAAAAACTGTATACTTAGAAGTGTAATTTATTCATGTTTAGGAGGCATTCAGGATGTCACAAAAATTTATTGTTGACGACTCGTTTTGGGAAATCTTTCCCGAAGTTAAAATTGCTTTTTTAACGGCGCACAATGTGGATAACCACGATACCGGTCAAGTTCCGGCAACACTCTTATCGACTGCCAATGAAACGGCTGCCAACCATTGGGTTCCCAATGATCCCATCAGTAAGAATGCCGTGATTCAAGACTGGCGTAACGCCTTTCAACAATTCAAGACGAAAAAAGGGGCGCGCTGTGCCGTTGAAAGCCTGTTGAAGCGGGCCAAAAACGGTAAGGGCGTTGGTAACATCAATCCGGTTGTGGACATCTACAATTCCGTTTCGCTCGAATGGGCCTTCCCCGTTGCGGCGGAGGATATGGACCAGATTCAAGGCAACATCCACTTGACGGTCGCGCAAGGTGGCGAACCCTTCCGGCCAATCGGTGAGGATGAGGTTGAAACCGCCCTGCCCGGCGAAGTCATCTACCATGACGCCCACGATGTCATTTCTCGTTGCTGGGCTTGGCGCGATAGTGCCCGGGTTGAAGCCACCGAGGACTCCAAGAACCTCTTGTTCTACATGGAAAATGTCAATCCTGAACGACAAGACGATCACGCCCAAGCCGTCCAAGCCCTGCAACAACGGCTGAAGGACTACCTCGGGTTGGACACGACCTATACGTTGGTCACCAAGGAACACCCGACCATCACGTTCGCCGACTAGACTGTCCACAACGACCGGCAGCCAATCCGGCACCTGCTTCAACGAAAATGTAAGCGCATTATTTATCGTAAGTGTCTTTATTCCCCATAGGAGTCTGGCGAGAGTCTCGTCGGGCTGAAAGGATCGTTTCTATTATGAAAATGTCAACGCTGTCAGAACCTGAATCCCCTGCCAGGCCGAGTCACGGACTAGGCCTCACTGCACTAATCTCAACCGTTATCTCCTCTTCAATTGGTGGGGGAATCTTCGCCCTAACTTCTGACTTGGCGGTCGCTGCTTCACCTGGACCCGCCCTCATTGCCTGGGGAATCGTGGGTTTTGGAACCCTGATGCTGGCCCTCTCACTCAACAACCTCGTTACTAAACGCCCCGACCTCGAAGGCATCTTCTCTTACGCCGAGGAGGGGTTTGGTAAATACACGGGATTCGTTAGTGGCTGGGGCTACTGGATTTCTGCCTGGATGGGTAACGTGGCCTTTGCCACCGTGATGATGAACGCGGTCGGCTACTTCATCCCCCTGTTTAACAGCAGCAATAAGATTCCATCCGTCATTGTCACCAGTATTATCCTCTGGTTACTGACGCTGCTGGTCAATCACGGGATTGAAAGTGCCGCCGTCATTAATTCTCTGATTACCGTCTGCAAGCTGATTCCCCTGTTTGTCTTCATCGTGATTGCCATTATCCTGTTCAAAGGCCAAATTTTCACGGTGAACTTCTGGGGTAACGTGCAGTCCAACGTTCAGGGCGCCATCGCCCCCAGTTCCATCGGGTCACAGATCAAGAGCTGCTTCATCATCATGATGTGGGTCTTCGTCGGAATTGAGGGCGCCACAATGCTCTCCTCCCGAGCAAATAAAAAATCCGATGCTGGTAAGGCCACGTTGATTGGGCTGTGTGGCCTGGTAGTCATTTACATCCTAGCTTCCGTTCTCCCCTACGGCTACTTCGACCGGCAAACGTTGGCCGCCATGAAGCAACCCGCCATGGTTTACATTTTCAGGGACATGGTTGGCTCCTGGGGTGGCGCGATGATCAGCTTAGGTCTGATTATTTCAACCCTGGGCTCCTGGTTATCCTGGACCATGCTCCCCGCAGAAACGATTCGCTTAATGTCCCGACAAGAACTCTTACCCAAAATTTTCAGTCGCAAGAACAAAAACGGCACCGCAACTATTTCCTTGATTACCAGTAGTGCCCTGATTCAATTCTTCCTCTTAACCTTAATCTTCACGGACCGCGCTTACCAAATCGCCTACTCGATGTGTACCGTTGCCATCACCATCTGCTACATTCTGGTGGCGGCTTATCAAATCAAGTTTTCCTGGCATCACCGGCAGGAAGCTGGCAGCAAGTTACAGTTGTGGATTGGGATTGGCGCCCTGCTCTTCGAAAGCACGGCCGTCTACTTCTCTGGAATCAAATATTTAATCTTCTGTTCCATCGCCTACATCCCCGGGAGCATCCTCTTCCTGATGGCGCGTAAACACCGCACCCAGGGCGGCAAAATGCTCTCCCACAAGGAATGGGCCGGGATGGCCATCATCCTGGGCTGTGCCGTATTGGCCTTAATCAGCCTCTTCAATGGGTCTCTTCGCCTCTAGTCTAATCGAATATAAAACAAAGCGCTGTCACATTAACCGTTTAAAGGTTGATGTGGCAGCGCTTTTTGCTAGCAACAATTGTGTTGCCAATAATGGCTTTAATTATTCAATAAGGTGAAATACTTGCGCTCATAGGTAATTTGCCCACCGGCAACCAGTTCTTTGACCACCTGGCTGGCGGTCTCGCGGGTGGTCCCAGAAATTTGGGAGAGTTCAATCAACGTAATGGGATAGGGAATCAGGCGCGTCCCGTCAGCCCCCGGCTTACCAATGGACTGGCCGAGAACCTTAAGCCCGTTACGCACGCGACTGCTGGCACTGGAGTTCACCATTAACTGTAGCTGATTTTCGTTTTCATTGATGATCTGGCCCATTTCCAGGATGACGTTTCGCATCATTTTCTTATTCTTCAGTAACAGACTTTCGAAGTCTGCCATGGGAATCGAAATGATTTCAGTGGCCGTCATACCCGTGACCGAATAGGAATAGTCATGGTCGTGGAACATCCCCCGGTAGGGAAAGCCCTTCGTTTCATTGATGAATTCGTAGAAAAACTCATTCCCAGATTCATCGGTTCGCTCAGTCTTCAACAAGCCTTTCGCCAAAAAATAGAAGTTTGCGCGCGGATCGGCCTGATTGAACAACAACTGACCCTTGGGATAGCTGCGAACCCGCATTTTTGCCTGGATCACCGCAAACTCTTCACTGGTAAAATCTTTAAACTCGGGATTTTTTTTCAAAAGCTGTAAATATTGTGGATATTCATTCTTTCGTATAATCAAAATAATCCTCCCAAACGCATTACGACTTATTTCATCATAACGTAATTTGAGCGGATTATCAGCACTGATGATCAAAAAATTTCTAGTTTGACCACCGACGTGCGCTAACTATTTAGAAATAATGGTCCCTTGACCGTTTTCGAGGAATTCACCGATATTTTCCAGTGAGGTCACAACCGCTTGGCCATGGCTGCTGTTCTTAACAAAGTCGACAGCGGCTTGGACCTTAGGTAGCATGCTCCCCTTGGCAAATTGGTTATCCTTTTCGTAGTCTTCCAGTTCTTGGATGCTGACATGTTCCAGCTTCTTTTGATCTGGCTTGTTGAAGTTCACGTAAATGTTATCAACGGCCGTCAGGATGATCAGCAGGTCGGCGTGAACCAATTCAGCTAATTTTTCTGAGGCAAAGTCTTTGTCGATAACGGCTTCGCGACCGACGAGGCGGTTGCCTTCACGGACAACGGGAACTCCACCACCCCCAACGGAGATAGGAATGACGCCGGCGCCAACTAAGGTGTCCACGACCCGGTATTCGTTCACACCGATTGGCTTTGGTGATGGCACAACGCGACGGTAACCCCGGCCTGCATCTTCAACGTAGGTGTATTCCGGGTGATCCTTTTGTAACTTTTCAGCTTCGGCTTGGTTGTAGAAGGGGCCGATTGGCTTAGTTGGTGACGTGAATGCGCCATCCTTAGGGTCAACCTCAACTTGGGTAACCACCGTGGCAACATCCTTGGTGATCCCGGCTGCGGCCAGTTCTTCGTCCAACGCGTTTTGCATCCAGTAACCGATGCTCCCTTGCGTCATGGCAACGGCCGTATCCAGTGGCATTGCTGGGTTCTTTTCAGTACTACCAGCAGCCTGTTGCAACAACAAGTTCCCAACTTGGGGACCATTCCCGTGGGAAATGATCAAGTCATCCCCTTGTTCAACGAACTTCACCAAGTACTTTGCAGTCGTCCGCAGAGCAGCTTGTTGGGCTTCCGAAGAAGCATCCTTTGATAAGATGGCGTTACCGCCAAGTGCGACAACAATTTTACGCTTTGTCATAATCAATTCTCCTCGTCTTTGTTTAATCTTTATTCAAGTAATCCGCTAAAACAGCCAAGCCCTTCTTCAACGTTTCCGTTGGGGCACAGTACCCTAAGCGGGCGTGACCCGGCACATCGAAGGCTTCCCCAGGAACCAGCAGAACACCGGTATCCCGAAGTAAGTTTTGACAAAATTCCAGGCTAGACGTCTTGGTTTCGAGCTTAACAAATGAGGTTGAGACCCCATTCGGAAAGACACAACTCACATTAGGCGTCTTGGCAACCCAATCCTTGAAAATCTTCAGGTTGTTTTGAACAATCTCACGGTTCCGAGCCAACACCTTGTCGCGGTTCTGGAGCACCAGGCAAGCCGCCTGATCACTGAAGACCCCGGCACAAATCATGGTGTAGTCCCGGTACTTGCGGAACGTTTCGGCTAGTTCGGCATTGGTGGCCGTCCAGCCGACCCGGATACCCGGCATCGAGTAGGTCTTTGACAACGAATTGGTGGAAATCCCCTTTTCATAGAGGTCCGCGATTGGCGCGAAGTCAACGCTTTCATCGAATGGCAGGTAAACCTCATCCACCAGCACGTAGGCGCCCACTTCACGGGCAATGGCAACGACCTGTTCCATGAAGTCCCGGTTCAGAATCGTCCCGGTCGGGTTGTTGGCGTTGTTGATACAGATCATCTTGGTGTCAGGGCGAATCAAGCGTTTCAGCTCTTCAATGTCCGGATACCAGTTTTCACTTTCCTGTAACTTCCAGAAGCTGACGTCCGCACCCAGTGACCGCGGAATATCGTACAGTTGTTGGTAACTTGGGTAAACACTGATGACGTGGTCGCCCGGTTTGATCAAGGCGTACAGCGCTAACAAGTTCGCCCCGGTGGCCCCATTCGTTTGCAGGATGTTATCGGCATCAACGTGATCGTACAGCTTGCTGACCTCTTTTTTAAAGGTCGGTGAGCCTTCGATCCAGCCGTAATTCATTTTTTGTTGGTCTAATGCATCATAGGTGTTATCTTTGGTCAGTTTGACCAGTTCATTCATTGAAAACGACGTGATCGTGCTCTGGGCCAAATCATAGGTCGCCTCGCGTTCGTGAACGTTCAACCATTCCTCAACACCAAATCCATCGATATCCATGTGCCGTTCCTCCTAAATCGTGATGAGTCCCATTGCAACCAGGACGACCCCAGCGATTGCACCGATGACGATTAAGGTCGAGTAGATGATTTCAGCTTTGGTCAGCTTCCCATCATCAATATCGAACTCTTTCTTGGCACGGTAGTAGAAGTACAGCCCTGGAATGTAACCGATACAGCAGAGTAACAGGAAATGTAACCCAGCTAAGGTAATGGCAATAACTTGGAAGGCTAAGGCAAAGATCCCGATCCACATCTGTTTCGTATCTTTATTTTGCGCAGAGAATTTCACTTGGTACATCCCCACGAAAATGTAGCACACCACGATAGCGGCGGTACACAGGGAAAGCGCGAAGTTGTAAGCTTCTTCAGAGAATAACAGCACTAACAGGAAGACTTGAATTAAGGCAGCAGTCAGCACCAGTGAGAACGTTGGTGCACCGTTTTTATTCTTCTTACCAAAGTAACTAGGCAAGAGTTTTTCTTCAGCCATTAACATGGTGGTATCGGCTGGCAACATCGTCCAGGATAACCATGCCCCTAAAATGGCAATGATTAAACCAACACTGATGAAGGCCCCGCCCCATTTGCCGACCATGTCTTGGAAAATGTAGAGCATGGCAGGTTGGTTGATTTTAGCTAATTCGTTTTGTGACAGGTAACCATAAGGTAAGACGGAAGCCAAAACGTAGATAACCAGTAAGGAAATGATCCCGATGATGGTTGCGCGGCCGGCATCGTTCTTGCTCTTGGCACGAGAAGACAGCATACTTGCCCCTTCAACCCCAACGAAGACCCACATCATGATCATTAAGCAAGACTTAAATTGGGTCCAGATACCGCTACCACCGGCAACGCCAGAGGTCACGTTCGTCCAGAAGTGAGCGGTGAACATGCCACCCTTGAAGACGAAGATGCCGACAACGATGAAGGCAAACAGTGGAATCAATTTGCAAATCGTAATAATCGTGTTCACGGCCGCAGCGGATTCAACCCCGCGGTTAACGATGAACGTCAGCACCCAGGAAACCACACTGGCCAAGATCACGGAAGCCACATTTTGGCCACCCTTGAACATTGGCAGGAAGTACCCCAGAGAACTCATGAGGACGGTGGCAAAGGCCACGTTCCCCAGCCAAGCACTCAGCCAGTAACCCCAGCCACTCACGAACCCGGCAAAGTTCCCGAATCCTTCTTGCGCATAGGCATGGATCCCTTCAGCGTCGGGCTTCTTTAACAATAAGTTGTTTAGTGACAACGCTAACATTAAAATCCCGAATCCAACCACTAACCACGCTAACAAAACGGGGCCAGGTGCAGCGCCGCCAGCCAGTGAACTGGTCAAGGTAAAGACCCCTGAACCGATTGAACTAGTGACGACGGCCGCCGTTAACGCGCCCAGAGATAATCCTTTATTTTCATCCATATTCTCACTCTTTTCCTCGTGTTTGCAATAAAAAACGGACTAATCGCTCTGATTAGCCCGTCTTTAATCACTCGTTAAGCTTTAGGAATAAACAAGTTACCTAAAGTTGCGGCCATCATCGCTTTGATGGAGTGCATCCGGTTTTCAGCTTCTTCGAATTGACGCCCATACTTACTAGTGAAGACTTCTTCAGTAACTTCCATTTCAGTAATGCCGTACTTCTTTTCAACATCTTGACCGTATTGGGTTTCGGTGTTGTGGAATGCTGGTAAGCAGTGCAGGAAGATGAGTTGATCATCTGGGGTACCAGTCTTCTTAAGAGCAGCCATGTTAACTTGGTATGGCTTCAATAACTTGACCCGTTCTTCCCAGTTGCTTTCGCCCATGGATACCCAAACGTCGGTGTAAACCACGTTGGAACCTGCTAAACCTTCATCCAAGTCGTCGGTAACCAGCAGCTTAGCGCCAGACTTCTTAGCAAAGCCTTGAGCCAAGTCTTGGGTTTCCTTAGTTGGGAACAGTTCCTTAGGGGCAACGATGTGCACGTTGACACCTAAGATAGCACCAGTAACCAGCAGAGAGTTGGCAACGTTGTTCCGGCCATCACCCATGAAGGTTAAGGTCAAGCCCTTTAAGGTACCGAAGTTTTCCTTAACGGTCATGAAGTCAGCCAGCATTTGGGTTGGGTGCCATTCGTCGGTTAAACCGTTCCAAACCGGCACACCTGAGTCGCGAGCTAAGATTTCAGCATCGCTTTGCTTGAACCCACGGAATTCAATCCCATCGAACATACCGCCTAAGACCTTGGCAGTGTCAGAAGTTGATTCCTTCTTACCTAATTGGATGTCGTTTTGGCCCAAGTATTCTGGGTGAGCACCTAAGTCGATAGCAGCAGTGGTGAATGCTGAACGGGTCCGAGTTGAGGACTTTTCAAAGAGTAAGGCGATGTTCTTGCCTTCCAAGTAGTGGTGAGGAACGCCGGCCTTCTTCAAAGCCTTCAAATGTAAACCGAAGTCGATCAAGTATTCGAGTTCTTCTGCGGTAAAGTCCTTTTCAGCTAAAACGCTGCGACCTTGAAAGACATTTTGCTTGAAATCTTGTGCCATGATTAATCAATCTCCTCTAATTTTAAAAATTAATTGTTTACTTTAAGTCTTCACGTACCAATGGCATACTCATGCAACGAGGACCCCCACGACCGCGGGATAATTCACTTGAGAGAATGTCAATAACCTTTAAGCCATGCTTACGAAGTAATTCGTTAGAAACATAGTTCCGGTTGTAGGTAACCACGACACCAGGGGCAATGGCTAAGGTGTTAGAACCATCATTCCATTGTTCACGGCCAGCGACGATTGGGTCACCGTTACCGGTTGGGATTAAGTCTAAATCATCCAAACCTAAGGCGTCTTTCAGAACTTGCTTCAAGTCCGTCTTGTGTTCGAGGTGTAAGTCTTCAGTGCCCTTACCAGGTGTGATAGTCCAGGTGTCGATGTGACCGCCTTCACCTAAGATACCTGGGTGAACCGTGAATTGGTCGGTGTTGATCATGGTGAACACCGTGTCCAAATGCATCATTGCGTGGTTATGTGGAATCCGGATAGCAATGACAGTATCAAAGTTGCTGTCCTTGAACAGGTTCCGGGCAATGTCTTCAATGGCATTGGCAGAAGTCCGTTGTGAAACTCCGATGGCCATCACGTGATCGGACAGAACCAGTTCGTCCCCACCTTCAATACGGGTGGTGTGGTTCCGGTCGCGCCAAACGTTCAAGCCCTTGTTAGCAAACCGGTGATGGTACTTGATAATGGTTTCCATAAAGAGTGATTCGCGTTGGCGAGCAGCGAACGTCATGTGGTTAATGCTTAAACCATCCCCGATTGAAGCCGCTGGGTCACGAGTGAAGTACAGGTTAGGCATTGGGTCCATAAAGAATGGGTAGTCGCTGTCTTCAGCGGCACTAACCAGGTCGCTAGGTGTGAAGTCCAGTTCGTCTTTACGAACCCCACCCATGATCTTGTTAACCATTGCTTGTGTGTCGAGGGAAAGTAAGTATTCCTTCAGAACATCATGAATCGTGCCGGCCATGTAGCCGCTTTCAGTTAACATCTGTTGCAAGAAATTTAATTTAACTTCTTCGCCACCATCGTCTAAGGCTTCGGCGGATAATTTTTCTAAGTACAGAACTTCAGTCCCGTTTTCGCGAAGAACCTTAGCGAAGTTGTCGTGTTCTTGTTGGGCGATTGGTAAATATGGAATGTCATCAAACAGTAACCGTGACATCATATCTGGCGTGAAGTTTTCTACTTCAACGTCCGGACGCTTCAGCATAACCGTTTTCAGTTTACCGATTTCAGATGTTACATGGATAGGTGTTGTCATCATTATTTCCTCCCTTGCTTAACTACAAGACAGAGTATAATCTTGAAATGAAACCGCTAACATTAAATGGTTAGCATTCAAAATGCGAAGAATTTCACATTTTAAGAGTGAAATGTATATTCAGGCCAAAATATACATTATTCATTCATTTTGACTGGTAAAAATTAGTAAAAATAGACTTTTTTACATAAAATTAATTTGACTTTTTCTTACATTTTTTTGCAGATCATTTATTTGCATCACTTTTCAGGGACAACGTCATTGACGAAAAGACAATCTTTTTCGATTTATAACGTTGCTGTTAAAGGCTTTCTAAATATTTGCGAGTCGTTCACAGCCGTGTTGCCCCTTCCATGGTTTTCCTGATTCCGGGAATTTCCGTCCGTTTTCCCTGTAAAATGGCCTTGGCTTTTTCATTGTAAAGATAATGTATAAACTGAGTATTATTCAGGTAAAACGTCCCAGACCGGCCGTGGCACCCCTGTTGCTAGTAATTTAATCACAAACAAACGCTGGGCCTCTTTTCTCAGCGTTTGTCAGCTCCTACGACTAGTAAAAGAGCGTTCAAGTCACGAGGACTTGAACGCTCTTTGCTAAGTTAATTCTACTATTTAGGGACGGACTACATCTCGTCCGGTGCCTTGACACCCAACAAGCGCAGGCTTTCCTTGACGACGATTGAGACGGACTTAACCAAAGCCAACCGGGCTGGTAAGCCGGCATCATCCGCGAGAATCTTGGAGTGCGCGTAGTACTTGTTGAAGGTCTTGGATAAGCGAATGGCGTACTTGGCAATGACGGAAGGCTCTAACTCGTCACAGGCCATCTTGACCATGGCTGGGAAGTCTGCCAGGGCCTTGATCGTATCCCAAGCTTCGGGATCGGTGACCTGGTTGGCATCCGCCGTGATCGTAGTTGCCTTAGCTTTCCGCAGAATGCTTTCGGCCCGGGCATGGGCGTATTGCACGTAAGGACCGGTTTCCCCTTCGAACTTCAGTTGGTCTGCCAGAACGAAGTCAATGTTGTTGGTCCGTTCATTCTTCAAATCACCAAAGACGATGGCGCCGACCCCAACTTGTTGGGCGACCGCCGACTTGTTTGCCAGATCAGGGTTCTTCTCGTTGATTTCCTTTTCAGCCAGCTCAACGGATTCTTCCAAAACCTTGGCCAACAGAATGATTCGGCCGGAACGGGTAGACAACTTCTTCCCATCAACGGTGATCAGCCCAAATGGCACGTGTTGCAGGTTCGGCGCTGACTTCAGGCCCATTTCTAACAGAACGGCCTTTAACTGCTGGAAGTAATACGTTTGTTCCGAGCCAACAACGTATAAGTTCTTGGCTGGTGCATATTCGCGGTCACGGTACAGTGCAGTCGCAATATCCCGGGTGATGTATAGGGACGCCCCATCACTCTTCAGAATCAGCGCTGGGTTCAGGTTATACTTGCTGAGGTCAACGACTTGGGCACCTTGTGATTCAACCAACAGGTGCTTGTCCTTTAAGATTTGAACGACCTCTTCCAGCTTATCGTTGTAGAAGGCTTCCCCGTTGTAGGTATCAAACGTCACACCCAACTTCTTGTAAACGTCGTTGAACTCTTCCAAGGAAGCTTCCCGGAACCATTTCCAAAGACGGTGCGCTTCAGGGTCACCATTTTCGAGCTTTCTGAACCATTCACGGGCTTCATCGTCCAGTTCAGGCTTGTCCACGTCCTCTTTATGGAAGCGAACATAATATTCAACTAATTTGTTAATGGGGTCAGCCTTAACGTCGGCTTCGTTCCCCCACAACTTGTAGGCCGTGATGAGCTTCCCAAATTGGGTCCCCCAGTCACCTAAGTGATTGTCCTTGATGGGTGCATAGCCGTTCTTGGTCAGAATCTCAGCAATCGAGTTCCCAATCACGGTCGACCGTAAATGCCCCATGGACATTGGCTTGGCAATGTTTGGTGAGGACATGTCGATGGGCACCTTCCCACCGTTACCATCATCGTTTTGGCCGTAAGCAGCGCCGGCATTCAACACATTTTCCAGCGTTGCGGCACTGTATTGGCCCTTATCAAAGAAGAAATTCAAGTATGGACCGGCAACCACGACACGTTCAAAGTCACTTGAATCAATCTTTTCGGCCAAATCTTGGGCAATCTGTTGCGGTGCCCGGTGCAGGAGCTTAGCTAGTGCAAACGTGGGAAACGCCATGTCCCCAAGATCAGACGTCTTGGGCTTTTCAAGCTTCAACGCAATCTCTTCCGCCGACAATTGGCCGTCTAAAGCGTTTGCCAATGCCGTAATAACCTTCTGTTTATAGTCCATACGAAAATTCCTCCCTGTAGTTCAAAAATTATCAAGATGATTAATCTCAGTGTACACTAATTCCCTAGGGCGTCAAAGGTGTTGTGTCGCAAACCACCTATGCTGAATGCCCGCTAGTTGTGCCTCAGCGCGCTTCTACCAGGGGGCGTATAATTATGCTAATAACCAGTGAACTGGACTCTAGGGGGCCGAATTAGGCTTTTGAACGACAAAAAAGCAGCTCGCTTTCGCGAACTGCTTTTTAAAAGTTATCCATGATGCCCCGAGCAGGATTCGAACCTGTACTTGATCACTCAAACAGCGACCTGAACGCTGCGCGTCTGCCAGTTCCGCCATCGGGGCAACTCAACAACAAATAATATATTACACTAAAGTTGTATAAAAGGGAACCCCTTTATTCAACTTTTTTTGATTTTGGAAATTTTACTGCGGTTCCATAGGCGTGAACGACCAAAAACTTCGGGGCCACGCTCATGCGGACGACCTCGGTATTGAAGCGAACCTCGATCAAGCCATCGGCATCCGTGTCTTGGGCCTGCTGCATTAATTTTTGCTTGGCCTCATCGAATAATTTATCAAACAATGAAAATTCATCCGGTTTTTCCGACCGGAGCATGGTGCTCGTCGTCGCCGTTAAGATTCCTTGAATCGCGTGCGCCCGGTTGAGCCCACCAGTTGTCATAAACACTTTTATCTCCCCCTTATTTTCTAACCTGAGTGCGTTGACGCACCCACCACATGAGTCCGGCGCCTAACACGATGCCTAGACAGTTGGTCAACACGTCATTGATGTCGACCCACCGGCCCAGACTCACCAGCCAATTGCCTATGGCCTGCCCCGTTTCCAGGGTCAAGCCAGTCGCTAGTCCCGCTAACAGCCACTGCGGCCAACGCAAACGCGGCCAATTCAGGCCCAGCAACATCCCCTGGGGCATCGTCATGACGATATTTAACCAAAAGGACGTGTCCATGCTGGCCCGCTCGAACGGCCGGAGAACCCAGATGCCCCCAGCAATCCAGTGCGTGGTGACCTGGCCCACCGTGTCGCTACCAAACGAAAACGCCACGGGGGTCCAGGTCAGTGTCGCTAAGCCCCAGCACCCCAGCCACCAAAGCAGGCGCCGGTAGTGGTGCTGCGCCGCGGCGTGCCAACTAAGGGCCAGCCAAATGAGACTCACAACTATGTAGGGTATCCAACGTCCCATCGACCAGGCCTCCTCAATAATCCCAGTATACCGGGTCATTGCGACGGGAACAATGGGTATCCCCCATTTCGTGTCAAAATTTGGCCGAAACAAAACCACCAACGGTCAATCCTACCGCCGGTGGCCTTATATTACCGTCCCCATCAGGATTAGGAACAAGTCTAAAATATCACAGTTAACTGTTAGTGGCGTTACTCAGGCCTATTTCACGGCCGTTTAACCGTTTATCTAACTTACCAGTGCCCAATTCGTTGTGCCTGCATACCAAAAAGCACCGGCTTAACGGCCAGTGCTTTCATTTGAAAGCGATACCATTTTTGACTATAGAGACTTACCCACGTTTTCTTAACTTGAGGCCGGCGAGACCCAGCGCACCAATCAAGGTGGCAATGCCGGCTAAGACGTAGTTTCCATTGCTTTCATTCGTTTGTGGTAAGACGGTCTTGTTGACCTGCTTGTCAGTGGCTGGCGTTGCCGTTGGGGTGACCGTGGCCGCTTGACCACTGGCCTTGAGCGTCGTCACTGGTGCTTGCTTCTGACTGGCGGCTTGCTGGGTTTGTTTGGTCCCCTGTTTAGTCCCCGTCAGCGTATCGGCTGCGCCACCCTTGGTGGTCTTGGCCGTCACCTTGTCAGTTGGCGTCGTGTCGTCAATCGTGGCGGCGTCCCCGCCGTTTTGGACGGTGCCATCACTCGTGTAGGTGAAGGTAATCGTCTGTCCGTCCGCCGTGTAGGTCCCGGTGGCGGTCGCGTTGCCCGTGACCTTGTAGCCGGCGATACTTGGGGCGTCGATGTTGAAGGTGTCCCCAATGTTACCTGCAATCGTTTGGGTCTTAAGCACTTTACCCTTATCACTGACACTGATAACCGTAATCGTCCCGGTCTTAGCATCTGGTTCCGGCGTATTAGGTGTCACTGGCGTTACCGTATTCGTCATCTTATTGGTTACAGAGAAATCAATCCAGGCACTCGTGTCCCGGCTACTTCCACCTTTTGTAACAACCTTAATCACGTAGTTTCCAGTCTTAACACCAGGCTTAGCAACCAACAGGAATCCCATTGGGTTGTCTGGATTGGCCTTAATGGTAAACCAGTCAGAGGCATCAACCTTATCCGCCGCCCAGGCATTATGGTCCGTGACTCCTTCAGTACCTTCAGTGGAGTACACAACGATATTACCGTTCTTAAAGGTTCCAGGTTCTAACTGAACGTTATTGTCAGTTTCACCCGTTGAGAAATTGATAAATTTAGAGAAGGTTCCTTGGGTGGGATCGAAACTATTATTTCCGTTGGTTAATGTGTAGTGTTTATTGACCAGACTTTGTCCGCTACTTACGACGAATCCAGTATAAGACCCCGGCGTAATCCCAGTAGAAATCATATTATTAGAATAGTCCAAAGCACCCAACATACTAATATCTGGTAATTCCCCGCTAAAACGATTCCCTCCTGCATGTAAGGCATCAATCGTCCAATTAGTCATATCCGGCAATTGACCGCTCATCTGATTATTATCAATATTGACTTCCATTAAATCACGTAAATTACTTAAATCAGGGATGCTCCCCGTGAGCTGATTGTCATCCAAACTAATATAATAAAGGTTTGGGTTGTTAGACGTGTCTGGGAAACTTCCCGTAAGGTTAAGATTATTCAACCAAAGGTATTGTAGGTTCTGATTTTTGCTAAAGAAGTGCGACAGAACATAGTCGGCTGACACATTCCAACCTGCAGGTGTGTGGCTCTCGTTATAGATTCTGAAGTTATTTAAATTAGGGGCGAATGAGAAATCAATCATTCCTGATAGCGGGACTGCATCGCTCAATTCAATTTGTCTCAGGTTCGTAAAGTACTGCAATCCTTCAAGAGTCGCAATTGGCCCCTTAATTTGACTGTTATAAATATCGACACCATGGCTGTAATAATCATTACCATCAAACCCAGCAAACGTCCATAAGTTTTCGTCAGTTACTAAATAGTCTCCATATAGACTGTATGCTTGATTAATTGACCCCTCAATTGCTTGCCGCAAGTTCGCATCTGGCATCCATTCAGCAGCATTTTTCCCGTTAACGTTGTCCCACCATTCCGCGGTATAGTCAACGTGAACAATCGGCAAGGTATTAGGCCAACGAGTGATTACCGGTGCAACCGCCGCCCGAGCCATCATAAACATCTTTTTTTGTACTGGCGGTGTCGCGGGCTTAATGGAATCGTTTGGGGTGACAGCAACATGTGTGTCATCCGTCTTTACAACCTTATCTGGTTCAGTCGTTGTCGGATCAGTCACCGTTGTCCCAGGTGTCTTAACGTCCTGCTCCCCAGTAGCAGGTTTCTCCTGTTCCGTTTGTCCATTAGTTTCTTCACCCGCCTTGACGTCATCCTTCACGTCAGTCTTGGGCATATTCACGTCATCGTTGGAATCGTTTTCATTTTCGACATCATCTTTATCCACCGGTTCTTGAACAACTGGCTTGTCACCCGCCGGTTCCTCGTTTTGCTTCTCAGGAACCGTCACGTCGTCCGCTGGCGTTTCCGCCGCTGGTGTCTCAACCACTTGACTCGCAGCTGGTTCAGCTTCTGGAGTTGTTGCCGCTTGCGCCGTACCAACGTTGGCCCCCGCCAAGCCCAAACCGACAGCAACAACTGTGATACAAGCGTAAATCCACTGTTTGCCTGCCTTATAAGCCTTGTAATGTTCCTTAGCTTCACCGATCACTGCGTGTTTCATGGTTCGCTACCTCCTTGTAGTTTCTGCTTCTCAGCAGTTGCCCTTCCCTAGTAAGCACATCTTATCCATGAATCCCCGAACAGCATCCGCAAACTGTTCTGGTTATCTACCCCATTGCTTTGAGAAAGGTGCCAAACCATTTCCTCACATATCTGCTAATGTGGATAAACAACTCTACACCCACATTGTAACGTATCCTACGTAAATATCAAGGTAAACCGTATAGGGGAAAAACCAATGTTGTCGTGTTTCATTCTCAGCATAAACTAGCCGTTATATTCAATCAAACTATCATCTGATAACCGGTTTACATTGTGATTATTTATCGTCTCATCATCCCCAGCTAATCACGCTTACATTTAGTAATTTCACTAATTTTACTTTTCTTTTACAGATTCTCTGCTATACTTAGCGATAGAGTTTTTTCGATTAACTAACTTAGTTTTTCATTTAAGAAACGTGTCACTTTTTCCGATTCGTCACCATGACGAAATCAGTGTCCCGATTTAAAATAAACAATTCTGCATGAACGTGTTGATTACTGGTAACGGCAGAGAGACCTGGTACCAACTGGTTGTCTAGACTCTAATTTACTAATAGCAAAAACTTATTTCATCAATAATCATTGAACTTACCAGTAGATATGCTATATAATTGTTTAGGCGTTACGTTATTGTCAACCTGGGGCAAGTTATCTAACTTTCTCTGGTTGATAATACCAACAATTGACTTAAATGAGAGGTCGATTACTTGCACGCGGCAATTTAATTGTATACAATACTCTGGAAAGTAATTGAAAGGAGGCCTGTGCCATGCCGAAAGTTACCCCAATTCTACTGGATGAACAGCTGTGTTTCTCCATTTATGCTGCCAGCAAGAAGTTTAACCATTTTTACCAAAGCGCCTTGGCACCCTTTGGTTTAACTTATCCGCAATACATCGCGATGCTGGTGTTGTGGGAAGATGCACCGCTCACCGTCCACCAACTAGGTGAGCGCCTCGAGCTGGATAGTGGGACGTTAACGCCCCTCCTCAAGCGATTGGAAAAGCAGGGCTGGGTCGAACGGGTCCGGAGTCGGACTGACGAACGTCAAGTCCTCATCCACCTGACCGAAATGGCCGAAGAAAAACGTGACGAAGTCTATGCACGTATCGGCCAATGCCAAACGTTGTTGGGTATGAGCAACGACGAAATTGATAGCATGATGAGCGAACTGGTCACCGTCAAGAGTCAACTCGATACGGTCAGCCAAGAACGCAAGATTGCTAAGCAAGTCGATAAACAAGCTTAACAGAATCCGGATCATCCTCCCACGAGGTTGACCGGATTTTTTCTATCTCTGAAGAACCCCATCTGTAGATGCACCAAAAAAGCCGTCCCCGTCGACAAAGCAAGTAGCTTCGTCACGAGAACGGCTTTAATTTTACGTTAGCTTACGCAATCTAATGTAAGGACAGCAACATGGCGCCCACGGCAATCAGGTTGTTGAACCCGTGCAGGATAATCGTACTCTGCAGCTTACCGGTCCGCTTATAAACGTAGGCAAACGTGCCGCCCATGACCGCGTAGATCAGCCAGCTGATGGGGTTACTGCTCATATGCACGATGGAAAAGGCCACCCCACTGACCACGATAGGCACCCAAAACATGTTGGCCGGGAAACAGCCATCGACCAGCAGGCCCCGGAAGGTCACCTCTTCAATGATGGGACTCGCCAGAACCGCCGTCAAACTCAACAGAACCAATGTCCAGGGGCCCTGATTCATGAAGGACGCGATTGCCTGGTTATTGGCCGTACTCGTTTGATGATAGAACAGGTTGTTAAGTAATCCCAAGAGAATCTGAGCGACAATCACGAAGACGTAGCCCCGTACCATCAACCACCAATCCTTCGCCACCAATCGCTGATATTTAACCGGATGAACCCGGTGGTAGACCCACAGTCCCAAGATGATGACTGCCGCGAACCCAACCAGGTAAACGACCGACCACAATAGGCGTACAGCTATCGTTCCGTTACCCAAGAAAACCAACGGCAATTGTACGATATTTAAAATAATGACGAGTAGGATCACCCACAGCCAAACCGTGAAACTACCCACTTTTAACGTTTTTTCTGACACGTAAAACCATCCTCTCACTTTTGTTGATTCGCCTAACTAACTGGGTAATCGGCAGTGGCCTACCACAAAGCGTTGTCCGCAACCGTTAGCCAATCAATTTAGCAAAATATTTATATTTTAATGGCAATTTTCTGAGGAATGCGCTACTATAGAGTTGCGGGTAAGTTTGGATTTACCTTACTTACGCGTGAGGCTTCTGTCCTCATTCAACAGACAGATTTCATTTTACTCCCCCAAAGTAGATGAAATTTTTTACAACATAATCCCCCAATTATGTTGTAACCTTACTCTTTGGCCATTGCGACTTATCGTAATGGTCTTTTTTTGACCAAATTTCTCGTTGGCCGCGCCTTGCCGGCCGAGAAAAATGGTCTGGAACGCTGGGGGCAGGACGCCCGGAGCCAAAGATCGGTCTCCGGACTCGCTTTGAGCCTCTGAGAAACGAGTCTCAAAGTCGCCATTTTCTGAGAGTTCCTCTCAGAAAATCCCCCGGCTGAGTCCATTTTTCTCGACCTATCGGCTTACACAGCGGAAATTTGGTCAATCGACCTTTACTTGTCTGATTCTTCTACATATGTTTTGTGGTAATCTAGTTAGTCACCCATACTTACAACAATCAACTTAAACTAGTGTCGATTCGTCCACTCACTAATGTGCCTGAGTATCACGCAACACAATTAGGAAGGAAAATAACCAAATATCCAGAACGGCTCCCACCCCTACCTTCCATCGAAGACCAGCGGCATACCGACTGGAGCTAACCAGTGTCAGCCGCAGAACTGGTGAAAAGGCACCAGCACGGACCGTGTCAGTGACCAGAGGCGGATCAAAGTGCCCGGCTGTGTCGGTGGCCTTGGCTGGGGTCATTTTCCAGCCTAGCCCACGGGACAACCTTTGAGACCGTACCTCAGGCTCAAAGTTGAGGTGGAAGCCCGCTTCTAAGGCTGGAACCGGCCCCATAGCCGGGTACTTTGAATCCGCCGTCGGGAACGCTCTTACACGCCAACGTAGCAGCGCTCATTTTCACCAGTCCGGAGGGACAAACTAGTTAGTCCTCGTCGTCTTCGCTGGGGGCTGGGTGGGGCCAGAGAAACCAGAAGATGGCCAAATTAATCATCGTCGCCAACACCAAACCCACGGCGCCAATCAGCACCTCCAGCCAGGCGGCCAGTGCCAGTGTCAACATTAACCAGATGGTGCCGCCCACTAATCCGGCGGTCAGGGTGGTGATCAACATAATTGCTAAAACTTTCACAGTCGCTTCCCCTTTCAGGTCCAGTTACTTTTCACAGCTTACCACGTTTGGCGGCGTTTTTCGAAAAAAATTTCAGCAGAGGATGCTTTCTCTTATGAAAACGGTTACAATGGACGTGTGAAATGAAATTTTACTGAAGGAGTGACACTCATGACCAGTGTTTTAGTAACTGCACCAATTCCCCAGTCAGCTTTGGACATTTTAAACGATGCCGGACTTGACGTTGAAAGCTATTCTGGCAGTGGATTAATCACGAAGGACGAGTTGTTAAAGCGGATTGTCGGTAAGGATTATTTGATCACGCCCCTTTCTACTCAGGTGGACAAGGACGTTATCGATGCCGATCCTCAGTTAAAGATTATTGCCAACTATGGGGCCGGCTTCAACAACATTGACGCCGCCTACGCCCGTTCCAAGAACATCCCCGTCACCAACACGCCCAAGGTTTCCACGGTTTCGACCGCTGAAGTCACGACTGGCTTGATTATTACGTTGGCTCACCGGATGGTTGAGGGTGACAAACTGATGCGCACCGAGGGCTTCGACGGGTGGTCCCCACTCTTCTTCCTGGGCCACGAACTGGCCGGCAAGACCTTAGGGATCGTTGGTATGGGTCAAATTGGCCAAGCCGTTGCCAAGCGGATGGCGGCCTTTGACATGAAGATTATCTACACGCAACGTCATCCCCTAGATGCCGCTACGGAAGGTAGTTTGAACGCCACCTACGCCACCTTGGATGAAGTCTTGGAAAAGAGCGATGTTCTCACCTTACATTGCCCATTAAACGACCAAACGCATCACATGATCGGCGCACAACAATTTAAGAAGATGAAGAAGTCTGCTTACCTGATCAACGCCGCACGGGGCCCCGTCATTGACGAAGCTGCCCTGCTGGAAGCCTTACAAACCGGCGAATTAGCTGGCGCGGCCTTGGACGTTTACGAAGCAGAACCTAACGTTGACGATGGCTTCAAGGGCCTGAAGAACGTTATCCTGACGCCTCACGTGGGGAACGCCACGGTTGAAGCACGGGACGCCATGGCTTCGATTGTTGCCAAGAACGCGGTTCGCGTTGACAAGGGCGAAGACCCCCTGTACATCGTCAACTAGACGGCCAAAAATGAACCTGGTTGAATTCGTGTCCGTTCCCGGCGGCGGATTCAAAGCCCCCTGCTGTGGGGCCGGTTCCAGCCTGTGAAACAGGCTTCCACCTCAACTTTGAGCCAAAAAGCGGTCTCAAAGGTTGTCCCGTGGACTAGGCTGGAACAAGACTCCAGCCAAGACCACCGACACAGCTGGTCACTTTGATCCGCCTCTGGTCACTAACATGGCATTCACTGGCTCTTTTCCGCCGCCCCTGCAACTAACCAATCGTTCAAACATTTGGTCCACTGATTAGTTGTAAGCCTAATACCAGATTCTGACCGACCGCACACATCATTAAATGCATTCAAAAACCAACCGACTACCTGGAATTTCTGGGTAGCCGGTTTTTGGGGCCATTTTTGTCAGTTTGACCGGGCGGCGACCCAACCACGTCCAATCACTGCAATCGGTTGCAATAGCGCCATTTAGGCGTTCTCCGGACTAACAAATTTCGCATTTTTTGACGGAAATAATTGCTAATTGCGCAGCGTTAGCCTAAGATTGAAAGTGAAGAATACGCTATCATTTAGCAGAAAGGATGACGATCTAGCTTTGAAAATGATTACATTGCACGTTTTAGATGACTCCTTGGAAGTGAGCTACCACCCGACGGACGCTGCTGGCGAGCGGCAGTTTATTATTGCCTACAACTCTGACCAGACCATTGGGGAAAATCTGGAGAACCTGCGCCTCAAGCTGGCGGGACTCGACGTGGACGCCGCGGTCGTGGATAACGCTCTGAGTTACCCCTTCTCCGACACCGTCGTCGGCATCAACCATCAGCGCATTGATATTGGCCTGGCCATTACCAACATGCTGAACATCCCCGTCGTCAGCAATCAAGCGATTGCCCAACAGGGATTGACCGCCGCCCTACAGGCCAAGCGCGACTACCTCAGCTGGCACCTGGATTACTACGGCCAGTATCAAGGCAAACGCAATTACGGGCAAGAAGCCATGCTGACGGTCGGTAACGGGTTTGTTGGCCTGCGGGGTGCCTATACCGAAGCCCATGCCGATGCCGACAACTATCCTGGCATGTATACGGCCGGGTTGTATGACCAGCTGACGACCAATTTAAACGGCCGCGCCGTCACCAATGAAGATTTGGTCAACCTGCCCAATGCGCAGGCCCTCTCCTTTGGCGTCGACCACCAGAATCCGTTTCAAATTAAGGCCGCTGACATCCAGGACATCTACCGGAGCCTGGACCTCCACACCGGGACGCTGACGACCACCATGCTGGTTCAACTGTCCACCGGTCACAGTCTGCAAATCAAGACAACCAAGCTCGCCAACTTTAAGGACTGGCACCGCCTGGCGATTCGCTACAGCATCACCCCGTTAAACTTTGCGGGCAGCCTGCAGGTCTACTCCACCATCGACGGGAGCGTCGTCAACGGCAACGTGTCGCGCTACAACGCCTTTGATCAGCACCACCTGCGTGTGACCGGCACCAGTCAACAGCCCGACAGCATTTTTCTCGAGGCCCAGACACGGGCTAGTCACGTTGACCTCGCCCTGGGGTCGCACCTCACAGGTCCCGGTCAGGCGCTAGCCACGCCAAGCGACGGCCGGCCCAACGCTGAGCAACAGGTTCGGCAGATGCGGTCGGTCGACGTGCAACCGCAACAGACCTATACCTTTGAGAAAAATATCGTGCTGTTCACCAGCCGAGAAACCACCGGCAACGTGCTCCAGGCGGCGATGGCTGACCTCCAACGGGCCAGCTTCGCCGATACCCTGGCTAGCAGCACGGCCTACTGGCAAAAGCGCTGGGCGGACGCCGACTTCCAGATTACTGGCGATATCACGTCGCAAAAATTGACGCGGGTCAACCTCTACCACCTCTTCTCGGCGGTCCAGGCCATTCGCTCCGGTCAAATTGACGCATCAATCAACGCCCGGGGCCTCGACGGTGAAGCCTACCGCGGCCACGTCTTCTGGGATGAGATGTTCGACCTCCCCGTCTTTGCCTTACACGACCCGCAACTGGCACGGCAACTACTGATGTACCGCTACCGTCGGCTACCAGCCGCTAAGCAAAACGCCAAGGACGCGGGCTATGCTGGCGCCATGTACCCGTGGCAATCCGGTGAGGTCGGCGACGAGCAATCGCAAGTCACCCACCTTAACCCGTTGACCAACACCTGGGACCCGGACTACTCGTCTCTGCAACGGCACGTGTCCCTGGCCATCGCGTACAATGTCATCATGTATCATCGCATCACGGGTGACACGGATTTCATGGCGAAATACGGGCTGGAAATGCTACAAGAAATTGCGCAATTCTGGCTCAGCAAAACTAAGTTGGATAACGCCGACCACCGCTACACCATCGACCGTGTGATGGGTCCCGATGAATTCCACGAGAACTATCCCAATGCCGATACGACTGGACTGGCAAATAATGCCTACACCAATTTAATGGTGACCTGGTTATTTAACCAGCTCGACCAGTTACGGCAAGACTTACCAGCCGCCACCCTGAAAACAGTGGATGCCAAGACGGGCGTCACCGCGGCTGTCCGACAACAATTTAACGATGTGAGCCACCACCTTAAGCTGGATATCAACTCGGAGGGTATCATCGGTCAGTTCGAGGGATACTTCAAGCTGCCGAAGCTCGACTTTACCAAGTACCGGGCTAAGTACGGCGATATCTCGCGGATGGACCGCATTTTAAAGGCCGAGGGCAAGACGCCTGACGCCTACCAGGTTGCCAAGCAAGCCGACGCGCTCATGGCCTTTTACAACTTGGATGCCCCACAAGTACTGGGGTTACTCAAGCAACTGGGTTACGAGTTGCCCCAACAGGCGCTGCAGAAGAACCTGCAATTCTACCTCGACCGGACCACTCACGGCTCCACCCTGTCACGCATCGTGTACGCGGCGCTGACCGCCATGGCCGGCAACATGGACCAATCCTGGCAATTGTTCTCGCAGGCCTTGTTCTCCGACTACTTTGACATTCAGGGCGGCACCACGGCCGAGGGCATTCACCTTGGCGTCATGGGCGCCGTGACCCTGATGTCCACGCGCTACTATGCCGGGGTCGATGCCCTGGGCGACCATTTAACGGTCAACCCGCACCTCCCCGAGGCCTGGCAAGCCGTTAAGTTCCAACACCTGTTACGTGGCACGCGCTACACCTTTGACATCGATCATCATCACGTCACCGTGCAAGCCGACCACGCCGCTACCATTCAAATTGGGCAACAAACAGTTTCACTAAAACCTAACGTTTCACAAACCATAACCGATTAAGGAGTGTTTTTTCATGACAAAGTTTGCTGATATTAAAGGATTCGTCTTTGACCTCGATGGTGTCATCACCGACACCTCTATCTTGCACGGGACCGCTTGGCACCAACTCGCCGACTCACTGGGCGTTGCTTGGAGCGAAGAACTGGGTAACGGCTTAAAGGGCATTAGCCGGATGGATTCCCTGGAAATGATTTTAAAGGCCGGTGGCAAGGAAAATGACTACACCGAAGCCGAAAAGGAAAAATTGGCCGCCCAAAAGAACACGAACTACGTGGCCGAAGTGGACAAGATGACGCCCGCTAACATTTTACCCGGCATGAAGGCCTTCCTGGATGACTTACGCGCCAAGGGCTACCAACTTTCCTTAGCTTCTGCCTCCAAGAACGCTCCTCGTGTCTTGGGCAAATTGGAACTGGCCGACTACTTCCCTAAGATCGTTGACCCAGCCAGCTTGACCCACGGCAAGCCAGACCCAGAAATCTACACCAAGGGTGCGGAATTACTGAACTTGCCAGCTAACCAGTGTATCGGGGTTGAAGACGCCGCTGCTGGGGTCCAAGCCATCAACGCTGCCGGCGAAGTTTCACTGGGTATCGGTGATTCAACTGAACTGGGTGCCGCTGACATGGTCTTCGCAGACACGGCAGAAGTCACCTTAGCCAACATTGAAAAGAAGCTGGGCTAAAGTCACTGCCGTTCCCGGCGGCGGATTCAACCTGCCCTGCTGTGGGGCCGGTTCCAGACAAAGTTCGGTCTTCCACCTCAACTTTGAGCCTGAGAAACGGTCTCAAAGGTTGTCCCATGGTCTAAACTGAGCAAATCACTCAGTTAAGACCACCGACACAGCTGGTCAGGTTGATCCGCCTCTGGTCACTCACACTGACCTTGCCAGTTCCCTTTCGCTAGTCCTATCTATAATTGAGATTTGCTCGTTTTTGTTGCCAAGGATTCTGGCAATCGGCAAAAACAGCTAGTGATACGTTAATACTAGAAACTCAGATCCAATCATCCCCTTTCATTACGGATGATTGGATTTTTTTATTACCCGCAATTTTTGCGACGAAAAAAACGCAACACCCACTCCTAACGAGTTGGCATTACGTTCAATTAATCATTAAACCGTGGCGTCGCTCCGAATTTCCTTCAAGGCGTCATCGATTTGGCCCAGAACTAATTCCGTGTTGCCCGGAACGTCCAAGTCATATTTTTGTAAGTCAATTTTGATCTTAGGACTAACATCGTAGTCGGCGAACCAGCCTTGGTAAGCAGTCCACATCTTCTTGTAGTAAGATTCCAACTCTGGGTTGTCATCGAATTGTTCGTAGTCACGACCACGCTTCTTGATCCGGTGTAAAATCGTATCGAAGTCAGCGTCGGCGTAGACCAACAGATCTGGGGCCTTCTTTGGCAATTCGCTCAGTTCATTCATCATGTTGTCGAGCAAGTTCAAGTAAACTTCGAGCTCAGTATCCGTGATGTTGCCTTCCGCGTTGTTTTCCCGCGTAAATAGGGCATCTTCGTAGATGGAACGGTCCAGGACGTTGTTATCGTCGGCTAGGGCCCGCTTAATCATGCTAAACCGTTTGTTTAAAAAGTAAATTTGCAATAAAAATCCGTATTGCTTTGGATCCCGGTAGTAAAGTGGTAAAACCGGGTTATCACCAACCGGTTCAAAAAATGCTTGAGTTTCCAAGTGCGACGCAATCTTTCCAGTAAGGGTCGTTTTACCGACACCGATCATTCCAGCTGTAATTATCACCATGATAGCCCCTCTTTAATTAAAAATACAAGATATAGTGTAACATAAAAATGGCGACTACTACATTTATGCGGCAAAAAAATTTCCCTCATTTCGCTAACTTTGGCTCTTGCTGTATAATAGAACCGTAGAGAATCAGCATTTAGGAGGCTAAATATGTATCAAGCAATCGTCTTTTTTGACTTGGATAGCACGTTATTTGACGATCACAAGAATGTTTTGCCGGCAAGTATCGCTGCCATTCACGAAATGCAACAACATCATATTTTACCAGTTATTGCGACAGGAAGAAACATTTTTGAGATTCAATATGTGTTGGACGCCACGGGAATCGATTCCGTCGTCGGTGCCAACGGGAGTTACGTCCAATTCGAAGGCAGGCGACTGACAGCTTCGGTCATTGACCAACCCACGCTGGCAGCCATCACAGCCTTCGCTAAGGCTCAGGGTGACCCCCTGGCCTACTACACCAGCCAAGGCTTTCGGTTGAGCCAGGCCAACGCTGACACGGTCGAAAACTTTCAGTTGTTACGACTGAATCCAGTCGTCGACGCCGATTGGTACCAACACCAAGACATTAACTTCATTAACGTCTTTAACCGCGATAAGGATCAGGCGTATCAAGAAAAATTTGCCAACCAGCTCGACTTGGTTCGGAACAATCCCCGCTGCCTAGACACCATGGTCCACGGCGTCAGCAAGCAATCCGGGATTCAACAACTAATCACCGAGGCCGGCTTACAGGGCGTTAAAACGTACGCGTTTGGTGACGGCTACAACGACCTGCAAATGTTTGACGAGGTCGACGTCCCCATCTCCATGGGCAACGGCGTCCCCGAAGCAAAAGCCAAGGCAGCCTACGTCACCACCAGCAACACTACGGACGGCATCGTCCACGGCCTACGCCACTTCGGTTTAATTCAATAACGTCATTTAACTCTTCACCAGCACCGTCGGCCAGCCGACACGTGTTGGTGTTTTTTGTCGTCGGACAGTTGCCATCTGCATGGCAAAAAAATAGAATCTGCAGCAAAACGCCACAGATTCAATGAAAATTCGATAGACATTTATGACAGTCTAACCAAGCCGCCAACTAACTGACGGAACCAACGAACAATCAACGAATATTACGCGGGCTAAACCCGTGTCAGCCGCAGGGCTGGTGAAAATGGGCCGGTCGTGGGAGTGACCAGAGGCGAGCCAAGGTGCCCGGCTGTGTCGATGGTCTTAGCTGAGCGATTTTTCTCAGCTTAGAGCACGGGACAACCTTTGAGACCGCTTTTTGGCTCAAAGTTGAGGCGGAAGCCCGCCCTTCGGCTGGAACCGGCCCCACAGCAGGGCGCCTTGAGCGCGCCGCCGGGAACGGACGCGACCAGGCCCAGTTTTCACCAGCCCGGAGGCGCTGACAACGACTCGTTTGGCCCAAGCCCTAATGTTCGTTTGTTTCGGATGGTAACAGAATGATTTGGCTGTCGCCGTCATCGTAAGCCAGAACCGTCTCCGGCAACTCCGGCGTATAGCCAAACTGCGTGTCGAACCCGGCCCGCAACGTGACATCGTCATCATCCGTTTGGACGTACTCAAAGGTCGTGTTGCCCTGATTATTATGCAGTCTAAACGTTAACAGATTATCTAACGGAAATAACCCCTGGAGGTCGTGATCAATAATCTGCCAGACAGCGTCGATCATATCGCCTGGCAAGGCCGCAACTGTGCCATAACTGGCATACCGCGCGTGATTACTTTCAAACATCTTATCGCCTCCACTTTTTGGTCGTTTAGCATTATTATACCGTAAATTAATTAAAAACGGGACTAATTACCCCTGGTGACCGGTAACCTGTTCTGTGTCTTTGCGGTCGAAAAAGTTCACGGCAAAGGACACGAGAATCAGAATAGCACCCGCGATAAAGATCACGTGGAGGCCTTGGTACAGGATACCATGTAGCGTTGGCAGCAGGTGCGCTGGCAACGCTTTAGCCGTTTGGGGGTTAATTAACTTATTCATCATCCCCATGGTCGTGCCGGGATGACTCGCCACCCCACGTGCCATTTCCAGGTTCATGATGATACCGAAGACGGAAACCATGATGGTCTGACCCAGCGTCCGGGATAGCGTGTTAAATGAGGTTGCGACCCCCACCTCGTCAACGGCCACTTTACTTTGCACCGTGACGGTCGTGGTGGTAATGGTAATCCCAAAGCCGGTCCCACAGATGGCGGCAATCACGAAGAAGCACCAGAATGGCGTGCTAGCAGGAATCAGGGCCATGGTGACCGCTCCAATCAGAACCAGCGTCAACGCAATATTAACGATATTATAGGGGGAACGGTTCAATAGGAGTTTACCCGCAATAAATGACCCCACAATCCACATCAGTGAACTGGGCGTGATGGCAAACCCGGCTTGGGACGCCAACAGGCCTAACAACCCTTGTGTCCAGGTTGGCAGATACACTTCAAAACCCATGATGAAGCCACTCAACAGCGCCGCAATCAGGTTTTGGATGACAAAGGTCCGATTGGCAAACAGCGTCATGGGAATCAGCGGGTCGGCCGTGCGCTTTTCCTGGCGAATAAACAGCCAGAAGGCCACGACCGCTACCACAAAACCGGTGATGACCCACAGAACGTTGATTTCACCCTCACCTAACAGCTGGAACGTCAGCATCATCGCTAACAAGCCAACGGACAGCCAGAGTGAGCCAAACCAGTCCATTGAGAAGGCCTTGCGCTCGGTCGATTCATTTAAGTAGAACCAAATGAGTCCCATGGTGATGATACCGATTGGGATGTTAATGAAGAAAATCCAGTGCCAACTCAACTGGTCAACGATGAACCCACCCAACAGGGGTGCCACCACGGCCGCTATGCCCCACGCTGAGCCGTTTAAGCCCATCACCCGGGCCCGTTGTTCGACGGGATAGATATCGGCTAGAATCGTAAAGGAGACGGGCATAATCGCCCCGGCCCCGATACCCTGTAAGGCGCGCCAGGCAATCAGCGTTTCCATGCTGTGGGACATCCCCGACAGCGTTGAGCCCAGGACAAAGATAAACAGGCCGACCAGGAACACCAATTTTCGGCCAACCGTATCGGCCAATTTGCCATAGATGGGCGTCGCCAGTGCACTGGTCAACAGGAAAATCGAGAAGACCCAGTTCATCAGGGCCACCCCGTGTAAATCACCGACAATGGTGGGCATTGCGGTGGAGACGATGGTCCCCTCAATGGCGGACATGAAGGTTGCCACGAAGACAGCCCCCGTCACAACGGCAACGTTCGTTTGTTTCTTATTCATAATTTCCTCCTAACGCTGGCCCCACCACCAACGGTTTTACGTAGCCAATTGCTGCTACTGCCCAATTTCTGATTTTTCAGTAATACACCAATTATCGCGGGTTCGTCTTGAAAATACAAGGGGCACGACTCAAAATAACGAAAAAGCTCAGGTACTGGCCACCCATAAATTTGCGCAAAAAAAGAGCCTAGGAAGTTATCCCAAGCCCTTCAGTGGTTTATTTAACGGCAGCCTTCAAGGCGTCGACCTTGTCAAGGTGTTCCCATGGCAAGTCAATGTCCGTCCGACCAAAGTGACCGTACGCAGCGGTTTGCTTGTAGATTGGCCGCTTCAAGTCGAGCATCCGAATGATACCGGCTGGACGCAGGTCAAACAAGTCACGCACCGCAGCGTTCAGCTTGCTTTCAGCAACGGTCCCGGTGCCAAACGTGTTGATGTAAACGGAAACGGGTTCCGCTACCCCAATGGCGTAGGCAATCTGGACTTCACACTTAGTCGCTAGGTCAGCAGCCACGATGTTCTTGGCAATGTACCGTGCAGCGTAACTAGCTGAACGGTCAACCTTGGTGGCATCCTTCCCAGAGAAAGCCCCACCACCATGATGAGCAGCCCCACCATAGGTATCAACGATGATCTTCCGACCCGTCAACCCGGCATCCCCTTGAGGACCCCCGATAACGAAACGACCGGTTGGGTTGATGAAGTACTTCGTCTTGTCATCCAACAACTCAGCTGGAATCACTGGCTTGATGACTTGGTCGATAACGTCTTGGCGAATTTGGTCCAAGGTCACGTCAGGATCGTGTTGGGTACTCAGCACAACGGTGTCGACCCGCAGTGGGCGTTCGTTGTCATCGTATTCAACCGTCACTTCAGCCTTGGCATCTGGCCGCAGGTAGTCAATGACGTTGGTCTTCCGCAGCATGGCAATCCGCCGCATCAACGCATGACTCAGTTCAATTGGTAAAGGCATCAATTCAGGCGTTTCGTTAACGGCATAGCCGAACATTAACCCCTGGTCACCGGCACCAATCTTGTCTAATGGATCTTCGTCACCTTCACGCGTTTCCAAAGAGTCATCGACCCCTTGCGCAATGTCAGGTGATTGTTCATCGATGGCCACGAGGACGGCACAGTTATCGCCGTCAAACCCGTATTGACCGTCCGTGTAGCCGATTTCCTTGATGGTTTGACGAACCACCTTTTGGATATCAACGTAGGCCTTGGTTGAAATTTCACCAAAGACCAGGACGAGGCCAGTCGTGACGGACGTTTCGCAGGCAACCCGTGAATCTGGATCTTGTTGCAGCATCGCATCTAAGATAGCGTCACTGATTTGATCGGCGATTTTGTCGGGATGGCCCTCAGAAACGGATTCCGAAGTAAATAAATGTCTTTCTTGCAATTGATATTCCCCCTAGATAGTGTTGACGGCGAGTTGACCGATAATCTCGACGCCATTCGGTTACAAGGCAGCTTCACAAGGTCCGTGAATCCTATCGGGAATTGACTCATAACTCAAGAATTTTAACACAAATCCGGCCGACTTAAAAGGAAGCCGCCAAAAAATCCGTAAACAATCGTTGACCAACGGCCCATTTATCACTAAGATAAAAGGCAATACTATAACCAGTCGAAACGGAGCGATTCCATGACCACTCTCATGGCCTTCTTCAAAAACCGAACGGTCCAACAGCTGTTCTGCTTCACAATTTGTCAAAATATTCTTTGGTGGTTAGCCGGCGCAACCACCAGTACCGGCACGCCTTTGGGCACGGATGTTAAGCTCTATCTTGCCGGCTACGGGATTCTGGTCGCTGCGGGTATCTTCCTATTATTGAAACGCCACTTTCAGTCACACATCGGTCCAATTCTGGTGGTCGCCGCGGCGACCCTGGGCATCTTAGCGGCACCTAACGATCACTTGGTCCAGGCCTTCGCTCTCTTGTTGTGCGTCTTCCTAGTCCTCGCCTGCATCCCCCAGTTGGGCCTGCAATCGACGTACGGCCTGATTGTCTTCAGTGTTCTCGCCGGCTACGGGGTGCCCGTTCTGCTCTTCTTCCTGCGTAACCACTACCTCGCCGTGCAATTTCTCACCCCACTGATCCCCCTGATGGCCAGTTACTTGACCTTCTTCGAGCCTTATTATTTAACGGGCGAACGGGATTGGCGGTTGACCCTGATTACACCGGTGATTTTTGTGCTCTCACTAGTGGTTCTCGGCTTCACCTGGCGCCTAGTGCCCCTTATTCTTATCGTGGCTGCCCATTGGTGGCTACAGCCCCGCCTCAGCGTACGTTACCGGCTAGTCTTCTCGGGACTGTGTCAGTTGCTCGCCGGCATTTTGATTCTTCGTTAACTGTTTGTTGACTTGACTGTTTAGCCACAGAGTTTTAAAGTTTCGCTAAACCCAAGCAAACACACTACCGTTTGCCGATTAAACCGTGCTAGAATGAGGCATCATCTAGTAATGGAGGAACCAAAATGACAGAAATCAAAGTGATTGGCGACATCCTGAGTGGCAAGTTTCAACCCGCCCTCACCGGTAACCGAATCGTGGATGCAGCTCTGATTGATCACTTTTGTCAAAACTTAGCGGTGGCTTTGGGCCTGTCCCAGACTGCCGTGCACGCAGAACACCATTGGGACCTCACGATTGCGCCAGAACCCATCTACCTGGTTGACGACCAAATCTTAGCCGTCACCACGCATCTCCGGGGCCTGAATAATGTGATTGCCGTCGCCCATAAGGACCTCTTACGGGGCCAAATCGCGGCGACACAGCAAGCACTCACCAATCGTTTGTCACTACACTCGACCGCAAACTAGCTTGTCCAACCACAACCTGTGATTGGGCATTTTTTGTTGCCTTTCTACTACTATGTAAGCGCCTGGAAGTTTCTCCAGAGCTCTGATGATTAGGTAAAGTCGCGAATCCTGAATAATTTTTGACTAAACCAAACCGTTTCCTCTTCCAAGCGTTTCTGCAACGTCATGAGGCCATCGGTCAACTCAACCGGCTTACCCGCCACGTAGAACTGCTCCTTATCCCAGAAGAGGTGGCCGTTTTGCAGGCTAAACGTCCGTCGCACCCGGCAATCCAAGCGACCATACGTCAATGTCTCCACGACGGTCCCCTTTTTAAGGTCTTCGCAATCCATCCGCGTCAGTTCGTCGCTAGAATAGGCGTGCTTTCTGTGAGACTCACGGTCCCAAATTTCTAACTGGTAGGTCGCATCGACCGCGTCTCGGAGGAACCGCCCCGTCGTGCTCAGGAAATCCATGCGGTAGTGGGTTAGGTCGCTGATATCAACATAGAACCTATGATGCTGTTGATAAAAGGCTAATGAAACGTGAAAGGTTTTGTCGATTTGCTTGGAAATTGCCTGGTAGGCGTGCTGTGCTACAAAGAATGTTTCAACGAGGTCACGTTTAGCGTTGTCCAACGGCCAATCTAATTCGGCATTACCGAGGTCACAAATTTCTTGGTACTTTTGTGACGCTTTATTTTCATCGAACAATTGCATATCATTACTCTCCCCGTGGCACCTCTAGACACAGGCTTTCCACGCCTATTAATGTAACACGTGCGTTTCCAGATTAACAGTCTTTATTATTAATAAGCCGTAATTTAAGCCAAATCCTTCGAAATTTGACTTGTCATTTAATGAAAAACAGTCTAAACACTAGTCGTACCAGTGAGTCCAGTCGTTTTTAGCTATTTCACGTTTACCCGGACCTAGTTGTTTATTCTCGCAAACCACCATCTAGATCATCCAAGCAATCGACCTTGCCTTTTCGTGCCCCGCTAGGTATAGTGAAAGCAGTCACAGAGGAGGAATTTATTATGGCAGATATTTTAGTTACAACAACGGAACGCATCCCTGGCCAGGAGTACCAGGTCATCGGCGAAGTCTTTGGGTTAACCACGCAGTCCAAGAACGTAATTCGTAACATTGGGGCATCCCTGAAGAACGTGGTCGGTGGTGAAATCAAGGACTACACGAAGATGTTGGACGAAGCACGGAACGTCGCGGTTGATCGGTTAAAGCAAAATGCCGCCAACATGGGGGCAGATGCGGTGGTCATGATGCGGTTTGATTCTGGGTCCATTGGCACCGATATGCAATCAGTCGCAGCATACGGTACGGCGGTCAAATATTTGTGATTTCTGACTAGTATAACGGTTATCTTGTACGCAATGTTCGTTACACTTCCATATTTTTGTTGAGATATCCAACAAAGCCCGGTAGAACAGTCGTTGAAAACGATTGCTTCTACCGGGCTCTTTTTTTGCGCGCAATTCGGTCAATGACCAACCAAATCGCAATAGCGTTTGTGGCCACAAAGCCCATTGTGTAACCATTTGTCGCCACACAATGGCCTAAATGGTACAAGTCCTAGCCACATTAACAATATTGTCCCCTAGAAACTGTCCACCCCACCAGATGTGTCCGTCCAACTCTTTTGGTTCTCGTTCTATACTAACCATAGTCAATAAGATAGTAAGCAATTGAAATGCAAATCATTCGGATTTAAAAGAAAGCAGGTATTCAAAATGTTAAAGAAAATTGTTAAATGGACCGTCTTAGTTATCGCCACTCTGGTTGTCACCTTAGCCACTTGCAGCTCAACCATCTTCGCCGCAGCTACCAGCGAACCAACACCTTCTTGGGGTAGTTGGGACCAAACCACTATTACATACAAAACGAGCAACACGTCTTCTTACTACAAGAGTGTTTGGAAGAACGCCGTTAAGCGTTGGAACAAAGTTGGCGTTGTTCAATTAAAAGCTGCTAAGGGCGACGAAAAGGCCGACATCACCTTGACCTCTTCCCAATCCTTAAGCACTAAGAGCGGCAAGTTAGCCGGTTACACCAACTACTCTTACTTAAACAAGGGTAACGACGATAACAAAATCGTTTCCGCTAAGTCTACTTTGAACCGTAGCTTATTAACCAAGTACGGTTACACCAAGAACCAACGAACGAACGTTGCCACCCACGAAATTGGCCATGCACTTGGCTTAAGCCACTCTGCAAGTAAAGCCAGCGTGATGTACGCTTCCGATCGTTACGCCTCCATCGACCACCAAGACAAGGTCGGTTTACAAGACGCTTACAACGATTAATCATTCGCAACTATCTTAACATTGACGAATACCTGCAAAACCCTAGCCGCCGGTCCAGCTAGGGTTTTTCTTTTGACTAAAATTAAGGCACTAGGCGCCCGTCTAAGCGCCCTACGTCCCAGCTTAATCCGTAGACGAAAAGCGAGCCAAGATTGCCAACACGCAATCCTAGCCCGCTTATTTCGTTTATCTGCTTCAAACTCACCAATAGTTTAATTTCCGCGCTAATTTTGCCCGGTCAATGTCCCGTGCGGATAATTTATCACGGGTCGCGACCGCGATATCCTTGACCCAGGGATACTTAACGTTTAAGCTCTTGTACTCGCCCTCATCGTTAGATGCCGCAAACATCACGTCGGCCAGATAAGGCGTATGATCTAACCCCAAACCATGTCCCAACTCATGTTCAACCACTGAGTTCCAGTACATCCGCTGGTACCGCGCCTTTAATTTAACGAGCCAAGTGTGTTTGCTCTGCCGGTACGCTTTAAGCTTGGCCCGATAGCTATCTTGAATCTGATGCTCTGACTGAAAGTACTGTGTCATCTCAGCATCTACTTCTGCCTGAATAGCACCCTGTTCATCACCATTTTTACTGGCCCGTGAATCTTCCAACGTCTCATGTCGGACAGCATGATCAGCTGCTAATTTTTGCACTTTCTTAGCAGCTTCGTTTTGTAAGTCTGTCATGTGTTGAATATAAGCCTGGTACTGGCTGTCCTCTAAATAACGTGCTGTATTCGGCGTATTAAAATCTGCCCGATTGACGTAGATTCGATTTCCATCAAAGAGACCGTCCCATTGAGCATCACTAGTCTTTAGACTTACTCGCAGCGTCCCTCGTGACCGTTTTGTCGTCACCTTAAAGACCTGCCGCCCCAACGCAGTGTTCCAACGCTTAACGGCCGTCCGTACGTAAGATTTCAGCACTGGCGAAGCGACATAGATTCTTGCTTGGTGCTTGTGGTTAAACACGCCACTATCCGCAAAATTTTCCAAATTATAATTTTTGGAAATCATATCTTCACGCTTAAGATAGGTCCGGTGATTCTGACGCAGAATTTTCCCAGTCGGTTTTAAATCCGGCGACTGCTTAATCAACCGACTAATCTTAGCCTTACTTGCAACCGACTGACGCTTGGCCGCCCTAGCCGTACTATTGCCAACCGTAGTCGCTGCCAACAACAAGGTTAGCAATACGACTGGCTTTAACTTATGTATATTCAATAGACTTAACCCCAATTCATTAGTTTAACGGCACATCATTTTATTTCCTCGATTAATAATAAACCGTCATTTAAATTATACATCTAAATTATTTTGTGCGATAGTCACCTCAATCACACCTGTCTACTACTTTCAGACAAGCAAAAACCACGTCCAACAGACACGGACGTGGTTCCCTTAGCTATTTACTTCATATGAATTGCAAACTGTGGGTGCCGGTTCGCAATCTTTGAAACGTGAACGGACTTGCCAGCCTCTTCAATCAGCTTGCCCTTGCCAATGGCCATGGCAACGTGATACGTATATTTCTGCCCAGCAATCTGCCAGAACAACAAATCACCCTTCTTAGCATGCCGAACAGCAACGTGTTTACCTAACTTCTGCTGCACACCAGTCATGCCACCAATGTCACGGTGCTCAACATCCAGGTAGACCTGATCAACGAATGACGCACAATCTAAGCCACCGAAGGCATCACGACCAGCATACCGGTAAGGTACCCCGAGATAGCGCTTAGCATCCGCAATCAGACGACTAGTTCGCTTCCCCTTAGTGGGTACAGCCCGTTTAAACGTCCGGTTAGCCTTCGCACTCGTTGCCTTACCGTTCAGATTTACCTGACCCGAGCTCATATGAACCGTCAGCGTCTGCTTCTGATAAGTAAAGAGCAGATTCCCCTTCTTGGAGTAATGCAGCTTCACTGGCCGCTTACCGGCATAGATTGTCGTCCCATGTCCCCGACCAAACTCATGATAGGCAACCAAGTAGTTGCCATAAACGGTCTGATCATTGTACGCATAAAGTTTTCCATTGCGTAAGGTCCGGACATTGATCCAGTGACTCGCATAATGCGTAAAATGCTTCCCTTGTGGTTTAGCATAGAACATCAAGCTCGCATTACGAATCTTACCCTTAGCTGTTTGCGTCACGTAAACGGACTTGTAGCGGCTAATCTTCCGGTCATAGGTCTTGGTCGCATCTAACCGCTCATGCGTTGAGAAGTACCCTTCCCGGGCAAACATGGAGTTGTAGCTCGCCTGAGCCCCCACCTGAGCCAATTGCCAACCAACGAAACACCCTGCAAGAACCAAGGCCGCTTGCCACCATCTTTTTTGCACAACTAACATCCCTAACATCTGAATTTTGACTTCAGGTTTAAGGATATTGCCAATCAAAAGTGGGAACAAACAGAGAATGCCTTGCAAAACGCCTTAAAAACTGCACAAAAAAAGCCATCGCCTAATGCGATGACTCCCGAGATGAATCTTCTTATACCGGAGGTGGGGTTCGAACCCACACGACCTCAACGGTCACTGGATTTTGAGTCCAGCGCGTCTGCCAGTTCCGCCACTCCGGCAAAAAAATGCTGATTGGATACACCCAGTCAAAGGTGGTAATCGGATTTGAACCGACGATGAAGGTTTTGCAGACCTCTGCCTTACCACTTGGCTATACCACCATAATCGCCTATCCAATCTGATTGGACCAGCTGAATAAATCAAGATGCCCCAATCTAGGGCGGTATGTGGGAATCGAACCCACGCGTGCCGGAACCACAATCCGGTGTGTTAACCACTTCACCAATACCGCCATTACATTACAAACAGGGATAGTAGGAGTTGAACCCACATCGACGGTTTTGGAGACCGTTGTTCTACCATTGAACTATATCCCTATGATGGTGGGGAGTGGATTCGAACCACCGAACCCGAAGGAGCGGATTTACAGTCCGCCGCGTTTAGCCAGACTTCGCTACCCCACCATGAATGGCGCGGGACGGAATCGAACCGCCGACACATGGAGCTTCAATCCATTGCTCTACCAACTGAGCTACCGAGCCATACCATCATGTAATATATGTTTGCTGTGTATTAAATTGTTAATAACATAACAACGGTCCGTACGAGACTCGAACTCGTGATCTCCTCCGTGACAGGGAGGCGTCCTAACCAACTGGACCAACGGACCATAATTAAAGTGTTATGTTATCTAATGGAGGATACAGGGCTCGAACCTGTGACCCTCTGCTTGTAAGGCAGACGCTCTCCCAACTGAGCTAATCCTCCAAAAATGACCCGTACGGGATTCGAACCCATGTTACCGCCGTGAAAGGGCGGTGTCTTAAACCACTTGACCAACGGGTCATACTATTTAAACGGAGAGTGAGGGATTCGAACCCTCGAAACAGGTTAGTACCCGTTTACAGCATTTCCAATGCTGCTCCTTCAGCCACTCGGACAACTCTCCATTATAAAGCTCCGGCAGGCGGGCTCGAACCGTCGACAACCTGATTAACAGTCAGGTGCTCTACCAACTGAGCTATGCCGGAATAA